>NZ_JASITC010000049.1:0-2198 GCF_030063405.1 Rhodococcus sp. H29-C3 | reverse complement strand
ACGACCTCGGGGTGATCGAGGCCGGCTCTGAACGCAACTAGTCCGCCTCGGTCGTGACCGATGACAGCGAACCTCTCATGTCCCAACTCGCGCATAAGATCGACCACTGTTTTCGCCGTGACACGCTTCGCATAGGCCGCCGGGTCGTCGGCTCCAGCCGGAGTCTGGCTCTCTCCGTAACCAGGGAGATCGGGGCAGACAACTTGCGCTTCCTCGGCGAGCGCAGGCGCTACGAATCGCCACGCCAAGCGTGTCTGAGGAAACCCGTGCAAAAGCAGTACCGCCGGACCCACCGATCCCGATGTCGTCACAGCAATTCGGCGGCCATTCACCATGATGACCCGGTCAATCGCCGTCAGTTCTCTAGTCATAACCCCTCGATCGTCGATGTAATGGACGGCGTCCAATAATAGTGGACAGCGTACATTAGGAAAATGACGACAACTAGGAAACCGGGCGAGCGGGCGGGGCTTACCCCCGAAATAGTGTTTGCCGCAGCCCGTGAGTTACTCGCTGAGGTCGGCATTGAGGCAATGTCCATGCGCGGGGTCGCTAAGCGTCTCGGTGTCGCACCGAACGCCCTCTACGCCCACGTCGTCAGCAAGCAAGATCTTGTCGATCATCTTCTCGACGACGTTTTGAGCGCAGTCGATACTCAAGTGGCGACACAGGATCCCAGCTCTGCCTTACAAGCACTCATGGTCGACACTTACGACGTTTTGCTACTACATGCCGCACTCTTGCCTGCGTTTCTCGTCAGACAGGGAGCTCGAGGAGATAACGCACGGCGTCTCGGAGATGGGGTCAAAACGCATTTGGAATCGGCGTCAGTCCCTGCTGAGCGCGTCGATCAAGCCGTCCACGTTCTTATCATCCACACCATTGGGTTCGCCGCCTTCGCAAGCCACCCCAACATTGACAGCAACGGGTACGAGCAACCGCCCGCCGTACTCCGACGAGACTTCACTGTGGGCCTGAAATGGCTGATCTTCGGAATGCTCGACTGTTGACCCAGGTCGACGATTTGGCGAGTCGGACGTTGACACAACGAGGGCATCCTGAGCTGCCGTCACAGCAATAGCGGCGCGCGCTTGGAATTGTCGATGTTCGACTTCGCGAGGGGGGCAAGGCATGTCGAGACGCGTTCGACCTACACCGAAGCAAGTGGAGGCCCTATAGTTTCAACGCACATTGGGTCTGAAATCGGGCAGACCCAGTGCGGTTGTCCGCGCGGACAACCGGTCCGCGTCGGCACGCTTGCCGCGCAGGAATGAGACAGTCAGGTCGATTCCTTCGATTTCACCGATCCAGCCTTCGGTCTGTGCGCGCTCGCGCCGTAGTTCGAGGTCGGTTTCGATTTCGGTGAGTCGGCCGATCATCTTCGTATCGACGTGCAGCATGGGGCAGCGAATGCAGGCGTGTTCGTGACTGCATGGTGTGGCATATGGCCGCCCGCAGGAACCCAGTTCGACCTTTCGTTTGTCGAAGTGCGCCTCGAACTCGGTCCATTCCTCGGCGGTGACCGGCGGGTACTCCTCGGGTGGGCGCAGCGCTCTGCGTCGTTCGAGGTGTGCCTGGTAGTGGCGGGTGACATCGTCCTCGAAGACGGCGACGTAGCCGCGGGTGGTGTCGAGGTTGAGGTGACCGAGCAGGGCGGCTCCGATGTGGATGGGGAGGCCGTTGTTGACGAGCTCGGTGGCGAACAGCCGTCTGAAATCGTGTGGACGGAAGTGGACGCCGCGGAAGCGTGGGTCGATTTCAGCGAGGTCTTCGCAGACCTTGCGGATGGTGGTGCCAATCGCACCGTTGGTCATCACTTCCAAACGTTGCCCAATGCGCCGCTGGAAAAGAAATGGCTGCGGTTCGACGGTGATTCGTTGGTAGTCGTCGTATCTCGTGGCGAGGGGAACCGATCGGGTGTACTTGGTGATGCGTCGGATCACGCAGGCGACGACGTGGAACAGCTCTGCTGACATGGGGATTACGCGTTCGCGATCGGACTTCGAGGGCGCGATGACGAGTAGGGCGACAACCTCGCCGTTGGGGCGTTGGTATTGCCGGACGCTCAGATGCGATAGTTCGGTGAGCTCCTCGATTCGAATCCCGCTGTACCGCAAAGTTTCGATAATCGCCCACACCCAGAATGCGGCATCCTCGTAGAGTGCGACATCGACTGTTCGCCCAAAGCGTGGGCTGCG
>NZ_JASITC010000048.1:0-2345 GCF_030063405.1 Rhodococcus sp. H29-C3 | reverse complement strand
CGGTGGTTGTGAGTTTGTCGCGGAGCCATTGTTCGTAGGTGGCGAGCAGTCGGTCCCGCGGGGGCAGGGCTGAGTGTTCGACCATCAATGCTCGGAGGTACTCCACGGTGCGTGTGCGGGGCAGGGCGTCGAGGGCGTCGTGTGTCGGATCCACCGACCCGTCTCCCAGTGCGCCGAGCAGTTCCCGGACTCTGGGGTTCGCGCGAATCCAGGTGACGCCGCTGTTCGCCCTGTGCATCGCGACGATGGCGGTTGCCAGCGGCTCCAACGACTCGTGGACGGCTCCGTCCGGGCCGGAGAGTAGGTCGCGGACGATGTCATCGAGCAGGCACCGCCAGCAGGTGTTGGCTTTCGCGAGCCAGGTCTCGGTGCCGCACCGGCGGCACGTCAGATCTAACGGTAATCCGCTGCAGCGCAGACACAAGGGCATGTGGTTCTCGTCCAGGCCGGGGACCATTCCAATGTGACCGCACGCCGTGCACGTGCCCTCGGTGCGTTTGGCAGCTTGGTAGCAGTAGGTGCAGACCGGACCGTCGGGCCAGTGCGCGGCCGTGGGGTAGTGGTCCTTGCACCGTGCG
The DNA here is from genome assembly GCF_030063405.1 of Rhodococcus sp. H29-C3. Taxonomy (NCBI): domain Bacteria; kingdom Bacillati; phylum Actinomycetota; class Actinomycetes; order Mycobacteriales; family Nocardiaceae; genus Rhodococcus; species Rhodococcus sp. H29-C3. The sequence goes on along the minus strand of NZ_JASITC010000048.1, from coordinate 1,767 downwards.
CAGGCGTGATGTTTGCCTGGATCGGGTGATTGACTGCGCCGGCGGGGTTTACGAGCGCAGCTCACGAATCGGAATCCGTGATGCGGGCCCGCTCGGGTCGAAGGTCAGGGTTCAGGCTGGTCACAGTCCGCGTGGACGGGTCGCCGGCGGCTCTGGTTCCGCGAGCGACGACGGCTTCGGGTGTGATCAGGTCGTTGGGTGTGCAGTCGAAGATATCGCACAGCGCAACAAGCACTTTCATGGACAAACGTTCGGGCTTGTCGGTGACGAGCCGGTAGATCTGTGCCGCGGAGAGGTCGATGCCGCGATCGCGCAGCAGCGGCGCCAGCTGGGTGGTCTTCCACATGTCGTGAGCGGCCATCTGTTGGCGGAGCTTCCAGTGAAAGTCGAGTTGGCGTCTGCGGGTCATGTGCCGGCTCCGGGATCGGGCAGTGCGAGTGCTCGCTCGATGCTGTTGTCGAGAACGGTACGCAGTGTGCGGGTACGGAAGTCGGAGGAGACCGAGGTGTAGAGGGCGGTGGTCGATGCATAAGAGTGGCCGACCTGCTGTTGAACGAAGAGTGGGTCGTACCCGTCTTCGATCAGGTGGGTGACGTACGAATGCCTCAGGCAGTGCAGGGTCAGCTCGTCGGGTAGTCCGAGAGCGCGGCGGTATTCGGCGAATCGTGCGCCCAGCTTCTCCTTCGACACCCGCGGTGATCGTTCGCTGGGCCACAGCGCGGCGCTGCGGGGTGTGCGGGTGTTCAGGTCGTGGCAGTGTTCGATCCACTGCGTCATCACCCGCGCCGACCACGGGAAGACAGTGAGGACGCTGCGACGCTTCGGTGTGCTTCCTTTGTTGGCTTTGCCCCATCGCACGTAGAGGACTCCGTGGCCACCGAACTCGGTCGCGTGTGGGTTGGTGCCGAAGTCGGTCGTGTCGAGCATGGCGAGTTCTTGGCGTCGTAGTCCCCATGCGTAGGCGGTCTTCATCGCGGTGGCGTCGCGCATCGCGGCGAGCCAGCCCTTGTGGCCGCTGTGACGGGCGATTTGAACCTGGTCGTCGGCGTAGTCGAACAGATCCTGCAGCTCGCGTTTGGTCAGTGCACGCCGCGCGGGCCGTCCCTCGTAGTCTCCGGAGTGGGTGGCGGTGTTCCATTCGAAGCAGACCTGCGCGAGATGAGTTCCGAACAAGTTCTCGCACACTGCAGTCCATTGATAGCGCGGATCTGCGGCGTAGTCGCAAAACAGTCGGAGTGCGTTCTGGTACGTCCGCAGCGTGGACTTCGCGCGGCCTTCACCGCGGAGGTCGGCAAAGAATTCGTCGACGTCCATCGGCCTCCAGTGCCAGGGGATTTCGTTGGTGAAGCGTTGAAAGCGGTGCACGAGTTCGAGTCGGATCTTGATGGTTCCCATCGCTAGATTCCGGCTGAGCTGTTGGTCGCGCCATCCGGCCACTATGGCGGCGAATACCTGCTCGTCGGGCCGAAGCAGCGGCGAGGTTCCGGCCAGGAACAATTCGGGAGCAGCACCAGGGACGTTCCACCGTTCGACCACACAACCGCCTCTCACCTAAAACTGTGCGCGAATCATGCATCAGATGATCGTTCTATGTCAATACCCCAGTTCAAGTCGGCAACGGGACCTCGACTTTGCGACCGCCCAGGCGGGTTTGATGCGGTGCAGGTGGCACTGCTCTGCTGCACGTCAAGGGCTGAATACGCAGACGGCGACCAATTGTCGCATCAGATGAAATTCGTCACGGTTGCATGCCGATAATTTATATTA
>NZ_JASITC010000047.1:1283-2850 GCF_030063405.1 Rhodococcus sp. H29-C3 | reverse complement strand
GACCGCCTGACACAGTGGGACGTGAGCGAACCGTTCCCGGTTTGGTGGACACGGGATCATAGGCGAGATTTGCGTTGGCTCCCCCAGGGGGCAACGAAGTATGGCTCAGACCTCGATGTGGCTCTACCGACGCACCGCCGTCAAAATCGGGAACGTTCACTACAAATACCACCGACCGCCTGCCGCCGGCACCGCGTCACTCACGTCCGTCCCTCATCCAACTGGAGGTGTCGAGAACTCTTTCGCCGTATTCACGGGCGAGAGTTTCGGAGTGTAAAGTGCGGCAGTCGCTTCGGGAGCGTCGTCGATTCGGTGACGGAATCCGCGTGGCCGAGACGTTCACGCTGCTGATGCTTCTCGCATCCGCAGCGGGACGCGTCGGCAGCTTTTCGGGGTCAATCCAAATCTCCTATCAACCCTTCGATCGTCGCGGCCCTGATGCTCGCATGAATATCGCGACAAAAACGCAAGGCCGGATGCACCTGAGTCGCCTCCGACAATGTCGGGCAGGTGCTCACTGCCGCTGCGCTCCACTGGACGGAGGTTTGGTGCCAGCTCGACTTCTCCGCAGCCACCACGTTTGCACACCGACTGCACTCGACGTCGGTCAATGTCCGACCTCGACCGAGCGTCGAGCACAACTCTCCGCCACCACCGCGCGCCATGTATCGATTGGGGTACTCATGTCCAATTCGAACTCGAAACGCTCGACCATGTCGGCGCGCACGTCTGCGACGTCCACATAGAACTGTTCGTACCACCGGCGAAGTTGATAAACGGGACCATCGCCATCGCAGAGCAGAGGATTCTCGATGCTGGTCTTGTTCTTCCATATCTCGATGTCCTGCTCGAAACCCTTCGTGATGTATCTACCCATACTCACGGCCATGTGTTCGGCGGCGGCCGCATCGAGCAGCGGCGAATTCTTGACGATGACACCATACGTAAGGACGAAACTGTTGGCATCGATCGGATAATGGCAGTTGAGCAGAATTGACTCGATGTCGAACTGGTCATAATGGTAGGTCAACTCGTCGATCATGAAAGCCGGACCGTAATAGGCGGCCTTCGAGGTATTGCCGAGCAGCGTTGGCTTACCATTGCTGACGGGTGGTCGAAGATCCTCCCGCGCAAGGCCACTCATGTACTGCGCCGCAACATGCCCTTCGAAGACGTTGCGGAAGTGCGTCGGGAACGAGCCGTGCACGTAGAAGAAGTGGGCCATATCTACGTTGTTGTCGATGAGTTCGCGGCAATTGGTCTGCACAACAATTTGTGTGAAGCCTTTCCATCCGGTCCAGGCCTCGGATGTAGCTCCCGGAATACGCGGCGGCGCGATGTCGAGCGACGGGGCGTTCCCCTCTGGATCGTTGTAGACGAACAGCATACCGTCCTGGTCGAGGATGTGCCAGGAACGAGTCTTCGCGATCGGGGGAACTCTTCGGGCGTAGGGGATCTCCGTGCAACGACCGTTCGTTCCCCAGCGCCAGTCATGGAACGGACACGCCACGGAGTCACCTTTGACCTCGCCCTGACTCAAGTCGCCGCCCATATGACGGCAGTACCC
>NZ_JASITC010000047.1:0-1184 GCF_030063405.1 Rhodococcus sp. H29-C3 | reverse complement strand
TTCCAGGACTGCAAGTTCACCCCTGCTGTCGGCGAATACGACCAGCTTGGTTCCAAACGCGTGGATCGCGTGCGGCTCACCGTCCTTGTAGGGCTCAGACAAGCCCAGGCAGTGCCACCCCCTCGCATATCTGCCGAGTGATGCAACAGAATCGATTTCGCGGGGTTCGTCGTTTCCGGAGTACTCCATGACCCTAGTTAAGCGAAGTTGCTTAAACGTGTCAAGGGTAGATTGCCCGCATGGCTGTCGATGCACTCCTCACCGCTGCGGAACGTCTTTTTGCCGAGCGAGGCGCCTACGTCTCACTCAGAGACATCGCAATCGCCGGAGGACATCGCAACAATTCGGCGGTGCACTACCACTTCGGTGATCGCCAGGGATTGATCGGTGCGATAGTGCGCCGGCGGTTGACTTCCGTGGAGGCAACCGCCGCTCGACTACTGACCACCGCCGAAGACCGCGACACGCACACACTGACGGACATTCTGGTGCACGCGCTTCTGGAAGCAACGAAACAACAAGGAGCGACCCACTACTTTCGATTTCTCGAGGTTATGCGCAGTCAGGTCAAGATCTGGCCTGCAGATGAAGGATCGGCGTGGTCGACGATTACACAGGCGTTAGCCCAACAGCTTCGGAACGGAACCGAATACGAACGCGCTAGCAGGATCTCCTCGATGGCTACCACACTGTTCGCGCTGCTCGCAGACTACGAACGCTCACAAGAAGAGACCGGAGTTCTCGAATCACTCGGGCCGACTCCGGGCCAGATCGTAGAAATGGTGGTTGCACTACTTCAGGCACCGATGCAACCACAGTAGATACCGACTTCCACACGACAGCGGCAGTAATTCCAAACTCTGTCCGACTACGGCACTTCAGACCGTCCCGCTGTACCTGACTGCTAGAGGGCATCGAGGCCCGCAGCGGTGAGTGCGTAGATCAGGCTGCGGGTGTGGCTCGGAATGTCTCTTGGACACGGCGAATCACCTGATCGAAGGCCTGGGGGCTGCGCGTATGTCCGACTCCCGAAATGTCGGTGAGACCAGGGCGGGTGCCGGCCGAACCGCAATCAGCACTCCGTTCTGGTGCCCCGTTGCTCAGTCGGCCGTGGTGCCGTCGGCCGGAACCTGACTGTCATCGCAGGTGTACGCGCTGTCGTGTGCGAGGTGGAGGTTGTCGCC
>NZ_JASITC010000046.1:0-3379 GCF_030063405.1 Rhodococcus sp. H29-C3 | reverse complement strand
TTGTTCGATGCCGATGGTGGTGCTGCGGGGTTGTCGGCGACGTTGACGTATGCGACGGACTTGTTCGATGAGTCGACGATGGTGTTGTTTGCGGAGCGGTTTGTTCGGGTGTTGGAGGCGGTGGTGGCGGATTCGTCTGTGGTGGTGGGTGATATTGGTGTGTTGGGTGTTGCCGAGCGTGATGTTGTGGTGTCGGGGTGGAATGGGACTTCTCGTGTGTTGGAGGGTGTTTCGGGTTCCGGTGGGGTGTCGTTGGCGTCGTTGTTTGTTGATCGGGTGGTGGAGGTTCCGGGTGCGGTGGCGGTGGTGTTCGGGGGTGAGCGGTTGTCGTATGGGGAGTTCGGGGAGCGGGTGTTTCGTTTGGCTCGGTGGTTGATTGGTGAGGGTGTGGGTCCTGAGGTGTTGGTGGGGTTGGGTATGCGGCGTGGGGTGGATTTGTTGGTGGGGATGTATGCGGTGGTGGTGGCGGGTGGTGCGTATGTGCCTTTGGATCCGGATCTGCCGGTGGAGCGTAATGGGTTCATTGTGGAGGTGGCGTCTCCGGTGTTGGTGTTGGTTTCTGGTGGTGGGGATGTGGGTGTGTTTGCTGGTATGGGTGTTGGTGTGTCGGTGGTGGATGTGGGTTCGTTGGATGTGTCGGGGTTCTCGGGTGAGGTTGTGGGGGATGGTGAGCGGTTGTCGGTGTTGCGGGGGTCGAATGCGGCGTATGTGATTTTCACGTCGGGGTCGACGGGTCGGCCGAAGGGTGTGGCGGTTTCGCATGAGGCGATCGTCAACCGACTTCTGTGGATGCAGGACACTTACCAACTCACTGGTAGCGACGTGGTGTTGCAGAAGACTCCGTTCACCTTCGATGTATCCGTCTGGGAGTTCTTCTGGGCGCTTCAGGTGGGTGCTTCCGTCGTCGTCGCGATTCCCGACGGCCATCGCGATCCGAACTATCTCGCCCGGCTGATCGCCGACGAATCCGTGACCACCATGCACTTCGTTCCGTCGATGCTTGCGGTCTTCGTCTCCGAACTCGAGGCGCGCGGGACTCGATTGCCGAGTCTGCGGATGATATTCGCATCCGGCGAAGCTCTTCCGGCGGCCACAGCCCAGCGAGTGTTCTCAGCCCTGCCGCACATTTCGCTGCACAACCTGTACGGCCCGACAGAAGCAGCGGTCGACGTCACCTTCCATGAGGTGCGGCCGGACGAGTCGGTCATCCCCATTGGTGCACCAGTGTGGAACACCCGTGTCTTCGTGTTGGATCGTCGCCTTTCTCCAGTGCCCGTTGGGGTCGAGGGAGAGCTCTATCTCGCGGGCGTGCAGTTGGCGCGCGGATACGTCGGCCGTCCCGACCTGACAGCAGATCGGTTCGTCGCGCATCCGGTGCCGGAGGCCCGCGTTCGAGGTGAGCGGCTCTACCGAACGGGTGATGTCGTTCGGTGGAACGCTCGCGGTGAGCTCGACTACGTGGGTCGCAGTGACTTCCAGGTCAAGCTCCGCGGTTTGCGCATCGAGCTCGGCGAGATCGAGACCATTCTGCTGGAACAGAACTCGATTTCTCAGGCGGCGGTATTGGTCCGAGATGAGCAACTGGTTGCCTACGTCGTCACGGACGCTGCGGACTTCGACAGCGCGTCGGTTCGGGCTGCCCTCGGCTCCAAGTTGGCCGAGTACATGGTGCCGTCCGTTTTCGTCGAGCTCGAGGAGTTTCCGCTCGGATCGAGCGGGAAGCTCGATCGCAAGGCGTTGCCGGCCCCTGTTGTGGTGATCAAGGAGTTCCGCGCACCCACCACACCGGTGGAGGAAATCGTTGCCGATACCTTCGCGGGAGTTCTCGGTCTCGAGCGAGTAGGACTCGACGATGACTTCTTCGAACTCGGTGGCAACTCGTTGATCGCGACTCAACTGGTTTCCCGGTTGGGGCAGGTTCTCAACACGAAGATCGGCGTGCGCGAGCTGTTCGAGGCGTCCAGCGTCGCCGACCTCGCCACGCGCATCGCCAGCCAGGTCGGTAGTGGCAGCGTGCGGGCGCTCATCGCAGTGGCCAGACCGGAGCGGATTCCGCTATCGCTTGCGCAGCAGCGCTATTGGTTCCTCAACCAGTACGACACCACATCGGCAGTGGACAATATTCCGTTCGCAGTTCGGCTGAGTGGTGAACTGAACGTCGCAGCCCTCGAGGCAGCCATGATGGACCTCATTGCGCGCCACGAGTCTCTTCGCACGATCTATCCGGATTCGCTGGACGGTCCACGCCAGGAAATCTTGCACGTCGAAGAGGCGGATGCAGACCTGGCGGTCGTCGATGTCCAGGAGGTCGACATCCGGCGACGCGTCATCGATCTGATGATGACTGCCTTCGACGTTACAACCGAGATTCCGCGGGCCGCGAAGCTGTTCAAGTTGGCAGACGACGACTATGTCCTTGCGTTCGTCATCCATCACGTGTCCGCGGATGGTGCATCGATGGCGCCCCTCGTACGTGATGTGATGGTGGCGTATGCGGCGCGTTCTGCCGGTGAGGCCCCTGGTTGGGCTCCGTTGCCGGTGCAGTACGCCGACTATGCGTTGTGGCAGCGCGAGACCCTCGGCAGCGAGAAAGATCCGGATTCGATTGCCTCGCAGCAGGTGTCGTATTGGAAGGCCGCACTGGCCGGGCTGCCGGACCAGCTGGACATGCCGTCGGATCGACCTCGACCCGCGCATCAGAGCTTCCGTGGCGATTCCGTTCGGTTCACCGTGGATGCAGAGCTCCACCGTGCGCTTCTGGAACTGTCACGCAGGCACCACACGACATTGTTCATGACGATGCACGCTGCATTCGCCGTATTGCTGGCCAGGCTGTCGAATGTATCGGATATTGCCGTGGGCACTCCGGTCGCCGGTCGCGGGGACAAGGCATTGGACGACATGATCGGGATGTTCGTCAACACCTTGGTCTTCCGTAGTCGGGTCGATTCTTCGATGACGTTCGAGGAGTTGTTGGCGCAGACCCGGGAAACCGATCTGCAGGCGTTCGCGCATGCGGATGTGCCGTTCGAGCGGTTGGTGGAGGTGCTCAACCCGGTTCGGTCGACGGCCCGAAACCCGTTGTTCCAGGTCGGTCTGTCGTTCCAGAACATGACCCGAGCCAGCCTCGAACTACCGGGGTTGACGCTTGCTCCGGTCGATGTCAATTCGCCGCTGGCCAAGACCGATCTCCAATTGACCATCTTCGACGGCACGACCGCGGACGGCCGTCCGGCAGAGATCAACGCGGAGTTCACGTTTGCGACGGATTTGTTCGATCGGTCGACGGTGGATGGTTTTGCGGAGCGTTTGGTGAGTGTGTTGCGTGCGGTGGTGGGTGATTCGTCTGTGGTGGTGGGTGATGTGGAGTTGGTGGGTG
>NZ_JASITC010000045.1:0-3421 GCF_030063405.1 Rhodococcus sp. H29-C3 | reverse complement strand
AGGGCTACAACCGCCTGGTCAAACAGGTCAAACGATCCGCGTTTAACCGGCCCTCGGGCCTGGGTCAACCCGTGTGTCGGGTTTGAGGTTGTCGAGGTGCCGTTGGATGCTGGCGACGACGCGGGCGTGGCGGGCGACTTCACTGTCCCAACCGCGTGCGTGGGCGTCATCACGGAGTACTCTCTCGTCGGAGAGTTGTTGCTCCAGCTGAGGTACGAATTCTGTTGTGGTGGTGAAGTTGTCACACTGCTCGCAAATGTTTGCGTAGGGGCAGGCTTCTGCTGCGAGGTGCCGCGAGCAGTATCCGTGCGCTACGCGGGTCTTGATCATCTCGCTGTGCAGCCACTCGATTCGGTCCGGGATGACTGCTTTGTCACCGATGACCAGGGGAAGTTCTCTGGTGGCATGGAGCCGGTTCATGGCGGCCTCGTATGCGCCGTGGACGCTGCTGTTGGCGAGGTGGGCGTATCGGATGGTCATCTCGGGTCGAGAGTGACCCAGTAGTGCCATCAGTGCCTGCAGGCTCATTCCGGCGTTGACCAGAGAGGTTGCGTAGGTGTGGCGCAGTTGGTGTGGTGTGACAGTGAGGTAGGCGCCGTCGGGGCCGAGGAGATCGGCGGCCCGGATTGCGTCGGCGAGTCCCCGGCGGATGCGGGATCCCCCGATTCTGGCACCGCGAATCGTGAACAAGAAGTCTGTCGAGCGGCCATCTCGGGGGTGCGGGAGGGATCTGGCCTTGCCCCGAATCGACATCCACTCGTCGAGGCAGGCGAGGGTGATGTCGTCGAGTGGTACGACGCGTTCGGTGTTGAGTTTGCCTAGCGGCACTTTGAGCCAGGTCCCGTGCCCGGGCAGATCCCACAGGCAGTTCAGTTCGAGATCGAGGAGCTCACCGAGACGAAGACCCGTGCCGCGCAGGATCGTGATGCCCGCGCGGGCGGCGACATCGTCGAGGTCAGCGACTGCGGCCATCAACGCCCGGTCGGTGTCGGTGGCGAGTGCCCGCGGAAGTGGGTGGGTCTTGCGCGGAATATCGCCGCGGTGAATCAGTAGGGAACGCGCACTCTGCTGCCACCCCCAGGCGGCGATATCGTCGAAGAATCCGCGAAGATCGATGACGGTATGCGCATGGTGAACACTGGAAATGGATTGGCCGCGTCTGCCTCTGCCCCGGGATGCTCGGTGAGCGTTGTATGCAAGGAACTCTTCGATGTGGGTACGCGTCAACTCGGGAATGCCGGCGATGTCAGGATGATTCTCGGCGAGCCAGCATGTAAATCCGGTCAGGCTTTCTGCCCGCGATATCACGGTCTTCGGCCGAAGAATGGTATCGACGGTACTCAGGTAATGTGCGATCACCTCGCGAATCGCGGGTTGCGGAACACCGGAAGCGCGCTCGGCGGGGGTGCAGCGGCGAGTGTTGGGGTGCTCGGGGGCATCGGCAATGAGACCGAGCTGGAAGCACAGGGCGCGCAGGCCATGATTCTGGCTTGTCAGGTGTGTCTTGCCTATCCGAGGCACGATCATCGAGTTGGCGATCTCGTTGTCGACCGAATCGAGGTCAGCGCGGGTGATGTCGTGGAGGGTGACGGCCTGGGTAAGTCCGAGCAAAGGATAGGCGTTCGCGATGATCCGTTGCATCCAGTTGGCATTCCATCTGAATGCCTGTGCTGCACAGGATAATTTGTTTATGTCATCTCGATGCAGCGCAGACCAGAGACTGAAGTGCGCTCCCTTGCCCTTCGCAGCGATCATCTCCACGTCCGGGACGATGCGTGTGGTGGCAAAACACCAGGACAGAAACGTCCATGCATCGAGTCGGCGTACGAGCGTGAGTCTGTCGAGGGTCGGGGTGCGCATCCATTCCTCGAGGTCGGTGACCTGATCGAGGAACGTGTGCGCTTGGCGTCTGCGGATGTGTTTGGTCATCTCGGCGCACTCGAGGGTGTCGACGTGGCAGGCGTAGTCGTCGAGTAGTTCGATGGTGTTGCACACGTGGGGCTTTCGAATCAACGCATGTGTGCTCATGGCTGCTCCATTCGCGTACGTGCCGCCGCGTATTCGGCGGCGAGAACGCCAGTCGAGAGGTGCACGTATCCGGCAGTCGTCTCCGGGGACGCGTGACCCATTAGCTCGCGAAGGACCAGTAAATCGATTCCTGCAGATGCTAATTCAGTTCCGTAAGTGTGTCGGAGGCGGTGAGGTCGCACCCGAGGCGTGCCGGCCCTCGCTCTATGTGTGCGGAAGATCCTGCGCATCCCGGCCTCGGTCATGGCGTGTCCCCTTGTCGGACCGCGCAGCACCACAAAACATTCGACTGTGCGGGCGCCAGCTGGTCGTTCTGTGCGCAAATAGATAGCGAGCTCAGTAAAGAACGACTGATCGACCGGGACTGCGCGTTCCTTCCCGCCTTTGCCGACCACGCGTATCCGCCGCAGCCCGAAGTCGACATCGGCGAGGCGTAATCCGCGGACTTCCATCGCCCGCAACCCACCAAGGAGCATCAACAGTGCCATGGCCCGATCACGTGATGTTCCGAGATCAGCAATGAATACCGCTACATCACGCGCAGGCAGAGACTCCGGCAGTCGTTTCGGTGCGCGAACGAGCCTGCCGGTGCCGCGGTCACCCCGGCCGGCGCCGAGGTGACCGAGCATGCCGCGGCGCAGCATTCGCATCCCACTCGTTCGACGGGCGGCCGGGACGGGACTACGTGCACATTCACCAGCAATGACGGCGTATTCGAACAACCCCCGCACCGCAGCGACACGACGGTTCATCGTTGCAGGCGCGGCGCCGGTTCGACTCGACAGTTGCACCACAACCGCCGATTTCGTTGATCCGCTTGGTTTCCTCTGCCAGTCGAGGTAACCGAAGAGATCGGTGGGCACCACTTCGCTGAGACGAAGTGAACTCACGGTCAGGAAACGCAGAAAATTGAGCAGGTCGTAAGCGTATGCGCGCCGCGTCGCGGTTGAGAAATTGCGGATGCTCAGGTGCTCGAGGAACGCGTTGACGACATCGATATCCGCGCTGGCCCCCTCCAACCGATGTCCGGTTGAATCAGCAACCACTTTCAGTCCCATGATGCCTCCTCGAGCAGCACTTTCATCAGTGTCGCCCCCATCGACCGCATCATGCTGGACCTCAGCATTTACCGCGTGTCGGACCGGCAAGGGCCGGTTAACCTATAGCGGCTTCAGAAACGTCGACAACTCGGCCCGTCGGATACGGTTTCATACGACCCGCTCCGCGCGGGCCAACATTCAGACTTCTTGCTGAGCTGCCCGGTTAAACCTGAATGCACCGATGCGCTGACTCGCTCGGTCTGAATCGTGTTGCGTGGTATCGGGTGGGGTGTGGGCGTGATTGTTCGGCCGATCTCGGGTATCGACTTGTTCCACTGTGGTTTTCGTCTCGT
>NZ_JASITC010000044.1:0-3714 GCF_030063405.1 Rhodococcus sp. H29-C3 | reverse complement strand
ACCAAGATCCGTGCATTTATCAACGGCTGGAACCCCCGCGCTCAGCCCTTCGTCTGGACGAAAACCGCCGAGCAGATCCTCAAGAAAGCCAACCGCCCAACAACTTCAAACGCGGGCCACTAGTGTCGCAACATCTTCCATGGCTGAAGCCGGCAAGCCCGAACAAGATGTTCAACGCACAGCTTGTTGAGATTGCCTCCCCCGGAGAGTGGCAAGAACCAACTGCCTATCCGGACAAGGCCATCGACATTCGACACAACACAGCACTGTGGTCACCAGTACTCCATTCGCTGTCTGATGATCCTCACACTTTCAGATTTGATTTTAAGAAGAAAGACGGCACCCCTTCTCATCACACCTTTCAGGGACTTACTAGAACCATTGGGGCGGAGGAACTGTTGACGTTGTTGGAGCAGTTGAAGTGGAGTGCACCCTCCCAATTCGCACCCCATCTGACTTACCTTCGAGAAATATCCAGAAGCACTCAGCCGTCGGTCAACGATTGGCTGGTTGTTGCACCACAGCACTCGAGTAGGACGTCGGCTAGGGATCAGACCCTCTCAATTAATAAACAAGACCGTAGGTTCTCCTACTTTGCTCGTGACAGACGTCGCGGGCCACTGTTCGGTGCCATCAGCGACCCAAAACATCGTGGTGCGCCGATGGCGATTGCGGGGTCCTTCGCGACTGAACAACACGTGGAAGAGTCACCATTCAGAGCCCCGAAACGGGGTGCGTTAGTCCTCTACCCCTTGGTCGAATCCGCGATCCTAAGAAAGTATGAATCCCCCGAAGCGCAAACTAACACAAAGCACTTGGAACTCAACGGGGATGAAGTTGTTCTCGCATTCTCCTTTGTCGCACCTGGAACAGCGAGGTCCGGTGACAGAGTCATACGGTTTAAAACCATCGACTCATCCAAACCTGACACTGCGATCATCGACCGGTAGGGGACACTTCGGAACCCGTCAGACAGGCCTGATGGGTTCCGAAATTGCAGAATTCAAGGGTTAGCCTCGATCTTTCTTGCCAGTGTTGTGCTGGCCTGAGCGGGTCGAGATTGGTTTTCGAACCTGTTGGCGCGCGATGGCGCGACCGATGTCGATCGGCAGCGCTCGGATCCACGGCCTGAGGTGGGGTTCTTTCGGGTTGTCGGGTCGGGTGAATTGCGGTCAGGCGGGCGCGGGTAGCGCCGCCAATCGGGTCAGCGCGGTGACGATGAGGGTCGACCATGTCGCGTTTTTCGACAGCTTCAGGTGGATGCGGCGGGCATGGGTAGAGATGCGTCCCGCGATCGAGAACAGCCGCAGACGAATACGTTTGGGTTCCCACCTGCGTGCTTCGTGGTCGGTGAAGCTGAGCATCTGTGTCCACGCCGTCAAGTCCAGAGCGAGTTGGACGATGGCTAACCAGACGCGGTTCTGTTCGAACCCCTGTAGCGGGAAGTTGGTCAACCCGGTGTCCTTGGCGGTTCGGATGCGGTCCTCGCAGCGGGCGCGGCGACGGTGCCGAAGTTCGAGATCTTGAATCTGACCGCGAGTGGTGTTGGTGGCGAACGCGGTCAATCGAAGGCCGTCGGAATCGGTGAACCTCAACTGTGCGCCGGGGTGCGGGCGTTCCTTTCGGATGATCACACGCATTCCCCTCGGCCAGGTAGCCAGATCGAGGATGCCGGTGGCGTCAATGACCCAGGCACCATCGCGGACCTTCTCGGTGGCGTCGACGGCAACAGACCAGGCACCCTCGGGAACGCCAGCGAGGGCGGTGACCATCGCGTCCGTGAGCCCGAACCCGATCGAATACGACACTCCTCTCTTGTGCAGCCAGGTCAAGTACTTGTGGCTCGAACCCGCGCCGTCTGTGCGGACCAGGACCTTCTTCCCTGGTCGGGCAGCGTGCGTGTTCGGTAACTGCGCCAATGCTTTCCGGGTGACAGCGATGTGATCATCCGCGGTGTTGGATCCGGCGTTGCCGGGTCGCAGCACGGCTGCGACGGGCTCACCGGTGCCGTCCGCCCCGTGGTCGACGAACGCCAGCAGGGGGTGGAATCCGAATCCTCGCTTGTAGGTCGGAGCTGCGTTCTCCTTCTCTGAGTGCGCAGTGACGAGGGTGGCGTCGAGGTCAATGACGATCGGGTTCGCGGCGGTGATGTCGTGATCAGGCGCGTTTTCGCCGGCGTGTTCCCACGCCGCGGCGCGGGCGGATGCGCGCGCGGTGTCGATGGCGGTCAGTACGGCGGGTGCATCTGCGGCCAACGCAGTGATCAGACGGGAGACGGTCGGATCGGACGGCACTTTCCCGAACACGGCGCTGTGTTCGCGCAGGGTGGCGATGTCAGCGAGGCAGTCCCCGCCGAGCGTCAGCGACACTGCGAGGTCGGTGATGATCTTCCCTGGGTCGCAGTGCGCCAACGGTTTCCGCCACGATGACAGGCTCTGTGAGAGGGCTGAGGTGAGACCGGTGACCTCGGCGGTTCGGAGCAACGTCACCGCCCCGGCGTGCGACACGACCCCGGTTCCGGTGGCATCGACGGACAGGGCGGGGTACGGCGACGTAGACTTGCTCACCAGAAAGACATCCCATGTTGTTAAGAAGTCAAGCGGCAGCCTCAGATTCGATTGCCGTGACCGTTGAGGATGGCCAGGCTGTGTGTTCGTCGTAATGGCTGTTCGCTGCGAGACAGCCGTGAAAGATGCCCACGAATTTGTTGGCCACATGACGCAGAGCAGCATTGTGCCCGACACCACGGCGGCGTTGGGTGTCGTAATAGGTGCGTGCGCCGGGCGAGACTCTGATGGCGGTAAACGCTTGACGAGTCAGCGCATCGAGCAGTCTGTCGTTGTGGACGTAGCGTCGTGAGGTCGCGGTCTTCTTTCCTGATGCTTTGGTGATGGGGCTGGTGCCGGCGAAGTTTCTGCGAGCTTTGCCGGATCGGTAGCGACCCGGGGCATCACCGAATTCCGCAAGTACCCGCGCTCCGACCACCGCTCCCATACCTGGGAGCGATTTAATAATCGACGCTTGAGGGTGCAGTTCAAACGCTGTGGTGACCTGTTCAGCGAGCAGGGTGATCTGGGCATCGATCGCCGCAGCGACCGCCAGTATCGACACGGTGGTGGCGGCGTGGGCGGTCGAGAGTGCTCCGGGCTGGGTAAGTCTGCCTGGGGCGCGAAACACGCCGCGCATCGTGGCTGCACGGTCATCGACCATCCGGCGCTGTGCGCGTTTGAGTGCCGCCTTGATCTGTGTGATGGTCAGTGCGGCGGCCAGCTCAGGCGTCGGTGCTTTGGTCAGCAATTCGACAGCCTCAGGCGATGTGAGATCGTCGAACGCATCGAGTGCAGCCGGGAAATACTGAATCAGGTTGTAGCGCAGTCGATTGAGATGTCTCCGACGTTCCCAGATCAAAGTCTTGTGTGTACGTGCGAGGATTTTCAGGCCCTCGACTTCGAGGGAGTCCTCGGCTGCAGCACGTAACTGCCGTCGGTCGGTCCGCACCATGTCTGCAAGTACGTGCGCATCACCGACATCGCTTTTGGCACCGGCGAGGGAAAAACGTGATCTGCATCGTGCTGACTGAACCGGGCTTATCCTGAATGCACCGATGCGCTGACTCGCTCGGTCTGAATCGTGTTGCGTGGTATCGGGTGGGGTGTGGGCGTGATTGTTCGGCCGATCTCGGGTATCGACTTGTTCCACTGTGGTTTTCGTCTC
>NZ_JASITC010000043.1:0-3767 GCF_030063405.1 Rhodococcus sp. H29-C3 | reverse complement strand
ACCGGCCCTGATGGTGGACGACCGAACCCACTTCTCGAGCTGATCACGATCGATATCGGGAATCGACAACGGTGCTGCGCGCATGTTCAATTCAACCAAACATAACCGCCCAAATACTTCAGGCGCGCCGCACTAGCTCTACGCTACCGGACTAGCCTGGCCTGTTTACTTGCGCTGATTGTAAAGTCTCTCTTTCACTGGGCTTTTGGGAAGTCGATTAGCGCTGGGCGCGCGTGCCAATGTTGAGCATCTTCGGACCCGCAGTGGCCATCGTTTGGACCGGCGCGTGGATCGTCGCCGCAGCCGGTATTCCACCGAATCAGCAAGGAGTCTCCAATGGACTCGCCTCGACCACCCTCGACACCGGCAAACGCATTCCGCCGGGTGTCGAGTTCGGTCCGGGCTGTCACATTCGCAGAACGCACTACCCTCCGTGTGGAGGTGCGGGCCCGGTGACCGCCCTACTGACCCGCGATGCGACCAGCTCGCCCCTGCTCATCTACCGCGCGGGGCATTGGACGAGCAGTCCCTGCGTCGTTGGCGCCCTGACGGCAACAGTGGGGGGACCTGCGCTGTGAATTACGCCAAGACCCGGCGCACCATCAGTGCCGCAGCGATCAATCCTGCGCTGACGATCAACGGCCCGGTCGTCCCCACCGATGTGCCATAGGCGATCCCGCCGAGCACCGGGCCGGCCGCTGCCCCGCCATTGACACTGGCAGTGGCGAACGCCCCGGACATCGTCGGTGCACCGGACGCGGCACGGATCGACAGCGCGATCAACGTACTACCGACCGCGAACGACAACCCGCCCTGAACCAACGCCAGAACGAACACCAACGCCGGATACTGTGCCGACACCGCGAACACCACCCAACCCGCGAGGAGACCGCCACCCCCGATCGTGAGGATCCGCGGCGCATGGGCATCACCGAACCGCCCCGCGGCCCATACCCCGAGGAACGAACCGATCCCGAATACCGCGAGCACGATCGGCACCGTCGACGGGTCAAGATTCGCCCGCTCGGTGACGATCGGAGCGAGATACGTGAACGCGCAGAACGTCGCCCCATTCACCAGGGCAGCGAGCGCCAATGGAACCCGCAGTGAACGATGCTGCAGCACAGCAACTTCTCCACCGATGCCCCCGATCGGTAGAACGGTATCCGTGCGCACGGGAACAGCGACCGCGACGGCGAGAAGTGCCGGTACCGACAACAACGCGACACCCCACAACGCTGCCCGCCAGCCGAGAACAGACCCGACGAGCGCACCGGTGGGCACTCCGGCCACGAGGGCGAGGGTGGTGCCGGCAAGGATGATCGCCACCGCGCGCGTTGTGCGTTCCGGGCGAACCAACGCCGAGATCGTCGACAATGTGACCGCGAGGAACCCCGCATTCGCGATAGCCGCGACCACACGCGTCACCAGCAGTACGGCGTAGCTGTCGGTGAGCGCGCCGACGATGTGCATGACGATGAAGCACAACAGAAACACCGACAATGCTCGGCGCGGAGGCCAACGGCGGCTCAGCGCCGCCATCAACGGTGCTCCCACGATCATTCCGACAGCGAACGTAGAGGTCAACAAGGCCGCCTGCGGGACGGCTATGTCGAGATCGGCGGCGATAGCGGGCAGCAGACCCGCGAGCATGAACTCCGAGGTTCCTTGCGCGAACACGGCAGCGGCAAGCAAAAAGACAATCAACGGCATGAATTCGAGCTCCGAAGGTGAGAAGGTGAGAAGGGTCCAGGACTACACACAGGGACCGGCACCTCGGTGCTCGCAGAACCGCGACACGGTTCACCCACAAAGTGCGCCGCGAAAAGGCAGGCGCTACTCGGGGTTTCGTCGAGCTACCGGACTGCCGGTAGCTCCACCTTGGATGCTGTCGGTGAACTCACCCTCGCACGGTACCTCCCCGCCGCGCACCCCCACCACCCGGTTCCGCGCCACCCGAACCCACGACGCGCGGTTCGACCCAATCACACCCGTTGCGATGCACGGCGGCCCGCCGTCGAGACACCGGTGAATCGACTCCGTCGGTACCTTGTTGAGCACGCTACATGCGTGCTACCTTGCTCAACATGAGTGCAGTGGAACGACGAAGCCTCGTACTACGAGGCGTACTGGATCTATGCCTGCTGGCATTGCTACGCGAACGGCCCGTCTACGGATACGAACTCACCGAACGGCTCGCCGAGCAGAACCTGCTCGTCGCGGGCGGATCGACGTACCCGCTCCTGGCGCGACTCGAGAAGTCCGGTCTCGTCACCTCCGAAACCCGCCCATCCCCATCCGGGCCTCCGCGGAAGTACTACTCGCTCAGCGGCGATGGCGTCGACACCCTTGCCAGCGGCACCGCAGAATGGCTCACCGTATCCAGCAGTGTCACCTCACTTCTGCAGTCCCCCATCCCCGCCGCTATTAGAACGGACGCATCATGAATACCGCACACACCGACGCACACACCAGCGACATCGCACGAAGCGAGATCAGTCGCCGAGCCACCACACTGTGGCGGCGAGCAGGCGTCCGCCGAACCGACCGCCGCACCCTTCTGACCGAACTCGACACCGAACTCGACGCAGCGCAACACGATGGTCACGCTGTCACCTCCGTACTGGGACACGACAGCGATGAGATGCTCCGATCATGGGCCCACGAACGCGAGATGAGCGGCCGCGCACTGCGGGTGGAGCTGGTCCTGCCTGCCGCGTTCATCGGCATCATCACCGGTCTCGGTGTCATGTTGGTTGCGCTCGCCGCCGGGTTCTCGGGACGCTCGACAACCTTCGACGCGGGTCCGCTGATCTTGCCGTTCTACGCATCCTCGGCGCTTTTGGGATATCTGTGCGCCCTGCTGTGTGTGGGGGGAGTGTTGCGCCTGTATGGCGACCCCCATGCCGCATCGACGACGCGGTGGCTCGCCGCGCTACTGCCCATCGGCGCAACACTGACCGCCGCCGCAGCCATCGCCCTCGCCTGGTGGAGGAACTTCAACACCTCGACCGCCGTGTTCGTCGCTGTGATCGCGGTCGTCATCGTGGGACTGACCCTGACCATCGCGCTCTCGAGACTCAACGCCGTCCACCGCAATACCCCGAGCGAGTGACGACACCGTCCACCGTCGTCAACAAATGTCGTGCCGCGGGCCCAGATGGGGACTCTCTCAATAACGGTGGAAACAGTTCCTTGGTGCAACTGGCCCCACCGGTCGATCGAGGTCAGTAGTGGCCGCTGATCGGCCGGGTCGATGTGAGGATCATGCCCAGTAAGATCGCTACCGCCACCGTCGTCCATGCAGGCCGCAGGGACAGCACATGTAGGACAACACCCCGCTCTCGTCTCTCCATGATCCGCCGGTTCGTCACCCGGTGCAGCCGGATCGGCGCTAAATAATCCGCATTTCCGAAACTGGCACCTGGTAACCCTCGCCGCAGTGTTCGAAGTTGCGGATCACCCACCCCGACTGCTGGCGACGTCGCCTTGGTGGTTCGCGCGGGTAGCAACCGCCACCTTTGATCAGCGAGCCGCTGCAACTACTCGAGCAGACTGTCCGAATTCTGGACCGAGATGACCGATGCAACAATGCCTCGATAGAGGATCGACCTCCAGGACTTTTGAGCCCTGTACAGACGGCGGATTCCACTAGTCGTGGCGAATCATCGGGTAATCATGCAGGGGCCACCATCGTCGCACAGCCTGGTTCGGCGTGAGGTCGTTCAGACATAACCTCGGACGGTCGTTGAGCTCGGCGGCGACTT
>NZ_JASITC010000042.1:0-4579 GCF_030063405.1 Rhodococcus sp. H29-C3 | reverse complement strand
ATTATGTGGACACAAGGAAAATGTCAAGTCGCTTTGCCGACGGTTAGGTGACGGCTATTCGACTTGCCCAGTTCACCGGGATGATCCGTCGGATCGTCCCTACGAGACTGCGAAGCCTGTGCCCCGGACTGGAGGGAGTGGGGCGCTGGGGATTCTGCCATGAGCTACGGACAGGAGCACTAGTGCCGTCAAAATGGTGTTGCTCGGTGCGCGAACGTGAAGGTCAGAACGGTGATAGGCGCGCCTACTTCGTTCGTGGGCTAGAGTGCTCCGCATGACTACCGGGACGGCATTGCGCCACACACGGATGGGTGACCCGGCGCTCTTCTGAGCGCCGATCGGGCCGTCCGTACTGGCCCGTTGTTCAATCGCGGGAGTTGCGCTGGTGCGCGGGCTCCACCCACGTCGAGTTGATTGCAGGCTTCACACATCAACCACGACAGGAGAACCCATGCCCACCAAGAACTTGCAAATCCCTACCACCGACGGCGAAGCTGACTCGTTCGCAGCCTTTCCCGGCTATGGCGACCAGCACCCGGGGGTGCTGTTGTACCCGGACGTCTTCGGAGTGCGCTCCGAATTGGAGGACAGGGCCCGCGAACTCGCTGAGCGCGGGTACTACGTGCTCGTGCCCAATCTCTACTACCGTCACGGGCCGGCACCTATAGTCAGACTTCCTGAGCACATCGGAGAAGAAGTCCGCCCCGCGGTCGTAGCCCAACTGCTGCCTTTGGTCGAAGCGCACACCGCAGAACGCGCTGTGCGTGACGCCGAGGCTTACCTCATGTTCCTCAACGCCCAGCCCGAGGTCAGCGCCGGGCCGGTTGCAGTGATCGGCTACTGCATGGGTGGAGTCTTGGCGATCCGCACCGCAGCGGCGCATCCCGACAAAGTGGCCGCCGTCGCCGCATTCCATCCCGGGTCGTTGGTCACCGACGGGGCCGACAGTGCCCATCGTCTTCTCTCCACACTGACCGCCCAAGTCCATCTCGGTCACGCTGAAGGTGATATGACGCCCGAGGACCACGATGTTCTCCAGCAGTCTCTAGACGCCGCGAATCTCGACTACACCTCCGAGATCTACCCCGACACCATCCACGGGTACACCATGTCCGACACCGATGCTTTCAATGCTTCTGCTCTGCAACATCATTGGGACAGACTCCTTCCATTGCTCGACTCCGCACTATGCAAACGCTGAGGTTCCAGCTCGAGAACGGACGATCAGACGAGCTCTGATGTCGATGCGCTACTGGGGGGCTATCGCTGGATCGGTTCCGGTTCTTGCCCCAGGTCGGCGAGGAGCCCTGTGATGCGGTCGACGGTGCGTTCATGCCGTTCGGCCTCTTTGTCCCATCCTCGTTCGACGGCATCGGCAATCAGGGTGCGTTCGGTGACCAGCCGCGTCCTGAGGCGGGGCGCGTAATCGCTGGTGGTGAGGAACTTTGAGCAGGTCAAGACAAGATCGCATTCGCACGGTCCTTCCTGAGGTAGGCGCAGACAGTGTCCGAGTTCAAGTTCGGTCTTGAGGAAGTTCGTCTGCAGCCAGGACACTGCTTCCGGTTCGAGTCGGTGTTCGCGCAATGCCTGTGCGGCCGGTCCCGCCAGCACGACGCCGTCGAGATGCCGGTCGAGTGCGTCCTGATACTGCTGTTTGACGATCGGGTCCGACAGAGATGAGTAGATCAACGACATGTGCGGGGTGCGGTGCCCGAGCACGGCCATGATCGTCTGCAACCGGGCACCGCCCTCGGCGAGTTGAGTACCGATGGTGTGACGGAACCGGTGTGCGCTGACGGTGGGTCGGCCTTGCGAGTCGACCATTCCGGCTGCGGTACAGGCCGCTTTGAGAGAGAGGTCAAATAGAAAACCCGGCGATAATAGTCTTCCGCGGTAGGTGAAGATGTGCTCGACTGCCCGACCGACGCTGATGTCGTATCGTCCTCGCGCGCCTCGATTGTGAGCGAGCTCGATCAGCGGTTGCAGCGCTGCGGCCGCGTCGGGGTGCAGAGGGATCGAGCGCTCGGAGTAGCCCTTCCCGACAGGGATTCGTAGTCGCGGATGTCCATCCGGGTACGTGTCGAGGCAGTCGAGGGCAAGTCGGCGGATCTCGTCACGCCGAGCACCGGACCAGCGGGCCACGATCAGTGCGGCTCGCTGATACGGGTCCGGTAGCTGCTCGACCGCGTTCATGAGGGCTGCGAGTTCATGGTCTGGGATGAAGCGCGGCACGGTCTTGGTGATCCTGGGGATGTCACCGCGAGCAAAGAGCACCCGCCCTGGAACATCCTCCCAGCCCCACGACGCGGTGTCACTGACAAATCTTGCCAGCAGCGTCACGATCGAGCGCCGAGTGCTCACAGCCAAGGGAAGGCCGGTCTGCTGACTGGTCTGCTCACCGAGCCAGCGCAGGAACTCCTCGGCATGCTCGCGGGTCAACTGGTCGAGGTTCTCTACTTCAGGATGGGCTTCACACAGCCACAACACAAGACGGCGTAATGCGTCGCGGAAGTGGCGGACGGACTGTTCACGCCCGAGCGAGGCCTCCAGGTGCAATTTCAGGTAGCGGTCGACCACTGCTCGTATCAGCGGTGGCGTCTTCACTGGCGTGAGGTGGGCCGTCCAGGAACCAGCATCGATCCGACCCGGCGGCTCGGTGTTGACCTGTCCAATGGTGAACAACAACAGGTGAGCGGCATTGAGCCGGGTAGCTACTGAGCGCCGAAACGTTTCGACCGGGTCCGCCGGCAATCTGTTGCCTCGGGAACGACTGTAGAATTCGCGGATTGGCTCGTACCGTAGCCGCTCCGTGAATACATCACCTGCGCAACGCATCTCTTTAATATCCGCGGCAGTGATTGCTGCGAGATCGGGATCTCCTCGATGAAGTATCAGACGCCCCAATGCGGACTTCAAGTCGGTTTTGGCGCCGTCTGCGGTGTATCCGAGCTGAGCGAGTCGATTCACATGACTGTCGAAAAGCCCGAGGTCGATGCCGAGCCCGGTCGGTGCGGCGGAATCGGTGAAGGGGCCGGCGAAGGTTCGGGCGAATAATAGGTCGTAGTCGAGGCCGATACCGTGCACCAGGGAGAGATACGATAGGTACGGCATGATCACGTTGGCTCCACCGTGCGGGTGTTGTCCTGCAACAGGTTCGTCCACGTCGAACGTGCGTTGCGCCAGCGGGGCTGCGAACCATTCACTCAACTGCGGCCAGCGAGCAATGAATTCGTCGTAGTGGGCAAGACGCGAATATCGAGAACCTGGAGTTGTGTTAATCCACAGCCATTTCCGGTAGGTGGCACGGTCCACGTGCTGAACCGCTGCCAGCTCCGTCGCGAGCTCAACGGCGGTCAACGCCGATTCCTCAGTGCCGCGTCGTACTCGGTGAGTACTTGCTCATCCGATACCCGGGTGTACACCCCGATCGATTCCGGTGATGCGTGCCCCAAACGGCGCTGCAGGGCCAGCTCCCGCATTCCTGATTCCCACATCGCTGTCGCGTGGGTATGCCGCAACGCGTGCGGGGTCTTTTCTGGCGATCGGATACCGAGACGATCCAGCCGCCGGGCGAACCCGCGAGATACGGCCTGATAGCTCAGTGGTTCGAACCGTCGAGCTCCGGTACCCCCGACGAGGAACACGAAGTCGCTGTCGGCATCGCATGGCCGCTCATGAAGGACGTACCGGTTGACTGCGTCGAGGGTGCGGGGCTCGTGCAGGTCGACCACACGTTCCCTGCGGGATTTCGCCCGCGCACCGCGTGGGTGATCGTCTCGTTTTCGAATCGTCACGCGGCGGTGCCCGTACGAGACGTCCGCCAGCCGAAGACACAAGACCTCACCCGGTCGCAGCCCACCGTCGAGCATCAGTAGGAAAATGGCCAGATCCCGCGTCGACGTCATGCTCATCAACAAAGCCTCGATATCGTCACTGCTCAGCGGCCGGGGCAGGCGAATCGGCAAGCGTACCCGCACGACTCGGCGTATCGGACGCTGCCGACTCGCGTCTCCGACGAACGGTCGATGCCGATCGACCACCTTCGACAGTGCGGGATCATCGCGCTTCTGGAGTGGGTTCTCCGACCCGAGGTAGAGTTCCGCGGCGATGGCCCACTCGTAGAAGCTGGAAGTCGCGGCCAAAATTCGGGCGACCGTCGCCGCAGAGAGGCACCGACCCTCCGTGCCGGTCGTGACGAGACCGAGACGCTGGGCAGGTCCACGGCTGGGAATCCGTCTCAGGTACCCGAGAAACTCAAAGGCAGTCGAGGCCCGAAAGCCAGTCCATGCCTCGTGTTGCTCCTCGCAAAAATAAAACAATCGACGTAGGTCATAAGCATAGGCGCACAATGTGTTCGGACTGTAGCCAGAGTCTGCCAGATGCGAGAGGAAGCGACACACCGGCACGACGTCACCGCCCATGTCGTCAACCAGCATCACGCGACGAACGATCCCTGCCGCCGAGTGCTTGATCACTTTCATACCGGACTCCCCTCAGGTTGCCGGTATCTACTGCATCACGCAGCGACTTCCAACTCGTGCAGGCTGGAGTTCCGGTGTGTCGAGATAACTGAGAATTC
>NZ_JASITC010000041.1:0-5305 GCF_030063405.1 Rhodococcus sp. H29-C3 | reverse complement strand
TGGTGTGTGCGTGTTCTTTGAGAACTCAACAGTGTGTCGATGAATGTCAGTGCCGAATTTTGTATTTGGTGAAAGCATCCGATGTCGATGATCATCCGCTTGTGGTGGTTATGGTTGGGTGTTGTTTTATAGCTAGTTGAGTTTTTTTGCTAGTGATTTGGCTCTTATGTCTTTGACTGATTAGCAGCCTTCGGGTTGTGATATCTAGAGTCTTTTACGGAGAGTTTGATCCTGGCTCAGGACGAACGCTGGCGGCGTGCTTAACACATGCAAGTCGAGCGGTAAGGCCCTTCGGGGTACACGAGCGGCGAACGGGTGAGTAACACGTGGGTGATCTGCCCTGCACTCTGGGATAAGCCTGGGAAACTGGGTCTAATACCGGATATGACCTGCTCTCGCATGGGGGTGGGTGGAAAGATTTATCGGTGCAGGATGGGCCCGCGGCCTATCAGCTTGTTGGTGGGGTAATGGCCTACCAAGGCGACGACGGGTAGCCGACCTGAGAGGGTGACCGGCCACACTGGGACTGAGACACGGCCCAGACTCCTACGGGAGGCAGCAGTGGGGAATATTGCACAATGGGCGAAAGCCTGATGCAGCGACGCCGCGTGAGGGATGAAGGCCTTCGGGTTGTAAACCTCTTTCAGCAGGGACGAAGCGCAAGTGACGGTACCTGCAGAAGAAGCACCGGCTAACTACGTGCCAGCAGCCGCGGTAATACGTAGGGTGCGAGCGTTGTCCGGAATTACTGGGCGTAAAGAGTTCGTAGGCGGTTTGTCGCGTCGTTTGTGAAAACCCGGGGCTCAACTTCGGGCTTGCAGGCGATACGGGCAGACTTGAGTGTTTCAGGGGAGACTGGAATTCCTGGTGTAGCGGTGAAATGCGCAGATATCAGGAGGAACACCGGTGGCGAAGGCGGGTCTCTGGGAAACAACTGACGCTGAGGAACGAAAGCGTGGGTAGCAAACAGGATTAGATACCCTGGTAGTCCACGCCGTAAACGGTGGGCGCTAGGTGTGGGTTCCTTCCACGGAATCTGTGCCGTAGCTAACGCATTAAGCGCCCCGCCTGGGGAGTACGGCCGCAAGGCTAAAACTCAAAGGAATTGACGGGGGCCCGCACAAGCGGCGGAGCATGTGGATTAATTCGATGCAACGCGAAGAACCTTACCTGGGTTTGACATACACCGGAAAGCCGTAGAGATACGGCCCCCCTTGTGGTCGGTGTACAGGTGGTGCATGGCTGTCGTCAGCTCGTGTCGTGAGATGTTGGGTTAAGTCCCGCAACGAGCGCAACCCCTATCTTATGTTGCCAGCGCGTTATGGCGGGGACTCGTAAGAGACTGCCGGGGTCAACTCGGAGGAAGGTGGGGACGACGTCAAGTCATCATGCCCCTTATGTCCAGGGCTTCACACATGCTACAATGGCCAGTACAGAGGGCTGCGAGACCGTGAGGTGGAGCGAATCCCTTAAAGCTGGTCTCAGTTCGGATCGGGGTCTGCAACTCGACCCCGTGAAGTCGGAGTCGCTAGTAATCGCAGATCAGCAACGCTGCGGTGAATACGTTCCCGGGCCTTGTACACACCGCCCGTCACGTCATGAAAGTCGGTAACACCCGAAGCCGGTGGCCTAACCCCTTGTGGGAGGGAGCCGTCGAAGGTGGGATCGGCGATTGGGACGAAGTCGTAACAAGGTAGCCGTACCGGAAGGTGCGGCTGGATCACCTCCTTTCTAAGGAGCATTCTCCATGTCCATGTACTGCTGAACAGTCAGTAGATGATGGTGTGGCAGAGCCCGTTTAGGTTCCATATGTGAATCTGCGGGAGCTCACGGGTGGAACACTGACAATGAGATTATGCGTATCGGTTGATCCTTGGTGGTCGGCCGGCGTGGTCTATATCGGCATACTGTTGGGTCCTGAGAGAACACGCGTGAGTGTGTTTCTTTCTAGGCAAGACATATACAGGATCTGGATTGTGGTCATACCGTGCCTCTTTGGGGGTGGCTGGTGCTGCAGTGAGTTCAGGTTGTGTGTGTTGTTTGAGAATTGCACAGTGGACGCGAGCATCTTTGTTGTAAGTAATGAAGAGCGTACGGTGGATGCCTTGGCACCAGGAGCCGATGAAGGACGTAGGAGGCTGCGATAAGCCTCGGGGAGCTGTCAACCGAGCTGTGATCCGAGGGTGTCCGAATGGGGAAACCCAGCACGAGTGATGTCGTGTTACCTGCACCTGAATATATAGGGTGTGTGGAGGGAACGTGGGGAAGTGAAACATCTCAGTACCCACAGGAAGAGAAAACAATTGTGATTCCGTGAGTAGTGGCGAGCGAAAGCGGAGGAGGCCAAACTTTGTGCGTGTGATACCCGGCAGGGGTTGCGTATGGAGGGTTGTGGGGTTTACTTTGTCGATTCTGCCGGATCGGCCGACAGTAAGAAATCATGGTGTTAGTCGAAGTGGTCTGGAACGGCCTGTCGTAGAGGGTGAGAGTCCCGTAGACGAAAATACTGTGACTGTTGTAGTGAATACCCAAGTAGCAGCGGGCCCGTGAAATCTGCTGTGAATCTGTCGGGACCACCCGATAAGCCTGAATACTCCCTGGTGACCGATAGCGGACTAGTACCGTGAGGGAAAGGTGAAAAGTACCCCGGGAGGGGAGTGAAATAGTACCTGAAACCGTGCGCTTACAATCCGTCAGAGCTGGTGAACAGTTTGTTCTGTTGCTGGTGATGGCGTGCCTTTTGAAGAATGAGCCTGCGAGTTAGTGGCATGTCGCGAGGTTAACCCGTGTGGGGTA
Source organism: Rhodococcus sp. H29-C3 (assembly GCF_030063405.1). Classification (NCBI taxonomy): domain Bacteria; kingdom Bacillati; phylum Actinomycetota; class Actinomycetes; order Mycobacteriales; family Nocardiaceae; genus Rhodococcus; species Rhodococcus sp. H29-C3. The sequence goes on along the minus strand of NZ_JASITC010000041.1, from coordinate 2,509 downwards.
GCCGTAGCGAAAGCGAGTCCGAATAGGGCGTATCACCTTCGTGGTGTGTAGTGGCGTGTTCTAGACCCGAAGCGGAGTGATCTACCCATGGCCAGGTTGAAGCGACGGTAAGACGTCGTGGAGGACCGAACCCACTTAGGTTGAAAACTGAGGGGATGAGTTGTGGGTAGGGGTGAAAGGCCAATCAAACTCCGTGATAGCTGGTTCTCCCCGAAATGCATTTAGGTGCAGCGTCACGTGTTTCTCATCGGAGGTAGAGCTACTGGATGGTCTAGGGGGCTTACCGGCTTACCGAAATCAGCCAAACTCCGAATGCCGATGAGTGAGAGCGTGGCAGTGAGACTGCGGGCGATAAGGTTCGTAGTCGAGAGGGAAACAGCCCAGATCGCCAGCTAAGGTCCCTAAGCGTGTACTAAGTGGAAAAGGATGTGGGGTCGCGAAGACAACCAGGAGGTTGGCTTAGAAGCAGCCACCCTTGAAAGAGTGCGTAATAGCTCACTGGTCAAGTGATCCTGCGCCGACAATGTAGCGGGGCTCAAGTACACCACCGAAGCTGCGGCACTCATACAATAGCCCGCATGTTCCTTACGAGGAGTGTGCCAGGTGTGTGGGTGGGTAGGGGAGCGTCGTGCAGCCATGGAAGCATCGGAGTGATCCAGGTGTGGAGGCTGTGCGAGTGAGAATGCAGGCATGAGTAGCGAAAGACGAGTGAGAAACTCGTCCGCCGAATGACCAAGGGTTCCTGGGCCAGGTTAATCCGCCCAGGGTGAGTCGGGACCTAAGACGAGGCCGACAGGCGTAGCCGATGGACAACGGGTTGATATTCCCGTACCCGTGTGAACGCGCCCATGGTGAATCAGTGATACTAACTGCCCTGAATCCATGTTACTGATCTCTTTCGAGAGTGAGGGGTGTGGTGGATGCGCAGGACCTGATCTGGTAGTAGCCAAGCGATGGGGTGACGCAGGAAGGTAGCTGGGCCAGTCAGTGGTAATACTGGTGTAAGCCTGTAGGGCGAACGGTAGGCAAATCCGCCGTTCATGATGCCTGAGAGGTGATGCGTAGCCGATTGAGGCGAATTCAGTGATCCTATGCTGCCGAGAAAAGCCTCTAGCGAGCTTTCACACGGCCCGTACCCCAAACCGACACAGGTGGTCAGGTAGAGAATACTAAGGCGATCGAGATAACTATGGTTAAGGAACTCGGCAAAATGCCCCCGTAACTTCGGGAGAAGGGGGACCCTGTCTGGTGATGAACTTTTCGTTCTGAGCTGGGTGGGGTCGCAGAGACCAGTGAGAAGCGACTGTTTACTAAAAACACAGGTCCGTGCGAAGTCGTAAGACGATGTATACGGACTGACGCCTGCCCGGTGCTGGAAGGTTAAGAGGACCGGTTAGTCACTTCGGTGGCGAAGCTGAGAATTTAAGCCCCAGTAAACGGCGGTGGTAACTATAACCATCCTAAGGTAGCGAAATTCCTTGTCGGGTAAGTTCCGACCTGCACGAATGGCGTAACGACTTCTCAGCTGTCTCAACCATAGACTCGGCGAAATTGCATTACGAGTAAAGATGCTCGTTACGCGCGGCAGGACGAAAAGACCCCGGGACCTTCACTATAGCTTGGTATTGGTGTTCGGTTCGGTTTGTGTAGGATAGGTGGGAGACTGTGAAGCGGTGACGCCAGTTACTGTGGAGTCGTTGTTGAAATACCACTCTGATCGTATTGGATACCTTAACCTCGGACCATGATCTGGTTCAGGGACAGTGCCTGGTGGGTAGTTTAACTGGGGCGGTTGCCTCCTAAAATGTAACGGAGGCGCCCAAAGGTTCCCTCAGCCTGGTTGGCAATCAGGTGTCGAGTGCAAGTGCACAAGGGAGCTTGACTGTGAGACTGACACGTCGAGCAGGGACGAAAGTCGGGACTAGTGATCCGGCACCGGCATGTGGAAGCGGTGTCGCTCAACGGATAAAAGGTACCCCGGGGATAACAGGCTGATCTTCCCCAAGAGTCCATATCGACGGGATGGTTTGGCACCTCGATGTCGGCTCGTCGCATCCTGGGGCTGGAGTAGGTCCCAAGGGTTGGGCTGTTCGCCCATTAAAGCGGCACGCGAGCTGGGTTTAGAACGTCGTGAGACAGTTCGGTCTCTATCCGCCGCGCGCGTAAGAAACTTGAGGAAGGCTGTCCCTAGTACGAGAGGACCGGGACGGACGAACCTCTGGTGTGCCAGTTGTTCCACCAGGAGCACCGCTGGTTAGCTACGTTCGGAAGGGATAACCGCTGAAAGCATCTAAGCGGGAAGCCTGTTCCAAGATGAGGTTTCTCACCCCCTCGAGGGGGTAAGGCCCCCGGCAGACCACCGGGTTGATAGGCCAGAACTGGAAGTTGGGTAACCGATGCAGGTGACTGGTACTAATAGGCCGAGGACTTACCACAAAGAAGCTACGCGTCCACTGTGCGATATCTGAAACAGCACACGTTTCAGTATTACAAAATTGAATGAACCAAC
>NZ_JASITC010000040.1:0-5548 GCF_030063405.1 Rhodococcus sp. H29-C3 | reverse complement strand
CGTTCATTGTCGCCGCTGACCGGCGTCTTGGTGGTGATGGCCATGGTGTGTGTCGATCCGTATCTCGCCCTGCATCAGGCCGGGTTGCTATGAACCAGTGGACTCACCTCACCCTGGCACGCAGGGCCCGGGCATTACTCATATCCAATGAATAGCCCACATATACGATGAGTGGTAGTATGTACATTACTGACCGTATGGACGGCGTTGTCTAATAAGCACCGCAGCACTGGTGCCGACTGTTGGGGGGAGCAGTGGTAGGCGATACGAATGCAGTGCGAGAGACGGTCCGGCGTGCATATGAGGTGTGTCCGGTAGAGGTAAGCATTGCTGTGCTTGGAGGATCGTGGAAGATGACTATCGTCAAGAACCTTCTAGACGGGCCCGTGCGCTACGGGGCATTAGGTCGCCTAGTGGGACCGGTCACCCCGCGAGTCCTTACTCGTCAACTTCGCGAACTGGAGAGTGACGGGATTGTCGAGCGCACGTCGTATCCTGAGGTGCCGCCGCGCGTCGAGTATTCATTGACCACTCAAGGAAAAGCGTTGGAGCCCTTCGTGAATTCCTTGAACGAGTGGGGGAAGCAGTACGCAGCGGAGGTTCTCCTTCCTGCGCTACAAGACCTCCGCTCGGTTAGCTAACCTCGATCCACCGACTGAGGTGATGCACTGTGGTCGATGACCGAATTGTGGGGTCGGGGTTTATCGGGCGTGTGTCGTCCGCTGGTCTATCCAGCGTCTCCACGATTGTCGTTGCCCGGGCCGAGTCGGTGTGTCGGTCAGGATCAGGCAGGCATGGGTAGAATGGACCCAATAATGTTGTGCCATAGTTGAATCCACGCATCGAGCCATGGCCACTGTCGCGGTAGGTGCAGTGTAGGTGCGCGCTGTGGCCATACGAAGCGGGTGGGAATGTTGACGATCTTCCGCCGTAGCGTCATCCCGCGGGCTTTTGCGTGCCGGCCGCTTGCCACGGTTCCAGCAGCGCGCAACAGGTTGTGCACGATTGCTGCCCACTGCACCCAGGCGGAGTTCGCGCCGAACGGTCCGTCGATCAGATCCGAGAACATGGTTTCGATGATCGTGTGTTGTTCCCGGTGAACGACATCGATGGTAGTCGTCGACAGGGTGTTGCTGGTGAAAACGGGTGATACCGCCACACCGGAAACAGTGCATCGCGATAGCGCGCGTCTTTGACCCGCCGGACGATCAACCGTGCAGAAACAGGATGGGCGGTGGAAGAGAAAGCGGTGAAAGCTGTTTTGGCGACTTCGGCGTCAGAAATCCAGCTGCCACTGTCGCGGTCGAGGACCGCTCCCGGATATCGCACGGGCATCCACGCAGTATCGGGGATGGAGTCGATGACTCGTTGGACGAGGCGGTTCTTGATCAGGACGAACGAGAACTCGACTCGGCCGTTGGATGCAGGCACGTGTGACGCGGTTGTTGCCGGTATGTTCGCCCATTCTTCCCGGTCAGCGACTTCTGTCCTACATATGCAGCTGACTGTTAATCAGTAATGTCAATTTCGGCAGTCTCGTCGGCTGGCATGCGGTCCAATCACTCAGTTGGATTTGCGCTCCGGTGCTTGTTTGCGAAGAAGCGAGCTTTCTTTTCGCGATTTCCACATGTATTCATGTCGCACCATCTGCGGGTGCGGCTTCTGCTGGTGTCGAAGAACGCGGCTTGACATGTGGGCGATGCGCAAAGGGCTATTCTGCCATCTCGTTCTCCAGAGACAATGCCAACCGCATCGCCTGCGATCACGCTCAGCGCATCTTCCACGGAGCCAGACGCAAGCTGCCACCGACGAACTCCCTCGGGTGCAAGAATGGGCCAGGCTCGCCCCCCGGCACTGGATGCATTGAGTATCTGCACCGCCGATAATGGGGGCGGTGCGCCGTTCGCGATTGACGTAGCAGCTGCATGAATGGATTCACGCAACCTATGGACATAGTCAAGCTGCAGTTGTGTGCAGTTCTTCACGGTGAGCCCGCTGACCTCAAACCAATCCATCAGTCTCGACGGCACTGGAATGCGCTCTACGGCAACGCCGCATCGCTCCGTCAGAGTCGCCGTGAAGCTGGTCGCAAGCACATCGCCAAGTCGAAACTCGGGGTATTGCTCAACAGGCATGAGAACCATCATAGCTGGTTGCACTCGCCAGGTCAACAATGGTAGAACCATCTATGCCAGTTCATCACCGTTGACCGAAGCTGGCCCAGCCGGCAAGCCTGAAATCGAACGCCCGCAACGTTTCAGACGAGTTCGACTACCTCATCACTACAAGCTGTATCTATCCCTCGCGCAACACGAACTGGAGGTAGCCCGCAGATGGTCGATCTGACAGTGCTGCTGGGTTTTGTCGCAATTGTGATGCTTTTCCTCGCTCCACCCGGGCCAGATATGGCTTACATGATCGCTGTGGGACTTGAAGGGGGCCGCGACGCCGCGTTAAAAGCCATCCTTGGCATCGGCACAGGCATGAGCATGTACGCCACCGCGGTCGTTGTAGGTCTCGGAAGAATTGCTCAAACGCACCCGGCGGCACTCGGCACCGTGAAGCTCTTCGGAGCAGGTTATCTTCTCTGGTTGGCGTACGGCACGATTCGCAACGCCAGCCAGTCGCTAACCAGCCACAGCAGAGTCGTGACCGACCGGTGGTACTGGCGCGGCCTGCTCGTCAGTGTTACAAACCCAAAAATAGTTCTCTTTTTTCTCGCTGTACTCCCACAGTTCATCGGGGCCGCGGATAACCCTGCGCTCCAAATGGCTCTTTTGGGCGCGATCGATGTACTCATTGAGGTAATACTCTACGGCGGTATCGGGTTACTAGCAGGCGTATTCCAATCTCGATTCATGGCATCCGAGAAGGCGACGTCCATACTCAACTACGCCGCCGGCGCTGTTTATCTTGGACTTGCCGCATCAATACTAGTCGAGCTCTCACGTTCTGTTTTTTCTCCGACATCGCCGACCATCGGGTGATCGCGTCTCTGACGAGGTGCCGATCCCTCGTTATCCTCCAAATATCGAAATCGATACTGAAAGGACGTGTTTGTAGTGTCTCAGGAGTTACAAAAAGCGCCAGTGATTCGCAAGGCAGTCTTGTTTCCATTGCTGCTGATACCGATGTTTCTCGGGGGCATGGACACAACGCTGTTCAATTCTATTGCTTATGACCTGCCAGTGCTGACGGACTCGTGGCGGCTGTGGTTCATTGATGGATATTCAATCGCTCTGGCCTCGAGCGTAGTGCTCGGGTCACGGTTGGGCGCGAGGATTGGCCCTGGCGTGACGTTGTCGGCTGGGTTGTTCGTATTTGCAATCGCGGGTGCCAGTCCAGCGTTGCTGGATTCACCTCTGTCCTGGACGGTGGCCCGATTTGTACAGGGGTTCGGCTACGCGTTAATGGTGTCGAGCGTCGCATCGGTCATCGGTGGTCTGCCGCAGACCAGGGAACGCACGTTGGCTTACTCGTTGTGGATCGCGGCAGGTAGCATAGGAGCTGGCGCCGGTCCGCTTCTCGGACGGATAGCAATCGATTTCAACGCCATTAGTTTACTCTTCTGGACACCAGCTGCCGCGGCATTAACTTGCGGAGTGTCGGCGTGGTTGTTGTTGCAGAAAATTCACTTAGGTCATGCCTCCTCGACTAATCTCGATGTCACTTCTTCTGTTTTGGCTTTTCTCGGATTTGGCTTGTTGATAGCAGGATTACAAAGTCACGTCGGGATACTTCTCCGCGTGCTGGCAGCCGCACTCGGGTGCGGCCTTCTGGCTCTCTTCTGGCAACGACAACGCCGATCTCAAGATCCTCTGATCGATGTGGGGATGCTAAGCTACTCACGCCTTGGCATTTGTGCGCTTGCAATTGTGTTTGGATATGCTTGCTACACCGGCTCGATTTATCTATTCAGCGCAAACTCTCATTCTCTTTGGTCGATCCTTCCGGTTTCCATCATGGCGCTGTGGGTCTCATTCGGAGGTTTCGCCTTCTCGAAGCTCCATACGAGATTCACCCCAGTCCGTCTGTTACAGCTGAGTTTGGGACTCTGCGCTGCAGGGTTGGTTTTGGCTGCTTTCGTTGGCCTGTGGGTGGCGGCTGTTCTAATAGGCCTCGGGGTGGGGGCAGCGAGCGCAGCAGGGGATTCTTATCTGCTTGGCAGCGTTTCGCCCAAAGATGTAGCACGTGCTGCGGCTGTCCAAGAGACCAGCTTTGCCGTTGGTGCCGCACTGGGTGTCGCCGGGTTCGGTGGCATATTCGCTGGGACAAACTCCGTGGTAGTGACCGCGCTTACAACGGCGCTCATCGTTGCTGTCATCGCATGGACGTTTCGCTACAACCGCGGGGTTATCACGGCGTGACCTAATAGAGCGGGACCCGCGATGAGATGCGCGAATGAAGCAGCCACTCCGTTGCTGGATATTGCCACAAGCACGTTCATCCGTGGAGCGTGTTAACTTGGCCTTAGAACGCGCGTTCGTAGTGCACGCCTAGCGCAATAAACACGTTTCGATTGTGTTTGAAGCACACCTCGTGTCCCACCACAGCTACTCGTACATGTGCCTCACGGCCACGCCCCAGCATCACGACCGCCAGGTCCGGGTTGCAGTCCATGGACACCGGCCGTGGGTCAATCACAAAACCGCCGATATGGCTATATTATGACATAATTGCAGTTCAAGGTGCCCTTTTTGATGTCACTCTCGAGTGACTGTACGCGGCCGTTCGGCGGTCGTCGATTCCGTACCGCCGCGAGGCGTGCCGTAGACGCCCGCACATTGAAGTGCGCCGCAGAAGCGTTCCTTCGCGAAGCTCATCGACCGTCTCGGGCACGATGTATTCGTCAGGTATTCCTGACGAACTCGACAGCTCATGGGTGCCGTCGGCAGTTGCCAGTACGGATCGCGGAGAATGCTTTCGGGCACAACCGATGTGTGGTGCGGAACCTCACTCATCGACACCAGCCACGACATTCGACCGAGCACACCTGCGACGTGGATTTGACGAATCATACAAATTTGTCACTGTGACGAAATGTTGGACGCGGCAAGCTAGGCGCGCCGACACCGCTGGCCGATCACTGATTCGATTCGGGTGGTCTCGCGTGTCGAGGTGCGCCGCGGCCCCGGAGGGCGGCCGGTGCCCATCTGGGCCAGCTCGCCGGTCCGACGAGTGCGCCGTGGGTGTACAGAGCGCACGGCCGGAACGGGGTGCGTGCGCTGCCGTTGTCGAACACCTCGACCAGGTCGGCGATGCCGATCGCTGCATCGAGATGGGTCCATAGTCGTTCGTATCGCTCCCGGATTTTCTGCTCCGGTACGTCATGTCCGCCGCGGCGTACCCTTTCGGCGACGCGCTGCACCGTCAGCTCGACCGGGACGATGATGATGTGCAGGTGAACGAGATAGCCGGCGGCCACGGCGTCGGAGACCAGCTGAACTTTGCTCGGATGCGAGAACACGGTTTCAGTGATGAACGAGCGCCTGTGGGCGATGTGGTCTCGACGTCGGGCTTCGGCGATCTGCGCTGCCTCGTACGCGTG
>NZ_JASITC010000003.1:0-629490 GCF_030063405.1 Rhodococcus sp. H29-C3 | reverse complement strand
CGCAATATGATGCACCACAAACACCACAACAAACTCCGAACCCACACCACCCGAACCCACAACCTCGAACAAACGAGCCCGAAACGGCACCTCCGCCGTCACATCGAACCCAACAGAGACGAACTCGACCACACGGTCGAGCACGTCCGCCTCCGCCACCGGCTCTACCATCAAGGTGGGAGCCACCGCATCGACCTCGAGCACCAACTGTGATCCGACACCGTCGATTTCGGGGTAGATCGTGCGCACGGATTCGTGACGCGAGAGGACGTCGCGGACAGCGGACTCCAGCGCAGCGACGTCGAGCTCACCGGTCAGCCTGATCGCCACCGGAATGTTGTTCACTGCAGAAGCAGTATCGAACCGGTTCAGGAACCACATCCGCTGCTGCGCCAACGACAACGGAACAACATCCGGCCGATCCTGCGGAACGAGCGGTGCTCTTCCCCCGCCCCCCTGCGCAACTGCGGCGTCGACGAGTATCGCGAGTCCCGCGACCGTCGGCGCGTCGAAGAAGTCTCGAACGTCGATACGGATGTCGAATCGCGCATTGATGCGCGAGATCACCCGGGTGGCGATCAGCGAGTTACCGCCGATCGCAAAGAAATCGTCGTCGGCACCGATGGTCTCGGAACCGAGCACCTCAGCGAACACCTCGGCAAGCGCCAGCTCGGTATCGGTGGACGGCTCCCTGTATTCGCTTGCCAACGAGGAGAAGTCGGGAGCGGGGAGAGCTCTTCGGTCGAGTTTGCCACTGGAACCGAGTGGGAACTCCTCGACTGCGACGAACAACGCGGGGACCATGTATTCCGGCAGTCGGGAAGCGACAGCCTGCGCCAGCGACTCCTGATCGATGAACTCGCCCTGCGCGGGCACCACATACGCGAGAAGGACATCGCCCAGCGAGTCATCGGTGTGGACGAGGGCAACTGCTTGCGCGACCGAAGGATGCTCGAGAACTGCAGTTTCGATCTCGCCGAGCTCGATACGAAGACCACGGAGCTTCACCTGGAAGTCGGTGCGTCCCACGTATTCCAGCATGTCGACCCCATCGCGAGGTGCCCACCGGACCAGGTCGCCGGTCCGGTACATCTGGCGTCCGTCGTCGAACGGATCAGCCACGAACCGATCGGCTGTCAGGTCCGGTCGCGCTACGTAGCCACGTGCAAGTTGGATGCCCGCAAGATAGAGCTCACCTTCGACACCGGTCGAGACCGGTCGGAGTCCGTCGTCCAACACGTAGAGCGAGGTGTCGTGCACGGCCCGGCCGATGGGGACGGATCCCGATTCCACATCGGCAGTCTCGTAAAACGTGACATCCACCGCGGCCTCGGTCGGACCGTACAAGTTGTGCAGTTCTGCCGAGCTGACGGTATGGAATCGCGTCGTGGTCTGGGCTGGAAGCGCCTCACCGGACGCAAAAACATATCGTAACGTCTCGATCTCGCGGACCGAGGGTTCTGCGACGAACACCGCGAGCATCGACGGTACGAAGTGGGCCACGGTGACCCCGCGTTCGGTCATCACACGAGCTAGGTACGCGGGGTCACGGTGTCCATCATGTGTCGCGACGACGAGTCTGGCACCGATCTGCAAGGGCCAGAAGAATTCCCACACCGAGACATCGAATGTGAACGGTGTTTTCTGCAGCACTACATCGTTCGGTGTCAGAACGTAGTGATCTTGACGCCATTGCACATTGCTGACGATCGCGCGATGTGAAACTGCCACACCCTTGGGGCGTCCGGTGGATCCTGATGTGAAAATCACGTAGGCCAACGCGTCGTCCGACAACGTCCGCATCCGGTCGCCGTCGGCGAGGGCGGTCGCGTCGAACCCGTCCAGTTCCAACAGGTCGATCTCGATGACACCGACCCCGGCCGGCAGATCGAGAGGTTCTGTGGACAGGCCGAGTACGGCTGACGGCTGTGCGACGTCGAGCACGTACGCCAAACGCTCTGCCGGATGATCAGGGTCGAGAGGAACGTACGCTGCTCCCGATTTCACGATCGCGTACATGCCGACGAGTAGCTCCAGCGACCGTCTGATCCCCAGTCCGACGAGGCACTCCGGGCCTATTCCCAGCGACACGAGATGGCGGGCGAGTCGATTCGCTCGAGAATCGAATTCCGCGTAGGTCAAGCTTGTGCCCTCGAACTCGACGGCGATTGCATCCGGAGTACGGGCGACCTGTTCCTCGAAGCGGGATACGAGCGTCGGCGGGCCTGCAGGAGTCAGATCCCCCAACACCTCGGAGGCGTCGACGACAATCGACTCGACGATACCGGCGAGGCCACCGGACTCGAGTGCGCCGGGAAGAACGTTGGACAGCACGACGGTGACGAGCGCCTCGGTCCCCAGTGCACCACCCATGGCGGCCTCGAGCGCAGTCAGCTCGACATGCAACGTCGTGTAGGTCACGGTTGTCCCGCCGTGGGTCAACGCGATGCGATCGGGCGCAGCATCGACAACTGCAGAGATCACTCCTGGAAGCTCGTCCACGGTTACGCTGCCGGCAGCGCCCTGGCTTCGAGTGTTCGGCCGACCATTCGACATCTGAGTGTTCCTCCTACTAACCGCCGCGGGACGCGCCGAGATGCATCGCGTACACGAGACACCCTACGAAACGCTGCGACACAAACCGGCTTCGACTCCAAGTTCACGATCAGGCCCATGTAGGTCACTGCATGGTGACACCGGGTCCTCCCGGATCGGCGACGAAAGCCTGGGCGTCACTGATCAGTGACGCAACCGTTGCGGCGAAGCCATCGGCACCCAGTGCAGGCAATATTCCTGGTAGAAGGCCTGTCAGCGCCACCGACAGAACCGCCTCTGGTTTCAGTGCTCCCCCGGTCGATTTCGAGACGGCCGACAGTTTCTCGTCGAGTTGCCCGAAGGTGACGCTCGTTCCGGCGTGGGACAACGCAATGGACGATGCGGCAATTGCGGCGGCGGCCGAGACCAATTCGGGCAGGTCGTCGATCGTCTTCGGTTTGGGTGCAGGCCCTGCACGTTCGGCCTCGGACCGCATGTCCACCGCCCGAATGACACTGCTGGGGTCTGACGTGAGGAGGTCGAGCACGCGGGTGAAACGCTGCGCGAACAATTCGATCGTCTTCGACTCGAACAACGACGTGGCGTAGTTGAACACGGCGTCGATCCCGGTCAGATCTCCCGACTCGTCGAAACGTTCGACCGCCGTCAGTTGCAGGTCGACCTTGGCCTGCTCCAGTCCGCTCTCCAAAGCCGACACCTTCAGGCCCGGCAAGGCGAACGTGCCAGTGGCAAGGTTCTGGAAGGTCAACATGACCTGGAACAGAGGACTGTAGGCGGCCGAGCGCTTGTGACCTGCCACTTCGACGACCCGCTCGAAAGGGACATCGGCGTGAGCGAACGCGGACAGATCGGTTTCTCGTACTTCGGTCAGCAGATCGGCAAAGGTCGTGCTCGGCGAGACTTTCGTCCGGAGCACCAGCGTGTTGACGAACATGCCGACGAGGTCGTCCAGCGCGGCATCGCCACGTCCCGCCACTGGGGTTCCCACGGTGATGTCTTGATCACCGCTCAGCTTCGACAACAGCACCGCCAAAGCGCCGTGCACAACCATGAAGACCGTCGCATTGTGTTCGCGAGCAGCTTTTTGTACACGCGCTGCTATGTCGGACGGGACCGTGAACTCGGAGCGGCCACCACGCAAGGATGCTCGGGCAGGGCGCGGAAAGTCGGTCGGCAACGCGATCTGCTCGGGTGCGCCGACCAGAGCCTCGGCCCAGTAGTCGATCTGCTTGGACAACACACTGTCCGGATCGTCCTCGGATCCGAGGACCTCCCGCTGCCACAACGCGTAATCGGCATACTGCACAGGCAGTTCCGTCCACAGCGGCGCATCGCCGGCCGTCCGAGCGATGTAGGCAGTCATGACGTCCCTGATCAGCGGGCGCATGGAGAAGCCGTCGGCGCTGATGTGATGGGCAACGAAGACCAAGACGAACTCCGACTCGTTCGTCTCGCTGATCGAAAAGAGCTCGGCTCGAACGGGCACTTGCGCCGCGACATCGAAACCGGCGGTGACGACGTCTCCGACGACAACCGGTACCTCGGCGGCCGAGATTTTGCGAACCTCGAGAACTGGTAGGACTTCGGACATCGGAACCACGGATTGGACAGGGCCGTGATCGGTATCCGGATACCGCGTACGCAGTATCTCGTGCCGACGGAACAGGTCGCCCACTGCAGCTCGCAACGCCGTGACATCCAACGCGCCGGTGAGTCTGATGGCTACTGGAATGTTGTAGGCGTCGGACGTTCGATCCACTTGATTGAGGGTCCACATGCGCTGCTGGGCCAACGACAGCGAAACGGACTCCGGACGAGGGCGTGCGATCAGAGGCACACGCGCTCCCTGCCCGACGTGCGACTCCACCCGCGCTGCCAACGCACCGACCGTCGGCGCCTCGAATACCGCGCGCACCGGGATCGACGCATTCAGTGCGGCCCCGAGCCGAGCCACGAGCTGAGTTGCGACCAGCGAATTGCCACCGAGAGCGAAAAAGTCGTCGTCGAGTCCGACGCGAGCAACCCCTAGAAGCTCGGAGTACACCCGCGCCACGATCTGTTCGACTGGATCGGTCGGAGCGCGGAACTCGGTCGATTCGAAGACGGGAGCGGGGAGGGCCGCCCTGTCGAGCTTGCCGTTAGCGTTGAGCGGTAAGGACGTCAGCACGACGAAGTGTGACGGCACCATGTACGACGGCAAGGACGTACCCAACGCTGTCCGTACCTCGTCGATGTCAATCGTTCGGGATTCGGAAGGAACCAGATAACCCACGAGTCGATCCCCGGTGAGGGCGTCGGAGTGCAAGATCACCGCCGAATCGGCGAGCGTATCCAGCGCACGCATTGCCGCCTCGATCTCGCCGAGTTCGATCCGGAAGCCTCTGATCTTGACCTGGAAGTCGGAGCGGCCCGCGAAGACGAGTTCGCCGTGTACATCCCAGAATGCCAGGTCACCCGAACGATACAACCGTCCGCCATTGGGGTCGAAAGGATTGGCGACGAAGCGCTCCGCGGTCAGATCGGGACGGCCGAGATATCCCCGCGCAAGCTGCTTGCCCGAAAGATACAGCTCACCGATAGTTCCTGCCGGGACGGGGTGTAGCCGTGTGTCGAGCACGTACGCCTGTGTATTCCATTCCGGCCGACCGATCGGGACGCGCGCACTCTCATCGGGTCGTACTCGGTGCGAGGTCACCGACACCGCAGCCTCGGTGGGGCCGTACAGGTTGAACAAGGCACCGTCGTTGTGTTCGACGAAACGCCGAGCGGTATCTCCTGGCAGTGCCTCACCGATCGCGAGCACACGCTTCAACGAAGGAGGAAGGACGCCATCTCCGTCGACCATCAGCGCGGTCAGCATCGACGGCACGACATGGAGCGTGGTGATCGACTCTTTCCGAATGATGTCGTTGACTCGTGCAGGATCGCGGTGCTCGTCCGGTCCGGCGATGACGAGGGTGGCCCCTGACGTCGGGGCCGACCAGAACTCCCACACCGACAAGTCGAACGTTGCCGAGGTCTTCAACAGAATCGAATCCTGGGAACCGAGATCGAATTCCGTTCGCTTCCACATCAGCTGATTGGCGATCGCAGCGTGGGAAACGGCGACGCCCTTGGGGCGTCCGGTCGATCCCGAGGTGAAGATGACGTAGGCGGAGTTGCCTGCACGCAATGGTGCCGCCCGCTCCGCATCGGTGATCGGCGCATCCGAATGCACGGACAGATCGAGGCCTGCAATATCCGCCATCGGTATGTCGAGGACGGAGTGGTCCGAGAATCGCGAACCGTCACTCGACTTGGACAGCAGCAGTACCGGCCCAGCAGTCTCGAGAATGTACTCGACACGTTCGAGCGGCTGATCGGGATCGAGTGGCACATACGCACCACCCGTTTTCGCGACGGCGAACATCGCGACGACCAGATCGGCACTCCGACGTATCGCCAACGCTGTCAACGTCTCCGGTCCGACCCCGCGCGCGATCAGATACCGGGCCAATCTGTTGACCCTCGAATCGAATTCGTGGAATGTCCAGCGTTGATCGCCCTCGACAACCGCAGTCGAGTCCGGACGGATTGCGACCTGCTCGTCGAACAACGAGACCAACGTGGCTTCGCGGTGAACGGAGTGGTCGGTCGAATTCCATGATTCGAGTACGAGTTCGCGTTCGGCGATACCGAGTAAATCGATGTCCCCGATTCGTGCGTCGGGTCGTTCGACCACAGATTCGAGCAGCCGGACGAAACGTGTCGCGATCGTACTCACGGTCGTGTGGTCGAAGAGATCCTTCGCGTAGGTGAACTCTGCCGACATCCCTGCAGGCACTCCGCTCTCGGAATAGCGGTCCACCACGATCAGATGCAGATCGAACTGCGCCACACCGGATTCGATATCCAATGCTGCGATATCGAGACCCGGAAGCGCCACCTCGGTGACTCCCTGGTTCTGGAAGGAGAACCCGACCTGGAACAGCGGGTGCCGTGCAGTCGAACGGACAGGATTGAGAACTTCCACCAGCCGTTCGAACGGCACGTCCGCGTTTGCGAAGGCGCCGAGGTCTGCCTCACGGGCGCGGTCGATGAGTTCCGCGAAAGGCAGTGCGCCGTCCACGTGTGTCCGTAGCACCAGCGTGTTGACGAACATGCCGATCAGGTCGTCGAGCGCGCGATCACCGCGACCGGCGATCGGTGTGCCGACAGCGATGTCACCTGTGCCGGAGAGCCTCGAGAGTAATCCGGCGAAGGCCGCGTGTACCGCCATGAACAGGGTGCCGCCCTGCTTGCGTGCCAGATCGCGCAGACCTTCGTGCAGCTCGGCATCGATCTCGAACTCGACGCTGCCACCGGCGAAAGACTGCGTTGCCGGCCGCGCGCGATCGGACGGAAGGGTCAGCTCGTCCGGGAGGTCCGCGAGTGCGTCGGTCCAGTAGCTGATCTGCTGAGCCGCAGTCGAGTTCGCGTCCTCTTCGGAGCCGAGCACATCGCTCTGCCAAAGGCTGAAATCGGCATACTGCACCGGCAAGGGAGTCCAACCCGGCTCGGTGCCGGTCGCCCTCGCTGCGTATGCGGTCATCAGGTCGCGAGCCAGCGGACCGACCGATACCCCGTCGACACTGATGTGATGCGCAACCATCGCCAGCACGTGCTCGGTGGCACTGGTTCGGTAGAGCTCGATCCGCATCGGTACCTCTGTCGTCACATCGAACTGTGTCGACGCGAGCGAAGCGATCTGCTCGGACACCGCGTCGGGAGCGACATCTGATACCGGCAGTTCGGGAATCGACCGAGACGGGTGCAGAATCTTCTGCACCGGACCGTTCTCCGACTCCGGATACACGGTTCGAAGCGACTCATGACGAGAGATGAGATCGGCGACGGCCGCCCCGAGAGCTACTACATCCAGTTCTCCGGACAAGCGCAGCGCAAACGGAACGAGGTACGCCGTCGAGGTGGGGTCGAACCTGTTCAAGAACCACATACGACGCTGAGACAACGACAGTGGGATCTCGTTCGGGCGCGTGCGCGCGACCAGCGCTACTCTCCCGGACTTTCCGGACCGCTCGACCTCGAGCGCGAGCCTCTCCACTGTTCGTGACTCGAACAACGCACGCACCGGGACAACCGAATCGACCGCTGCACCGATCCTCGACACCACTCGCGTGGCGATCAGCGAGTTACCGCCGAGTTCGAAGAAGTCGTCATCGACACCGACTCGGTCGACGCCGAGCAAGTCGGCGAAAATCTCCGCGACGATCTCCTCGATCGGTGTAGTCGGCGCCTTGAACTCTCGAACCTCGAACACCGGTTCCGGCAACGCGCGACGGTCCAGCTTTCCGTTCACGGTCAACGGAATCTCGGACACCACGACGAAGGCCGACGGAATCATGTATTCAGGCAGCACAGCAGCCACTTCGGTACGGAGCTTCTGAACGTCGATGCTCGAACCCACGACCGGTACGAGGTAAGCAACCAACTGATGCGCGTCGTGCCGATCGGTTCGAAGCACGACGGCTACCTGGCCCACCGGATCCTGACTCGACAGCGCGGATTCGATTTCACCGAGCTCGATACGGAAGCCACGAATCTTGACCTGATCATCAGCACGACCGACGAACTCGAGATCACCATCGATGGTCCACCTCGCTACATCACCGGTGCGGTACATCAACGAACCAGAAGCGTGCGCCGCAGTATCGGAGAAGGGGTTGGCGAGGAAACGCGTTGCCGTCAGATCCGTTCGACCGAGGTACCCGCGAGCCAACGTCCCACCCGCAACATACATTTCGCCCGCAACACCAACCGGAACCGGCGCGAGCCGCGAATCGAGAACATAGACCCGTAGCCCTGGGATAGCCGCGCCCACTACCGATCCCGTAGCACTCGACACCAACTCGCGGTCGATCCGACGATGCGACACATGCACGGTCGTCTCGGTGATCCCGTACATGTTCACCAACTCGGGACCGTTCTCGCCGTGTCTATCGAACCAATCCGACAGTCGACGCAGTTCGAGCGCCTCACCACCGAAGATCACGTATCTGAGCTGCAAGCTCCCCTCACTGGCAGTGCTGACTCGGTCCACCTCTGCCAGCTGATAGAACGCCGACGGGGTCTGGTTCAGGACGGTGACGTTTTCACGAATCAACAGTTCACGGAACGCCTCCGGCGACCGTGAGGTGAAGTAGTCCACCACCACGAGCGTGCCGCCGTGAAGCAAGGGCCCCCACAGTTCCCACACCGAGAAGTCGAATGCGTACGAGTGGAACAGCGTCCACACATCACTGCTGTCGAACTCGAACAGCCCATCTGTGTTGGCCATCAAACGCGCAACCGCGACATGTGGGACTACTACGCCCTTGGGGCGACCCGTGGATCCCGAGGTGTAGATGACGTATGCAACATCCGTGGGACGAAGCGGACGAGGCCGCTCGACATCGTCCACCGCAGCGGAACCGAAAACCGACAAGTCCACGGCGTCGATCTCAACGCAGCCCAACCCTGCAGGCACTGAAAATTCTCGTCCCGACCAGGTCACCAATGCAGTCGGTGCAGCATCGGCCAAGACGTAGGCGATGCGGTCTGCCGGATTCGTCGGATCAACCGGTACGTACCCACCGCCGGCTTTGATCACAGCCAACAACGTGACGACGAGATCCACCGATCGTGGCAATGCCACAGCGACCAACGACTCCGGGCCGACCCCGGTCGACATCAGGTGACGTGCAAGGCGATTCGAGCGATCGTCGAGCTCTCGATAGCTCAATCGCTCCTCGCCGAACACCACCGCACACGACTGCGGCGACCGCAGGACCTGTTGGTCGAACATCTCGGCCAGCGTCGACACCGACGGATCGATCCCGTCGACACCCGCCCACGTCGACGTCACACGCACCCGTTCCTCGGCCCCGAGCAGATCGATCTCGCCGATCACGATGTGCTCGTCCTCGACAACCGCGTCGAGCACTCTCAGCAACCGAGCGCCGAACTCTTCCACCGTGGCTCGGTCGTAGAGATCTGTTGCGTAGGTCCAGAAAACTCGCAGACCGTCCGGGGTCCCGTCGACAGCCGCCGATTCGGTGACCGTCAATTGCAGATCCGCACGCGCGGTCGCCGCGTCGACATCCACCGGCGCGACGGTCAGCCCAGGTAGGTCGAATCCAGTCCGTCGGATGTTTTGGAACGCGAGCAATACCTGAACGAGCGGGTGACGGGCTTGCGAGCGCTCGGGATTGAGCACCTCCACCAGACGCTCGAACGGAATATCGGAATGCGCGAATGCAGCCAGGTCCACCTCACGCGCTGTCACGAGGAGTTCGCGGAAAGTACTCGCTGCGTCCACATCGGTGCGCAGGACCAGCGTGTTGACGAACATTCCGATCACATCGTCGAGAGCAGCATCGCCGCGACCCGCAATCGGTGTGCCGATCGCGATATCGTCCGTCGCCGACATACGGGCCAGCATGACGGCAACCGCGCTGTGAACGACCATGAACAACGACGCGTTGTTGTCCCTCGCGAGTGCTGAGAGTCGGCGATGTACATCGGCGGTGACGTCGAAAGACACCACGGCCCCGTGCCCCGAAGCCGTCTCGCCACGCGGACGGTCGGTCGGCAACGTCACCTCGTCAGGTAGCCCGGCGAGCGCGTCGCGCCAGAATGTCTCCTGCTGAGCGAGTAGCGAGCCTGGGTCGGATTCGGACCCCAACACCTCGCGCTGCCAGATGGCGAAGTCGGCGTAGTGGACCTCGAGCATCGGCCAGCCTGGCTCGTGACCCTCCGATCGGGCCACGTACGCCGTCATGACATCGCGGGCCAGCGGAGACATCGAGAATCCATCGGCCGCTATGTGGTGGGCTACGAACATCAGCACATGCTCATGGGCACCGATCCGAAAGAGCTGCGTTCGAAACGGAACATGCAGGGTGACATCGAATCCAGTCGCAGCCAACTCGTACATCCGCGTCGGCAGGTCATCCTCCGAAACGTCCACCGGTGTCAGATCGAGGGTGACCTCGCCCACGGACAGGATCTTCTGGTAGCCCGATCCATCGTGGTCCGGATAGACGGTACGCAACGACTCGTGACGGCTCGTCAGATCGCCTACCGCCGCAGCGAGCGCCGCGACATCCAAAGCTCCGGTCAGCCTGATTGCCGCCGGAATGTTGTTCACTGCCGACTCCGGATCGAATCGGTTGAGGAACCACATCCGTTGCTGTGCAAGGGACAAGGGGATCAACGCCGGACGATTCTGTGGACCGAGAGCCTTGCGGCCACCGGTCCCGGCCTTGCGCTCCACGCTGGCGGCCAGCGCACCGACCGTCGAATTCTCGAACAGCTCTCGCACTCCGACACTCGAGTCCAGCGCGGTCCCCAACCTCGAAACCAATTGCATGGCAACCAGTGAGTTCCCACCGAGCTCGAAGAAATCGTCGTCGAGACCAACCCTCGCCGTGCCCAGGACGTTCGTGAATACCTGAGCGACGATCTCCTCGATCGGTGTCACTGGTGCGCGGAACTGCACAACCTCGGCACTGGGCACCGGTAGGGCATGTCTGTCCAACTTCCCGCTTGCGTTGAGCGGGAATGCGTCCAACGTTACGAACACCGACGGCACCATGTAAGACGGCAGCGACATCTTCACTGCCGCACGAAGCGCCTCGGTATCAACGACGTGACCTGGCCGGGGCACGACGTAGGCGATGAGTCGGTCACCTGCGCGAGCATCGGAATGAACGACTACGACCGCGTCGTCGACGTTCTCGGCGCCCGCGCGAACGCTCGACTCGATCTCGCCGAGTTCTACACGTTGGCCTCGAAGCTTGACCTGGAAATCGCTCCGACCCACATACTCCAGTTCGCCGGCGGAATTCCAGCGTACGACGTCACCGGTTCGGTAGAGTCGAGCACCGTTCTCGCCGAAGGGATCTGCCACGAAACGCTCAGCTGTCAAGTCGGCCCGACTCGCGTATCCGCGAGCGAGCTGCACGCCGCCGATGTACAGCTCCCCCAGCACCCCGGCGGGCACCGAGTGCAACCGTTGATCCAGCACGTATGCGCGCGTGTTCCACAGCGGCACACCGATGGGAACGGTCTCGGTATCGACGTCGGTGACGGCGTGGAAGGTGACGTCGACTGCAGTCTCTGCAGGTCCGTACAGGTCGTGCAACTCGGCGCCAGGAAAGACCCGTCGAACCCGAGCTACGGCCGAAGGCGTGAAAGCCTCGCCGCCGACGAACAGCAGTCGGAGGGACCGGCAAGCGTCGGTATCGACATCGGTGACGTACACCGACAGCACAGAGGGTACGAAGTGCGCGAGTGTCACCTGTTCACGCTCGATGATGCGGGTGATCCGGCCCGGGTCACGATGCGCATCGTGGGGAGCGATCACCAGTGACGCGCCGTTCTCCAGTCCCCAGAAGAACTCCCATACGGACACGTCGAACGTCGCCGGCGTTTTCTGGATCAACACGTCGGCAGCAGTCAGCCGGTAGATCTCCTGGCGCCACAGCATCTGATTCACGATCGCGCGGTGACTGATCGAGACGCCCTTCGGCAAACCTGTCGATCCCGAAGTGAAGATGAGGTAGGCCGAATTGTCCGGTCGGAGTGGGCGCGTCCGGTCCGCGTCGGTGATCGCAGACGTCGACACATCATCGAGATCGAGCTTGTCGAACACACAGACCGGGGCATCCGCCGTGATCGAGTTCGCGGTGTCCTCGGTGGCGAGGACGAGAACTGGCCGAGCACTCGCCAGGATGTGCTCGTTACGCGAGGCGGGCTGATCAGGATCGAGGGGGACGTACGCTGCGCCTGATTTGATGATCGCGTACATGCCGATCAGCAGCTCGAACGAACGCCGCGCTACCAATGCCACGGTGGATTCGGGGCCGACACCTCGGCCCACCAAATACCGAGCGAGGGCGTTCGCTCGCGCATCGAACTCCGCGTAGGTAAGGACCGGCGACGGGGCATCGGTCTCCGACGCGAGCACCAGCGCAGGCGCATTCGGAGTACGCCCGACCTGCGCGTCGAACAAGGTAGCGAGAGTCTCGGTGTCGTCGACCGCATGCTCGGTATCGTTGACCGTGCGAACGAGCCGGTTGTACTCCTCCGGTTCCTGAAAATCGATGTCGCCCACGATAATTGCCGGATCGAGTTCGATCGCTCGCAAGATTCGCTGGAAGCGAGCGGCCATCGCCTCTACGGTGGCCGCGTCGAAGAGGTCGGTTGCGTAGGTGAAGAGGCAGGACAAGCCGGCGTCGGTTCCGTGCTCATCGGTCTTCTGACTGATGGTCAGCTGGAGATCGAACTTCGAACCCTTGGTTTCGAAGTCGACCATCGAGACCGACAGTCCTGGAAGCTCGAGGTCGGTCAGCTCCATGTTCTGGAACGAGAGCATCACCTGGAACAGCGGGTGTCGCGCTTGTGATCGAGCAGGGTTGAGCACCTCGACGAGTCGTTCGAACGGGACATCTGCGTTGGCGAAAGCCTGCAAGTCCGTCGTACGCGTAGCCGCGAGCACCTCATCGAAGCGTGCACGCATGTCCACCGGTGTGCGCAGAACCAGCGTGTTGACGAACATGCCGATCAGATCGTCGAGAGCGGACTCACCGCGTCCAGCCACCGGAGTTCCGACCACGATGTCCTCGGTCCCCGAGAGGCGGGCGAGCAGAACGGCAAAAGCCGAATGCATGACCATGAACAGCGAGGAGGCGTGGTGATGCGCAAGATCGGTCAGGACGTCCACGGTGGACTGCCCGACGAGGAAGCTCACGCCCGCACCCTGGTTCGATGCGACCGCGGGCCTCGGATGATCGACCGGCAGATCCAACTGAGCAGGTATTCCTGCGAGCGCGGACTTCCAGTAGTTCTGTTGCTGCGCCAACAGCGATTCCGGGTCACTCTCGTGCCCGAGCATGTCTCGCTGCCACAAGCTGTAATCCGCGTACTGAACCGGTAACGGCAACCAATTCGGTTGCACGCCTTCGGACCGGGCGATATAGGCAGTCATGATGTCGCGGGTCAGTGGGCCCATCGAAAAGCCATCGGTGGAGATGTGATGAACGACCAGCACCAGAAGATGTTCGGTCGGACTGATTTCGAACAGACGCGCACGTAACGGAAGTTCGACGGTGACGTCGAAACCAGTCGTCGCCACCTCTTCCAGAACCGAGAAAATGTCGTCCCCGGAGATCTCGATCGGCGCGAGATCTGGAATCACCTGGCTGGTGGGCAGTATCAACTGATGGCCGGACCCGTCGACCTCCGGGAAAATAGTGCGGAGGGACTCGTGCCGATCCAACACGTCCGCAACGGCCACATTGAGAGCCTGTCGGTCGAGCAGACCGGACAAGCGCACTGCCACAGGAATATTGTTGACCCCGGAAGCAGTATCGAATCTGTTGAGGAACCACATGCGCTGCTGGGCGAGCGAGAGGGGAACAAGTTCCGGGCGCACCTGCGGCACCAAAGGCCGACGGCGTCCGGCACCTGCCCGCTCGGCGAGTGCACGAGCCAAAGCGGCGACAGACGGATTCTCGAACAACGTACGGACGCCGATCTCGGCATCCAGGGCTGCGCCGAGCCGAGTCACGACACGCGTCGCGATCAAAGAGTTGCCGCCCAGTTCGAAGAAATCGTCGTCGAGTCCGACCTCGGTCGCGTCGAGTACCTCGGCGAAGACGCTCGCGACTGCCTGCTCCGTCGGCGAGACGGGTTCGCGGTACTCGCGCTGCACATACACCGGATCCGGAAGTGCTCGACGGTCGAGCTTGCCCGTCGCACCCAGAGGGAATTCTGTCAACGGCATGAACACGGACGGGACCATGTACTCGGCCAGCCGTGACGCCAACATCTCTCGTACCGGACGGAGGTCGGTGTCGGGAGCAGTGACCACATAGGCCACCAACTGCTCGCCGCGCACCGAGACAGCCGCCTGCTGGATCGAGGTGTTCTCGAGTAGCACAGCTTCGATCTCACCGAGCTCGATGCGCAGACCCCTGAGCTTGACCTGCGAATCGCTGCGACCGATGTACTCCAGTTCACCGCCGCGATTCCACCGCACGACGTCACCGGTTCGGTACATCCGATTTCCGGACTGCGCGAAAGGATTTGCGACGAAGCGGTCGGCCGAGAGGTCTGGGCGACCGACGTATCCACGGGCCAACTGGGCACCCGCGAGATAGAGCTCACCAGCGACACCCACCGGCACGGGCGACAGGCGCGCGTCGAGCACGAACACCGAGGTGTTCCACACGGGCATACCGATCGGCATCACTACTGTGTCGACGTCGCTGACCGGGTGGTAAGTAACGTCGACCGCGGCCTCGGTTGGACCGTACAGATTGTGCAAGGCGACACGGGGCAACGCTCGACGCAACGACTGTGCGGTCGTCGGAGCGAGCGCTTCACCAGATGCGAACACCAGACGCAACGAACTACCCGCGGCTCGGCGGACCTCGACCTCCGGCACGAACACCGCCAGCATCGACGGCACGAAGTGCGCGACGGAAACCTGCTCGCGCTGAACGAGCTCCAGGAGATAAGCGGCATCTCGATGGCCGTCGGGCGCGGCAACGACCACCGAGGCACCGTTCTGCAGAGCCCAGAAGAACTCCCACACCGAGACGTCGAACGTAGACGGAGTTTTCTGGAGCACGACGTCGGCCGCGTCGATCGGGTATTCGTTCTGCATCCACAGCAAACGATTCACGATGGCCGAATGCGCCACCGCGACACCCTTCGGTCGGCCTGTCGAACCAGAGGTGAAGATCACGTATGCCGTGTTCGATTCCCGTAGCGGGCACAGCCGGTCATCGTCCGAGACGAGCGCGTTCGAATACCCGTCGACGTTCAGGTCATCGATGTCGATGACGTCGATGACGTCGAGATCCAGGTGATCCCGCGTCGTGGACAACACACAGACAGGGGACGCGGTGGCAATGATGTACTCGTTGCGCTCGGTCGGCTGCGTCGGATCGATCGGTACGTATCCGGCCCCTGCTTTGACGATGGCGTACATGCCGACCAGCAGCTCCACACTGCGGCCGATTGCAAGCCCCACCAACATGTCCGGGCCTACGCCGATCGAGATCAGATGCCGCGCAAGGCGATTGACTCGCGAATCGAATTCCGAGTAGGTGAGAGTCTCGTCCTCGTACACCAGCGCCGATGCCTCAGGTGTGGCCTCGACCTGGCGATCGAACAGATCCACCAGTGTCAGACCGGGAGCGATATCGTGCCGAGTCCTGTTCCACGTCGATACGACTCGCTTGCGTTCACCGATGTCCAGCAGATCGATGTCACCTACCGCGACCGAGGAATCTGCCACGACCGCTTCGAGAACGCGAACGAATCGAGACGCGAAACTGCGCACAGTTTCCGCATCGAAAAGATCTATCGCGTAGGTGAATTCGGCGGACATGCCCTGCCCACGACCGTCGTCTCCGATCGACTCGACGACGTTGAGCTGCAGATCGAACTTGGCGACCTCCGCATCGAGAGCAACGCTGTCCACGGAAAGACCGGGCAGATCGACGTGGGTTCGAGTGAGGTTCTCGAAGGACAGCATCACCTGAAAAAGCGGATGCCGCGCCTGCGAACGTGTCGGATTGAGCACCTCTACGAGGCGCTCGAAGGGCAGGTCGGCGTGACCGAATGCGCCCAACGCGACTTCCCGCGCGCGACCGATCTGCTCCGAGAACGATGTCGAAGCGTCGACGTCGGTGCGGAGCACCAAGGTGTTGACGAACATCCCGACCACATCGTCGAGCGCGGCGTCCCCGCGGCCGGCAACGGGAGTACCGATGGCAATATCGCTCGTCCCGGACAATCTCGAGAGCAAAACGGCAAGGGCGCCGTGCACGACCATGAACAGGGACGCATTGTGGGCAAGCGCCAGAAGCGACAGTTCACGATGCATGTGGGCAGGGATTTCGAAACGAACCGAGGAACCCTTGTAGGACTGACGACTAGGCCGCGGATGGTCGGTCGGCAGATCGAGCTGATCCGGTAGCCCTGCAAGCATGTCGGCCCAGTAGTGGACCTGGCTCGAGATAAGCGACGTCGAATCCTTCTCCGAACCGAGAACCGACCGCTGCCACAAACTGTAGTCGGCGTACTGAACGGCCAGCGGCAACCATGCTGGATGCTCCCATGCCGTCCGAGCGGCGTAGGCGATCATGATGTCGCGAGCGAGGGGCCCCATCGACCAGCCGTCGGCCGATATATGGTGCACCACCATCGCGACCACATGTTCGCGCGGCCCGATCTCGAACAGTCGGGCTTGGATGGGGACGTTCACCGTCACGTCGAACGTGGTGGAAGCCAGCGCGAAGACCTGTCGCTGGATGTCCGCTGCCGACGTCTGAATCGGCATGAGACTAGGGACCGTCTGGGCCGCGTCGAGGATGCATTGTCTCGGGCCGTCGACGGTGTCCGGGTAGACGGTCCGCAACGACTCGTGTCGATCGATTACATCCATGATGGCAACTTGAAGTGCCGCCACGTCCAGCTCGCCGGTCAGTCTCAGCGCGAACGGAATATTGTAAGCAGTGGAATCGGTGTCGAATCGATTGAGAAACCACATCCGTTGCTGTGCCAACGACAGTGGTACCTGGTCGGGACGGGTCGAGGCGACCAACGGGATGCGCCCGCCTTCGCCCGCTGCCTGCTCCACCCGTACTGCGAGAAGCGCTACCGAAGATGCCTCGAACACCATGCGTACGGGAACACTTGCATCCAGAGCGACGCCCAGCCGAGAGACCACCTGAGTTGCCAGTAGCGAGTTGCCGCCGAGTTCGAAGAAGTCGTCGTCGAGGCCGACGACGGGGACGCCGAGAACATCACTGAACACTGTCGCAACAGTTTCCTCGATCGGTGTCGTCGGGGCACGGAACTGACGAAAGCTGATGCCGAGTTCCGGTTCCGGAAGCGCCCGGCGATCCAGTTTGCCGATCGGTGTCAACGGAACCTCGTCGAGAACGACGATCACCGAAGGCACCATGTAGTTCGGCAGCAGGTGTCCCACGTGCTTCGAGAGTTCGTCCTTGTCGATACCCACCGAACCGTGCACATACGACACGAGAGCCGTTTGACCCGACTGCATTTCGCGTCCGAGTGTCGCTGCGAAGGTGACCGCTGGGAACGTCTCGAGCGCTGCGTCGATCTCCCCGAGCTCGATACGGAAGCCGCGAACCTTCACCTGGAAGTCCGAGCGCCCCACGTACTCGATGGCAAAGTCTTTCGTCCATCGAACGATGTCGCCGGTGCGGTACATTCGCGTCCCCGCGTTGCTGTACGGGTCGGCGACGAACCGATCCGAAGTCAATCCTGCACGCTTGTAATAGCCACGTGCGACGGCGTCGCCCGACAGATAGAGCTCACCTGCAACACCGGCAGGGACCGGCTGCAGGCGGGAGTCCAGAATCAGGGCGCCGACACCAGGTACGGGCCTACCTACCGTGATCGGCTCGCCGACGAACAGTTCACCGCGCGTCGATACGATCGTTGTTTCGGTCGGTCCGTAGGCGTTGAAGAAGCGGCGGCCCGGTGCCCAACGCGCGATCAGATCGGCCGCGGATGCCTCACCACCGACGGACAACAATTCCAGGTCGTCGAGGCCGACCGGGTCGACGGAGCCGAGCACGGCCGGCGTGATGATCGCATGTGTGACAGCAACATCGGCAAGAAGTCGATGAAGTTCGGGGCCACCGATGATCGACGGCGGAGCCACGACCAGAGTTGCTCCAGCCGAGGCAGTGAGTGCCCATTCGAGAACAGATGGGTCGAAGCTCGGGGAGATCACGTGCAGGAACCGCGACGCAGGCGTCACCCGATAGAGGTCTACCGACTGGTCGATCAGACCGGACAGGCCTCGATGGGTGACACTGACACCCTTGGGCAGGCCGGTAGAGCCGGAGGTGTAGATGATGTACGCGGGGTGGTCCAGGCGAAGTGGCGCGGTCCGATCCTCGTCGGACACACCGTCGGCCGGATAGCCGGCGACAGCTTCCTCGAACTCGGCGTTGTCGATTGCCCACCACTCGCACGTGCCGGGTAGTTCGTCGACGCGAGTCGACGAGGTGATCCCTACGAGGGCCCCTGAGTCCGAGAGCATGTGCCGCACCCGGTCGGTGGGGTATTCGGGATCGACGGGAACCCACGCGGCACCAGCTTTCGCCACTGCCCACATCGAGATGACCATCTCCAGAGAGCGCGGAAATGCCAGTGCGACAACGGACTCCGGACCCACGCCTCGATCGATCAGGTACCGAGCATATCGATCGGTGAGCTCGTCGAGTTCTCGGTACGTCACCGTCTCCACAGACGTGTGCACCGCGATGCCGTCCGGGTTGACAGCCACACCGGCCGCCAAGAATTCTGGCAGAAGTCGTCGCGATTCGACGCGGCCACCGTGAATGGTCGTCAACGTCTCGGACTCGTCCGGAGCCAGAATATCGATGACGCCCAACGGGACCGATGCATCTGCAACGATGGCCTCGAGAATGCGCAGGAACCTGTCGGCGAATCCCTCGATCGTCGAGGCGTCGAAGAGGTCGGTGGCGTACTCGAAGGTGGCTTCGATTCGTCCCGGCTCCCCGGAATCGTCCTGATGCTCGGTGAGCCAGAGCTGAAGGTCGAATTTCGCGATCGGAACATCGAGTTCCTGTGCGGTCACTTGCAGACCGCCGAAGCTGAGCTCGCTCACACGCGCTTTTTCCAGGGAGAGCGCAACCTGGAACAGCGGGTGCCGGGCAGTCGATCGAGCAGGATTGAGCACCTCGACGAGTCGCTCGAAGGGGATGTCTGCGTGCGCGAACGCCGATAGGTTGGTGTTGCGTACCTGATCGAGTAGATCGTCGAACGAATCGTGGGGCTCCACCCGAGCACGAAGGACCAGCGTATTGACGAACATGCCGATGATGTCGTCGAGCTGCTCATGGGCTCTGCCTGCAATCGGCGCGCCGATCGCAATGTCGGTGGTACCGCTCAGCCTCGACAGCAACACCGCGTACGCGGCCTGCACGACCATGAAGAGCGAAGCTTGGTGCGCGCGCGCCACAGTGGTGAGACCGCGATGGATGCGGGCGTCGATGGTGAAGCGGCTCTTTGCTCCGCCGTTCGTCGCTACCGACGGACGGGGGCGATCCGATGGAAGGTCGAGCTGATCGGGTAGCTCGTCCAAGGCCTGGACCCAGAATTCGATCTGCTGAGCGGACAGCGAAGCGCTGTCGCTTTCGAGTCCGAGGAGTCGACGTTGCCACAACGCGTAGTCCGCATACTGGATCGGCAGCGGCGCCCACGCGGGTGCCCGTCCGTTCGACCGGGCCTCGTATGCAGCCATCATGTCGCGGGCGAGTGGACCGAACGAAGACCCGTCCGCCGCGATGTGATGCAACACCATGGCGAGCACGTACTCGGAATCGGAGATCTTGAACAGTGCGATCCGGATCGGTGCAGCGACTGCGACGTCGAATCCGCCGCGAGCGAACTCCACCAATTCGGTGACCAACGAAGTCTCGTCGACGGATGCGGCCGAGAGTTCCGACAAGACGTCCTCGGTCCGCAAAATCAATTGTTGTGGGGCATCGTCGACCTGCGGGTAGACCGTCCTCAGCGTTTCGTGACGAGCGACCACGTCCGCAAATGCCTGGGACAGCGCCACTTCGTTCACGTCGCCGGTCAGTCGCACCATGAACGGGAGATTGTATGCAGCAGTATCCGGGTCGAACCGGTTGAGGAACCACATACGTTGCTGGGCAAGGGACAGGGGCAGAACATCCGGCCGAGGACCGGCAGTCAGTGGTGGGCCTGCGGATCCCTGTTCTATCGCTGTCTCGGCGCGCGATGCGAGCGCACCGACCGTCGGCGCTTCGAACAACTCTCGGACACCGAGACGGATTCCGAGGGCAGTTCCTACCCGCGTGACGAGTTGCGTTGCGATCAGCGAGTTACCGCCCAGTTCGAAGAAGTCCTCATCGAGACCGACGTGCGATGCGCCGAGGACGTCTTCGAAGACACCTGCGACCACGTACTCCACTCGCGTCTGCGGAGCTCGGTATTTCTTGGCACTGCTGAACACCGGCTCCGGCAACGCTTTTCGATCGAGCTTACCGCTCGTATTAAGCGGTAGTGCGTCGAGAACGACGATCGCGGAAGGCACCATGTACGACGGAAGTGATCGGGACGCGAACTCGGCCCCCTCGGCTGCGTCGAGCGTAGCGCCTGGACCGGGTACCACGTAGGCGACAAGTTGCTCGCCGGTCGCAGTGGGAACGACGAGTGCCACGGCCTGCGAGATGGACTGGTGTGCGAGAAGAACCGTCTCGATTTCACCGAGCTCGATGCGCTGCCCACGAAATTTGACCTGAAAGTCGGTCCGTCCGATGTAGTCGATGGTGCCGTCCGCGCGCCAACGCACGAGGTCGCCGGTGCGGTACATCCGCTCCCCCGCGCTCCCGAAAGGGTTGGCGACGAAGCGGTCCGAGCTCAAATCGGGCCGGCCGACGTATCCACGAGCCAACTGCACGCCCGCCAAATAGAGCTCGCCGCTTTCTCCGATCGGGCTGGGCCGGAGTAGGCCGTCGAGTACCAAAGCCCTGGTGTTCCATTCGGGAACTCCGATGGGAACAGTTCTTTCGTCCTGTACACCACTTTCGTAGTACGTCACCGAGACTGCCGCTTCGGTGGGACCGTACAAGTTGTGCAACCCGGCATCGGTCAGCTCACGAAATGCTGCTGCTGTTTCCACCGGCAACGCCTCACCGATGACGAACACATGCCGCAACGACCCGCATGTTCCGATCGGTGCGTTCGCGACGAACACCGTGAGCATCGACGGCACGAAGTCGGTGACGGTAACACTGTGTTCGGCGATCTTGTCCGCGACGTAGACCGAGTCCCGATGTCCGTCGGGAGTGGCCAGCACCATGGTGGCACCGACCTGGAGTGGCAGGAAGAAGCCCCACAGTGAGACGTCGAACGTCGTTGCCGTCTTCTGCAGGTAGACGTCGGTGGCGTCGAGTGCGTACTCCGAGCGCATCCACTGGAGTTGGTTGTCGATCGCCGCGTGAGTGACGGCGACGCCCTTGGGTCGGCCAGTGGAGCCCGAGGTGTAGATCACGTATGCGGTGTTGTCGAGTCGCAGCGGGGAGAGGAGATCGCGCTCTTGAACGCGTGCAGAATTCAGCGCTGCGTAGTCGAGAAGGTCGACCTGCACCGTGTCGGTGCCGTCCGGGAGTTCCACGCCGTCGCGCGAGACGACGAGAACGCACAATGGTTGCGCAGAGTCGAGAATGTATGCGGTGCGATCGGCGGGATGATCCGGATCGAGCGGTACCCATGCGCCTCCGGCTTCGACGATCGCGTACATCGCAACGATCAGGTCGAGTGATCGACGAATGGACAATCCGACCAGTGTCTCCGGGCCTACACCCTTGGCGATCAGCATTCTGGCAAGACCGCTCACGCGTGAACCGAGTTCGCCGTAGGTGAGCGACAAGCCTTCGTAGACGAGCGCTGTGCTCTCTGGATCGAGGTCGACGCGGGCATGGAAGTCCGACAGAAGTGTCCGCTGGACAAGCTCGTGTTCTGTCTCGTTCCAGATCTCCAGTACAGAGGATCTCTCGTCTGCGGTGGCAAGCTCGAGGTCCCATACTCGAGCGCTAGGCCCTGCCGCGACGAACCGGTCGAGGAAGTCGATGAAGCGTGCGTGATTGCGTGCCGATTCTTCGGAGTCGTACAGGTTCGGATTCGACTCGAAATCGACGTGAGTCGTGCTGCCAGCGACGCTCTGATAGAGGTTGAGCCCGAAATCCTCGATCAAACCGGTGGACAGGATGTTGATTCCGCCGACCATCGAACCGAAGCGCAACTCACTGAAGAACAGCATGATATTGACCCAGGGTCCGAAGAACGACGCCTGCCCGCCGGCACCACCGGCGTCACGGCGGATATCTTCATGGCGGTAACGCTGGTGCCTGAGGGCACCGGTCACTTCGGTCCCGATGCGTGCCAGAAGTTCCTCGACCGTGGTGTCTCGCGACACGTCGAGGCGCAGCGGTACGACGTTGGAGACCATTCCACCCGAGCGGCGCAGTACTGCCGTGGTGCGGGCGGTGACCGGCAGACTCAGGACGACGTCCTCGCGTCCCGTCATCTGGGCCAGGTAGGCAGCGAACGCGCTGATCACCACACTCGCCAGCGTTGAACCCGTCGCAGTGGTCAAGTCCTCGATCCGCGCGGCGTGCAACGCCGACAACGCCGTGGTGTCGATCTGGCTGACAGGTGCGGGCGCCGCACTACGTCCGGCCAGGCTCGTCACGGTCTCGATCCCCGCTACTCGATCCGCCCAGTACTCGCGGTCGGTCTCGAAGCGCGTCGAGTCCCGATATGCAACGTCGAGGTCGTAGACCTTGGTCAGGTCCGAGGACAGATTCTTCTTCGGCTCGGTGCCGTTCGCGGCCGCAGTGTAAAGCTCCGCGACACGATTCATGAACGTGACCGCACCGAATCCGTCGAGCACGACATGATGGACGCGCTCGTACCAGAAAAAGAGGTCGTCTTCGAGGTGCAGCACCGTCGCGGCGATCAACCGGTCGGTGAGCATGTCTATCGGAGCGCTGTAGTCGGCTCGCATCCACGCGTGCGCTACTGCTCGTGGGTTGTCCTCACCGCGTAGGTCGAGGTATCCGAGTTCGTCGTCGAGGGTGGGATCGACGAATTGCCGCGGTTCTGCATCGACTTCGACGATACGAACGAACCCGGACTGCATCTCGAGCGCAGCTTCGGACGACACTCGCTGCAGAAGGTCGATGTCGAGAGCACCACGTAGTTCGACGTACTGCGCGATGTTTGCGGGAACGGACGGATCGACGTGTTGCGCGAACCACATCCCGAGCTGAGCAGGAGAGAGCGGAAACGACGACGCGCGGGCCCCCTGCGCATCCTGACCTGATCCTGCCGAACCTAGCGGGTCCAATCGAAACCTCTCTTTCCCACAATCACACGCCCCTGATCGACTTCTGAGTGCAGCGGACGATCAAGCACCGAATACAACAATCTCATTCTTCGTTGCGCAGTCGAAAAGAACGCACACCGATCAGAGCCAAGTTACCTTGCAGTACATCTCCGAATCCGGTTGCGATCGTTACATCTGCTTACTGATCCGCTGGGCCCCCGCCAGCAACATCTATACGGTCGGCCGAACGCTCGGCAGTGTGCACGAGCCGACGATCTGAGATCACGCCGCTGTTCTTCTTTCCTGAATTCGGCACCGGTCCAATCTACAGTGCTGCCGACGATCGACTCCAACTCGGCGAAGCCTGTGCGAACACCCGCTCAGGAGGTCATGTCCAGTGACGCGATGACCTTGGTCGGATGAATACGAACCACCAGTTCACCGGGCACCCCGTTGCGCTTGCCGAACTCTGCGGCGCGGTCGGCTCCCATGTATCGGGCCCCGATCTCGGTGGCTGTACGCACAAGGTCTTCCGGCTCCTCGGACGTCGTGGCGATTCCTTGGATCTGCACGAATCCGTAGGGCGGCACTTCGAGGTCCACCGACAACGCGACACGCGGGTCACGTGCGATCGCGCGCCCCTTCGCCGTATCGGCACCAGTGTTGAACACGATCGTCTCGTCCGCGAGAACGAACCAGATCGGCACCACCAGTGGCCGCCCGTCCGCCGCGACGTAGCCGAGCTTGCCGGTTCTCGTGCCGTAACCGAGAAAATCACGAACCTCACTATCCGCCAGTGTTGTCATCTCGCGAGACTATCGAGTACCACCGACAATTCTCCGTGCGATGGTCGAATACACTGCTGCAAGTTCTGGCGCCGAGAGTGGACCGTCGGGCCGATACCATCCTGCGATTCCGACACACAGTGTCGTCACCGCCCGAGAGGCATCCTTCGGATGCCCGGTGTCGAAATCGCCCGACGCGACGCCGTCGTGGACGATCGTGTCGAGCATGCGCTGTTGCTCGTCGCGTTGGCCGATGTACTCACTGCGGTTGCCGGCTTCGAGGCTGCGGATCTCGGTCGATCCGATGAACGCCTGATCCCGGCGATACATATGGAACAGGAGCAACGAAGTGACGACGGCATCGAACCGGGCGCTGGGCGAGGTCCCAGCTTCTGCTTCCGCGACCCTCGATCGTTGGAGCAAATCGGCCATGGCGGCCTTCATCAGCCCCACCAGCAGGGCCTGCTTCGACGGAAAATGGTGATACAACCCTGGTACGGAGAGTCCAGCGCGAGCTGCGATCTCACGCACCGAAGCCCCGTGGTAACCCTGCTCGACGAACGCGGCGAGGGCCGCAGCCAGCGGCGCGGAGAGCACCGAGCCCTCGTAGATGCGCCAACTACCTCGCTCCGCATCTCCACTCATAGTGGACCAGCCTGCTCGAATGTGACCTTTCCTGCGCGGACAGTGGCCAGAATCGGATCCGCGCGCAGGTCGCGGTTTCCCAGATTCGCGGGGTGTTCGGCCAGTATCACCAGATCCGCCACATCCCCGACTCCGACCGATCGGCGGCCACCGCAGGCCGCGGCCAAGGCGACGTCCAGCGGTAGCGCCTCCTCGACCTGCCACGGCCGGCGATCGTCGTCGGTACGCCACACGGCATCAGCGACGGCATCGAGCGGCGACGGCGGGCTGACCGGGGCGTCGGAGCCGAACAGCAGATCCACGCCCGCGCGATGTAGCGAGGCATACGGATACGAGATCGAGGCTCGACCACGCCACAGTTCATCCGCGACGTCACGGTCGCTCATTGCATGTTGAGGCTGGATGGATGCTGAGACGCCTGCCGCGGCGAACCGCTGCACGTCGGCCGGCAGGACCTGTTGAGCATGCTCGATCCGCCCACCAACTCCGATGGCCTCGAATGCGTCGAGTGCGAGTGAGTTCGCGCGGTCACCGATAGCGTGAACAGCCGGCTGGATCCCGCCTTCGGATGCCTGCCTCATCAGTGCGCGAAGGTCTGTGGGTGTCTCGAGAAGTAGGCCGGTTCCGGACCCATCGGGATACGCCTCGTGACAGCATGCGGTTCGGGTGTTCAGTGAACCGTCGAACATCACTTTCAGCGGGCCGAGAGAAAGATGCCGCCCGTCACCGATGCGATCGCCGGTCCTCGCGCCGACGTACAACTCGTGTTCGAGCCATTCCGGCCACACCGCGATGGACACGTCGACGGACGACTGTCCGACCTCGGCGCGACGCAGCCAGACAGCTCTATTGTCCGCGTACTCGAAATCGGTCACGGCGGTGATGCCTCGTCGAGCCAATTCGGCGGTGGCGTCGAGGACGCTGCGATCACCTTGCTCGGTATCGGCCAACCGGTCGAGAGCACCGAGACCTTCCATGCAGTCGTGATCGCGCAATATCCCCGTCGGATGATCGATGGACAGTTCGTCCAGAAGTGCCGGACTGAGCCACAGCGTGTGCAAATCCATGCTCGTTATCGCCACGAGGCGGTCCGGTAGGGCCCTCTGCAGCACATCCTTGTGTGGCACGTCGGGCCACAGCGCGTCGCGAAAACCTTGGGCGCGCAAGATCCCATGACCGTGCCGTTCCTCGGAGCGCGTAAGGATGTCCGCGACGGCAGCGGCAGAATCTACGTCCGAGACATCGATCCGCGTCGACGATGCGGTCCACTGCGTCAGATGCACGTGATTGTCCACGAAACTGGGCAACAACGCCCCTCCTCGACCGTCGACAATCTCGCCCTCTGTAGCGCGCGATGCCACCCCGGCCCGGATCACCTCGGAGATCCGACCACCAACCGTCTGCACTTCGAAGGTCGGGCCGCCCGCGGCGAGAACCACGTTTCTGATCAGCACCTCCGGACTCTAGAACACTCGTGCCGTGAAAGCGTGGGCCGGCCGAGTGGGAGTCTCCGAAGAAGGTGAAGCATCAGCGATTGCGATCTCGTCCACGTTCGACGAACCAATCCACCAGATCCGGTGCATCGACGGCCGAGCGGTCGAGAATGCGTGCGGCGTCATCGCCCTGAAAGATTCGTTTGAGCGGAACCTCGAGCTTCTTCCCCGTCCTGGTGTGTGGGATTCCGGGAGCGGCGATGATCTCGTCGGGTACATGCCGAGGTGATGCCTGCTCCTTGATGACCGCCTTGATCCGTCCCCGTAGCGGCTCATCGAGTTCGACACCCTCGGCCAGCACTACGAACAACGGCATCCAATAACTACCGTCATCGAATTCGACACCGAGGACGAGGGATTCGACCACTTCGGGTAAGGATTCGACGGCCTGGTAGATGTCGGCACTACCCATTCGAATACCGTTGCGGTTCAACGTCGAATCGGAACGCCCGTGAACGATGACGCTGCCATGCTCGGTGACGGTAATCCAGTCTCCGTGACGCCACACTCCGTCGAAGGTATCGAAGTACGCGTCGTGATAGCGCGATCCGTCCTCGTCGTTCCAGAACCGACTGGGCATCGACGGCATCGGCTCGGTGATGACGAGTTCGCCTACCTCGCCGGTTACCGAGCGACCCTGGTTGTCGTACGCGGCCAACGCGACGCCGAGGTACGGGGCCGACAGTTCACCCGGCCATACCGGCACCGTACGCACCCCACCTGCGAACGCCGAGACGACATCGGTCCCACCGGAGATCGAGAATACCGGGACGTCACGGCTGATGTTGTCCGCCAACCAGATCGACGATGTGGCCGGTAGCGAAGACCCGGTGATGCCGATCGCCCGCAGCGCACCGAGGTCGTGATCTTCACCGGGGTGTGAACCCGCCTTGATGCAGGACAGCACGTACCCCGGGCTGGTTCCCAGGAAGGTGACCTTCTGTGCAGAAGCGATTTTCCACAGCGCATCGGCTGTCGGGAAACCCGGGCTACCGGACGCAGTCACGATGGTGGCACCGATGAGGAGTCCTGCCACCTGAAAATTCCACATCATCCAACTGGGGCTCGTGTACCAGAAGAACGTGTCGTTCGGTCCGATATCCGATTGCAGCCCAACGGACTTGAGATGTTCGAGCAGCACTCCACCATGGCTGTGCACGATCCCCTTGGGCAATCCCGTGGTACCCGAGGAGAACACTATCCACAGCGGGTGGTCGAAAGGAACGGCAACGCTGGTCCACACGCGCTCGCCGGCAGTGGCCTCGTCCCATGTGATGGATCCTGCAGTGACATGCGTGCCGACCTGGACGACGAGATCGACCGTCGGCAAGTTCTCGAGCAGCGCGCTCACGTCCGCAGTCTTGTCGTGGTATTTGCCGCCGTAGGAATATCCATCGGCACTGATCAGCACCCTCGGATCCAGTTGTCCCAAGCGATCCGATGCGGCAGATGCGGAGTAGTCCTGTCCACAGGCCGACCACACCGCACCGATGCTTGCCACCGCAAGAAACGCGATGACGGTCTCGGGAATGTTGGGAAGGTAGCCGACGACGCGGTCTCCCTTCGCTACGCCTCGTGACTTCAACGTCTCGGCCAGCGATGCTGCCTGCCGAGCCAACTCATGCCAGGAGAGTCTGGTGACCGTTCCGTCCTCGTGTGCGTGCAGGATCGCAGGCCGATCGGTTCGGACGTGCCGCTCGACCTGGTCGACGTAGTTCAGGGTCGCACCGGTGAACCACTGTGCCCCTGGCATGTCGGTCGATTCGAGAGTTGCGATGGGTTGATCGGCGGCGATGATCTCGAAGTAGTCCCATACCGCGCGCCAGAAATCGGGGAGATTCTCGGTGGACCATGCCCACAGCGATCGATAGTCGGTCAGGTCGAGAACGTGTCGCCGTTGCACGTAGCGTTGAAAGTCCGTGATGCGAGCATTTTCGATGTCCTCGGTCGACGGCGTCCACTGCGTATCGGTCATATGATCCAGTATTCCCGACGGCGCCCGATCCGCGTCGCGAGTCACTGCGACTGAATGTCCAGCATTCCGATGGACTTCTCACGCATCTCGACTTTCCGCACCTTTCCGGTGACCGTTGTCGGGAATTCATCGACGACGTGCACGTATCGCGGGATCTTGTAGGCAGCAAGCTTGCCCTCGCTGAATGCTCGAACCGCAGCGGCATCGAGCGGCACTGCGTTGTCCCGCATTCTGATCCACACCATGAGTTCTTCCCCGTACTTCACATCGGGAACTCCGATCACCTGAGCATCGAGGATATCGGGGTGGGAGTACAGAAACTCCTCGATCTCTCGGGGGTAGATGTTCTCACCCCCTCTGATAACCATGTCCTTGATCCGCCCAGTGATGGCGACGTAACCGTCAGCGTCCATGACACCGATGTCACCGGTGTGCATCCACGCTTCGGCATCGATGGCTTCGGCAGTTTTTTCTGGATTTTGCCAGTACCCGGCCATGACGGAATAGCCTCGTGTGCACAGCTCCCCCGGCTCACCGCGCGGTACGGTCTCCGCGGTCGTCGGGTCGACGATCTTCACCTCGAGGTGTGGACCTACTGCACCCACCGTCGAGACTCGTTGGTCGATGGTGTCCTCGCTGCGAGTTTGAAGCGAGACGGGCGAAGTCTCGGTCATGCCATAGCAAATGGACACCTCCCTCATTCCCATTCTGTCGATCACCTGCTTCATGATCTCCGCAGGGCACGGCGAACCGGCCATGATGCCGGTGCGCAGACTCGACAGGTCGAACGAATCGAACTCAGGCAGTGCAAGTTCGGCGATGAACATCGTCGGAACTCCGTACAGCGATGTGCACCGCTCCTTCTCGACGGCCGCGAGCGTGGCAGCAGGTTCGAATGCACGTCCAGGGATCACCATCGCGCTGCCGTGACTTGTGCAGGCAAGGTTTCCCATGACCATGCCGAAGCAGTGATAGAACGGCACCGGTATACACACTCGGTCCTCGGCGGTGTAGTGGCACAACTCGCCGACGAAGAATCCGTTGTTCAGGATGTTGCTGTGACTCAGCGTGGCACCCTTGGGGAATCCTGTTGTACCCGAGGTGTATTGAATGTTGATCGGATCGTCGACTCGCAGTTGGTCCTGCACGTCGGCGACCATTCGTGGTCGATCGGCCAGCGCGCGGTGCCCGCGGTCGATCATCAATTCCCACCCGAAGCTGCCGATGTAGACGACTTCTCGCAGATCAGGAGCTTTCGGACGGGCCTCCTCGATCATGGCCGCGTAGTCCGCTCCCTTGAACTCCTGCGCCGACAACAGGACCGACACGCCTGATTGCTTCAGCACGAACCGCAACTCGTGCGTACGGTAGGCCGGATTGATATTGACAAGAATGGCTCCGATTTTGGCGCTCGCGTATTGCGCCAATACCCACTCCGGGCAGTTCG
The DNA here is from genome assembly GCF_030063405.1 of Rhodococcus sp. H29-C3. NCBI lineage: Bacteria > Bacillati > Actinomycetota > Actinomycetes > Mycobacteriales > Nocardiaceae > Rhodococcus > Rhodococcus sp. H29-C3. The sequence continues at coordinate 599,633 of NZ_JASITC010000003.1, read as the reverse complement.
GCGCCCATATACCGACGCGATCGCCCTTCACGACGCCTTGCTCCAGCAGGCCCGCCGCCAACAGCTCTACGTCCGCGAGTAACTCCGAATAGGTCCACCGTCGGTCGGACACGACATCTATCAACGCATCATGCCCACCGTACAGCGATACAGTTCGATCCAGGTTTGCTCCGATAGTGTCTTCGAGCAGCGGCCGAGACGACGCTCCTGACGCATGACTGAGTCTCTCCATGACTTCCACGATAGTGAGCTGGATCACTGAGGACCACCCCCGAAGAGGGGTACTCAGTCGAGTGTCATGGTTTCCGAGGATTCGAGAACGTCCGCTCGGGAAGTGTCCTTCAGTGCCACACCCGAACGTCCCAGGCGGCGCGCACCCCGCACGAGTCCGGCAACGATCTTGGCGGACTGTCGATAGCCCAATCCTTCTGGTGGATGAATGTTCGAAATGCAGTTTCGGTCGGCGTCCGATCTGCCTGGCGCAGGCAGATGAGTGAGATAGATGCCCAGACTGTCCGCCACCGACAGCCCAGGGCGTTCACCGATCAACACGACGACAGTGCGCACCCCCATCGCCTCTGCGATGTGATCGCCCAGTGCCACCCGAGCCTCGGTCGCAATTACCGGCGGGGCCATCGAATACAGGTCTGCCAATTCCTCCACAAGAGCCTCCAACATCGAGGTTCCATGATCGGTCAGTGCGCGCGGCGAGAGTCCATCGCTCAGCACGAATCCGATGTCGAACTTCCCCGGCGTGATCGAAGACAGATCCTCGGGCTCTCGGCCGAGATCCGGTCTGCGGAGGTACTCCGCGCGCGATGTCGCCTTCGATGTCACGATGGCAGGAGCACCGAGCCCGACCCGCTCGACGGCGACGGTGAAAGAGTCCACCTCGAGTGGCGTGTGGACGGCGTCGCGAGCCGCGGCATGTGCAGATCTGAGCTCCAGAACCCGTCGCGTCGGCAGTGAATCGCCGGTGCGGCCCAATCCGATTCGTGCCTGCGTACTCAGTCTCAGGTCCGCCCAGAAGTCGGTGGGTTCGATCTCGGTCATCGCGTACCCGTCAGCGCTCGCAACGAGGAACCCGTTGCATCGACGTCGAGTATCCGGCCATGGGAGTCCACCATGCCCAGGCGATCGAGCCAGACGGCGAATTCGGGCGCGGGCTTCAACCCCAGCACCTGGCGCACGTACAGGACGTCGTGAAAACTCGAACTCTGATAGCCGAGCATCACATCGTCCGCACCGGGAACGGCGATAACGAAGGCCACTCCGGCCGCTCCGAGCAGCGTCAACAGTGTGTCCATATCGTCCTGGTCGGCCTCGGCGTGGTTGGTATAGCACACGTCGACACCCATCGGTAGGCCGAGCAGCTTTCCACAAAAATGGTCCTCGAGGCCGGCGCGGATGATCTGCTTACCGTCGTACAGGTACTCGGGTCCGATGAATCCGACGACGGTGTTGACCAGCAACGGTTCCAGGTCGCGACATACCGCATAAGCCCGCGTCTCCAGCGTTTGCTGATCGACTGGTTTGCCTCCCATTCCAAGGTGCGCGCCGGCGCTCAGCGCTGAACCCTGGCCGGTCTCGAGATACATGACGTTGTTGCCGACGGTTCCCCTGTGCAGCGATCGACCTGCTTCGTTGGCTTCACGGAGGAGCGAAACATCCACGCCGAAAACAGAATTAGCGCCCTCGGTGCCCGCGACGGACTGAAAGACCAGGTCGACGGGAACACCTTTTTCGATCAGCTCCATCGTCGTCGTGACGTGCGAGAGGACGCAGGACTGGGTCGGGATCTCGAAGCGCTGACGAATGTCGTCGAGGAGATGTAATAGATCCGACGTCGCGTGAGGTGAATCGGTTGCCGGGTTGATTCCGATGACGGCGTCCCCCGACCCCAACAGCAACCCGTCCAACGTTGCCGCCGCGATACCGCGTGGATCGTCGGTCGGATGATTAGGTTGCAGCCTCGTCGCGAGGGTTCCCGGCAGGCCTATCGTCGTGCGGAATGCTGCGGTGACCTCGACAGCACGTGCCACTGCGATCAGATCCTGGTTCCGCATGATCTTGCTGACCGCCGCCACCATCTCGGGGGTGAGCCCGGGTGCCACTGCGCGTAGCGTCGCAGCAGCCGAGGTCGAGGCGGCGGTGTTCAGAAGCCAGTCACGGAGTCCCCCTACCGTGAGATGCGAGACTGCGCCGAACGCGACTCGGTCGTGCGAGTCGATGATGAGTCTGGTGACTTCGTCGCTTTCGTAGGGAACCACAAGGTCCTGCAGGAATACTCCGAGAGAGACTTCCGACAGTGCCCACTGTGCTGCGGAACGCTCTGCGTCGGATTGTGCTGCGCACCCCGCCAATTCGTCGCCCGAGCGCAAAGGCGTCGCTTTGGCCATCAGTTCCACGAGAGAGTCGAACTGGTAGGTGGTGCCCGATATCTGCTGCGTGTAGATGGTCATTCGAGCTCTGCTTCTGCCTTCGCCAACGCTGCGAACTCTTCGTCGGGCGAGTTCGCAACCAGGTGATGGCGGCTGTAGATGCCGAAGTACAGCATGAAAGCAGCGAATACTCCCAGGCACCAGAGCGCGGCAGTACTGTCGACCAGGAACGTTGCGACGACGGCCAACGCTGCGATTACCAGCGCGAAGCCGGTAGTGACGATGCCACCGGGAGTGCGGTACGGGCGTTCCATATCCGGTTCTTTGCGACGCAGCACGATGTGGCTGATCATCATCAGAACGTAACTCAACGCGGCGCCGAACACTGCCATGTTGAGCAACATCGCACCCTGCCCCGTCAGCGAAAGCAGAAAACCGATGACGCCGGGCACGATGAGGGCAAGGACTGGAGCTTTGCGAGAGTTGGTGACAGAGAGCGTCTTCGGTAGATATCCGGCACGAGAGAGCGCGAACAACTGCCGCGAGTAGGCGTACATGATCGAGAAGAAGCTCGCGACGAGACCGGCAAGTCCGATGTAGTTCACTACCTTGGCTGCTCCACTGTCGCCGAGCGCTTCCACGAGTGGATTGCCGGAGGACTGCATCGCCTCGGCCCCACCTGCGCCCGTGACGAGGAAGAGCACCGAGGCGCCGGTGACGAGTAGGATGCCCATCGCAGCGATAATTCCGCGCGGGACGTTCTTGGTCGGGTCCTTGGCCTCCTCCGCGGCGAGCGGCACTCCCTCCACTGCGAGGAAGAACCAAATGGCGAATGGGACCGCTGACCAGATTCCGAGGTATCCGAACGGCAGGAAGCTCGACGCGCCTGCTGCATCCGTCGGGGCGATGTCGGTGAGGTTGCTCGCGTCGAACTTGCCGAGTGCGGCGAGGACGAAGATCACCAATCCGACCAACGCGATGGCGGTGATGACGAACATGATTTTCAGCGCTTCACCAGCGCCGGTGAGGTGGATGCCGATGAAGATGGCGTACACCGCCAGATATACCCACCATCCATCGGTGATTCCGAAAAGGCCGAGGGATTCGACGTAGGCCCCGATGAAGGTGGCGATCGCGGCCGGAGCTATCGCGTACTCGATGAGAATTGCAGTACCGGTGGCGAACCCACCCCACGGCCCGAGTGCACGCCTGGCGAAGGTGTAACCGCCTCCCGCCGCCGGGAGCGCCGAGGACATCTCGGCCATCCCGAGCACCATCGCCAAATACATTCCCGCGATCAGTACGCCCGCGATGAGAAGCCCACCGAATCCGCCTTGTTCGAGACCGAAATTCCACCCCGAATAGTCCCCGGAAATAACGTAACTGACGCCGAGTCCGGCGAGGAGAACCCAACCGGCCGTGCCCTTCTTCAACGTTCGTTTGGCGAGGTAGTCGCCACCTTCGACGTGTGAATCGACACCGCCGTGATGTGATGCCGTCGGATCGCTGACAGACATGAAAATCCTCTCGTGCAAGTGGAGGTTTCGCGCGTGGGTTGCGCGAGTCGGCTCAAGGTAGGCCCACTGTGTAAGCGAGATGTCATCTTTCGATGACGAAAGAATTACGGCGTACTACGTCACTCGGTTGACGTCACCGATGTCACCCTCGTCCGGTTCCGCGACTGTCAGCACAGCGTTTACAACAACCCTGTCGGTCTCGCGCGCACGCTCCAGTCACCAGAGCGTGCGCACGATCGACGATTCGACGGTTCGACCTCGGAACGACGTCAGCCCTGGAGCATCCCGGGTACCGGGCATGCATCGGCAGCTTCGGCAACCACCAGGATGTCGTCGGGAACTTCGGGCCTGCGCCCCTCTTCCCAGTCGAGGCCGACAAGAGGCGGATACTGCTCGAGAAGGTCGTTCTCTATTGCCGTGTACGCACGTCCTCGACTGAGGAAACGTACGCCCTCGGGTGATTCCAAGGAAAAGCCTCCACCGCGTCCCGGCACGACGTCCAGTACGAGTTGAGTGTGCTTCCACGCTTGGAACTGAGAACCAGATATCCATACCGGAACGGCGTCACTGCCTTCGGGAAGGTCGTCCGGGATATCTCCCACGCCGAGACGTAGATCCAGAAGACCCAACAACACATCCCGGTCACCGACGATGAATTCCCCTGCGGGATAGCACATCGGCGACGACCCGTCACAGCACCCGCCGGACTGATGCATCATCAGTTCGCCGTGGATACCACCGAGGCGACAGAGAAGCTCCATCGCCCCGGCGGTTGCTCGCAGACGCGCAGGCGGGGCCGGAGCCGCAGGCCTGCCGGCCATCAGAAGAAGCCCTGAGCCTTTTGGGCGTAGCTCACCAGAAGGTTCTTCGTCTGCTGGTAGTGATCGAGCATCATCTTGTGATTCTCACGTCCGATACCCGACTGCTTGTACCCACCGAACGCGGAGTGTGCCGGGTACTGGTGGTAGGTGTTGGTCCATACTCGACCAGCCTTGATGTCGCGGCCGGCGCGGTAGGCGACTCCTCCGTCTCGCGACCAGACTCCCGCCCCGAGTCCGTAGAGCGTGTCGTTCGCGATGTCGATGGCCTCGTCGTAATCCTTGAACGACGTCACCGAAACGACCGGCCCGAAGATCTCCTCCTGGAAGATCCGCATGTTGTTCTTGCCGGTGAAGATCGTCGGTTGCATGTAGTAGCCACCGTTGAGATCTCCACCGAGTTCGGCGCGCTCGCCGCCAGTGACGACCTGCGCACCTTCACCCTTGCCGATTTCGATGTAGGACAGGATCTTCTCGAGCTGATCGTTACTGGCCTGTGCGCCTATCATCGTCTCGGTGTCCAGCGGATCACCCTGACGCACAGCCTTCGTGCGGATCGCGGCGAGGGCAAGGAACTCGTCGAAGATGTCGGCCTGGATGAGCGAACGCGATGGGCAGGTGCACACCTCACCCTGATTGAGCGCGAACATCGTGAAGCCTTCGAGCGCCTTGTCCTGGTAGTCGTCGTTGTGGGCAAGGACGTCGGAGAAGAAGACGTTGGGGCTCTTGCCACCGAGCTCGAGTGTGACCGGAATCAGGTTTTGCGACGCGTACTGCATGATCAGGCGGCCTGTGGTGGTTTCTCCGGTGAAGGCGATCTTTGCGATCCGGGGGCTGGAGGCAAGTGGCTTGCCTGCTTCGACGCCGAAACCGTTGACGATGTTGAGCACTCCCGGCGGCAGGAGGTCACCGATGATCGAAATCAAATGGAGGATCGAGGCCGGCGTCTGCTCGGCAGGCTTGAGCACGACGGCATTACCGGCAGCAAGTGCGGGCGCGAGCTTCCAGACCGCCATGAGGATCGGGAAGTTCCAGGGAATGATCTGGCCGACCACACCGAGTGGCTCGTGAAAGTGGTAAGCGACGGTGTCGTTGTCGATCTCGGAAAGCGAACCTTCCTGTGCACGAATGCAACCCGCGAAGTAACGAAAATGGTCCACTGCCAGGGGGATATCGGCGTTGAGGGTTTCGCGGATCGGCTTGCCGTTGTCCCAGGACTCGGCGAGCGCGATTGACTCGAGGTTCTCGGCGATTCGGTCCGCGATCTTGTTGAGGATCACGGCGCGCTCGGCAGCGGATGTCTTACCCCATGCGGGAGCGGCGGCATGCGCAGCATCGAGAGCCAGCTCGATGTCCTCGGAGGTCGAGCGAGCAACCTCGCAAAAGTTCTCACCGGTGACGGGGGTCGGGTTCTCGAAGTACTGCCCCTTGACCGGCGGAACCCATTCTCCACCGATCCAGTTTTCGTAGCGTGGCTGGAACGACATGATTGCTTCGGCCGTACCGGGACGGGCATAGACGGACATCTAGTGACTCCTTCTGATCAACCGAACTGATGTGATTCAGAACACTAGGTCGAGCAACGTTGCAACTACGTTGCTGCGGTGCGCATGGATCGAATCAGACACCCAACTGACGGTCGAGTAGACCGATACGCGCGTTGACCTGGCCGTAAAGCGCAGAATCTGCGTTCAAAGTGGCGCGATACGCCTCCCAGGCAATTACGTCGGTGCGACCGTGGATCGAGGAGGTCCACTGGGCAAGCAAGACAGGGTCACCGACACGAAGCAGGGCTGCTTGCATCCTGGATCGCAGTTCTTCGCGAATTTCGTCGATGCCAGGCGCCGAAGATCCCGGAAGCACCGGACCCGAGTAGATCCGCATCGCTGCCTCGACGTCACCACGGTCGAGCGCCCGGCGAATATCACCTACGTCCGAGGCCAGTTCCCCGACCAATCGGTACGGTCGAGATGCGAGCCCGGACGCGCCGAAGGTCTTCCGCAGACGCGACATCTCGGCACGGATCGTCACGGAGTCGAGCTCGTGTTCATCGAGTAGCACAGCGAGATGATCCGAGCTGAGACCTTCAGGATGATCACCCAGCAGCAACAATATTTCCGCATGCCGTTGCGACAGCGCCATCCTACCGCTGCCACGCACCAACCCTGGCCGCCCGCTCCCCAGCACTTCGAGCCGAGGGGCTGTGTCCCCCAGCGACTTCGGTGAATTCATCAGATGTACCCGAAGCTCGGACTCGGCGGCCGCCACGGTCGCACGGATCAGCGAGAGCACCTCGGGCACCGCAACTCTCGGACCACCGGTAATATCGATTGCGCCGAGAATGTGTCCACTCGTCGGATGATGCACCGGAGCCGCCGAGCAACTCCATTCGTGCACCGAACGGGAAAAATGCTCGGCCGCGAAGATCTGGACGCAATGATCGATGGCGAGCGCCGTCCCCGGCGCATTGGTTCCCTTGGACTCTTCACTCCAATCGGCACCCTCGGCGAAGTTCATGGTGAGAGCGCGATCCTTGGCGGTCGCATCGCCCTCCACCCACAACAACCGGCCCTCGGCATCGGAAATCGCAACCAATAGACCGGTGTCTGCTGCGTCCTCGACGAGCAGCTTGCGGATGACCGGCCTGATGATCGACATCGGGTGACCGTCGCGATATCGCTCGAGTTCGGCGCCGGAAAGGGCGAGCGAATCGCTTCCACCGTCCGGATTCACACCCTTGGTTCGGCTGCGCAGCCACGAGTCCAGGACTACTGATCGGACGGAATCGGACGACGGCGGTTCGTCGTCGACGAAGAGTCGGTGTGCGGTGGACATCTGACGGGCGAGAACATCGACGTCTTCACCTGGTCGAACGGCAATCCAGGGGTTGCCCTGCCCTGGAAATCTAGCTGTCATTCCGATGCACGCCTTCCCACATGTTCACGCCACTGTAACGCAGCTCACATAGTTCAGGGTACAGCCATGACTTCACCGCGCCCAGCCTCGAGCGTGTGGTCGACAGCTCATACCTCGAGAAGAGGTCTTACGTGACGGACGCCGAAAGGAAGTCCGCAGCACGCTCGGCGAGCATGACTGCAGTCGCGTGCGGTCCACGCGTAGGAACAACTGGAAAGGCAGATGTGTCAGCCACCATCAGACCCTCGAGCCCCCGCACCTGCAACCTATCGTCGAGAACGCCGTTGTCGTTGCCCATCGCGCAACTCCCCGAGAGATGAAGCGAGGTACCCAGTCGACTCTGCAGAGGGTCGCCGAAGACATGGAGCACCTCGATCGGATGGCGCCTCGATAGCCGTCCGATCAATTCGGCAACACGATCGAGTCCTGCCCTGACTGCGCGACGATCGCCCGCCGATTCCAAATATCGATATCTCACGAGCGGGCCATCCATGGGGTCCGCTGACACCAACGTGATGTCGCCGCGACTGTCGGACGTCATCAGGCCGACACCGATCATCGGGTCACCGATCGGCAGTCCGGGGATCAGTCGATCGAATTCCGCTGTGTACGGACGTATTTCCAGATCATCGACATGCAGCACCTCCTGAAGGGGCGATGCAGGTTCGAAGGGTAACGGTGTTCGATAGTAAACGCCGACTTCCGGATGATCACTGAACTCGCGGCCCACGTACGGATGATCCAAAACGACTGGAACTCCTAGCCCCGCAAGGTGATCTGCCGGCCCTATCCCCGAAAGCATGAGCAGCTGCGGAGTACGGACCGCCCCAGTACACAGAACCACCTGGGGAGCCAGAATCCTCGAAACACGTCCGTTACGAACTACTTCCACACCCGTTGCACGGGTTCGATCGAAAAGCACTGCAACGACCGTGGATTCAGTGAAGACATCCAAATTGGATCGGTGGAGTACCGGGAGTAGATATGCTGCAGCAGCATTCACTCTGCGGCCGTCCACGACATTGAGTGGAACCGCGCCGATTCCGCCCGAGGAAGTCGGATCGTTCATGTCCGGATCCCAGGGGTAGCCGAGCGTCGTCGCCGCGTCGTGAAACAGTTTCGTGAACTCGTTTTGTGCCCTGCGAGGGGTCCGCGCTACCGGCATCGGACCACCTCGACCGTGCCACTCACCCGAGAAGTCCAGATCGGTTTCCGACTTCAGAAAGAAAGGCAACACCTCGTCGTAAGACCAGGAAGCCGGCCAGGCATCGAAGTCTCGCCGCCTACCCCGCACGAAGTACCCGCCGTTGACTGCACCAGAGCCTCCGAGGACTCGACCCCGTGAGATCCAGCGGGTGATCTCCGGCGTCAGTTCCGCACGATACGACGACGTCCAAGGGCTCGAGGGCCCAACCGGTAGGACATGTGCGTTCAGAATCTCCGGCGGATACGTCCCATCGCTCGAGAGCCCGGGCCCACTTTCGAGAAGCACTACCCGACAATCCGGATTCGCGCTAGCTCGCGATGCCACAACGGAGCCACAAGAGCCGCCACCTACGACGATCACATCGGCGTACGAAGTCTCGAGCGGGCTCACGTGTCCATGCGCGGAGTCAACGCCTTCAAGCTCCGAGACTCGACGGCACCTCGCCATAGGCCTGAGCCGTACGCGATGTCGTCGACCCGCTTGAAGAAGGCATACCGTAGCGGATCCAAGCCACCGAGTTCGCGGTGGTTGTACCAGTCGGCCAGCGCTTCGGCAACGGCAAGTCCGAGGGCGATCTTCCTGATTCGACTCGAAAGCAACACTGCGAGCAGGGTTATCGGCCAATAATGCCGACACATCGCCGATGCAAGTTGCCAAATCCCTGCAATGAATCCTTCGGCGGCGAGTATCGCGGCGATGCGCGTGGGATGATCGAGACCGATAAACATCTTGCGTAGTCGACCGATGGTCACTGCGAGAGTCGCCAGCGCGCCCAGCAGCCCGAGCTTGGTGAAACTGATAGCCAACAAGGTGGCGATCAGGGTCCAGGGTGACATCGAAATCGGCGGGACCATTCCGGGGTGACGCTCGGCAAGAGGGCTGGCGCCGGTGCCGTAGAACAGTTTGCGGCCGAACCACCGCCCGAATGTCACTCGATGATCGTGAGCAACGTGCGCAACAGGCTCGTATCGCAATCGCCACCCGGCTTCCTGCAACCTCCAGCACAGATCGACGTCCTCGGCGACATGCATGGATTCGTCGAACCCATTGCATTCCTCGGCTACGTGCCTGCGTATCAACATGGCTGCGCTGGGAACGTAGGACACCGAACTACCCGCCCGAACAGCCGCTTCCCGGCGACCGAGATCGAGAGAGGAGCGAGCATGCTCATACCTGGCCAAGGCGTTGCCCTCGGGTTCGAGGGCAACGATACGAGGAGCAACCAGCGCCACCGCCGGATCCGAGAAGTGCCCCAGCATTACCTCGAGCCATCCCTTTCGGGGAACGACATCCGAGTCGAGAAAAGCGACGAAATCCGTTGTTGAACTCCGAAGTCCCGTGTTTCGAGCTGCTGCAGGCCCTCGCGAGGTCTCGTGACGTAGGACCGTCACCCCACCGACGCTCCAGGCCATCGGCGGCGCGGTCACTGGCTCGTCGGATCCGTCGTCGACGATGATGACGTTCAAGCCGTGGAGCGCAGGAAGCAACCTGCCGAGACCGGAGGCATTGTTCTTCATCGGAACGACGACAGTCACATCCTGCGGAGACGGAATGGACATCGGCCGCGGGTTGGCTACTCCCGAGTCCAGAAGTTTGCGAGCAACGAGCGCCGACTGCGAGTCGGTGACCTCGAGAAAACCGTCGCCGATCATGGCGGCCGCGGTAGGTGCAAGCTTCAACATTCTGGTCGGTGAACCACCGATCAACACTCGACCGTCGGAGTATTTGCGAACACGCGGATCGACTCGCACCCCGAATCCATCAGGTAACCGACCTTGACCCATCAGGTGATCGTAAGCGGACATTGCGCCGATGTGTCATCCACTGCCCTAAATTTCGAGGAACATACTCGAAGCCGGTTTCGACCGGCCGGATCGGGAACCCGAATCACGTCAACATTCCGCTATCGGACGGTGCCCACCGACTCACCGCAGCGCTGCCCCGTGCACACATATCCTGCAGTACTACCTCCCCCTCATCCCCGCTGGACAGTCGCGGGTCACCGAGAATCCCGTTGGGCGATACCGCCTTCGTACCCCCCGCACGCAGGCGTGGAAGCAAAGAATCGATAGTGTCGGTATTTCCTACCTCCGCACGGGACATGTCGACGACGTCGGGTGAAAGGTAGAGCAGCAGTGAAGTTTCGGTCCGGCCGGCGTGCGCGTCCGCGCCGGGAACAGCACAGGGTAGCCACGCGACATCGCGTCCCTCGTAACGCAGCAGTCCGACGGCCGAGATCAGCGTCGAGACGTTGCCGCCGTGACCGTTGACGAACAACACACGTTCGGCCCAACGGCACGCCGAGCGTCCGTACTCGACCAGAACCGCGTGCAGCGCGTCCGAACCGATGGATACGGTCCCGGGAAAACCCTCGTGCTCCCCACTTGCTCCATATGCGATAGCCGGAGCAAGAACAGTGCCGGGCAGCCGCATCGCGAGCGCCTCGGCGATGCGGGTATCGGTGTCCAGCGGCAGGTGCGGTCCATGCTGCTCGAACGATCCGACGGGCACGACGACGGTCTGAGCGTCGTGCACTCGCGTCCACCCACCGATGCCTAGTCGCAACGGCTCGGAGGCGGATGGCGGCAGCATTCCGTGGATGCTATCGGATAGCCGATCGGCACCCTCCCATCGGCGTTTGCCGATCGAGGTCTGGGGTAAGCACCTCTGCATGACACCTCCTGAAGACCGAATGGCCGGCGTCGAAAAGGTAGCCGGCCTCATGAGTGACTCGAAACTCTGTATGTTCACCACCCATGGGCGCGATGGGCACCTGTTGTCGAGGCCGATGGCGTTGCAGGAGACAGAATTCGACGGGAATCTATGGTTCTTCGCTCGTAATGACTCACGCAAGGTCTTGGACGTGCGAGCGAACAGTTCCGTCAACGTTGCATTCCAGTCGGGAACCGCCTGGGTTTCGTTGTCCGGCAGCGCCGACATCGTTCTCGATGAATCGAAGAAGAAGGACCTGTGGAATCAGGCAGCTGCAGCGTGGTTCGACAACGGGCCCGAGTCCGAAGAGGTCGTTCTGATCAGGGTCGAGGCCGAAGGCGCCGAATACTGGTCGGCACCCAGGTCGAAGGTCTCGACATTGATCGCCTACGCGAAATCCCGAATCACCGGGGACAAGCCAGATGTGGGAACCAACGACACCGTGGATTTGTAGCGGAATTGTTCGTTCGTCTCGACTGCATGGTCACGTCGATGCAAGGCTCTTCGCCGCCAGATCCGCCTCGCGTATCGCCGAATCCAGTCGGCGAGGTGTGACCGCGTCGCCGATGCGCACGACCGAAAACTCGTCATCCTTCAGTTCGTTCCACAGTGAATCGTCCGGCTTCTGATGGAGCGAGCAGACGATCCAATCGAACCGATGGTTCGCTATCACCCCGGTGGGGTGATGAAGCAGCGAAATATCGAGTCCGGCGCGTAGCTGGACCGGGACGACATCGGTCAGGCAGGTGATCGACTGTCCGTGCGCTCGCCGCCGCCACCCTTCCATGTCCAGCGTGAGCCCGAGATCCTGCCCGACGACCATCCCCGGCGTGCATACCGTCACCTGACAGCCGCGTTCGGCCAGAAATTCTGCCGTCGACGTCGCGTGGTGGAAACTCAGTTCGTCGACGATCAGGACGCGACCTGACAAAGCCACGGTGCCGTCGAGGACCTCACGGACGTCGACGACATGATCGTGGGAACCTGCCCACACCGGACGCACCGAACTCGCCCCGGTCGCGATCACCACCGCATTCGGCTTCTGCGTCAGGACGAGCATTCTGTCGACCTCCACGCACGTTCGAATTTTGACGCCGCGGGCGCGGCATTCCGCTTCGAGAACATCGACGACACCAGCGAATTCGGCTCGGTGGGGTGCCCGTCCAGCGGTCCGGACCTGTCCCCCGGTCTGTGGCTCACGTTCGTACAGCGTGACGTCGTGCCCTGCGTGTGCAGCAGTCGATGCCGCCTGCAGTCCGGCAGGTCCCCCTCCAACAATCAGGACTCGCTGTTTCACCGCGGGCAACGGCGGAACGGTCAAGAATTCTCGTCCGGCGCTGGGGTTTACGACGCATCCCAGTGCGGCGTTCATCCCGACGCGTCCGATGCAGTCCTGATTGCAGGAAAGGCAGGTGTGGACTTCTCGCGCACGGCCTTCACGTGCCTTGTTCGCGAACTCCGGATCTGCAATGTTGCCGCGAACGATGCCGACCAGATCGCACACCCCGTCGGCAAGAGCCTGCTCGGCCATCTCCGGCGTGGTGAATCGTCCGACCCCGATCACCGGCAACGACACCCGCTCTCGGATCGCGCTGGGAACGAAGTTCGCGTAACCATGGGGCGTCGCCATCGATGCCTCGATCAGGTGGAGCGTCGAGGTCGCCACGCCAATTGCGGTATTGATGTAATCGATAGAACCGGTTCGTTCGATCAGAACAGCGGTGTCCACGGCCTCGTCCAGACCGATGCCCCCCTCGATGTATTCCTGCCCGCTCAACCTCACCCCCACGATCATCTCGGGTCCCAACGCTGCGCGAACCGCCGAGAGAACCTCCACCAGAAATCTCGCTCGTCCTTCGAGGTTCCCTCCGTATTCGTCGGTGCGATGGTTCGTCGTACGCGCCAGGAACATTCGGATCAACGAGGACTGTGAACACTGCAGCTCCACGCCGTCGAATCCGCCGTCCCTGCAATGCTCGGCGACGCGCACGTATGCGTCTGTCAACTCGCCGATCTCGACCCGGTCGAGGGAATGCGGCACCTCGCGAAAGAGCGGATCGGGGACAGCGCTGGGTGCGAGGACCGCGCGCCCCGAATACATTCCCGACGACTGTCCACCATTGTGGTTGACCTGCGCCAGAACGAGAGCTCCGTGTACGTGTACGGCGTCCGTGATCGCTCGATATCCAGGTATCACCGCTGGGCGATATCCTTGGATCATCTTCTCGTACGGCTGATCCGACGGGTGTGTGGACTGTTCCTCGACGATGATCAATCCAGCCCCGCCTGCGGCGCGAGCTGCGTAATAGGCGGCGTGGCGATCCGTCGGGAGTCCATTCTCGGCGAAGTTGGTCAAATGCGCGGAGAAGACAACTCGGTTCCGCAGCGTCGACGGACCGATGTCGAGAGAGTCGAACAGCCGCGGATACTTCATCGAGCAGACACCGTGGGCTTCTGCACTCCGGCGTCGTATCCGTCTCGAATGGCCTCCGCCGCAGAACGAGGCGCGACGCAGTCCCCTATCGTCACTCGTCCGGGACCGTGCAAGGAATCGTCAGCAGAGCGATGCGAGCAGTCCACTACCACTGCGCATTCGATCTTGCGACGCTGCCCGGTATGTATGTCCTCGACCTCGGCGCCGCCGTCGCCGACACGCAGAATTCGGGACAGTAGATGACGCTGGACGCCCGCGCGCTGCAGCCGAACGTTGGCCGGAGCGAGGTCACCGGTCAAGGAAAGGTGTCGACCGATGGTCTGATCGACAGTCACCACGGAAACGTCTCTACCGGCCTGTACAAAACGCTCTGCAAGTGCGACAGCCACAGGACCACCGACCGGATCCCACACGACAACGGGCCCCTCGTCGAGCGCTGCACCGCCCAGAACAGCTCCGGAATCGAGGTAGTGCACGCCTGGTGCCACCTCGAACGATCGCGGACTCGGCACACTGCCGGTTGCAAGGACGACATCCTTTTCTGCCTCGAGATCGTTGGGTTCGATCTCGATCCCGGTCACGATATCGACCCCGAGATGGACGCACTCGGCGGCGAGCCAGTCGGTCAACGCCTCCCCGATGCTCGTGAGCGAAAACAGGCCCCCCAGTACGGGTTTACGCTCGTACAAGGTGACCGTCCGACCCCGCAGGGCCAACACCCGCGCTGCCTCGAGACCAGCGGGGCCACCACCCACCACCAGCACCTTGCCTGCACCGTCCGGCTCCGGGTCATCGCCTGCTCGTCCGATGCACGCCACGGTCGGGTTACGCGGATCCCGAACCAGACAACTCTGATTGCACAGAATGCACGGCCGCGGGTTCGCACCGGCTCGCGACTTCGATACCAGATCGGGATCGGCTATCAACGCGCGTGTCATCTCGACGATGTCGGCAACGCCCTCGGAGAGTGCGGCATCGGCCATCACCGTATCGACGATGCTGCCTTGCAGAACAACGGGAACCACGGCGTCGACGGAGTCAGATACCGATCGGCACAGGTCACGGTTGAACCCAGGCTCGGTGTGGAAGTCCGGGCGATAGGAGGACATGTCCATCGCCCCACCTCGAACGACAGTAAGCAGATCCAGGTCCGGCGCGATCTCGCGGGCGATGTCGGCACCGATCGCGGGAGTGATACCCGCCCACGGCGCTCCCTCGTCACAACTCAGCCGCAGCGCAAGGATGCGATCGGGCCCGAGCTCGGCCCGCACTGCAGCAATCACGTTCCGTACGAACAGTATTCGGTCGGTACCGAATTCGTCTTCTCGTAGATTGGTCAGGCCGGAGAGGAACTGCCGTATCAAGCTCGACGGGCCTGCATCGAGTTCGACGCCGTCGACGTCTGCATCGACAGCAACGCGCGCAGCGGCAGCGAACCCATCCACCGCGGCACGGATGTGTTCCGGTTCCATCGCCATCGGCAACTCACGCGAAGCCACGTCGGCGACGTGCGAAGGCCCCCACAGTGCCTCCCGCGAGTACGCGGTCGAGCCTTGGGACCCGGTGTGAGTGAGACCTGCCAGGACGAGCGTTCCATTCGGTCTGCACGCATCGACGACCGCCTGCCAACCCGGCCCGCACTCCGATGCCAGAGGCGCTCGCTCGTAAGGCCAGTCCGACCGATGCACCGACGCATTCTCGGTGACGATGATCCCGACGCCCGCCCTACGGCGGTAATACTCGACCAGTTCTGGCGAGAAAGCCCGTCCGTCGGCCAGATTGGTTTCGTGCGGACCGAACATCACGCGACTGGCAGCCGACCGCCCACCGAGGACGATCGGCTCCGTCAGCAGAGTCACCTCTCTACTCTGCACCAAGCTTTCGGTCGAACCCCAACGGCATGACGACGTCGGACGCAGTCAGGTCATGGATCGAGGAGTGACCGAGTCCGAGAACAGCAGAGTCGACGCCGCCCCGCAAAATGTCGAGAACGTTCTCCACTCCGGCCTGACCGTTCGCCGAAAGACCCCACAGGTACGCCCGGCCGATCATGACAGCACGAGCACCGAGCGCGATTGCCTTGACGACGTCACTACCGCGACGGATGCCGCCGTCGAGAGTGATCTCGATCTGGTCGCCCACTGCCTCGGCGATCGCAGGCAGCGCGCGGATCGGCGCGGGAGTGCCATCGAGATTGTTGCCACCATGGTTGGACACCGAGATGGCGGTGACTCCGGCGTCGACTGCTTTCTTGGCGTCGTCTACGCGCATGACTCCCTTGAGCATGAACGGCCCGCCCCACTGCTCACGTAGCCAGGCGACGTCCTCCCAGGTCGGCAACGGGGTGCCCATCCACTCGCCGTACGCACCGAAAAATGTGGGCGCAGTGCCCCCGGGTGGGGTCAGGTTCGGCGTCGACAGGTCGGGGATCTTCCCGGTTTTCGCGAACTCCCACAACCACTTCGGCCGGGTGATTCCTTCGGGTGCGAACTGCCACATCGCCTTGAGGTCCATTTTTTCCGGGATCGACGGACTGCCCCAGTCGCGCCCGTTGGAGAACGACCAGTCCAGCGTCATGATCAGTCCGACCGCGCCGGCCGCACGTGCCCGCTCCATGCGCTGAAGCAGAACCTCCCGAGAGCCGACCCAATACATCTGGAAGAACGTCTGCGGGTTCACTGCCGCGACCTCTTCGATGGATTTGCTCGCAAAAGAGGACAACCCGACCGGGATTCCGCGCGCAGCTGCGGCACGGGCCACAGCGACCTCGCCTTCCGGGTGCACGGCCTGCACACCCGTCGGCGAGATCATGACCGGAAACGAGAGTGGTTGTCCCATGACCGTTGTCGACAGATCACGTTTGTCCGACAATCCGGCAACATGCGGCGCGAAGCCGAGCTCACCGAATGCTGCCGTGTTGTCGTCGACGGTGATGCCCCGCTCCGAGCCCGCCACCAGTGCGGCGTACACGGACTTCGGAAGGCGTTTCTTGGCACGCCGTTGCGCCTCGGCAACGGTCTCGAACCACTCACTCTTGGCCATAGCTATATGTTCCTATTCCATTCCTGCGAGAGGATTCTCGTCGCAGATCTTGGCCGGTGGCCGCATCATCAATGTGAGCGGAACCGACGCTCTCGGTGTCTTACGCTGCCCGGTACGGGAGTGGTCGACGCTGGACTTGGGGATTTCCCCCGCCGCCGCCAACGCCATCTCGCCGTTGCCGATCACGCATTCGGGGTCAGGGCCGTCCATGGGGAGGCCGGTGAAGAACTTTGCTGCCATGCAGCCACCGCGGCACGAATCGAAATGTGCGCACTTGGTACATGCGCCCGAGGTCTGCGGGGATCGCAGTTCCTGGAACAATTCGGAGGTCTGCCAGACAGCTTGGAAACCGCCCATAGCCGCAGATGTCGCTGTCGCGGGACGCGCATCGCGGACGATGTTTCCGGCGAGGAAGTTCTCGTGGATAGCGAACGGGCAGGCGTAGACGTCGCCGATCGGATCGATCAAGCACACCACTCGCCCAGCGCCGCACAGGTTCAAGCCCGGTAGCGCGTCGCCGAAGGCCGAGAGGTGAAAGAACGAGTCTCCGGTCAATACGCCCTCGCCGTTCGCGACCAGCCAGTCGTACAGCTCTCGCTGCTGGCCGGCCGTGGGATGCAGATCGTCCCACACATCGGCGCCACGTCCCGACGGGCGTAGCCGCGTGATCCGAAGCGTCGCACCGTATTTGTCCGCCAGCGCCTTGAATGTATCGAGCTGCGACACGTTGTGGCGGGTGACGACTACAGAGATCTTCGCGTCTTTGAACCCCGCCTCCTGCAAATTCTCGAGGGCGCGGATCGCCATGTCGAAGGATCCGGGTCCGCGAACTGCATCGTTGACCTCTGCAGTGGCGCCGTCGATGGAAATCTGCACATCGACGTAGTCGGATGCGGCCAGGCGGGCAGCGACCTTCTTGTCGATCTTGACGCCGTTGGTGGAGAACTTGACGCCGACCTGATGGGCCGTCGCGTAGTCCACGAGTTCCCAGAAATCGCTTCGAACCGTCGGCTCACCGCCACCGATATTGACGTAGAAGACCTGCATCTTCTGCAACTCGTCGATGATCGACTTACACTGCTCGGTCGAGAGCTCGTTGGGATCACGCCGGCCGGATGAGGACAGGCAGTGAACGCAAGACAGGTTGCAGGCGTAGGTCAGTTCCCACGTCAGACAGATGGGTGCGTCGAGTCCGAGTTCGAACTGATCGACCAGTTTGCCGACCGCAGGCGGTGGCGCAGGCCTTTCAAGCATGGAGGTCATCGGGTTGTCCTCTTCGGTATGGGTGTGGCGAGACGATGGAAGGGGCTGCTTCCGGCGTGCTCGAGTTCTCTGGTGAGTGTGGTGATCAGGCGTCGATACGGACGATCATGTGCGAACCGACCAGTGTCGCGAGGGCGCGCGTGTACTGGGGCAGTGCCGATTCTGCGATTCCTGCAGCCATGATCGCGGACCGCAGGTCAGAATGATCGGGTAACGATTCGATGATCGTTACGATCGTCCGGTTCTTGAGAAAAGAGAGTTTGCGTGTCCCGAAGTGGTAGAGCAGCGCCCCGAACGACTCGGGACGCAGCGCCACCTGCGGGTGAAGAGCCCATCGAGCATCCAGGTCCAGTGCAGCTTCCTGGGACGACTTCACGGGTGCGGACATGTCAGTAGACGCCGCACATACCGTCGATGGAAACCTCTTCGACGAGGGATTCTTCGACGAGGTCGGTCTCGATCACTGCAGCGTTGACAACGTCGGTCTTCGAATTCTGGGACATCGCTTACCTCCAGGTGAAAATATGTGGATCCGCCACATCCGGTACTGGACGTGACTTGATTCACTACAATAATGGCATCGAGTGCAGAATGACACCAATCGGAGAGAAAAAGTGGAAAGTCGTACGAAACCGTCCAGCCGGGTAGGTCGACGCCCATCCACAACGAGGGGTGAGATCAGCGATCTCGGCATCGAGCTCTTCGCTCGGAACGGATTCGACGAGACCAGCGTGGACGAGATCGCCGAAGCCGCCGGCATCGCGCGCCGCACGTTCTTTCGATATTTCCCATCCAAGAACGCCGTTCCGTGGGGGGACTTCGACGAACAACTCGGTGCACTTCGCAGCCTTCTTGCTGCACTTCCCCAAGACATCTTGCTGGCCGACGGGATCCGCTCTGCGCTTCTACATTTCAACACTTTCCCCGAGGCCGAACGCGCGGTCCACCGCCAACGCATGGAGCTCATTCTGCGCAATCCTGCGCTCCAGGGTTACTCGATGCTCATGTACGAGGGCTGGCGGGGTGTCATCACCGAATACGTGGCGGCACGAACGGATTCGAACGCAAGCGATCACTTTCCCCGAACGGTTGGCTGGCTGGTTCTCGGTGTGGCAATGTCTGCATACGAGCAGTGGCTCACCGATGACACACTCGACCTCGCCGAGCTTCTGTCCGACGGCACCAGAACGCTGTATTCCGGTATTCCCAGCACTCCGACGGCTTCGATCACTTACGCGAAAGAATCGACATGACCGAACTAGACGCCCTCGCGCCCAGCGTTCCCGGTTCGTGGACTCACGAAAATACGACCGTCACGTTCACTCCGCAGGCAGCCCCCGGACACATCGGCGTGACGCGCCACGGCGACGCGGTGGATGTCCGCCACGGCCTCAGCTCGAAGGACATCGGCGAAAGACTCGTCCGTGAGATCACCGCACATGCAGTCGACGCCGAACTGTCTCAGCGGGAGTTCGAGTTGGTAATGGTCGGCCTCGTTCGATCGACAGTTGCCGATCCGGTCGAAGCATGGGCCACGTATTACCGAAACTCGCTCGACGAATTGCTGTCGGGAGTTGCGGATTTCGCATCCATTCACGAGCGCGCAGAATCCTTGGTGATCGGTTCGGTTCTGGATCTGGGTTCGTGTTTCGGATTCTTCCCGCTCCGCCTTGCGTTGAGCGGACACACTGTGACGGCGACCGATCTGTCCGCCGGCACCATGCGCCTACTCGATACAGTCGCGCCGCACCTCGGCGTCACCATCGAGACACTGATCTGTGACGCAGCCGATGTCCCACTCGCGGACAACAGCGTCGACACGGTGACGGCCTTGCACCTCCTCGAGCACGTGGACGCAGATACCGGCACGCGGATCATCGAAGAGGCCTTACGCATCGCACGGACCAGAGTGGTCATCGCTGTGCCTTTCGAAGACGTGGCCACCGCATGCCATGGCCACGTCCGCACCTTCGACGACGCAGCCTTGATCGAACTAGGGCGATCTACCCATAACGACTTCGACGTTGCCGAATTCCACGGCGGGTGGCTGGTTTTGAACAAAGCATCCGTTTTGCTTCCGGTATGAGCCGAAGCACCGCACCGAAACCTCAGATCAGCCCTTGCTTGCTCGCGGCATAGACCGCCTCGGCTCGACGGCTGACACCGAGTTTGCGCATCAGGTTGCTGACGTGAAATTTGACCGTCGTCGCCGAGATGAACAGCTTGGTGCCGATACTGTTGTTGGACAGTCCAGTTGCCAGCAGGCGCAGAACCTCGAGTTCACGATCGGTCAGCCTCCCGACGCTCGAGCCTTGCCCGTTGAGAGATCGAACGACTGCAGACGCACTCCGGGAATCGAACGCACTCTCACCTCGTGACACCGCGCGGATGGCACGAACGAGCTCGGTGGTGTCGACATCTTTGACAACATATCCTCGTGCGCCCGCGTGCACTGCCTCCACGACCAGTCGGTCGTCGAGGAAGGTGGTCAACACCAGAAGACCGATGCCGGGGTGTGCGCCCGACAGTTGCGCACACAACGCGAGGCCCTCGTAGTCCGAACTCGCAGACAATTTCAGATCCATCAGCACGATGTCCGGTTTCACCCGATCCACCACCGCCAGACCCTCACCCCTCGACGACGCTTCCCCGACGATGGTCAGATCCAGTTCACGTTCCAACACGGACCTGAGGCCGTCGCGCAGAATGGCGTGATCGTCGACCAGGACGATACGAACGACGTCGGTATGTGCGGTCACGGCTTGCTCACTCTCTCGTACGGGATGCGCGCAGATACGCGTACGCCGCCGATTCGGGCTCTACGGATTTCGAGTGCGCCACCGTGCTCACGCGCCCGCGCTGCCATGTTCGCCAGGCCTCGGTGTCTGCCGTCGACGTCGTTGTTCTCCGCCATCCGAAGCATCAGGCGTAGGTGCGCGGGATCGCCCTGGCCGTCATCGGCAATGGACAGTTGAACGTGATCTTCACGGTAGGCCAAACGCAGCGTCGCCCGCGTCGCACCAGCGTGGACGGCGGTGTTGAACAACGCCTCTCCCGCGATGCGCAGGAGTCCGTGCTCGCACTCGCTACTGAGTTCGAGGGGGGTACCTTCTATCCGCAACGAGACCCGCAGTTCGTCCGGCATGCGCACGATCGAGAGTTGTTCGAGCATCTCCGGCAGCGAGGTGCGGTCGGCGTCCTGCGCGTGGTTGAGCGCATAGATCGCCGAACGCAGTTGCTCGACGGCACGCCGGGTCAACTCCTTCGCCAGATCGAGTCGCTCTCTACGCTCGTCAGCCGGAATGTCGTTGCGGCACAATTCGATTTGCATCCCGGCCGACAGGACCGCCTGCGTCACACTGTCGTGTAGTTCTCGGGCAATACGATGACGCTCGTCATCGAGAACCTGATGGCGATGAGCTGCGCCCAGTTGGCGTTGCGTCGCTTCGAGTTCGGCGTTGCGGATCGCCAGGTCGGCTGCTGTCCGGTGTGCCTCGTCGTAGGCACTCTCGGCGCGCTCGAGGAGGACTCTTCGACTCTGGTACAGCGCCGAGTTCTGCAGTGCGACAGCAGTTTGACTCGCCAGAATGCTCAACACGGCAGAGTCGGTCGCGTCGAGTACGCGGTGGTCGGGTGTCCATGCGGCAAAAGCGCCGACGACGCCACCGTCGAGCGCGATGGGGACGAATGCGTGATGGGCCGCGATGACGGGGTCACGCCCGTCGCCGATCGTCGCGAGCCTGATCGACTCCAGGCACTCGACGACGTCCTCGGGCAGTGGTGGGCCTTCTACGTTGTCGACGAGAAACGGGGTGGCGTCAGGGCCGAGAACGAGTCGCCGCGGGCCGGCGTCGCCCAACGCTCCGTCGGCGAGCGCGAAGACAACCCATTGCGCGCTCAGATGCGCCCTGGCGGCCTCGGCGACTGCGCAGATGAGCGTTTCCGGGCCGTCGACGGTGCGCACGAGCGCGCGCGAAATCAGTTCCAATGCGTGGACCACCCGCTCCAGCCGCTCAGCCGCACCGCGATACTGCGGGTAGAACGTGTTCTTCCCGGACCTCAGGCCTGTCAGTAGCGAGAGATCCGGCTGCGAGGCAGTCACAACGCCGCCCTGAACAGTTCAGCCATCTCATGGTGGGTGGCCGGGCGCGGGTTGGTCGACATGCATGCATCGCGTAGGGCGTTGGTTGCGAGCACGTCGATATCGTGCTCGCTGACACCGATGTCGCCGAGGCCTTTGGGAACTCCGACTTGCCGCGCCAATCGCTCGACTCGCGCTGCGACAGCCAAGGCGGCTTCTTCCGCAGGTCCGCGAGCCTCGTCGAGTCCGAGACTGGTCGCGATCGCCACATACGGTAGTGGATCGGCCTCGGCGTTGAACCTGATGACGTGCGGGAGAAGGACTCCGTTGATGACCCCGTGCGGGAGATCCAGTAGCCCACCGACTTGGTGACTCATCGCATGTGTCGCTCCGAGAATGGCATTGGTGAACGCCAGTCCGGCTTCGAGACTCGCCTGTGCCATCGACGTACGGGCAACGATGTCCGACGGCACGTCCATCGTACGAGCGAGATGCGAGGTGACCATGGTGACCGCCCGCAGCGCGTGATGATCGGTGAGTTGATTGTGACCGAGCGAAACGAAGGCCTCGATGCCGTGCGTCAACGCATCCAAACCTGTTGCTGCGTTCAGCCACTCGGCCATCGTAGTCAACAGACGAGGATCGATGACGGTGATGTCCGGAACCAACCCGCGGCCGAGGATGGTGATCTTTCTCGACCGTGCGGTATCGGTAACGATGCAGAATTGCGAGACATCGGCGCCGGTACCCGACGTCGTAGGGACCATCACGAGCGGCGGGATAGGGCGGGTGGCTCGATCCACTCCCTCGTAGTCGAGTATCGATCCACCATTGCCGGCGAGAACTGCGATCCCTTTGGCCGCGTCCATGACCGAACCACCCCCGATGGCCACCAGGACGTCGCATTCGAACTCTTGATATGAGGCGTGTCCTGCTTCGATCTCGACGTCCTTGGGATTCGGCGTCAGAGCGCTCCAGGTAGTCGGTTCGAGGCCTTGGTCTTCGAGCAGTTGGATCAACTGGGCAACCCAGCCTGTCTCGATGAGCCCGGCGTCGGTGACCACCATCGGTCGCCTGGCCCCCAATCGAAGGGCCGAATGTGCCACTTCACCCAACGAGTCCTGTCCGAACACGATCTCGGGCGCATGGAACTTGAGGACTCTGGGTGTTTCCACCGAACTGCGATGTGAATGTAGATCGTGCAGCGCCTGACGTGTCGCTGCCGCTTCGATCATCGCTTCTCGCCTCTGCAATGCCTGTCGTAACCGTGTCCGAATCGTATATGATGCACGTTACAACCATACGAGTCGAAGAGCATCATCCCCACGGGCGCCAGGAGGGGTGCTGACCTGCCCGATCGGGTAGGTCACGGGCTTGCGTCGGTCAGGAAAGCGCATGCCCCAACTCTGCAGCCTGAGCAGTCAGCTGCTGACCGTCACGGGCCACGACCACGTGATCGCACATCCGCTCGTACTCTCCCATCGAGCAGGACGCCTGATCCCAGTAGCGTCGTGATTCCGGAGTGATCCACGCCAACCGGTGCACCTTGGAACGGATCTTCTCGAGCTCGTCGATCCCGGGCGGTCGACCGTTGCACCGACCGTCTCCGACGATGATGACAGCAGTGCGCTTGTTCAGAACATCGCCGTACTCGTCGAGCAGATTCGCGAAGGTCTTACCGTAATCGCTGCTCGCTTCGAGATCGAGACGCTCGTCGGCCAACACTGCTGCCAATGCACCATCGCCGGTGCTACCGAGCAGTGTGGTGGTCACATCTACCGGCGAATCGACGAAACCCATCACTGTGCACCGATGGGCCCTCCTATGCATGGCTTGCGCGAGCCGCAGCGTGAACGCCGTGATCGGCCGGACCGACAGCGACACATCTGCCAAAACCAACAGCCGGACCTTGTCCGACACCGGCGTTCTGGTCACCAAGTGAAACGGGATGCCATCGGTCCCCAGACTCGCTCTGACTGTCCGACGCATGTCGAGGGGCCCTCGCGAATGCTCCCGAGGCCTCGGACGTGGCTTGCCTCGCATCCGACGAAGCACCTCGTGGCTTGCCCGATCGATCTCGGCGTGACGCTCGGTGGCACGATCGGCCACGTCCAACGGGTCGAGCGTGGACATGGTCCCGGTCAGCTCGGCGAGCGCAGCTACGAAAGCTTCGACCGCGTCGGTGATTTTGTCGAGTTGCGCCGCCGACAACGGGCCCGAGTCGGTACCGTCGCCGTAGACGCTGCGCGGGTCGTAGGCGTCGAACCACGCCAGAATGCTCGCCGGATCGTCCCAACTGAGCGTCCCCGCCACGGCACCGCTGGTACTCGACGCCAACTCCCCCGCGGCAGTCGATCCAGAGCGCTCGAGATCGACGGTGTACGTCATACCCCTTCTACCCATGTCGCCATCGGTGTCGACCGAAAGGTCGTGATCCTCGGAGGACAGGCTGATGTCGTCATCGTCCTTGTGCGGGTTGAAGCCCTTGTCCGCTTCCGGGGCGTCGAGAAGATCACCGATTTCCACTGCTCGCTCGTTGTACTCCGCGTACTTCGCCGCTTCCTGATCCGCGCCGACGTCGAGTTCACTCGGCAACCCACCGGCCACCTGCGCACCCAGCGCTCGACGGGCCGACTCCGTCGCGGATTCTCTGGCCACGAGGAACAGCGAATCGAACGCCCGATCGAAATCCACCTGCTCGTGCGCATATTTTGCGCACGTAGCCCGAAGAGCCGCACGAAGAACCGTGAGGTCGCGGGCTCCGACCAGGCCGAGAACGCGTCGAACTTCGATCACTTCGGCTGGAGAGGAGGCGACGCCGTTGACCCGCAGCGTACGTCCGAACACCGCCGACAGCACATCCAACACAATCGACGGTGAAAATGTCGGTGCACCAGTCATTTTCGTATCCCGATGCCGCCCTTTTCGCGGCCACCATGGCCACGGAAAGCGGAGGCGGTGGTATTCATCGGTGCTCCGAGTGAGCTCTCAGCAGCCGTGAGCTTGTCCGGCACAGCCCCTGCGAGCGCCAGTTTCATATCGGAGGAATATTTGACGAGGGCGGCAAGCAAGTACTTCTTGGTTTCTTCGGTATGACCGAGAACGGCTGCTATCCGAGCGGCGTCGATGACCTCCGAGATGGAGGGGCTCTTGCGCAACGGGAGTTCGCGCAGCTCGGCGGCCAACGCCACGACGTCGGCGGCAACCTTCACCGGCACTTCGGGGGCGCGGGCCGTGACGATCTCCCGCTCTCGCTGCGGCGTCGGGTAGTCGAGATGAAAGTGCAAGCAGCGACGCTTGAGCGCAGAGGAAAGTTCGCGAGTATCGTTGGAGGTCAATATGACCCACGGGTCACTACGGGCCGTGAAAGTGCCCACTTCGGGAATGGTGACCTGCTTTTCGGCCAGAACCTCGAGCAGCAGCGCTTCCATCGATTCCTCGGTGCGGTCGACCTCGTCGACAAGGAGCACCACCGGTTCCTCGGACAGCACGGACTCGAGCAACGGTCGAACGGCGAGGAATGCCTCGGAATACAGACCGAAGTCTCTGGCTGCCAGCAACTTCGACGCTTCATCGATGTCGGTGATGTGTTCGGTCAGCGCGCCGATATGCTCCCGCAGCATCTGCACGTGCAGGAGCTGCTTGGCATAATCCCATTCGTACAGGGCTCGGTTGTCATCGAGGCCCTCGTAGCACTGGAGTCGCACGAGTTTGCGCCCGCTCGCCGCCGCGAGCGACTTCGCCAATTCCGTCTTTCCCACGCCCGCTGGGCCTTCCAACAGCAATGGACGATCCAAGGCGGTCGCCAGATGAACTACGGTGGCGAGATCGTCATCGGCGATGTAGTTCTGCTCGCCCAATGCTCGTTGCAGATCCGTCGCGTCGACGAATCGGACGGTCCCCTCGTCGTCGTCGTTATGCACTGTCGACAACCTTGTCATTGGTGTCCTTCTCGTAGTTGTGGCCCGAACGACCGCGTTCCTGCCGACGTGGTCGGGTGCACGTGGGTGCACCCGACCACACCGACAACACGTTGGTGACTGCCGACTAGTAGGACTCGTTGATGGCGTGTGAGATCACCGGGAGCATGGACTCGACGGTGACTTCCCGCGGATTGCCCGGTGTGCACCAGTCGTCCTGGACATGCTCGGAGATCTTCAGTACCGACTTCTCGTCGCCCTTGATCACGTCGCCCTTGCCTGCATATTTGCCGGTGTTCATCCGGTTCTTGCCGTAGGTTGCCGATCGGATGGAGCCGAAGTTGTCGGGAATACCGACATCCTTGGCGAGTCGAATCGCGGCCTCCACAGCGGCGTCGGCAGCCTGAACGGTAGTCATGTTCTTGGTGTCGACGCCCATGGCTACGGCAATCTCGGCGTAGCGCTTGTAGCGAGAAGGCAGGTTGTATTCCCACACCCGCGGCAGTGCGATGGCATTGTTCAGTCCATGCGCGCTGTCGTAGAAGGCGCTGATGGCGTGCGAGATGGAGTGAATAACGCCGAGGCCGCCGGAGTTGAACGCCTGAGTCGCAATATACTGGGCGTTCATCATGCCCTCGCGGGCCTTCAGATTGCCCGGGTCGTACACGGCCTCACGAAGATGCTTGGACACCAGGCCGATCGAGTAGATGGCATTACCCAGTGAGGGTGCAAAGTCCAGACGTGACACGTACGGCTCGGCACCGTGGGCGAGGACGTCGAATCCGCAGAATGCCGTCCACTGTTGCGGGCAGGTGTAATAAAGGAGCGGATCATCGAGTGCCAGAGTCGGAGTCGACGCCTCGTCGAAAGCAAGCCACTTGTGCGGCTTGTCCATATTGGAGGTATCGGTGATCACGTAGGCCCAGGAAGTCTCCGAACCGGTTCCGGCCGTAGTGGATACGGCGATATGCGGCGGATTCTGCTTGTTCGTGGACTTGGAGAATCCCTCGAACTCGTTGATGTTTCGGCCGTCATGAGCGACTACGACGCGGATGCCCTTGGCTGCGTCGTGGCTGGAGCCACCACCTACGGAGATGACGCTGTCGCACTTTTCCTTCTGATACAGAGCGGCACCATCCATGACGTTGTAGTCCTTGGGGTTGCTCTCTATCTTGTCGTAGAGGACAACCTCGACGCCCTGGTATTCGATCTTGCCGATCAGTTCCTCGATGATTCCGGATCCGCGAAGTCCGGTGGTAACAAGCAAGGCGCGCTTGAATCCAAGCTCTTTGGCCTCGACACCGAGCATGTCGTGGGCACCGACTCCCAGCTTGGCGCGGGGCAGTGGGTGGAACTCCTTGATCGGAAACTCCCAGATCTGGTTGAGCTCGATTGCCATCGGTATCTCCTCGGTGTGGATGGATTGCGTGGAAACCGGCTGTGATCGGCGTCTCACTGGTGACAACTCTGTCGGCCGGGAGGCAGTCTGTGAACAGATACCGACGCGAACCCTGCCTTCGCCGGAGGTGAACTATCCGATCAGGTAGGTCCCGGTGCTGCACGGCCGAACAGGACAGGCGAAGATCGACAGAAGCGAGACGAGATGGCTAAACTAGAACACGTTACAATTGATCGAGAGGACACCACCGAATGACGACAGTCGACGTGCACCACGGCTCCAGATCCGTACTGCTCACGGTGGCGGATGTAATCGAAGAATCGGCCGATGCGCGGTCGATCGTCTTCGATATCCCCGAAGACGCCAAGGATAAATTCACCTACAAGCCCGGGCAGTTCCTCACCCTGCGTATTCCGAGCGACCGGACCGGCTCGGTCGCTCGGTGCTACTCCCTGGCGAGCTCACCGCACCGCGACGCCCGTCCCAAGGTGACGATCAAGCGCACGTCCGACGGTTACGGGTCCAACTGGGTATGCGACAACGTGAAGGCCGGCGACACCATCGAGGTGCTCCCGCCGTCGGGACGGTTCACCCCGGCAGATCTGGACGACGACTTCCTGCTGTTCGGCGCAGGATCGGGAATCACTCCGGTGATCTCGATTTTGAAGTCCGCGCTGGGAGAGGGCACCGGGAAGGTGTTCCTTTTCTACGCCAATCGCGACGGGGACTCGGTCATCTTCGCCGAAGAACTTCGCGCTCTCGCAACCGAATATCCCCGCCGACTCGTCGTCGTGCACTGGCTCGAATCACTACAGGGCATTCCGACGGTCGATCAGCTGGCAACATTCGCGACACCGTTCCGCGAGTACCGCGCGTTCATGTGTGGGCCCGCGCCCTTCATGGACGCGGTGCACAAGGCGCTCTCCTCGGGCGGGTTCCCCCGCGAGAACGTGCACAGCGAGGTGTTCTTGTCCCTCGCCGGGGATCCGTTCACCGACGCCCCCGAGATCGAACTGACCGACGACGACACTGCGTCGGCCGCGACAGTCGAGGTCGAACTCGACGGCGAAACTCATACCCTCTCGTGGCCACGGAAGCAGACACTGGTGGACGTGATGCTGGCCGGCGGACTCGACGTCCCGTACTCCTGCAGAGAGGGCGAATGCGGATCCTGCGCGTGCACCCTCTCCGTCGGCGAAGTGACGATGGACAACTGCGAGGTCCTCGACGACGAGGACATAGCCGAGGGCTTGATCCTCGGTTGCCAAGCTCACCCGGTCAGCGACCACCTTAAAATCGAGTTCTGACGCCGGTAGAAATGTCAGCGCTGGGGAAACTACCGAGGCCCGCTTTCGCGCCGTGAGGCGATGCCGAATCCGACGGCCGAGATCAAGGCCAGCAAGATCACGAATCCGCCGTACACGAGGGCAGTCCGCTCCAAGCCGAAGATGTGTACGGCGAATCCTCCGACGACGGCGGGCAGACTGAATGCCAAGTAGCTGATGGCGAAGGTCGTGGCGAACATGCTTCCGCGATCGGCTGCGGGGACGAGAGCGCCGAGCGTGCGCATGGCTCCGAGAAATGCGCTGCCCCACCCTGCACCTGCGACGGCAGTACCGATGAAGTAGAGCGCGACTGTCGAGGTGCTCACTGCGACAAGGGAGATCGCCACGCCGGTTGCCAAGACGAGGGCACCGGCGATCATGACGGTGCGCGGTGGGCGATGCCGTACAGATGCCGCTGCCAGGGATCCGGAGAAGAAAAGCGCGAAGCTTTCGAGTCCGCCGACGATGTGATTGTCGATTCCGAAGACCGATCGGATGATCGACGATCCGAGGGAGAGGTGAAATCCGCCCAAGGACCACGTTGCGACGAGCGCTGGAACGATGAGCAGGAATGGTGTCCTGATGTCGGCTGGTACTGCCATCTTCGGGAGCACCAAATGTGCAAGATGCCGCTTCGAGTCCACTCCTCGGAGCGCGGAGGTTTCGGGTAGGAACGCGAGGGCGATAGTGAGAATCACCAGAACTCCGATGAGCATGGCGTACACGAGGACCGTCGGGGCAGGGGCGAGTTGCACCAACAGTCCGGCGCCGAGCGCGCCCGAGGCTAAACCCAGTGAGGGTGCGATGCTGTTCACGAGCGGACCCGAGGTGGTCGACGGCTGGAGATCGACCACTGCTGCATTCATCGCACCGATCGCGGCGCCCGCGGCGAGTCCTTGCACGATGCGCGCGGCGATCAGACCTGCTACGCCGTCGGCCACGATGAAGAGCAGCAGGCTGACCACCAGAAGAGCGATCGAACCCACCAGGATGGGCTTTCGCCCAACGTGGTCGGACAGACCTCCGACGGTGAGCAGAGCTGCGAGCAGCGCCAACGCGTAGACCGCGAAAACCACGGTCAATGTCGTCGATGAGAAGTTCCAGTTGCTCTGGTAGATCGGGTAGAGCGGGGACGGTGCTGCCGACGACGCCATTGTTACGAGGTAGGTCAGTCCGACGACCCAGAACGCGACACCGTGCGGCAGTCGACGCTGCATCCGGGCGCGAGGGGTAAAGGCGATCTTCGACTCGACGCTGACCACGTAGGTCCCTACTTCCGCTAAAGCTACGATCATTGCTTTAACTAACGGTATACCTGCCTGGTCTCCGGTGCCGAAAGCGCGGCCCGCCCGCTCACTGGTGGATCGACAGTTCGCTCAGCAACCGGCCTTCGCGGTGCGCAAGCGCACTGGCCGGAAGCTCACCCGCCCGGCCACTGAGGAACACTGTCAGCTCACTCGACCCGGAAGCAAAGTCACCCGCCGAGTCGATCCGCCGAAGTGTCTGCCGAGCAACGGCTTCGGCGCTGTCGAACAGGCGCACGTTCTCCGGCAACAGAGAAGCGATCTCGTTCGATACCAACGGATAGTGGGTGCATCCGAGAACTACGGCATCGACATCTTCCGGCGTGGCACCGACCGCAGCACGGATCGCCGCGGAGATCGCTTCCGTGTCGCCCCGGTCGATGGAATCCGCGAGACCGTGACACGCGACCGAAGTGACGGACCGACCCGTCGCGAACTCCTCTATCAACCGCGCTTGGTACGCACTGGCCGTCGTGGCAGCCGTTGCCCAAATCGCGATCCGATCACTTGCTGCCGCAGCGGGTTTGATCGCTGGGACGGTGCCGATCACCGGAATCGCGTCACCGAGGTGGCGACGGACATGCGCCAATGCCGTCACACTCGCGGTGTTGCACGGCAACACGATTACCTCTGCTCCCGATGACACTGCGCGATCGGCAGCATTCACCACGCGATCGATCACCCATGCGTCCGGCTTCGGGCCCCATGGGGCGCCGTCTGGATCCATCAGCAGAATCAGATCGAGCTCGGGACGCAGTTCCCTCAAGTGTGCAGCCGTCGGCAACAGGCCGAGCCCCGAGTCGATCAAACCGATCATCACTGCGTGTGTCAGCCCAGCGCCTGCTCGAGATCGCCGATGAGATCAGCGGCGTCTTCGATACCTACCGACAAGCGAACGAGATTATCGGGAACCTCGAGCAGCGACCCTGCCGTCGACGCGTGAGTCATCGCCCCGGGGTGTTCGATGAGTGATTCCACGCCACCGAGGGACTCCGCGAGGGTAAAGATTTCAGTGCGAGCACAAAAGTCGAGCGCTGCCTGCTGACCGCCGCCGAGCAGAACCGAAATCATGCCGCCGAAGCGTCGCATCTGCTTTGACGCGACATGATGCGAAGGGTGTTCCGCCAATCCCGGGTAGATGACCTGCGAGATCGCCGGATGACTGTTCAGCATCTCGACGAGCTTTTCGGCATTGTCGCTGTGACGCTCCATTCGCAACGCCAGCGTCTTGATGCCGCGCAGGGTCAGAAATGCGTCGAACGGTCCTGGCACTCCACCGGCCCCGTTCTGCAGAAACGCGAAGGCCGCGTCGAGCTCTTCGTCATCGGTTATCAGTGCCCCGCCGACGACGTCGGAGTGTCCGCCGATGTACTTCGTCGTCGAATGCAGCACGACGTCCGCACCGAGTGCAAGTGGCTGCTGCAAGTAGGGCGAGGCGAAAGTATTGTCCACGACCAACTTCGCATTCGAGCCGTGAGCAACCTCTGCGAGTGCCTCGATGTCGCCGATGTTGAGAAGCGGGTTGGTCGGCGTCTCGACCCACACAAGCTTGGTATTCGGCCGGATCGCCTGACGAACGGCATCGACATCGGACACTGCCGCGACGGAGTACTCGATACCCCACTGGGTGAAAACCTTGTCGATCAGGCGGAAGGTGCCGCCGTAAGCGTCATTCGGAATGACGAGGTGGTCGCCGGGTCGCAGGGTCGCACGAAGGAGGCAATCCGTGGCCGCCATGCCCGACGAGAACGCTCGGCCGTAGGTGCCGGATTCGATCGCGGCAAGGTTGGCTTCGAGCGGCCGACGCGTCGGGTTTCCGGTGCGGGCGTACTCGAACCCACTGCGCATGCCGCCGACGCCGTCCTGAGCGAACGTCGAGCTTGCATAGATCGGCACGTTGACCGCACCGGTCAACGGATCGGGCTCGTACCCCGCGTGCACCGCCTTGGTGGAAAACCCCTGCTTATCACCCTGGGTCGTTCCGCTGGCTCCACTCCCGGACGTGCTGTCTGCCTTGCTGCGCTGCTCACTCATGGCTTCCAGACTAATAGGTGCAGGAAATGGGTACCCTGCGGGAGACTCAGCCGCACGAAATTTTCGGCGGCAACACTCATCCACGCCAGCGGAGAACACCGCCGGAAGAAACGAGGCACACCGTGGCCGACTCGACACCCCACAGCTCGCAGAGCGTCGAAGAATTGTTTGCGCTCGATTCTCTCCTGGACTCCGAGGAACGTCAGATACGCGAGACGGTCCGCAAGTTGGGCAACGAGCGCATCCGCCCGCACTTGGCGGAATGGTACGAGGCGGGCACTGTCCCCGCTCGCGAGCTTGCGAAGGAACTGGGCTCACTCGGCCTGCTCGGGATGCACTTGGAGGGTTACGGGTGCGCTGGAACCTCTGCGACGGCGTACGGATTGGCCTGTTTGGAACTCGAAGCCATGGACTCCGGGATTCGCAGCCTCGTCTCTGTGCAAGGTTCGCTGGCGATGTTCGCGATCTGGAAGTTCGGCTCCGAAGAGCAGAAGCAGCAGTGGCTCCCGTCGATGGCCGAGGGGTCGAGCATCGGATGCTTCGGGTTGACCGAAGCAGACTTCGGCTCGAACCCCAGCGGCATGAGGACCAGAGCGAAAAAGGACGGTAGCGACTGGATCCTCAACGGCAGCAAAATGTGGATCACCAACGGCCCGATCGCCGATGTCGCCGTAGTATGGGCTCAGACCGATGACAAGATTCGCGGCTTCGTCGTACCGACGGACACTCC
This sequence comes from Rhodococcus sp. H29-C3, assembly GCF_030063405.1. Taxonomy (NCBI): domain Bacteria; kingdom Bacillati; phylum Actinomycetota; class Actinomycetes; order Mycobacteriales; family Nocardiaceae; genus Rhodococcus; species Rhodococcus sp. H29-C3. The sequence goes on along the minus strand of NZ_JASITC010000003.1, from coordinate 566,550 downwards.
GGGCTTCTCCGCGAACACCGTGAAGAACAAATTGTCGCTTCGCGCGTCCATCACCGGTGAACTCGTGCTCGAGGACGTTCGGCTTCCCCACGATGCGATGCTCCCCGAGGCACGCGGGCTCAGCGGCCCGCTCGGGTGCCTCAACGAGGCACGCTTCGGCATCATTTTCGGCGCGATGGGAGCGGCGCGCGATTGCATGGAATCGGCGATCGAGTATTCCCAAACCCGAGAGGTGTTCGACAAGCCCCTGGCCGCCTACCAGCTGACCCAGGCAAAACTTGCGAACATGGCCCTGGAGCTCGGCAAGGGGCAACTCCTCGCACTCCACCTCGGACGGCTGAAGGACAAGGGCGAACTGCGCGGCGAGCAAGTATCCGTCGGCAAACTCAACAACGTGCGGGAGGCGATCAAGATCGCCCGTGAATGTCGAACGATTTTGGGCGCCAACGGAATCACGCTGGAGTACCCGGTACTACGGCACGCCAACAACCTCGAGTCCGTTCTCACCTACGAGGGCACGTCCGAGGTACATCAGTTGGTGGTGGGCCAGGCGTTGACCGGGTCGAGCGCGGTCCGATAGGAGCTCGGCGTACGTGAGTGGAATTACTCCCCCGATCGGGCGAGAAATTCCACTCACGTGGGGCTACGCACCCTTGCTGAGGAATCCGAGAAGATCGTGGCGGGTGATGACGCCGACCGGCTTGCCTTCTTCGACCACCATGAGGGCATCGGTCTCCCCCAGCGCCTTCGTCGCGTCGGATACGTGCTCGCCTGCTCCGATGAGCGGGAACGGCTCGCTCATATGCTTGGCCACCGGGTCCGCGAGTGTCGCGCGTCCTTCGAAGACTGCACTGAGCAGATCGCGTTCGGTGACGCTGCCTGCAACCTCGCCGGCCATGACGGGCGGCTCGGCACCGACGACGGGCATCTGCGAGACACCGTATTCACGGAGAATTTCGATGGCGTCGCGGACGGTCTCGGACGGATGCGTGTGTACCAGGGCCGGTAGCGCACCGGACTTGCCGCGCAGGACATCGCCGACCGAGGGTTCATCGGTCTTGCCGTCGAGACGTGAGCGCAGGAACCCGTAGGAAGACATCCATTCGTCGTTGAAGATCTTTGCCAGGTAACCGCGGCCACCATCGGGCAACAGTACGACGACGAGCGCATCGGGTCCTTCACGCTCGGCAACCTTGATCGCAGCTACCACTGCCATGCCGCAGGATCCGCCGACCAGCAGGCCCTCTTCCCGAGCCAATCGTCGTGTCATGTCGAACGAGTCCGCATCGGATACCGCGATGATCTCGTCGGGGATAGACGGGTCGTACGCGGTCGGCCAGAAGTCCTCGCCGACGCCCTCGACGAGGTACGGACGGCCGGTACCGCCGGAGTAGACCGAACCTTCCGGGTCGACGCCGACGACCTTGACCTTGCCGCCGGACATCTCCTTGAGGTATTTGCCTGTTCCGGAGATGGTGCCGCCGGTACCGACTCCCGCAACGAAATGAGTGATCTTGCCGTCGGTGTCGGCCCAGATCTCGGGTCCGGTGGTCTCGTAGTGAGACTGGGGGCCGGCAGGGTTGGCGTACTGATTCGGCTTCCAGCCGCCGTCGATTTCCTGCACGAGACGGTCGGAGACGCTGTAGTAGCTGTTTGGGTCCTCGGGTGCGACGGCGGTCGGGCAGACCACGACCTCGGCGCCATAGGCGCGCAGGACGTTGCGTTTTTCTTCGCCGACCTTGTCCGGGCAGACGAACACGCACTTGTATCCGCGCTGCTGAGCAACGAGAGCGAGGCCGATGCCGGTGTTGCCGGACGTGGGCTCGATGATGGTGCCGCCCGGCTTCAATTCGCCTGACGCTTCTGCCGCGTCGATCATCCTGACTGCGATGCGGTCCTTCGACGAACCACCTGGGTTGAGGTATTCGATCTTGGCTGCAACCGTCCCCGCGTTGCCGCCGACAACGGAGGAGAGCTTGACCAACGGAGTGTTGCCGATCAGTTCGGTGACGTGCTGAGCAATGCGCATATCTCTATCTTCCCAGACGCCACCACGGGCGACTTCCCGGTACCACCGAGGCACGTGTGGTTCGGTGCATACGATGGACGGCATGGCGCAGAAAGAAAAGGACCACGAGTGCCGGTGAATCGATGGCAAACCGCCGCCAAAGCGGGGGCCGCGACCGTATTGGCAGGCTCCTCCGCCGGCACCGCATCCTGGGCTGCGTACAAAGCTCTGATGTCCCAGGCGAGTTCCGCGCGAGGCGTCATCGGGAGAACCATGACCAAACCTCCCGAAGCCGACGGCGTCTACACGGCAGGATCACCGACCCCGCAGCGCTGGCGGCCCGGAATTTCGGCCGATTTTCACCTGATGGTCTTCGGCGACTCCACTGCTGCAGGCGTCGGGTGCGCCGTCGCGGAGGAGGTTCCCGGTGTCCTCGTTGCCCGCGGTTTGGCCGAGGAGACGGACAAACGAATCAGACTGAGTACCAAAGCACTTGCGGGTGCAACATCGAAAGGTCTCGAAGGTCAGGTCGACGCGATGTTCGTCGCCGGTCCTGCGCCCGACGCCGTTGTCATTCTCATCGGCGCCAACGATGTCACCAAGAAGTTCTCGATCAGCGCCTCGGCGACGCGACTCGGCGACGCGGTGGAACGTCTGACCTCGCAGGGCACCGTGGTGGTAGTCGGGACGTGCCCCGACCTCGGTGTGGTCACAGCCATTCCGCAACCGCTGCGCACCGTCGTGCGGAACTGGGGCCTTCGACTCGCTCGCGCACAGAGCGCGGCCACCCTGTCTGCCGGCGGTCATCCGGTCGCTTTGGCAGATCTGCTCGCTCCGGAGTTCCTTGCCGCACCGGAGACCATGTTCTCAGCCGATCGTTTCCACCCGTCGGCGGCGGGTTACGAACTCGCGGCACGTCAGTTGCTTCCCGTCCTCGCGGCCGCGCTCGGAGAATGGCGCGGCGGACCACTACCCCAGCTGCCCGAGCTATCCGCGGCAGTAGAGTCTCGCAGATTCCGGCCTCGGGCAACTGCGTCGATCGAGAGGTTTCTGCGCCGTCGAGGTGCCGAAATAGAGGCACAGAGCGGCTAGCGATATGTTCGAAACAGCAAACGCCTGCTAGCGCAGTCTCGCAGGCAGCAGCCAACAAAGGAGATTTCATGCCAGAGGCAGTAATCGTCAGTACCGCTCGTTCACCTATCGGTCGCGCAATGAAGGGATCGCTCAAGGACATTCGTTCTGATGACTTGACCGTGCAGATGGTGGCCGCAGCGCTCGCCAAGGTCCCCGAGCTCGACCCGACCGACATCGATGACCTGCTCCTCGGCTGTGGCCTCCCCGGCGGAATGCAGGGCAACAACCTCGCGCGGATCGTCGCCGTTCTGCTCGGTTACGACTCACTGCCCGGCACGACCATCACTCGCTACTGTTCGTCTTCGCTACAGACCACTCGCATGGCCATGCACGCGATCAAGGCCGGCGAAGGAGATGTGTTCATCTCCGCAGGCGTCGAAAGTGTTTCGAGCTTCGTTCACGGCAATTCCGATTCGCTTCCGCAGAGCCACAACCCGCTCTTCGCCGATGCCGAGGCCCGCACCAAGAAGGCGCAGGAAGAGGGCGCGGACAGCTGGACCGATCCCCGAGAGAACGGCGACCTCCCCGACGCGTACATCGCGATGGGCCAGACCGCCGAGAACGTTGCGCTCGTCACCGGCATCAGCCGCGAGGATCAGGATCACTGGGGCGTGCGGAGCCAGAATCGTGCCGAGGAAGCCATCGCCAGCGGCTTCTTCGAGCGTGAAATCACCCCGGTCACGCTGCCCGACGGCACCGTCGTCTCGACGGACGACGGCCCGCGCGCAGGGACCACATACGAGAAGATCAGTCAGCTCAAGCCGGTCTTCCGTCCGAACGGAACCATCACCGCAGGCAATGCTTGCCCGCTCAACGATGGTGCAGCCGCGCTGGTGATCATGAGTGATACGAAGGCAAAGGCGCTCGGCCTCACGCCGCTTGCGCGTATCGTCTCCACGGGTGTGACCGGTACTTCGCCCGAGATCATGGGTCTCGGCCCGATCGAGGCCACCCGCAAGGCGCTCTCGATCGCCGGAATGTCGATCTCGGACATCGACCTCTTCGAGATCAACGAGGCGTTCGCGGTCCAGGTTCTCGGATCCGCGCGCGATCTCGGCATCGACCACGACAAGCTCAACATCTCCGGTGGCGCTATTGCCATCGGGCATCCTTTCGGTATGACCGGTGCCCGCATCACCACGACGCTGCTGAACAACCTGAAGACGCAGGACAAGACGTTCGGCGTCGAGACCATGTGTGTCGGCGGCGGTATGGGTATGGCAATGGTTCTGGAACGCCTGAGCTGATCGAGACGTCCCTGGTCGCTTCTTGCACGAGAAAGGCCCCGCACTCCAATGGAGTGCGGGGCCTTTCTCGTGCAAGAACTAGTCGTTGTTGAAGTAGCTCAGCAGACGCAAGATTTCGACGTAGAGCCAGACCAAGGTGATGGTCAATCCGAGAGCTACGCCCCACGCTGCCTTCTCGGGAGCCTGCGCGCGGATCAACTGGTCGGCCTGATCGAAATCGAGCAGGAAGCTGAACGCCGCAATACCGATGCAGACGAGGCTGAAAATGATGGCCACAGTGCCACCGTCGCGCAGACCCAGTCCGCCGGCGGTGAAGAAGCTCGCCACCAGGTTGCCCAGCGCCAGCACGACGACGCCGATGAGAGCGCCGACGATCATCCGCGTCAATCGTGGGGTGACCCGGATAGCGCCGGTCTTGTAGACCACCAGCATGCCGAAGAAGACGCCGAACGTGCCGAGGACCGCCTGGGCGATGAGAGTGCTACCGCCCACACCCCCGAATTCGATACTTGTGAACATGAAGGACAACGCACCGAGGAAGAAACCCTCCGCTACCGCGTAGGCCAGCACGATGGCCTTGTTGTCCATTTTGCGGCCGAACGTCGCGAACAACACGAGGCCGAGACCGACGAGTCCGCCACCGATGACGAACGGTGCGGCCAGGTCGGTGTTGCTGTCGACGAGCAGGTACGAGATGATCGCGGTGATCGACAACACACCGAGTGTGATACCCGTCTTGGTGACGACATCGTCGATTGTCATCGCCCGCGTGGTGGGACCCGTCCGATACGGCTCAGGCTGCGTACCCGGCTGCCCGAACTGCTGTGTGGCCTGCGAGGCACCAGCCGTCGCAGTGCCGAAAGTGGCGTATCCGCCGCCCTCCTGCTTGGGCAGGTTGCGGAACACCGGGTTGCTGGAGGTGCGCACCGTGTCTCTTTCCCTTCGTCGTATCGAGCAGACCGCGGGGAAATCCCCGGGCAGTTATATGAAGAACGTTCCACATCCGGACAAAAGTTCCCAGTCGGACCGACATGTTCGGACAATTCGGACTTTACCGGCCCGGACGGTGGGTCGCTCGCACAAGCGGAGAATTCGGCCGTGCAGTATGGAAGACATGAGCATCGAAGACGGACCGGGACAGACCCTCGATCAGAGCGAAAGCTTGGACTCGGACGAACTGCGCAACGACGACGGCGACACGGTCGTGGACGCACCGGACCACTGGAGTGAGGCAGACAAGTTCGGGACCACCGCCGAAGAAGCCCTCGAAGGTGAGAGCTTGGAGGAGAAGCTGTCCGAAGAAGAACCGGACATCGCGCTGGAGTCCGAGGCACGTTCGGTTGCCGAAACTCCCGACGCAGAGTTGACCGAGGAACTGGTCGACCATGTGATCCTCGAATCCGACGAGGATCCCGATATCGACTACGCGGACGGTCAGCGACAGGCCGAGATCGTCGAAGGAACCTTGATCGAGGATCGCGGGCGTAATCGCGGTCAGATCGACGGGACCCCCGAAGACGGCGGCCCCGTCACGTAGCCGATCAGGCGACGGTCGACCGAGTGACGGTGAACTTCTTGTTCTTACCCCTCACTTCGGTCGGCCCGACAGCCTTCGCGAGCGCAGCCCGATAGTTCAAGTGCCAGTTGTATACGGTCCACAACTCACCGCCGGGCCGCAGAACCCGACCGGCTGCGGCGAAAAGCTTCTCGGCCCCACCGGTGTGCACCGCCGCGCCCTCGTGAAAGGGCGGGTTGCATACGATGAGGTCTACCGAATCGTCTTCCAGCGTTGCCATTGCGTCGTCCCGCAGGACCTCCACGGCAAGGCCGTTCGCCGCGGCAGTCGCGCGGGCGGAATCGACGGCCGCCGTCGAGCGATCGGTGGCCAGCACTCGAACTCCCTCGCGCTCGCGCGCGAGCATGCACGCGACAATTCCTGTGCCACAACCGAGATCGACGACAACGTGCGCATCACGCTTCATCTTCCTCTCGTGCTCGAGAAGAAAGCGTGTTCCGATGTCGAGCGTCGACCCGGCGAACACAGCACCGTGGGCTACCACCGTCAAGCCGATGTCTTCCAACGTCCGAGTGACCGGGTACGTACGCGACGTCGCACGAATCGGTGTCGCCGCGGACAACACCCGCGACTTCTGCCTGCCCCGCCCCGCGCTGAAGGTCTCGAAATTCTTGCGCATAATGTCGTTCATCGCGGGAAACATGTGCTTGTCGCGACCACCGGCAAGGACCAGCACGTCGTTCGGCGCGTATGCGGCGATGACTTCGATCACTTCGGTCAGCTCGGCGAGACTGCGGGGCAGTTGCATCAGGACGACGTCCGCAGTCGGCAGGAGGTCCTCACCCAGCGAGAAGTTCCCGTACACCTCCGACAGTCCTACCGCTGCGGCATTACGTGCCAAGGCTGCCTCACTGGTCGACGAGTCCTGATGTACTCGAATTCCGGTGGCCCCGAACTGCACAGCGGCGCCGAGAGTGAGAGCGCCGTAGTGGTCCCCGACTACCGCGATCTGCATGCCAGGGCCCACCTGGAGCGCAGCAGGTACCGAGTCGAGCAACAGGCGATCTGTGGGGTCTACGGCAAAGAGGTTGGGTGCTTCGGTGTCGGGAAATCGCCGTAGGCCGGCGAGGACGGATTCCAATTCGTGCATCCGACCAGTGTTTCACCCCTGGAATGCATATCCAAACACGTTGAACGTCAATAATTTCGACACGTCATCAGCGCGCCCGAATGGCATTTTCGGCCGATCGGGAGCATGCTCGACGAATGGAACAACCGAAAAAGATCGAAGCGCTGTTCAGCCACGTGGAAGACGCGTCGGATGACGCACCTGCCGAGAACAAGAAGCCTGCTGTCTACACCACGCTGTTCAGCGGCGAAACCCCGTCAGGACAAATAGCGTAGATAGTCCAAGGACTTGTCAGCGTGGACATGTGAGCGTTCACTCCTGACCACCAGCCTGACCACCTGATTCGTGTCGATCACAAATGTTGTTCGCTTCACCGACAACAACTGACGGATCATCGAAAATCGCGCCGAGTGTGACCTACTCCGACCGATGTCCTTCCTTCGTCTCAGCCTTGCGAGTGGCCCTCCGCGACGCACCCCGAATTGCTCGGCCACCACGCCGTCGGTATCGGCGAGCATTGGATAGTCGAACGAGCGTTGCAGCGCAAAGTGCGACTGCTTACCGGTGGTGTCGGTGCTGATTCCGACTCGCTGAGCGCCGAACGACTCGAATGCACCCCCGAGGTCTCTGAAATGACACGCTTCTGCGGTGCAGACGGGGCTGGTCGCAGCCGGGTAGAAGAAAAGCACCACCGGGCCGTCGACCAGCAGTTTACTCAAGCTCCGGACGTTCCCCAGATGGTCAGGGAGTCGAAAATCCGGCGCGATATCGCCAGTACGCATGACAACGAGGCTACGTGACCTCCCGGCGCATCGGTCGAGAAGCAGTGCAAAATTCAATCCGAGGCCTCTAATTCGAGGTCATCGAAACTGCCCCTCAGGGTCCGACGAGCAACGTCGATCGGAGCCTGAGGAGGTCGTCTCCGTCGATTCCGATCGCATCGAGATATCCATCGAACGATCCGTGCACCTGCTCGACGGCCTCCAGCCCGTGCCGGTAGTACCGCTCCGTCACCCCGAGAAGAGCATCGGACAATTCGATCGGCGCACCATTTTCGTCAGCTGCTGAACTCGCCTGCACGTGGGCACGTAACGACTCGACGGCGGCATTGCTGCGCAGGTAGTCGGCAACGATGTGTGCGTCGTCGACTCCGGCAGCGCGAAGCACCGTCGCTACGGTCCAACCAGCCCGATCCTTGCCTGCGGCGCAATGCACCAGTACCGGTCCTTCGCCGGTTCCCAGCGCCGTGACCACCCTCCGTATGGCAATACGCGCGCCCTCGAGCGATGCGTAGGAGGTATAGGCACGCATCATGTAGTCGAGTTGGGCATCCTCGCTCGCAGTGATCCGCGCCTCATGTGGGGCCTTTTCGCCCCTGTGGTTGTCGTAGGGAACATTGTGGACACGAACGCTGCCGGGGACGCGGTCGGTTCCGCTTCTCTCGATCTCCGTCTCACCACGCAGGTCGAAGACCTGCTTCACCCCGAGCCGTACCAGCTCTTCGTGTCCACGAGCATCGAGCCTGGCCAGTTCCGACGACCGGTAGAGCACTCCGCGACGCACTTCGAGACCCTCGGCGGTGCGCGCACCACCGACGTCCCGAAAGTTCCATGCACCCGACAGCTGAAACTGGTCGTTGGTACTCGCTTCTCGCATTCCACGACAATAACCAATGCCTCGGATCGGCCGCACTTTCACCGTGCAGGCAAGGAACTCGGTCGCCGCGGTAGCGTCAGCAGGTATGACATCGAACCTCGAGGTCCGGACCTACGACGTAATAGTCATCGGGGGCGGCATCGGAGGCGTATCGATCGGCTATGAACTCGCGTCCGACCGGACGGTGTGCCTACTCGAGCAGGAGTCGACGCTCGCGTTCCATACCACTGGACGTTCGGCCGCATTGTTCCTCGAAACGTACGGCAACAAGCCAATTCGAGCCTTGACGAGCGCGAGTAGAGACTTCCTCCTCGAGCCGCCGGTGCACTTCGAAAGTGAACTGCTCTCTCCCCGTTCGCTACTGCAGTTCGCTGCGCGCGGACGCGGTGCGATCCTCGAGTCCATGTTCGAGCAAATCCGATCGCTGACACCGGACGCGCAACTCCTCTCCTCTCGTGATGCGCATGATCTGTTCCCACCGCTACGAGACGACCACATCGATCTCGCACTCCACGAGCCGGGTTCGATGGAGATCGACGTCCATGCCCTACACCAGGGTTTCCTCCGCGGCCTGCGCAAGCGAGGCGGCCATGTCGAGACCGACAGCGGCGTCGTGAACCTGCAACGTCGCGACGGGATCTGGCAGGTGACTTCGCAGGACGGGACGGTACGTCGGGCCGAGATCGTCGTGAATGCTGCTGGAGCCTGGGCAGATTCGGTCGCTACCCTTGCCGGAGCGCAGCGATCGGGACTCCGGCCACTACGTCGAACGATCTTCATGATCGGCGCCCCGGAAGAGATGGATACGAACGCGCTCCCCACGCTCAGCGACATCGATGAGTCCTTTTACATCAAGCCCGAAGGTGCTCAGCTGCTCTGCTCTCCCGCCGATGAGACACCGGTGGAACCCAGCGATGCACGGCCGGACGAACTCGAAATCGCACGTGCCCTCGACGCCATACACGAGACCACGACTCTGACCGCTCGTCACGTGCGATCGTCCTGGGCCGGTCTGCGGAGCTTCGTCGCGGACCGGACGCCGGTAGTCGGATTCGACCCGCGGGTCGACGGTTTCTTCTGGTGTGCGGGACAAGGCGGTTACGGCATCCAGACGTGTTCGGCACTCTCTCGTGTCGGAGCTGCACTGATCAGAGGAACAGATCTGCCGTTCGACGTCATCGATCGCGGCCTGGCCGCCGCAGACCTCGCCCCTGGTCGCGACTTCGCTGCCGCACCCGACGTCTGAGCGCGCCTTTCGGCGCACACGTTGTGGTCTACGCATATCGTGGACTGCATGACCGATCTGGACCGAACGGATGCCCGTTTGTTGCTCGCGTTGTGCGATCGACCACGCGCGACAGGCGTCGAACTCGCGGGAGATCTAGGAATTTCACGGAACACTGTGCAAGCTCGGTTGACTCGATGGGACGAGAAGGATGCTCTCACCTCCATCGATCATCGGGTGCGTCCGAGAAGTCTCGGGTACGCATTGCAGGCTTTCGTGACCACCCGTGTCGATCAGCACAAACTCGCCGAGGTCACCGATCATCTCCGCACCATCGAAGAGGTACTCGAGGTCTTCGGACTGTCGGGCGCGTCGGACATGCACATTCGAATAGCCGCGGTCGATGCCGATGATCTGTACCGAGTCGCCGGACTGATACTGAAAATTCCGGGGGTGGAACGCACCAACATGTCCATCGCTATGAGCGAACTGATTCCGTATCGCACCAGGCCTCTACTGAATCGCGCCGCCGCAACACCACGCAGCTGACCAGTTATCCCCTATTTCTCAGTCCCCCAATCGAAGTGGCGCAATACTTCCAAAGACGTCTCCTGGCCCCGGATTGGTTTTCGCTGTTCCACCGCCGAGATGATGCACCACTCCCCACACCGCATTGAGTGCAGTCTGGATCGCACCTTCGGCCCACCCTGCGGTCCACGAAATGTCGTCTCCGGCCAAAAAGATCCCACGATGCCGCTCATCGAAATCGTCTTGCACGAAATGCGAGAACAATCGCTCCTGATATCGGTAGTGGCCGGGCAGGTTGGCTTTGAAGGCTCCCATGAAGTCCCGCTCGGTCTCCCATGACAAGGTGACGGGATCTCCGATGATGTGACTTCGGAAGTCGACACCCGGATAGATGCCCTCCAATGAACGAAGCATGATGTTCATCCGCTCGACCGGGCCCAACGCCAACAACTTCAGGGAATCATCCGACCACGTGTACGACAGACAAATCAAGCCCGGTTTGCCCTCCCCCTGATCGAGCAGATACGTTCCACGACTCATCCGATCGGTGAGAGTCATGCTGACGATGTCATGGCCCGTGAGCGGGTCCTTGTCTTTCCAAAACGGGCGGTCCACGAGAACGAATACCTTGGTCGAACCCATATAGTGCGTCCGCTCGACGGCCGTCCAATGGTCGATCGGCAGCAGATCATCGTCACATTCGATGTTGCTGAGCAACATCCAGGACTGAGCAGTCACCACTGTCGCCGGGAAGGTGCGGGTTCCCCCTTCACTGTCGTGCACCACCGTTCCACCGGCGGCGCGTCGTAGCTCGGTGACGCGCGGACTCGGCGTCCCGTCGTTCAGCGACGCCACCGTGGTGCCCACCGGCCAGTGCGCTGTTGGTGCTGCGCTCGTCCACAGTCGTTGGGGTAGTTGTTGAGCGCCACCGACGATGCCGCGATGGTGGTCGTCCGCTGCGGTCACCACGACTCGAAGGATTTCGAGGATGGAATTGGGGTAGTCGGTGTCCCACCCTCCGGTGCCGAAACCGACCTGCCCGAACAGTTCTCGCAGACGGAAAGATCCGAAGTGCTCGGACTCGGCCAGAAACCCATAGAAAGTCTGATCGTCGAACCTCACTACGATCTCGTTCCACAGCCGCTTGATCTCGGGGGTATCCCGCGCCCGAATCGCCCGCTGGAGAGGAACCAGTTCGGCATACTGCTCCAGAGTGCGCTGCCAGGCTCGCGCAACCTCGCCGAACACCGGGGGCAGATCGTCGAGACTGCTCGCGTAGTAGCTGACGCCCTTGAGATCGATCACGGTGCTCGGGGTGACCTCGGCAAGCGGATTGGGGAACGGCTCGGTGTGCAGACCCATTGCATCCAGATAGTGGAACAGCACCGTCGACGAAGGAGGAAAGCGCATTGCGCCCATCTCCGCCACCACTCCGTGATGGCCTTCGAACTTCACCGACCGCATGCGACCGCCGATCTGATCCGACTCGTAGACGATCGGTTTCAGCCCGATTCTCATCAGCTCGTACGCGGTGACCATGCCCGCGAGGCCGCCGCCGATCACCGCTACCTCGGTTCCGTATGCTGATTCAGGCACTGAGCCGAGTCCGTTCGGGTGAGCCAGATAATCGTCGTACGCAAACGGAAAGTCCGGACCGAACATGGTCAGCGGTAACTCGTGTTCGTCCTCGACGGTGCTGTCCGGGCTGACGGGGGTGGTCATCTGCCACTCTTCCCATCCTGGGGGTAGAGATCGTGTCTTCGGTCGCCCAGGTGGGTATTGATCTCCCTCGACATGGCACGTACACCGGGATCGATATCGACCGTGAGAAGAGCCTCCCCGCGGCCGGCACGGCCGAGTTCGGATCCGTCGGGCGCTATGGCACAGGTGAGACCGCAGTAATGCAGATCGCCCTCGATTCCGCACCGATTCACGTAGGTGACGAACAGCTGACTTTCATAGGCCCGAGTAGGCACGACGTGTGTGGCGACCATGTCGAACGGATGCATCAGCCCAGTAGGGACGATCAACCATTCGGTTCCTGCATCGGCGTGCGCACGAACGGCTTCGGGGAATTCCACGTCGTAACAGGTCAGAAGTCCGCAGGTCAGCCCGCCGAAGTGAAACTGCACGACTAGTTCGTCGCCTGGAACGAAGTGCCCACGATCGAGCTCACCGAACAGATGCGTCTTGCGATATCGAGACACGATGGTCCCGTCGCTACCCACCACCTGTACCGAATTGTAGATTCCTCCCTCGCTTCGTTCCGGAAACCCGTACACCACAACGAGACCAGAGCTTCGGGCAATCTCGACGACGGCGTCGAAGATCGGCCCGTCTGCCGCCTCTGCACGTTCTTCTACGAGACGTCCGACGTCGTAGCCAGTCGTCGACATCTCGGGAGTGACGAGCATCGACGCTCCTGCGTCCGCCGCGGCAATCGCCGCGCGCGATATGGCAGCGAGGTTGGCCTCGACGTCGCCTGCCAGTTCGGGGCCTTGAAACAGCGACACTCGTACCGCGGTAGTCATCGGCTGGTCCTTTCCGCAGGTTTCGCGTCCGGCGGGCAGGCGCGCTTGTTCGATAATCGTGCGACAACGAGGCACTGCCGGGCAACATGGAGCTATAGACAATTATCCGACCAAAGACGCTGGACGTACCTGAAGAACTATCAGAAAGCGCTTCCTATGAGCACCGAAACGCCACCGATCGGACCGGTCGACGCGAGAAAGGTCCCGCGGTTCGCCGAACCGACGACGTTCGCGCGACTACCGCGGCTCGACGAAGTCTCTCGAGCCGACGTCACGATCCTCGGGGTTCCGTTCGACTCGGGCGTCAGCTATCGACCGGGGGCGCGCTTCGGCCCCGGTCACATTCGCGCTGCCTCGAAGTTGCTTCGGCCGTACAATCCAGCCTTGAAAGTCTCACCGTTCGCCGAACAACAGGTCGCCGATTTCGGGGATATCGGCATCAACCCGTTCGATATCACCGAGGCGTTGAATTCGGTGGAGTCGGCTGTGACCGATCTACGCGCCGACGGTTCTTCGGTGCTGACTCTGGGCGGCGATCACACTATTGCTCTCCCGATCCTGCGTTCTCTCGCGCGCGACCACGGACCGGTTGCCGTGCTCCATTTCGATGCTCACCTCGATACGTGGGACACCTACTTCGGCGCCCCGTACACCCACGGCACTCCGTTTCGCCGCGCGAGCGAGGAGGGTCTCATCGACCTCGAACGCTCCCAGCACATCGGTATCCGGGGGCCGCTCTATACCGAGCAAGACCTCGAGGACGACCGTGTTCTCGGATTCCAGGTGATCCGATCCGATGACTACGAGGTCGATGGGGTCGCGAGCATCGTCGAGCGGATGCGGCACCGACTCGACGGTGGTCCGGTGTACGTCTCGGTGGACATCGATGTTCTCGATCCGGCTCATGCACCGGGAACTGGTACTCCGGAAGCTGGAGGCATGACCTCGCGAGAGCTGCTGAACACGTTGCGTGGGCTCGTCGGACTGGACGTGGTGGGCGCAGACATCGTGGAGGTTGCCCCTGCGTACGACCACGCTGAGATCACCGGTATAGCCGCCGCGCACGTAGCCTACGAACTGTTGTCCGTTCTGGCACTGAATCGATAGTGTCGCCCCAGGCGCATACGATGAGCCCGATGCCCAACCGATCGGACGCACCTGACCCGGACGGCAAGTACCAGCAGGTTGCCGACCTCGCAGCAGCCGACGCGGGTGGCTTGTCCACCGAACTTCTCGGAGATTTCCTCGAGGTCCTCACCGACGCCGTCGCTGTCGGACGCCCATTGACGCGTCGTCAACTGCGCGCATTGCGGGTTCATGGTGATACTGCGGCCAAGGAAGGCGTTGCATTAAGGGCGTTGCTCGATCTGTACTTGTCCTCGGCCTGGCGCCTGTGGCGCGAGCTGCCCGCGGTGGTGGACGCAGCCAAGAACCCAAGCGCCGTCGTGACTGCAGGTGAAGTTATGTTGCATGCCGTCGACGACGCGGTGGCAGAGCTCGCGGAGGCTTTTCAGCTCGCCCGCAGAGCTTTGGTCCGCGCCGAGGTGTCCGCTCGACGCGAGTTCGTCGACGATCTACTCTCGGGCAGCGCCGATATCGCTGGGGTGCTGGGTCGCGCAGAGTCGTTCGGACTGGACTTGACGGGACCTCACGCTGTCCTGGTCGTAGAGGCGACTTCCCCGTTCACCGACGATGCTTCGATGATCACCGACGTCGAGCGCGCGATCGCCGGGAGCAAAGGTGACACCGAGACGTTGGTTGCCAGCAAGGAAGGCCGTCTCGTCGTCGTGTTCGCGGCGCCCGACCATCATGCGGTGAAACTGGTGACCGAACGTGTCCGAAGCACTGTCGGTCAAGTTCACGGCACCGATGGGTGGACTCAACGTTTGGGAGTGGGACGTCCTGGTCAGAGCGCTGCCGGGGTGGCGTCCTCCTACCGCGAGGCACTCGACGCGCTCGACCTGGCGGGCAAACTCGGACTCGACACACCGGTGTTGGATGCGCGAGACCTGCTGGTATATCGAGTGTTGCTCGATGACCGACCCGCGATCACCGATCTCGTCGAGACGGTACTGACGCCACTGCTGTCGGCCCGCGGTGGCGCCGTTCCCCTTCTGCGTACGTTGTTCGCCTACTTCGAATCCGGGGGTAACTCCGCGATGACGGCGAGGTCGATGCATCTCTCGGTTCGCGCGGTCACCTACCGACTGGCGCGAATTGCCGAGCTGACCGGCCACGACGTGAACCACCCGAGCGAGAGGTTTGCACTGCAAACAGCAGTATTCGGAGCGAAGTTACTGGACTGGCCTACCAGCATCGACTCAGGGCCATAGTTGCCGGATTACGGCAATGAAAAGCGAACGAACATGTCCGCGATCGCACGGTGCATGCCGCTTTCACGACAGGCACACTTGAGTAGTCGCGGTAAACAGAGTTGCCGCAGAGAACATCGAAGCGACAAGGAGCCCGTTCCATGGCGTCCCTGACCCAGAAGCTATCTCAATTCACCAGTAAGGACTACCGCCGATGAACGTTCCTCTCTGGGCATGGGTGGCGTTTGCCGCGGTCGTGCTCACCCTGCTCGCCATCGATTTGCTTGCGCATCGCGGTGCACACGTCATCGGCTTCAAGGAAGCTGCATGGTGGAGTGCATTGTGGGTCGGCGTCGCACTCGTCTTCGGTGGAGTCGTCTTCGCCACTCTCGGTACGACGGCAGGCGTGGAATACACGACGGCCTGGCTCCTCGAGAAAAGCTTGTCCGTGGACAACCTCTTCGTATTCGCATTGATCTTCGGCTACTTCAAAGTTCCGAAGGAATACCAGCACCGCGTTCTGTTCTTCGGCGTGATCGGCGCATTGGTATTCCGCGGCATCTTCCTCGCCGCAGGTGTAGCTATCGTAAGCAAGTTCACCGTCGTTTTGTTCGTCTTCGCAGCCATCCTGCTCTACAGCGCGTGGAAGCTGATGAAGGATGAGGACGATTCGTATGATCCGAGCACTTCGTTTGCGGTTCGCCTGTTGCGCAAGGTTATCCCGGTTCAAGACGAGTACTCCGGAACGAAGTTCTTCGTCAAGGAGGCAGGAAAGCGCATTGCCACTCCGTTGTTGGCCGTCGTGGTTGCCATCGAAGCTGCCGACCTTGTTTTTGCCGTAGACAGTGTCCCTGCAGTTCTTGCCGTCAGCGACGATCCGTTCATCATCTACTCGTCGAATGCGTTCGCGATTCTCGGACTGCGCGCGTTGTACTTCCTGCTCTCCGGCCTGTTGGATAAGTTCCACTACCTGTCCAAGGGCTTGGCGATCATCCTCGGATTCATCGGGGTCAAGTTGATCTTGCAGGCCAGCCACAAGGTCATCAGCACCTCGATCCCCGAGATTCCATCGCTGGTCAGCCTCGCAGTCATCATCGCGGTGTTGGCAGGCTCGATCATCCTCAGCTTCGTGCGCCCGGCAAAGGAGGAGCCTTCCGAGCTGGCTTCCGGCGAAAAGTAACACGGGCAAGGCAAAGGGGGTATCCGACCGGTCCGGTCGGATACCCCCTTTTCGGATCCACCTTCTCGGAGCTGTGTTTCACTCCGGTTCGTCCTGGGTAGTTGTTTGTCATGACCACATCGAACTCATACACAGTTCCCGGCATGAGCACCGACGAGGGAGCGCGTGTCGCGGCATTGCTCCAGGATCGCCTGAACGCATACAACGATCTTCATCTGACCCTCAAGCACATTCACTGGAATGTCGTGGGCCCCAACTTCATCTCTGTCCACGAGATGCTCGACCCACAGGTAGAAACCGTGCGTGGCTTCGCCGACGATGTCGCCGAGCGCATTGCGACACTGGGATCCTCGGCGAAGGGCACGCCGGGCACCATCGTCGAGCAGCGCTCATGGGACGACTACTCGATCGGGCGGGCCGCAGCCATCGAGCACCTCGGCGCACTCGACCTCGTGTACACCGGTGTCATCACCGACACGCGCAAGGCAATCGAAGAGATCGGCAAGGTCGATCCGGTCACCGAGGACTTGTTGATCGGGCAGAGCGGTCAACTCGAACTCTTCCACTGGTTCGTTCGCGCGCACCTGGAGAACTCCGGTGGACAGCTTTCCACAAGCGGTGCATCGAGCGAAAAGGAAGCTGCCGCAGACGCGCGCTGAAATTTTCACTTCGAATCGATGATCGCGTTTGACGCGGAATAATTCGGGGTAACATCAGTTGCCCGATACTCCGCTGCGGAGTGTCGTGTCTTTCGTCCAGCCAGTGGCGAACCGCTTGCGCGGGCATCTTTCATGTGTCATAACAATGACACTCAGAAGGCTATGCCGTCGTGGGCCCGAGCGGTGTCGGCTGGAATTCGACTTTGTGAGAAGTTCGAAAGATCAACCGCTACTGTCGATTCAAGAGACATCAGGGTAAGTTCTCAGATGGTTGGCGATCAACGCAATCACCTGATGCCGCACGCAGCATCCAATTCGAAAGAAGGAACAATAATGATCGTCCTGGGAATCATCCTCGCGCTCATCGGCTTTTTCACGTCGATCAGCATCCTCACCACGATCGGCATCATCCTGATCGTCGTCGGCGCCGTCCTCACCATCCTCGGTGCAACCGGGCGCGCTATCGGTGGCCGCAAAACCTGGTATTGATCGCCAGGTATTGCCCTTGCACGTAGACGAGGCCCCGCGCACCAGCGCGGGGCCTCGTTCATTTTCGACAAAGCTCTTTCGGTCCGCGTCAGCGAATCTACCGTCTACTGCGTAGTATCTGCTCGGCCTGCCGCAACACGGGCGCATCGATCATTCGTCCTTCGAAACGAAATACTCCGCGCTCATCAGCGGCAGCCGCAACGACCTGCTCAGCCCAATCGATCTCCGCCTGGGTCGGTGCGAAAGCCTCTCGAATTATCGGTACCTGCGAAGGATGAATAGCAACCTTCCCGTCGAATCCGACGGCCACGGCATCCTCCGACTCGGCCGTCAAGGTAGCAATGTCACCGATATCGAGCACTACCGAATCGAGGGCGAACACACCGCGCGCTTTGGCTGCGAGCAATGTTGTCGACCTGACATGTTGTGCCACCTTCCGGTACGTACCGTCGGGGAATCGGCTCGCCTTGCCCCCCAATGCTGCGATCAGGTCCTCGGCACCCCACATCACCCCGATCGAATTTACTGCGCCGAGGCTGTCGGACACAGCGACGGCGCCGAGCGGTGATTCCACGATTGCGATCACCTCATAAGGCGCAGCCGCATCGATCTGGATCGAACTTTCACATTTGGGCAGCATCACTGTGCGATACGCCGTCTGGGCGAGTGCTGCCATGTCCAGTTCGAAGTCGGCGGTGCCGTGCGCATTAACTCGGACGACAGTGGATGCAGGGTCGAGAGGGGTGGACAGCAACGACTGCCTGGCTTTCTGCTTGTCGCCGGCAGCGACAGCATCCTCCAGGTCGAGGATTACGACGTCGGCCCGCTGTGCCGCCTTCTCGTAGCGTTCCGGTCGATCCGCCGGACAGAACAACCATCCAGGACCCGGCGGCACCCACGTCACGACGCGTCCTCCGCGGGGCGGAGCCTGACGAGAGTCTTGCGGACCGCCGTGGCTACGACTTCGCCGTGTTGGTTGCGTCCGGTGTGGGCGAAGGTGACGATGCCCTCTCCGGGTCGGGATTTCGATTCGCGCTTGTCGACGATGAGCGTCTCCGCGTACAGCGTGTCCCCGTGAAACATCGGCTTCGGGAACCTCACCTCGGAAAACCCGAGGTTGGCTACGATCGTGCCCTGCGTCAACTGCGCTACCGAGAGGCCGACCACTGTCGACAGAGTGAACATCGAGTTGACCAGTCGTACGCCGAACGTCGTGCCCTCACTGAAGGCTGCGTCGAGATGCAGTGCCTGGGTATTCATCGTCTGCGCGGTGAAGAAGGTGTTGTCGGCCTCGGTGACCGTTCGGCCGGGCCGGTGTTCGTAGACGGTGCCGAGCTCCATTTCCTCGAACCACAGCCCGCGCTGACGGACACGCTTGTCCGTGGTCATAGTCCGAGTCCCCGCGCGATGAGCATCAACTGCACTTCGGTGGTCCCCTCGCCGATCTCGAGAATTTTACTGTCCCGATAGTGCCGGGCAACGGTGTATTCGTTCATGAACCCGTATCCCCCGTGAATCTGTGTGGCGTCACGCGCATTGTCCATAGCCGCTTCGGAGGCGACCAATTTCGCGATCGAGGCCTGTTTCTTGAAAGGCTTTCCCGACAACATCAGCGCAGCAGCGTCGTAATACGCTGTACGGGCTGTATGCGCTCGCACTTCCATCCGAGCAATCTTGAACGCGATGGCCTGATTTCGTCCGATCGGCCCACCGAAGGCTTCTCGTTCTTTGGAGTACTTGACGCTTTCGTCCACACACCCTTGCGCAACGCCTACCGACAGTGCAGCGATGGCGATGCGTCCCTCATCGAGAATGTGCAGAAAGTTGGCGTATCCGCGGCCCTGTTGGCCCAGCAGATTTTCGTACGGAACCCGGACGTCGGTGAATGACAACGGATGTGTGTCGGATGCATTCCAGCCAACTTTGTCGTATGCCTTCTCCGCTACGAAGCCCGGAGTCGACGTAGGGATAAGGATCGAGGAGATCTGCTTCCTTCCGGTCACCTCGTCGACGCCGGTTACTGCGGTGACGGTGACCAGTTCGGTGATGTCGGTGCCAGAGTTCGTAATGAACTGCTTGTTGCCGTTGATTATCCATTCACCACCGACGAGTTTCGCGGTGGTACGTGTCCCCCCTGCGTCGCTGCCTGCCCCGGGTTCTGTCAACCCGAAGGCCGCGAGCGAGCTTCCGCTCGTCAATTTGGGCAACCACTCCTGCTTTTGCTCGTCGTTACCGAAGCGGTAGACCGGCATCGCGCCGAGGGAGACTCCCGCCTCGAGCGTGATCGCAACACTTTGATCCACCTTCCCCAGCTCTTCGAGGGCAAGACAGAGCGCAAAGTAGTCGCCGCCCATTCCGCCGTACTCCTCTGGGAACGGTAGGCCGAACAACCCCATCTCGGCCATGCCTGCAACGACCTCGTATGGAAACGAGTGCTCGGCATCGTGTTTGGCCGATACCGGCGCCACCACCGACGTGGCGAAGTCGGCGACACTCGCGATCAGCTGCTGGTACTCGTCGGGAAGGTTTCCGGTGGCGAGATAATCGGTCATGACTTTCCTTCTTCCACTTCGGTTCTCGGGCTCACGCGGGCGAGAAGTTGATCGACACGAACCTGCTCTCCCACTACGACAAGAAGTTCCACCGTTCCACCGATCGGTGTTGTCATTGCATGTTCCATTTTCATTGCCTCGACGACGACGATCGCCGAGCCTGCCTCCACGGTGTCACCGCTAGATACACCGACGGCGATAACGGTTCCCGGCATCGGGCTGGTCATCTCGGCATCTCCGGAGTGGCTGTCTTCACCACGGACACTGGTCTCTTCGACGGATGTGATTGCCCACGTGCCGGCCGGTGAGGACACCCAGACAGTCGCGTCGTCGTCGGCAAGCCGAAAGCGCGAACGCACGCCGGCGCGCACCATGGCCACGTCGCCGTCCTCGACACGAGCGAACGACATCGGTTGCGATTCTCCGTCGTCGACCGCTACCCATGCGTCCGACAGTGTGCCGTGCACGTGCACATGCGCGGTCCGTGTTCCCGATGACAGTCGATACGTCACTGGCTGGGCTCGCCCGCCGATTCGCCAACCGCTCGGGACCGTCCACGGTCGCGAAGGATCCGAGTCCGTCCACAATGACGACCACAGATGGACGCCCACGACCACGAAGATCTCGTCCGGAGCAGGCGCTGTTTCGTAGTCCTCGACCCTGCGATCGAGCAATCCGGTATCGAGCCTTCCCTCGACGACATCGCTGTCCGCCAGCAGAAATCGGAGGAACTCTATGTTGGTGACAACGCCCAACGCTGCGGTGTCGGCAAGCGCGCGATCGAGAGTAGCGAGCGCCGAAGCTCGATCGGGGCCGTACGCGATCACTTTGGCCAACATCGGGTCGTAGTCGCTGCCGACGACGGACCCGACGGACACGCCCGAGTCGACGCGAACTGTTGGAGTGGGTGACGGTTCCCGAAGCGAGAGCACGGTCCCTCCGGTGGGCAGGAATCCTCGACCGGGATCCTCGGCGTAGACGCGGGCTTCGATCGCATGACCGGTCAGTGTCACCTCGTCCTGCCGAATCGTGAGCGGTTCACCGCGGGCGATTCGAACCTGCCACTCCACCAGATCCAGCCCCGTGACCATTTCCGTCACCGGATGCTCGACTTGAAGTCGGGTGTTCATTTCCATGAAGAAGAACTCGTCGGGGCGATCCGCCGAGACGATGAACTCCACGGTTCCCGCGCCCGAGTAGTCGACACTGCGAGCGGTGTCACACGCCGCCTTCCCTATACGTTCTCGTGTCGCCTCGTCCAGAAGTGGCGACGGCGCTTCCTCCACGACCTTCTGGTGCCTGCGCTGCAGACTGCACTCTCGTTCGCCGAGGTGTACGACGTGTCCGAACTGATCGGCGAGTATCTGTACTTCGATGTGCCGAGGCCGCAGAACGAACCGTTCGAGGAACAGCGTGTCGTCACCGAACGAGGAAGCCGCTTCGCGTCGTGCACTCGCCAACGCACCGGCAAGCGCTCCCGCCTCCTCGACCAGTCGCATGCCCTTACCGCCGCCGCCTGCCGACGGCTTGACCAGGATCGGATAGCCGATGTCCTGGGCGGCATCGAGGAGGTCCGCGTCGGAAAGTCCGGGGCGAGCGATACCGGGCACTACCGGTACACCGAACTCCGCCACTGCGTTCTTGGCCGTGATCTTGTCGCCCATCACCTCGATTGCTGCAACGGGTGGTCCTAGGAACGCCAGTCCGGCAGCCTCGCAGGCTGCGGCGAATTCGGCATTCTCCGAGAGAAACCCGTAGCCCGGATGGACGCCCTGCGCTCCGGCGCGGTGCGCGGCTTCGACGACCTTGTCGATCGCGAGGTAGCTCTCACGCGCGGGGGCTGGACCGAGGCGGACCGCGGTGTCTGCCTCACGGACGTGCCGTGCATTTGCGTCGGCGTCGCTGAACACAGCAACGGATCGAATACCCATGCGCCGCAACGTTCGAATGACGCGAACCGCGATCTCGCCGCGGTTGGCCACCAGCACTGTGTCGATCTGTCTCGTCATCACATCTCACATCCGGAAAACGCCGTAGGAGACCGGCTCGAGCGGCGCATGAGCGCTCGCCGACAGAGCAAGTCCGAGAACAGTTCTGGTGTCCGCGGGGTCGATGATCCCGTCATCCCACAATCGCGCGGTCGAGTAGTAGGGGTTGCCCTGCGATTCGTATTGCTCTCGAATCGGTGCTTTGAACGTTTCCTGCTCTTCGTTCGACCATGGCTTGCCGGCCGCATCGAGTTGTTCACTGCGGACCGTGGACAGTACCGAGGCTGCCTGTTCACCGCCCATGACAGAGATTCGGGCGTTCGGCCACATCCACAGAAAGCGCGGTGAATAGGCGCGGCCGCACATCGAATAGTTGCCCGCGCCGTAGGAACCGCCGATGACGACGGTGAACTTCGGGACCCGAGCGCACGCGACCGCGGTCACCATTTTGGCGCCGTGCTTGGCGATGCCGCCTGCTTCGTAGTCTCTGCCGACCATGAAACCAGCGACGTTCTGCAGGAATACGAGTGGAATACTGCGTTTGTCACACAGTTCGATGAAGTGCGCGCCCTTCATCGCCGATTCTGCGAACAGCACGCCATTGTTGGCGATGATTCCGACCGGATGTCCGTGCACGTGCGCGAACCCGGTTACGAGGGTCTTTCCGTACTCGGACTTGAACTCGTCGAACTCCCCGCCGTCGACGATGCGGACGATGACCTCGCGAACGTCGTACGGAGTGCGCGAGTCGATCGGCACCACGTCGTAGAGGTCTTGCTGATCGACGGTGGCATCGAGAGCTTGCCGTATCGGCCATTGTGCCGCAGGGATCGGCCCGAGCGTGGCGACGATTCGACGCACTCGGCGCAGTGCGTCTCGGTCGTCGTCGGCAAGGTAGTCGGTCACCCCGGACACCTTCGAATGCAGATCACCGCCCCCGAGTTCCTCGGCCGTGACGACTTCACCCGTTGCTGCCTTGACCAACGGCGGTCCCCCGAGAAAAATCGTGCCCTGGTCTCTGACGATGATGGCTTCGTCGCTCATCGCGGGAACGTAGGCGCCACCTGCCGTGCACGAGCCCATTACAGCCGCGATCTGCGCAATGCCTGCCGCGCTCATCGTCGCCTGGTTGAAGAAGATTCTGCCGAAGTGCTCGCGGTCGGGAAACACCTCGTCCTGCCGCGGAAGGAACGCACCGCCTGAATCGACGAGGTAGATGCAGGACAGTCGATTCTGCGCCGCGATTTCCTGCGCGCGCAGATGCTTCTTCACCGTGAGCGGATAGTAGGTGCCGCCCTTGACGGTCGCGTCGTTGGCGACGATGACGCACTCGCGGCCGGACACTCTGCCGATTCCCGCGATCATTCCGGCGCCGGGGCACTCGTCGTCGTAGATTCCGTCGGCTGCCAGCGCGGCGATCTCGAGAAAGGGGCTGCCTGGATCGAGCAACTCGTTCACACGATCTCGCGGTAGTAATTTGCCTCTGGCAATGTGTCGCTCGCGGGACTTCTCGCTGCCTCCGAGTGCAGCGCGGTCCAGCTTCTCGCCCAGTTCTTCGACGAGCCTCTTGTGTTCGAGCCTGTTGGCTTCGATATCGATCGCCATAGTGGTGCCACTCCCTGACCGAAACTTCGGTTAATCATCACTAACCGAAATCAATAGTAAACTTTCATTAACCGAGTTGTCCAGTATCGAGCCGAAGTCGGGGATTTCACCATGAGCACAGTGTCGCCGCCTGCCGAGTCGAAACCGACCGTTCGCGAGCAGCGCAAGGCTGCGCGACGCATCGAGCTTCTCGATGCAGCGGCCGAACTGTTCGCCGAGCGCGGCTACGCAGCCGTGCGGCTCGAGGATCTCGGCGCAGCGGTCGGGATCAGTGGACCTGCGGTTTATCGCCATTTCCCCAACAAGGAAGCAGTCCTCGTCGAGCTACTGGTGGACATTTCCGACTACCTACTGACCGGTGGCCGACGGGTCGTGCTGGACGCTGCGGACGCGTCCGGCACGATCTCCGAACTGGTCGACTTCCATCTCGACTTCGCACTGAGTAAACCGGCGCTGATCCGAATTCAGGACCGCGATCTGGCGAATCTGCCGACGTCCGCTCGACGTGATGTCCGACGCAAGCAGCGCGAATACGTCGAGGTCTGGGTAGCCGCACTCCGCGGATCCGACTCGAAACTGCACGAAGACGACGCCCGCACCAAAGCGCACGCCGTGTTCGGTCTGTTGAATTCGACCCCACACAGCATTGGACGAAGCATGTCCCGCCGATCGCGAGAAGTAATCAGAGTGATGGCAAACGCCGCCCTCACGGCATAGCGAGTCCGCGACCATCCGGCACGCGTGGCGCGGATACGGTCAGGATCAGCGGACAGAGTTATGCCAGCACCTAGAGCGCCTGCACCAATGCCGGCAATCCGACTGCCGCGGTGGTTCGCCAGCGGTGATCGGCGATATCGGATATCTCCGTCTCCACGGGGTTGATCTCGACAACAGTTGCGCCGCAGCTGCGTGCCATTGCCGGCAGCCCAGCGAACGGGAAAACTGCGCCGGATGTCCCGACGACCAACACGAGATCTGCGCTTTCGACGGCGTTCACTGCCGACGTCCATTCGGACTTCGGCAGCGGTTCGCCGAACCACACTGCTCCCGGACGCATAGGTCCCCCGCACTCAGGACACGGCGGCGGTGGGACTCGATCCGACTGCTCATCACTCGGTTCGTATGCAGGCTCGGAGTGAACCCCGCATTCGGAACAGCGTGCATCGAACAAACTACCGTGCACGTGCGATATGACCTTCGAGCCTGCGCGCTCGTGCAAATCGTCGACGTTCTGGGTAGCGATGTCGAGGTGCGCACGCTGTTGCCACGTAGTAAGTGCGACATGACCGGCATTCGGCTGCGTCCGGCGGACCAATTCTGTGCGCCACTGGTACCAACCCCACACCAGATCACTGTCGCGCGCCCACCCCTCCGGGCTCGCCAGGGCAGCGGGTTCGAAGTTGGACCACAGCCCCGTCTGCGCATCACGGAAGGTCGGTATCCCGGATTCGGCCGACATCCCAGCGCCCGTGAGCACCGCCACCCGCGACGCAGTACGCGCGAGTGTGACTACGGCGCTTGGTGGCTCGGCGTTGTTCATGATGGCCAGTGTGCCACGGCATACCGACAGCGATCTGGATGGTCTCGCCAGAATGCGCGGTATCTACTGTTGCCCGTGCCCACCGCATGACCCAGGCGACCGACCGGATCCGGCTCGGCCGACGAGCCTGCCGGCTCGAACGGCCATAGTTGCTGTGTAGCAACACGTTACAGAGGCCAACCCCGCTGTCACGTTATCTATTCGTTACTTTTGTGATCAATCTGTTATCCAATGGGTTGCAGGGCAGCTACTTCCTTGCTTCATGATTAGCTCAGCACGATCGGCAACGAGGAGTGGGCATGAACTACGCAACGCTCGACGAGAATTCCCAACGCACGACCCTGATCCCCCAGGTTCATCATCGCCTGGTCTTCGGTTCCGCATTCGGAGCGATCATCGCCGCCGCTATCGTCTTGTCGGTTGGCGGCCATGCCGTCACACTGATGATCGGTGCTCTGGTGCTCGGCATTGTCGGCCTCCTCGCCGCCACCCTCTGATCTCACTGCCCGCGAGCGACGCATCATGACTCTTCACTACTCCCCCATCTGCCGGCTCGACGACGACGCCATCGGCGGTGTGAAGATCTATCTGGACGAGCGCTACGGGACGAGTGACTTCGATGATGCGCTGCACAACGCGTCGAGCGACGTGCTCGACAGCATCGGTTGGATGACGCCGTTGCTGATAGGCACCGGGGTAGCGTCGGATGCTTGCGGGACCTTCGTCGTACGCGAGAGTTCGATGGTCGACAACCCGGCGAAGACCTTGCTTGCGGTCGAGAAGGCCAGAGCACAAAACCATATAATTGCAGTCGACGACGTCGGCGGGCAGTTCGCGTCATTCGGGATCCTGCCTCTGATCGAACCCGACATCATCGTTCTGGCACCCGAGATGAGCGCTTCCGATCCCGACCCGTACGTGGCCAGGGCCACGCATGTTCTCGCGGCCCAAGCCGAGCGGACCGGTGCAGTGATAGTCGCCAGTGGCGTCGATTCCGAAGCCCATCGCGTCAGAGCGCTCGAACTGGGGGCAACCTTCGGAATCGGTCTGCTGTTTCCACCCCGGTCCTCACCCAAGTCGCTGTCGGAGAGCAGTTCTCGTGCCGTCCTCGCATCGCGCACCTGGAGTACCCCCGATGCCGACTCGACGTCGCCGTTCGCCATCGCATCTGCCGGTCGTGTCGTGACACGTAGCCGCAAGACCCTGCTCATGGAAATGAGCACACACATAGAATGGCAGGCGTCGGTGGCCGGCCCGGAAACGTTGATACTCGGAACATTTCAGCACGATCGACATTTCCGAGGAAATACGAAGGCCCGCTGGCACGCAATGGCGGAACACAGCGCCTATACCGGCGTGTGCGGCGTCGGAATGACCGATACGTCCGACACCCACATCCACCGAGCGTCCCTCGACTCTGCCGACGGCATGACCGAGGAATGGAACGTCGTAGTTCTGGGGGCTCACTTCTGCTGCGTACTGTCCGCGCGTGAGATGAACATCGGAGACTCGAGACCGGATCGGGAGTTCGACTACGTCATCTCGCACGATCGTTGCACGGTGGTTCGCTGCGCCAAGGCCATTCTGCATAGATTCAACGGCCGAGCGGGGGTTCGAGTACCAGGCTGACCTTCACCAGGACAACCACGGCTCCGACTGGGCCACCTGCGCACCTACGGCCGAAGCGGGGGCTCGGCGCACGCCGAACAACGCGTTCATCAACTCCGATTCACTCCGTCCGGATTCGGCGACCCAACGACGGCTCCGATGGAGAGCTCGCGACGTCCATACCGCCACTGCTGCATCACCGGTTCCACTACCGCTATCGCCGGCGAAGTCGACTTTCACACCGCCTGCCACACCTGGTCCCACCTCGGCACACAACCGCCGCAACGAGTCCTCGCCGAATATCACCCGACCGGTCACCTCGACGACGAAGCGACACCGCGCACGTATCCAGTCGTCGGGTTCACCGAGATGGACCCGCGAATCGTTGAGTCCCAGTTCGCGATAGAGGTCCGAGGCGCTCTCGCCTACGATCCAGACACCACAGTCGTCTGCAGCACCGACCGAAGACGCGATCGTCACCGACAACGACGCCGCACTGTGCGACCCCGAGGCTACGATCACGACACAGTCCGGGACGCGGTATCGAAGCCCTGATCTCCTGGCCGCAGGGTCGGTGATCAACGGTGCAAGTTTCAAAGCCTCGGTATTCTTGGAGTCCGTTCGTGCCGACACGGATCGCTCAGCCCAGTCGGGGCCGTCGTGCCAAGCAAGGGCCGTGCGTTCGTAGGCGAATACCGCGCCGGCCATGAAGGCACGGTTGGCGAACTCCCAGTCCTCCCCTCCGTACTGCACGAACGACTCGTCGAAACCTCCGATGGCATCGAACAGTGAACGCCCGCAGGTCATCACCGCGCTGATCATGTACTTGTACGCGTCCCATCCTGGGTGCAGGAGATCCTGCGTCCGCTCGTAAGCGTCGACCAGCCAGGCTGGTTCGGTCACCGCGGACGAAAAATGTTTCCGCCTTCCGACCACCAGGGCATCGGGAAGAATCGAGGGCAAGCGTGTTGCCGCGCGTATGTAGTCTGGCGTCGGCACGGTGTCTGCATCCAGGAAACACAGAACCGAACCGCGCGAGGCGGACACCCCGAGATTCCGTGCAGCAGCCGCTCGAAAACCCCTGTCTTCCTGTCGGACGATCACGATGTTCAACTGCGAACCCCATCGATCGATGGGCGGCGGCAGCGAGGATCCATCGTCGGCAACGACAACTTCCAGTCGATCCGCCGGGTAGGTCTGCTCGGTCAACGCAGCCAATACGAGCGACAACTGACCTGGTTGGTCGTAATAGGGAATGATCACGCTGACGAAGGGATATCGCGACGGGCCGTGCACACGATCCCAGTCGTTGTCGGGCACCAACATCCGGCCATCACCGATATCTACTGTGCTGCTCACGCGGACCAACTTCGGAGAATCGCGTCATACGTGTTCGCCACCTCAGCCGGCGACGGTGATGGAACTACGGACGGGTCCGTCCACGTGTGGGCGGGGTTCTCCGTAGCAGCCACAAGCGCCGCATCGAGTGCACCGTCGACGTTCTCGTAGATGGTGAGCACGCCCGGTGCCCGACGGTTCAACTCTTCGATGTACCTGGTTCGCGGTACGAGTGGACGTCGTCCTGCCGAGATCCAGGTATTGATCGAACCCGATGCCGAGAGGTGTCGATGATGAGCCACTGGAACCGTGACCTCCCACATACGTTGCGTAAGTTCGTCGTCGTCGAGAAATCCCGTGACCAGACACTCCCGCCCCGACACCGCTGCCTCGGTATGGAGTTCGTCGACCAGATACTCGTGCCCTGGGGACGGCATCCCGAGAGCGGCGAACCCCACGGAAGCAGGCAGCGTCTGCATTGCCCGCATTGTCTCGATGTGGCCTTTACCTGGATAAAGGAACCCGAGTACTCCGACAGTCCGTCCAACCGTCGGCAGCACCCGCTTCGGTCTCATCGGGCCGGCAATCATCAACGGTACTACCGCGACCTCGACGGGTGAGTCCGCATCGGGATGGACGAACTCGCGGAGAAGCTCGGCTTCATGTTCGCTCGACACCACCACTCCCACAACGAGATCGAGAACAGATCGATAGAATTCGACCCGGTCCGACATCGACGGTCCGTCCGAGGGTTGCGGAAGGTCGTGCAACGTAACCGAAACGGGCCTTCCGATTGCTGCGATCAATGCCCGAAGATCGGTCAGCGCTTGCCGAGGGCTACTGCCGAACAATCTGTCGGTGACATGAAGGTGGACCAGAACGCAGTCGAGGACGTCCATTGCCTCTGCACTGTACGACCGAATCGAACGGTGTTCGCAACCTTCCGCCCGCGCCGCGTCACACACGGCAAGGCCGTACCGGACGACGCCGTGTGTTTCAGGACCGACAATCAAATGACACACAGTGCCCATCATGTCGGCAAGTCGAGGATGTCGATCAGTCCGCTGTATCGGCCCAGCGCAGCGTCCACGAACTCCGGATGCTGTGCATACCAGGACATCTGCTGATCGTGAATAGCCTGCTCCTCCAGCACTACTCCATCGACGGTCCACGCGGACCGGGCTACCGCCTCGAGACCGAGCGCATCGATCACCCGTCGCTCCAGCGGTGCTCGGACGACGCCGAGCAGTTCGCGATCGAGCGAAGATGGACCTGGCAAACCGAGAGCGTCGAGGATACGACTACCGAGTTCGATCAGAACCGCGTTGCCCGGGTGGTTGATGGTGTGCGCGGCCGCGCTGCCGAGGGGGCGAAGGACATCGGAGATCGCGACGTCGCAGTCGCGCCGCTCGCGTCGGTCCAGTTCGGCGATGCTCGCCTGCGCGGCGTCGACAATTCCCCTCGACGAGATTTCGAGGTCCCACTCGTCGAACCGCGTTCGGCCGTCGCGGGCCGCCAGTACGGTCCGAAGGTCGTGGTACGGCACACCAGGAGGCACGGCCGAGGGATCGCTGGGGTGCCGAACGATGATCTGCCACGGGTACAACCCGGAGTACCGGATGACCGGACAGATGAGCCTGGTCGTGATGGACGGGGCCATGTCCGTGAGGTCTGCGGTACCGATGGGCAGCCCTCGGTAGCCGGCCCGGACCGGTTGTGCGATCACGGCCCGAGTCTGCTGCAGGAGACGCTCGACATGCGGAATGTCAGTGGCAGTCAGCTCGTGAACGGGCGGCACGCGGACGGTGCGAAATGGGCTGTTCGCCGACGACGCCAGCACGATACGCAGCGCCTCCGCCTGGCAGTTCCCCCAGACGAGCAGCACCGGCCGGGTGTCCGAGGTGTCGGCATCGACGCCGTAGAAGCTGCCGTAATGCAGAGTTCGGCCGTCCGTGGTCACGCGCTGTAGTATTCGTTTGTCACGCAAATACACTCCCTCTCGAGCAGCCGGGCCGGGTTCGACACTCCCCCGTATATCCACTCTGCCGACAGAGGAACCCGTTATTTTGATCACGATCGCCTCGGTGCCTACTGACCACCGATATATCACCAATCTCGCACCGGACACCGTGGACATGGGTGAGCCGGCATTTTTCCGACTTCCCGACCCCCGACCGGTCGACGCCGAGGAGACAGAGAACCGGTGGTGGCCTCCTCGGTGGCTCGAACCTCGATGGTTGACCGAGCACATCGATACATTCGACGTGTTCCATCTTCACTTCGGGTTCGATGCGGTCGAGCCTGCGCGACTGGCCGCCATCGTCGAGATTCTGCGCGCGCACGACAAACCTTTCGTGCTCACCGTGCACGATCTGCACAATCCACACTTCGCGGACAACTCCATGCACCTGGCACAACTCGACATTCTCGTGACTGCCGCGGACGACGTCATCACTCTCACTCACGCCGCTGCCGCGGCCATCACTGCGCGATGGAACACCCCTGCCACTGTGCTGCCACATCCCCACGTCGCTCCGCTCGACCTGATCGGACCGGCGCGAGCGGAACACGAGCGGGAGTTCGTCATCGGGATTCATGCGAAGAGCCTTCGTGCAAATCTCGATCCGCTGGCGGTGATGGACGTCGTAGTCTGCACCGCAGCAGAACTCGGAAACGCACGAGTGCAACTCGACATCGACGAGGAGGTGTTCGCCCACCGTAACCAGCGGGGAGCAGTCGGTGCAGCGTTGACTGCATACAACCGATTCCGCAGCGTCGACGTTCGGGTGCATCGCCGCTTCGACGACACCGAATTGTGGCGCTATCTGAAAGAGATCGACGTGTCTGTACTACCGTATCGATTCGGCACCCACTCGGGCTGGCTCGAAGCATGCTATGACCTCGGAACCGCCGTCGTTGCCCCCGACTGCGGATACTACGGTGATCAGAAACCCTGTACTACATATGAATTCGGGATAGACCGATTCGAACCAGACACCCTTGCGCAGGCACTGCGGGATGTCCACGCTGCCCGTGGCCGGATTCCTGCCGCGTCCAGAGTCGAACGGGAACGCGAACGCACCATGCTCTCCCGCCGACACTACGAAATCTACGAACGTGCTCTGTCGCGAGGTAGCCGCATCCTGACCGAGGCCCGCTGATGCGCCCTTTACGCATTGCGCTGCTCGGTTCGTCGAATTTCCCTATCGCCGAACCGTTTGCCGGTGGCATGGAGGCGCACATCTGGCAACTCGCCCACACCCTGACCGAACGCGGCCACATCGTGACGCTTTTCGCCGCAGAGGGGTCATCGGTGGAGGTCACCGGCGGGAATCTTCACGTCGCACGACTGGAACTGAGTGCGATTTCCAAAGCCGACATCACCACCCCCGCCTGGGCAGTGAGCGAGCATCACGCGTACCTGTCGGTGATGATGGATCTGGCCGGAGAACTGCGAGACTCCTTCGACATCATCCACAATCACAGCCTTCACTACCTGCCCATCGCCATGTCTCCGACAGTGCAGACGCCGATGCTCACCACGTTGCACACTCCCCCATTCGCCTGGCTGGAGTCGGCGATCGCTATCTCGGCGAGTCCTGCGTCGTCGTTCGTCGCAGTCAGTGAGCATGCCGCTCGCCAGTGGGCACCCGTGCTCGGTGGGGTTCATGTCGTGCCCAATGGCATCTCGACGCAGCGGTGGCCGGAAGGACCCGGCGGAGACTACGCCGTCTGGTCCGGCCGTATGGTGCCGGAGAAGGCGCCCCATCTTGCTATCGATGCCGCGCGGGTGGCCGGAGTTCCACTTCGCCTCGCCGGACCTGTCTCGAATGCCGAGTACTTCCGGGAACACGTTGTGCCGCGA
Organism: Rhodococcus sp. H29-C3; assembly: GCF_030063405.1. Lineage (NCBI taxonomy): Bacteria > Bacillati > Actinomycetota > Actinomycetes > Mycobacteriales > Nocardiaceae > Rhodococcus > Rhodococcus sp. H29-C3. The sequence continues at coordinate 534,440 of NZ_JASITC010000003.1, read as the reverse complement.
CTCGACGACTCGGTGACCTACGTCGGCCATCTACGTCAGCGGGAGCTGGCGGCTCTCGTCGGTGCCGCCGCTGTTGCTCTGGTGACGCCCGTGTGGGAGGAGCCCTATGGCCTGGTTGTCGCCGAAGCTTTGGCATGTGGAACTCCGGTCGCCGCTTTCGACCGTGGCGGGATTCCGGAGATTCTGACCCCCGTCTGTGGTCGCCTCGCCACCGCAGATTCGGCGGAGGATCTGGCAACTGCCCTCGTCGACGCCACAGCACTCTCACGGAGCGATGCCCGGGCCCGTGCCGAGACAGCATGCTCGGAAACTGCGATGGTGGACCACTATTCGGAGCTCTACGAGCACATGATCGGTGAGACGACGGTTCGACGAGGTGCGGCATGATCGGGTACTACGCGCATCATCACGGATCGGGGCATCTGACTCGTGCGGCATCGATCGCCGCTGAGCTCGAAGAACCGATGACCGTACTGTCCTCGCGCCCGCGATCTTCCGAACACGCTCACCTCGACTGGGTGACTCTGCCACTCGATGTGGACTCGGCGAAGACGGGCGATCTCGACCCGACTGCATCGGGGGTGGTCCATTGGGCACCGATCGGCGTTCGCGGGTTCACCGAGCGCATGGCGATGATTGCCGAGTGGGTCGCACGAACACATCCGCGGCTCGTCGTCGTCGACGTGTCTGTCGAAATAGCTCTGTTCGTTCGATTGCTCGGCATTCCTGTCGTCATCGTCGCCATGCCTGGCGATCGAACGGACGAGCAACATCAGCTGGTTTATCGGATCGCAACAGCAATCATCGCCCCGTGGTCGAAGGACGTGTACGACCCGGCCTCGCTCCATGCTTTTTCTACCAAAACCACCTACGTGGGCTCGATCAGCCGATTCGCCGGGCGACCCCGCACTTCGAACACGACAACCGAACCGACTGTCTTCGTGCTCGGGGGCGCGGGCGGAACGTCGCTGACGAAGAAAGATATCGATGCCGCGGCCGAACGCAACTCCGAATACACCTGGACGGCAGCCGGACTCGATACACAATCATGGATCGACGACGTATGGCCACACTTGTGTTCGGCGTCGGTGGTGATCACGCACGCCGGACAAAATGCACTCGCCGACGCGGCCTCCGCTCAGGTTCCTGCAGTCATCGTGCCCCAGGATCGGCCCTACGGTGAACAGGACGCCACCGCCGATGCCCTCGCCAGGGCAGGAGTAGCTGTCGTGGCGCCGTCGTGGCCTTCCCCCGATCGTTGGCGATCCTTGTTGGCCGAAGCAGTACGCGTGGGGTCGGCGGGCTGGCATCGCGTCGAAGCGTCCGGCGCTGCCCGCCGCGCAGCTCGGCTGTTGTCCGAGACGGCCGCCGTATGAAGACATCCATGATCACCGTCGTGTCGGGACGGCACGAGCATCTTCGGGGCCAATTGCGTGGCCTCGCCCAGTCGATGCTCGCACCCGAACACCACATCATCGTCGCCATCGACGACGACGAGATCGCTGGTGTCGTCGCGGACACCGAAAGCTCGGCGCAGGTGGTCGACCTCGCCGCACCCCAAGGCAGGCTTCCGATCGGGCAGGCAAGAAACGAGGGCGCCCGAATGGCATCGGACGGCGGAGCCGATCTTCTCGTCTTTCTCGACGTCGACTGCATTCCGTCACCCGAACTGCTTACGCGCTATCACGATTGCGCAACACAGCCTGAGCACCGTACGTCTTTACTCTGCGGACCGGTCACTTATTTACCGGCTCGGACCTCGGCGTGGGCCGTCGAGGAGTTGCACGCCCACACCGACCCTCATCCGGCGCGTCCGAATCCGGCTGCGGGAGTGGTCGAGACAGGCAGGAACTATGACCTCTTCTGGTCACTGTCCTTCGCCCTCTCGACCGACACCTGGAACCGTATCGGCGGATTTCACGACGAATACCTCGGATACGGCGGCGAGGACACCGATTTCGCTGCCGTAGCTCGCTCGATCGGTGTCGGGTTGCGTTGGGTCGGCGGCGCACATGCCTACCACCAGCATCATCGTGTGTCGTCACCCCCGATCGAACATCTCGACGACATCGTCCGCAATGCGGCTCTGTTTCATCGCCGTTGGGGCCGATGGCCGATGGCCGGGTGGCTGGACGAGTTCGAACGTGCGGGCCGGATCGTACGCAGTCCCGACGGATCCATCGATCGCATTGCATGAACCACGCGAGTACGGGGTAAGCAACGTGTGCTCCGCACTGAACGCCGGTGCCCACACAGGATGCGAGGGTCCGTACCGATGAACCAAGTGATCGACACCGGCACGTCGGCACCAGCCACGCGCGCTGTGACAACCAAGCGGGAATGGGCAGCAGACCTCAGCACCCAGCGGTTGTACGCGCTGCTCAAGCTGCGCGTAGAGGTGTTCGTGGTGGAGCAGGCGTACTTCTATCCCGAGCTCGATGGTGAGGACTTAGGCTCGCTGACGAGGTACTTCTGGCTGGAGCGTGACGACGAAGTGCTGTGCACGTTACGACTGACCGAAGAGGGCAACGGACCTGATCGGGTTTTGCGCATCGGCCATTTGTGTACCCGACGCTCCGAACGCGGGAAGGGACATACCACCCGTCTGCTCCAGGCTGCCTTGGCCGATGTCGGTTCGGCCAGATGTCGAATCGACTCGCCGAGCTACCTCGTGGACATCTACACCGGGCACGGATTCGTGCCATGCGGGGACGAGGTCCTCGACAACGGAGTTCCTGTCATCCCCTTGGTGCGAGAATCCAAGTGAATGTGGAAGTTTCAGTCGAACTAAGCCCGGTGGGCGCGGCTCGACCGGGTAGATTGGACTCGTACGCGCAGTAGCCAACTGGTGGAGTCCGCTTCCCGACAACATTGATGCTGTACGCCTGAAGGACCTGGACGCGAGAGAGTCGAGAACAACATGCAGTGGTGGGGATGGGTTATCGTGGCCCTGGTCGTGATCGTGGCGCTCGTTGCGCTCGTGCTGGCCATTCAGGCCAAACGTCGATCCGGCGGTGTAATCATCACTGGCCGGCCGGGCAAGACCGGAAGAGCGAGAAAACCATGATCGAACAGTTGATGCGGTCCAGTGAGATCGCCAAGCGTCCGGTTGTGACTTTCACCGGTGAAGATGTCTCGCAGATCAAGGACATCATCTACGCACCGGACGGCGGAGCCGTCGCCGGTTTCACTCTTGCCGGTCGCGGACTGTTCTCCGGTCCCCGGAAAGAGGTACTTCCATGGCGGTCCGTCGCGGCATTGGGTCCGGACGCAGTGATGATTCTCCGCGAGGACATGCTCTCCCCGGCAGGCGAGATGTTCTCCGCTCCAGACTCCAGCGACGACACTCCGCAACCCTCGCATGAGCGGCGCGGTGACATCCTCGGCTCCACCGTCCTCACCGACTCCGGTACCGAATTGGGCACCGTTGTCGACGTCATCATCGAAGTCAGTGGCCGCTACGGCGGAAAGTGCGAAGTAGTGGGCTACGAGATCAAGTCCTCGGAGGCGATGAAGAACAAGGGCACCACCGTGCTCATCCCTCTGCCCGACACACTTGCCGCATCCGGGGAACATCTGATGGTGCCCGCCAGCGCCACCGATTTCGTGCGTGATGATCTCGCCGGGTTCGGTGCTGCCGTCGACGCATTCCGCGCACAATTGGGGGGTAAGAACTGATGTTGTTCTCCGAGTCCATCGGCCGCAAAGTGGTCAGCACAACCACCGCCGACACGGTCGGGACCATTGCCGGGTTCTTTATCGATCCCCACAACCGCACCGTCGCCGGGGTTCATCTCAAGAAGGCCAAGTCCGGGAATGCGCTCGCGTGGTCGGGAATTTCCGCGTTCGGAATCGATGCCGTCACCGTCGGATCCTCGGATGCGATCGTCGATGCCGACAACGAGGCCTCACTCTCGGCTCTGGAAGGAAAGATCCACAACGTCGTCGGAAAGCGCGTACTCAGCACCGGTGGTGTCGAGCTCGGAAAAGTCGACGACGTCGATTTCGATCCTGAAACGGGAGCGATCACCTCGCTCATCGTCGGTGCCCAGCAGATCGAAGGACGCGCCCTTATCGGGGTGGGGTCGTACGCGGTAATTCTCGATCATCAGGATCAGTGATGGTGATCGTGGGAATCCCGACGATGTCATAGGTAGCCGAGGCGATACCGATACCTGCGGCGTCGAGGCCGGTCAAGATATCTCGACTCATTCGGTCCTTGATCGCTCGCACGCCGCGGTGCGGCACCAGGAAACGTAGAGACAGTTCGAGCCAGTTGTCGGTGATTCGCCAGTAGACGGCAGGGGCAAGAGATGTCTCCGACAGTGCGTATCGCGCACGCATGGACGCAAACGCCTTTTCCGCCTCCCGGTTATCGACGACGGCATGAGCACAAGCGGCATCGAGAAGTATCTGTTCCACACGGGCGCGGTCGTCTGTGTAGGTGATAGGGAGCATCATCTCCTCCCACAGGTACGGAAACTCGCGTGTGTAGTTGTACACCGGATCGGTGAAGATGACACCGTTGGTGACCGTGACCAAACGTCCGGTGTACTGGCGTGAATTAACCCAGATAGCTGGATCGGAGTCCGACACCGACGGTGGCTGGCCCATCTCCATGATGGTCGTCTTGAGAAACCCGAGCCGCACCACATCACCGCGGACGCCTCCGAGAGTGATCCGATCGCCGATCCCGAATGTGTCACCACGCAAAATCACGAAGTAGGCGGCGAAGGAGGTGATGACCTGCTGCAGAGCAAATGCCAGTCCAGCACTGATCAATCCGACACCGGTAGTGATATCGGTACTCGGCGTCACCCAGATCGATACCAACCCCAGCACTAGGACACCCGCGACAACCACGTGCACCCCTTGGCGTGCCCAGAATCTGCGCGAATCTCCCACCTCACCACCGAGTGTTCGCCGCGTCACCGCCAGCGCGAGCCCGCGTAGCGCCAGCACTGCCACCACGAACACGGCAGTGACGAGCAGTTTGACACCGGTGGTGGTACTGATGCCGACGAGAGTGACGCCGAAGACCTCCACGGACCCCGCTGAGAAGACAACATTCATACACTGCTCCGATCCGCTTGCCGCGCCCTACGTCGAGTGAGTGTCCCACCCCCTGGACAAAGACAGAACGAAACAGCACCGCGGCAATACTCCGCCGCGGTGCTGTTTCGCTGATATGGAGTCAGCTGCCTTCGGTGTCGCTGACGAATGCCCACTCACCATCGTGGTCGACCTCGAGGCGCCAGCCAAGTTCGGAGTTGTCGGCCTTCTTGTCGATGAACCACGAGTGTGCGTCCTCCGCACTGTCTATGTCCTTGGTTTCGACGACTTCGCCTTTGGGATCGAGAACTCTGTAATTTGCCATATCTCCATGTACCCGCGAGTCATTCGATTCCAAACGTGGTTTGTCACCCGGGGGCCGGGGTACAGCAGAGCAATGAACGACGCCAGACCCACGACCATCAGCAGGCCGTACCCACTCGGTGCATCTCTATTTCCCACGGGCGGGGCCGATGTGGCCGTGTACTCCGAAACCGCCGACTCCATCGCCGTCGTTGTCGTCGACGAGAACGGTACCGAGGTGTCCTCGACCACGCTCGACATCCGGACCGGCCATGTATTCCACGGGTTCGTCGAGGATCTGACCGCGGGTTCACGATACGGACTACGGGTAGAAGGACCATGGGATCCCGAGTCCGGTCTACGCCACAATTCGCACAAGCTCCTCCTCGACCCCTATGCGAGAGCAATCGCCGGCGGAGTCGAGTGGAACGAATCGGTATTCGGCCACCACCATGACGAGCCCGACACTCGCAACGACGACGATTCCGCGGCGTCCATGCCGCTATCGGTGGTCTCGGCGTCCGAGTTCGACTGGGGCAGCGATGCCGCACCTCGAATTCCGTTGGACCGCACAGTCGTCTACGAAGTTCACGTCAAGGGTTTCACCGCCTCGCATCCCGACGTGGAGGAGTCCATCCGCGGAACCTATGCAGGGTTGGCCCACCCGGCAGCGATCGCCGAACTGGTCGCCCTGGGTGTGACTACAATCGAACTGCTTCCCGTTCATCAGTTCGTTCAGGACTCCCATCTCCTCGAAGCGGGTTCTCGGAACTATTGGGGATACAACTCGATCGGCTTCTTCGCCCCGCACAACGAGTACAGCAGTGCCGGAGACACCGGCGGCCAGGTCGATGAATTCAAAGCCATGGTCAAAGCTCTCCACAACGCCGGAATCGAAGTGATCCTCGATGTGGTGTACAACCACACGGCCGAGGGAAATCACCTGGGACCGACGTTGTCGCTCAAGGGAATAGACAACAGGTCCTATTACCGGTTGGTCGAGGACGACAGAGCGTCCTACTTCGACACCACGGGAACGGGCAACAGCCTCAACGTCGGCCACCCAGCCGCGCTGGCTCTGATCATGGACTCCTTGCGGTATTGGGTTACCGAGATGCACGTCGACGGGTTTCGATTCGATCTTGCGAGCACTCTGACCCGCCAGGATTCCGATCTGGACAAGCACAGCGCGTTCCTCGATCTGGTTCACCAAGATCCGACGCTGGCGCCGGTCAAGCTCATCGCTGAGCCTTGGGACACCCATGGATATCAAGTGGGCGGATTCCCCGCTCGCTGGTCCGAGTGGAACGGCCAATTCCGCGACGACATTCGAGACTTCTGGCGCGGTGAACCCGGATCGCTCGGCGCCTTCGCGCAGCGCATCACCGGCAGCCCCGACGTCTACGAGGCCAGCCGTCGGCCGACATTGGCGAGCATCAACTTCATCACTGCGCACGACGGTTTCACCCTCGCCGACCTGAACAGCTACGACGACAAGCACAACGATGCCAACGGCGAGAACAACGAGGACGGCGAGTCCGACAATCGTTCGTGGGGTTGCGGCGCCGAAGGCCCCACCGAGGACGAAGGCATCCTTGCCCTGCGCGCACGGCAACAACGAAATCATCTGGCGACGTTGCTGTTGTCTGCGGGCGTGCCGATGATCCTCGGCGGGGACGAAATCGGCAGAACTCAGCAGGGGAACAACAACGCCTACTGCCAGGACAACGAGCTGTCCTGGTTCGACTGGGCAAACGCCGATCTTGATCTTCGCAACTTCACCCGCGAACTCCTACGCATGCGCCGCGAGCATCCGGCACTGCGTCCGAAGTGGTTCCGGCACGACAGTGACAGCAATGCCGAGAACTCGGTGGATTTCTACCGGGCCGATGGCGCCAAGCTAGGCGACGAGGACTGGGAGGACGGGGCAGCACTGTCCATGCTCGTGCGCATGACGGCGCCAGAGGATGACACCACCTTCGCCTGGCTCGTCAACTCCTCTTCCGGCCCAGTGGACTTCTCGCTGCCGGAGGGAAAGTGGGAGCAGTTTCTGTCGAGCGATCCCGATCAGGCCTATGAAAGCGAGGGCCCGACGATCCTGATTCGTGAGCACTCGTTCACCCTCCTGACAGCAGAAGACTAGAAGGCAGGGCCTAGAACCACTCGGGGTTCATATCCAGAGTCGTACGGTCCAGGGCCGCCAGGAGGTCGAATTGCGGGCCTGTCTTCGGTAGCTCGTAGCCGAAGAAATACCGTGCTGCTTGGCGTTTGCCGTCGTAGAAGGCTCCGGTCTTGCCTTCTAAAGCGGTGAGCTGCTCGAGCCACATCCAAGCGATGACCACATGCCCGACCGCTTCGAGGTACACGGTCGAATTCGCCAGTGCCACAGCAGGATCACCCGTCGACCACAGCGCTGCGGTGACCTCGACCGTGCGGTTCCATGCCGCTTCCAGTTCACCGGCGAACCGGGCGGTGTCGACGCTCAGCGGCCGGGCCCGTTCGACGGTGGCCAACATTTTGGAACCGAGGACCGCCACCCCTGCCCCCGACTGCATGGTTACTTTTCGGCCCAGCAGATCGAGCCCCTGAATGCCGTGCGTCCCCTCGTGAATCGGATTGAGTCGATTGTCCCGGTAGTACTGCTCGACGTCGTAGTCACGGGTGTAGCCGTACCCGCCGTGAATCTGGATCGCCAGGCTGTTGGCCTCGAGGCACCACTGTGACGGCCAGCTCTTCGCGATCGGCGTCAACACATCGAGTAATAGCGTCGACTCCGCCTTGATGGTGTCGTCGCTCGTCGAATCCTGCTCGTCGACGAGCCTGGAGCAATAGAGACCGAGTGCAAGCGCTCCCTCCACATATGACTTCTGTGCCAACAACATCCGCCTGACGTCGGCGTGCTCGACCAGCGGCACCGCAGGAGATGACGGATCCTTGGACCCCACCGGCCGACCTTGAGTGCGAACCTTCGCATACTCGAGCGACTTCAGGTATCCGACGTAACCCAGCGCAATTGCCAGGAACCCGACCCCGATTCGGGCCTCGTTCATCATATGAAACATGTAGGAGAGACCGCGATGCTCCTCGCCGACGAGGTAGCCGACCGATCCGTCGAAAGCGAGAAGGGTGTTGGTTGTCCCACGGTTACCCATCTTGTGGTTCAAACCGACGAGAGTCACCTCGTTGCGCTCCGCGTTCGGAAGAAGCTTGGGGACGATGAACAGCGAGATGCCCTTGACTCCCGCTCCCCCACCCGGGATTTTGGCCAGCACGAGGTGGATGATGTTTTCGGTGAGTTCGTGGTCGCCTGCCGAGATCCACATCTTGGTTCCGGTGATCCGGTAACTGCCGTCGTCCTGCTTCTCGGCCCGGGTCGTGATGTCGGCTAGCGAGGAACCCGCCTGCGGCTCGGATAGGCACATCGTGCCGAAGTACTTGCCCTCCAACATCGGACGCACATACTCATCGATCTGCTCGGCAGTTCCGTAGGTCGAGATCAGATTGGCATTGGCGACGGTCAGGAACGGGTACGACGCCGTCGACGCATTGGCCGCCTGAAAGTACGCCATCGATGCGCGAGCGACCGTCGTCGGCAGTTGCATCCCGCCGACGCTCTCGTCGAACTGACTTGCAATGAGCCCGGCAGCGGAATAGACGTCCAGTGCGGCCTTGACCTCATCGATCATGTCCACCGAGCCGTCGGGACGCATTGTCGGCTCGTTCGCGTCGGACTTCTTGTTGTGCGGTTCGAAGTGCTTGTGCGCGATGTCGGCACATAGGTCCAGTACCGCGTCGAACGTCTCCTTCGAGTGTTCGGCGAACCGCGCGCGGTTCGTCAGCGATACGACGTCGAGCCACTCGTAGAGCAGAAAGTCGAGATCGCGGCGAGAGAGTACGTCGGTCATGGCGGGCCTCGTGTCGGAAAGTCGCAGTGGGAACTATGCAGGTGCATAGTTTCTATGCACCTGCCTATAATCGACCCGGCACCCGATCGTGTCAACCCTGGGCCCGGAGAGGAGGGATCGAGCGACCATGAGTGTCGACGAGGTGAGCACCTCCAAAGCCGCCGCCCGAATCAGAAGCGCCGCCATCGAGATTTTTGCTGCCAAAGGGTACGGCGCAACGTCGACGCGCGAGATCGCCGCAAGCCTCGATCTCAGTCCCGGGGCCATGTATCCGCACTACAAAACCAAAGAGTCGCTGCTGTTCGATGCGAGCCTCGACGGACACCGACGTGCGCTCGCCGAAACCAAGCAGGCCGATATCGAAACCGACACGCCGCCGGTTCGACTCGCATCCACGGTCCGCGCGTACGTCCAGTTCCATGCCCGTCATCACGCATTGGCACGCGTCATCCAATACGAACTGCGCTCGCTCACACCCGAGCACTTTCGCACGATCGCCGCTGTTCGACGGAACACTTCCAAGGTGTTCACCGACATCATCGGCGCGGGCGTGGTCACGAAAGATTTTTCGATCGCCGATACCGACGCTGCCACTTTGGCGATTACCTCGCTCGGAATCGACGTCAGCCGGTGGTTTCCGAGCAAGTCGTTCTCGGACCCGGACGTCCTGGCCTCGCGCTATGTGGAACTGGCACTTCGGATGGTCGGCGCACCGCCGTCGTAGTTTCCACGGCAAGCCGACCCGTCCAGAGAGCTATCGACTCACTCCGACGACAACGTCGGTTGCCATTGCTGTGGGTCACGCACGACGATCGGGAGTGCGTCCGGGTCACCTGCAGGCCAACGTGCTGGAGATTCACCGAGCTCGTGCAAGCGTTCCATTTGCTCACGGCACCACGGGGATACCGCACCACCCTCGGCAACGAAACTCGAAAACTGTTGCCAGGGAACCCAGTCCGCGCGCGACACCTCTTCGGGATTCGGTTTCGGAGCGGGCCCGTCGTAGACGACGCCGAACACCGGACACAGTTCGTTTTCCACGATTCCGTTTGTCATGACGGCTCGATATCGAAAACCGGGCAGCAGCAGGCGCACGCCTCCGGCCTCGATTCCTAACTCCTGGCTCAACCTGCGCAGGACCGCGTCACCCAGATTCTCCCCCGGGCCCGGATGCCCGCAGCAACTATTGGTGGTCACCCCCGGCCAGGTCGACTTATGATGGGCACGCTCGGTGACCAGCACCTCGTCCTTGCTGTTGAATACGTAGCACGAGAACGCCAGATGCAGCGGAGTCGTCGTCGTATGCACTGTCGACTTCGCCTGCGTTCCCAATTTCCGGCCAGCATCGTCGACGAGGACGACCTCCTCGGTCAGCATCGGGCACTGCCGGTGGATGAGGTGTGGGGCGCGCAAGCTATCCGATCCATACCCTCATGTTCCCAGACCCCGCCACATTCGAAACATTTCGACACCGATCGGCGCGTTCTCTTGTCATTCCACGGTCGAAGGCCACACCACGCGTGGGTGGAAAGTTCGATGTTTGTAGTGACCGGCGGAACGGGTAGTGCGATACGCAGGCGGGGCCGTGTTGTTCACTTCGCCGCCAGAGCGCCCGGGCAGGTTGAGCACACAGCCTCCCGGTCGTTCTTGTTCCCCGGACCCCGACCGAGCCTGGGTCGTCAAGAACTCGACGGAAATGTGAGATCCAGAGCCGCCGAGAGATCGGCGACCAGATCGGCCGGATCCTCCAACCCCACGGAGAATCGCAAATGTCCGAGGGTCCGGAAGGAATCCGGATATCGGGCGACCCGCGCACCTTCCGTTCCTACGTGCACGATCAACGACTCGTCGTGACCGAGTGATACCGCCGAGGTGATTACTCGAAGATTCGCGACGAACTCATTGTGGGTATCGGAGTCGGCGTCGATCGCAAAAGCCATCATCGCGCCGAACCGACCGTCGAACTGGCGCGCGGCAACCTCGTGCTGAGGATGCGATTGCAATCCCGGATAGGCGACGAACGCCACCCTCGGATCGTTGTCGAGAAATCTGGCGATGGTCGCGGCAGAGCTAGTCTGCTGGTTCAGCCGCAGCGGCAGTGTGATCGAGCCGCGACTGATCAACCAGGCGTTGAACGGGGAGATGACACCGCCGACATCGACCATTGCGTCGTTCTTGATCCGACCGATGAGCGCGCTCGATCCGATGACCGCACCACCCATTGCGTCACCGTGCCCGTTGATGTATTTGGTCAGCGAATGCACGACCAGATCTGCGCCATCGGCGAGCGGGCGGTACATCGGAGGCGGGGTGAATGTCGAGTCCACCGACAACAGGACACCTGCGTCGTGCGCTACCCGCGCGATTGCCGCGATGTCCGTGACCTTGGTCGTCGGATTCGCGATCGCCTCGACATGCACCAGAACGGTGTTCTCTCGCACAGCAGCCGCGACCGCGGCGACGTCCGAGCTGTCGACGAACGATGCTTCGATTCCATACTTTTGTGGCAGAAGCTCCGAGAACAGCCGGAAGGTCGCTTCGTACGTGACATCACCGACCACCACATGGTCACCGGACGAGAGAAACGTGAAGAACACGGCATGCAGTGCGGCCACTCCGGAGGCAAGAACGACGGCGTCCTCGCCTTTGTCGAGTGCCGCCAACTTCTCCTGCAACGCAATCTGATTTGCACCGGAGTTGCGAGTGTAGAGCGGCACATCGGTGGCCGACCAACTCAACGACGACGGATCCTCGGGTAGTGCATACGAGTTCGCCATGACGATGGGTTGCCTGATCGCTCCCGAACCACCGTCTGTTCGATTGCCCGCGTGTACCGCTTGTGTGGGGAACGCCAATGTCGATGGGTCTTCTTTGTCGGGACGCGATGTCATACCGAGCAATCTAGCGAACCGGAGACCGCGCGTGCGCTAGCGGCGGGAGAGAACGACCACCGGAATCTCGCGGTCGGTCCACGCCTGGTAGTTCGCGAAGTCTGCGTATCGCGTCACCAGTAACGGCCACAGCCGAGCGCGCTCGGCGGAGTCTGCTGTGCGTGCCTGCACGTCACGTCGCTCGGGACCGATTTGCAGCCAGGTGTCCGGGCTCGCCATCAGATTCGAATACCACTGCGGATTTTTGGGCATTCCACCCTGCGAGGCCACCACGATCACGTTGTCGCCATCGAGCAGATAGATGAGCGGGGTGGTGTACTCGGTGGCCGACTTTCGGCCTCGGTGCCCCAGCAGGAGTACTGGCACCGGCTTGCGGAATCCGCTGCCGATACGCCATTTCCCACCGATCCGGCCGCCGGTGCGTCGGTACAACCAGACCTGCGCTTTGGCACCGTATTTCATCACCGAGGGAACGATCGGCGAGTCGAGGTGGGATGGCCGTGCGGGAGGTGTCGTCACGTCGCGCAGTCTAAGGCCGCCAGGGCGCAGCCGTCGACGATCCAGTCGAGCTCTACCCGTTTCTTTAAGTAACTGGTAATCTCCGTAACAGTTACATTGGGTAGAACGAAGACGGAAGGATGCACCAGCGATGACCAGCACTGTCAGCTCGAACGACACCATCGAAGCCGAGGATGTCTCAGCACGGCTGCTCGATTCCGCCGCGCAATTGTCGTACGACCCGGCCGAGGAAGTCGCCTGGGACGAACCCCTCGACCCCACCCTGTTCGGCCTCAATCCGGAATGGAGCACTCTCTACGGCACAGCGATGTGGGAGGAGATGACGCAAGAACAGCGCATCCTGCTCACCCGCCACGAGGTGTGCTCGATCATGAGCACCGGCATCTGGTTCGAGATGATCCTGCAACAGATGGTTCTTCGGGACCAGTACTGCAAGGACTCGTCGAACTCCGACTTCCAGTTTGCGTTGACCGAGATCGCCGACGAATGCCGACACTCCATCATGTTCGCTCGTGCGTGTACGACCATGGGCATCAAGGCCTACCTACCGCGCCGGATGAGCATCGAACTCGGCCGCGGCTTCAAAGCGATAGCGTCTGCCGAAGCCGCCTATGGCGGAATACTTGTGGCCGAGGAAGTTCTCGACGTGATGCAGCGCGATTGGATGCGCGGTGAGAACGTCCTCCCCCTGGTGCGCACCACCAGCAAGATCCATGTGGTCGAAGAATCACGACACATGACCTTCGCCCGTGCGCAGATGCGTGAACGGATTCAAGGCAAGAGCGTGGCGCGAGGTAAGTCGAGTGCGCTGGTCGTTGCCATCGCCGCTCGCATCATCGTCTCGAACATGGTCAACAAAGGGGTATACGAGGCTGCGGGTCTCGACGCAGATCGAGCAATCAAAGAGGCCAAGAACAACGCCCACCACCACACCATGATGCGAACCAGCAGCGAACACCTGATGGCTTTCCTGCTGGACTGCGGTCTTGTCACCAAGCCGGCGGAGGCAATTTATCGTCGGCTGCACATGCTGTGAAGAAGGAATAGCTGATATGGCCTTCGCCATCACCCAGAACTGCTGCAACGACGCGTCCTGCCTGTCGGTCTGCCCTGTCAACTGCATCCATCCGACGCCTGATGAGCCGGATTTCGGCAAGACCGAGTTGCTGTACATCGACCCACGCTCCTGTATCGACTGTGGGGCATGCGCCGATGCATGTCCGGTCGACGCAATTGCCCGCGTCTCGCGTCTGACACCGGAGCAGTCGATCTACGCGGATATCAACGCCGACTATTACAAGGACAAACCGATCGATCCGGCCTGGGCACCTCCGCGGTTCCCAGCCCCGGCGGTAAACGAACTTCGACGCATCGATGTCGCGATCATCGGGACCGGCCCGGCTGCCTGTTACACCGCACAGGCACTCCTTCGGCTTCCGAGCAGCCGGGTGACGTTCTACGACCGCCTGCAGACAGCAGGTGGACTGGCTCGCTACGGGGTGGCACCCGACCACCTCGGAACCCGTCGAATCAACGAGCATTTCCGGAGCATCTTCGCGCACCCCCGCGTCAGCATGAAGCTGGGAGTCGAGGTCGGAGTCGGCATAGACCACCAGACTCTGGCCGAACGCTACGACGCCGTCGTGTACGCCGTGGGTGCGGAGAAGGATCGCCCCCTCGACATTCCAGGCCTCGACCTGCCCGGTTCGATCAGCGCTCGCACCGTAGTCGGTTGGTACAACGGCCATCCCGACGTCGCCGCCGATGCCGTCGACCTGACCGGCGTTCGGAGTGTCACGATCGTCGGCAACGGCAACGTGGCCCTCGATGCGGCGCGCATCCTCACCGCCGACCCGGACGATCTCGCATCCACCTCCATCGCACCTCATGCCCTCGCGGCACTCCGGCAGCACCGAGTCGAGGAAGTGGTCGTTCTCGCTCGTCGTGGTCCGGAGTTCGCCGCATTCACCCGTTCCGAGTGCCAGGCACTGCTCGACCGCCCACACGTCGATGTGGTGGTAGCCGGATCGCCGGAGACCCTGTCGATAATCGACGAGCTTCCCACCTCGGCTCCGGCGTCGGCGCTGCGTGGCGCGGACGTCGCCGAACTGGGTTCACCGCATTCTTCGCCGCGGATCGTCTTCGCTTTCGGACGGGCACCTCTCGCCGTTCACGGTGGCAACCGTGTCGAGTCGGTCCTCGTCGGCACCGGAGACGATGCACGATCAATTTCCACCGAGCTGGTACTTCTCGCGATCGGATATCGCGGAACACCCTCTGCGGGAGTTCCTTTCGACGAGAGATCGGGGACCATCAACAATATCGACGGCCGCGTGTCCGACCATGACGGAACACTCGTAGCAGGTTGCTACGTGGTCGGTTGGGCCAAGCGTGGCGCCACGGGCGGAATCGGCGACAACAAGGTCGATGCAGAATTGACTGTGGACGCGCTCATCGAGGACGTCGCGGCACGCGGGCCCCGACGCACCCGAGACCGGTACCGAAGACTGTCTGCATCAGCGAAAACTATCGAGGACGTCGTTATACTCGATCGGTGAGCACTTCTGAGATCGCGACTGTATTGGCCTGGCACGACGCACTCAACTCGACCGACGTGGACACGGTATTGGCTTTGTCGAGTGACGACATCGAGGTGGGCTCGGCCGATGGCGCTGCGCAGGGGCTCGAGCACCTACAGGAGTGGGTGCGCACTCCCGGAGTGACACTCACTCCCGGTGCGATGTTCTACCGGGACGGCGTCGTTGTCGTCGAAGAATCGGCGACCAGCGAGGCCGAGCCGACAGTACCCACTGCGGAGGCCGCCAGCTTCCGGGTCGTTCACGACCACGTCACGTCGATCTTCCGTCATACCGACCTCGAAACGGCCCTCTCCGCCACAGGCATGTCGGAGAGCGATCGGGTAGCCGAAAGCTGACCCACCCCAAGCACTCTCACTACTGATGGACCGAACGGTGCGGTACCTGTCCTACTCGATCGGGCACCGCACCGTCAGCAACATCAGTCGTCGCCACGCGGAGGCGGCTCGACGTCCACGCCTCCGCTCCGGTGCTCGGGCCCCGCGTCAGGATGGCTTGCCGGAACGCGGCTGCGCGAATTGGCGGCTTCGCTTTCGTGGAACTTCCTACGCCAGCCCTCGTCGGGCCGGTAGGGGCCAGGCTTCGGACGAAGCTTGCCACCGGGAAAAGCGAGTCGGGCGATCGTGCGGTGCACCATCCCCCACTGCTGCATCAACGGGCCACTGTTGTACGGCAGTTGGTAGCGCTCGCAAATGTCCTTGATCTTCGGAGACACTTCGGAATACCTCGTACTCGGCATGTCCGGGTACAAATGGTGCTCGACCTGGTAGCTCAAGTTCCCGCTCATCAGATGGAACAGTGGCCCGCCATCGATGTTGGCAGCCCCGACGAGTTGGCGAACGTACCAGCCGCCGCGGGTTTCGTTCTCCACTTCTTCTTCACTGAACGTGTAGGCCTGATCCGGGAAATGCCCGCAGAAAATGATGCCGTGCGACCAGACATTGCGAATGATGTTCGCGAAGAAATTTGCGGCGAACGTTGCGAGGAACGTGCTTTCGATGCCGCTGAAGCGAGCATCGAGCACGTTGGATACGGCGTTGTTCTTCCCGAATCGTGTCGACTTACGCAACCGCGCAGCCACTCTCGACTTCTTGCTCTCGCGCAGATGCCCTCCGGACATCAGCTGCGCCAGGCCGAATGCGCCCGCACTGATAACCGGCCAGCCGATGTAGTCCTTGACGAACTGCCGACGTGCTTTACCTGCAATTCCCTCGAGATCGGCCAGCAGTTCCTTCGGCGACTTGTCACCGTGTCGCAACGCATCGAGGTCCAGATCGTGCAGCGCCACTCCCCATTCGAAGAACGCCATCAGGAGAACGTTGTAGAAGGGCTGCGCCAGATAGACCGGGTGCCACTTCTGCCGCGGGTCGATACGCATAATCTCGTACCCGAGGTCTTTGTCCTTGCCGCGAATGTTCGTGTACGTGTGGTGCACGTAGTTGTGTGAGTGCTTCCACGATTGCGCCGTCGATGCAGTGTCCCAGTCCCACACCGAAGAGTGGATCTCTGGATCGTTCATCCAGTCCCACTGCCCGTGCATGACGTTGTGGCCGATCTCCATGTTTTCGAGGATCTTCGCAACTCCGAGGCAGGCCGTGCCCGCCAGCCAAGCAGGCTTGCTCGTCGAGCCGAGCAGAAGTACACGACCCGCGACCAGAAGTTGGCGTTGTGCCGCGATCACCGAGGTGATGTATTTCCGATCCTTCGCCCCCAGACTCGCGTACACCTCGTCGTGAATGGCGTCGAACTCTTTGGCCAACTGTGCGATGGTCTCCTCGCTCAGGTGTACCAGCGGATTGACCGGCTCCGTGCGAGTCGAGTGGTCGATGGTCATAAAAATCCCTCCGGAGATCTCATAGCTCGATTTCGATGTCGCCCTCGGCCGTGTTCACACAAATTCGCACGGCTTGTCCCGTTGGTTCCGATACATCCCTGTTGCGCAAGTCGCGTAAACGCCCGGACCTCAGCGTTCCGATACAGGTGTGGCAGATCCCGATGCGACATCCGAATGTCAGGTCGAGACCTGCGTCTTCACCGGCCACCAATATCGTCGTTCCGCCGTCGCACTCCACGTCCTTGTCACTGTTGACGAACCGGATAGTGCCGCCCTCGCCGTCGTCTGCATTGCCACCGATCACTGGCTGAAAGCTTTCATGATGGAACCGCTCGTAGTCGCCCTCGTCCTTCCAGTAGGACCGCAGGTCGTCCAGATGCTCCCCCGGACCGGAACAGAACGCCTCACGCTCACGCCAGTCCGGAACGAGCTTGTCGAGCTCGGTGGCTTTCATTCGACCTTCGTCGCTGGTGATGCGCAGTTCGAAACGAAAACCAGGATGCTTCGCTTCCAGTTCGGCGAGGGTGTCGGCGAACATCAACTGCTCACGGCTGTGAACCGAGTGGACTACGACGATGTCTTTCATGTGGTCGTGGTGGTCCAGACTTCGAAGCATGCTGATGATCGGTGTGATACCACTCCCCGCACTGATGAACACCATCTTCACCGGTATCGGATCGGGAAGCGTGAACTCCCCTTCGACCTCGCTGAGCCGGACTATGTCGCCGGCCCTGATGGTGCCGACCAGGTAGGGCGACACCGTGCCTTCCGGGACCAGCTTGGGACTGACGCTCACCAGGCCGTCGACCGGGTCGGGATCCGAGGTCAGCGAATACGCTCGCCAGTGGTACCGGCCGTCGATGAGCACTCCGAGGCGCACATATTGCCCCGGGGTGTGGCCTGCCCATTCGAAGCCTGGCCGGATGTAGACCGACACTGCGTCCGAACCCTCCGGCGAGACTCGTTCGACCTTGCCGCGCAGCTCACGAGTAGTCCAGAGCGGATTGATCATCGAGATATAGTCGTCCGGTCGCAGCGGATTGAACAGTAATCGGACGGCTCTCAGCATCGTCCTGCGAACTATCGAAACCTGGGGTCTGGCCCCGCGCTCTGCCACGATGTAAACGTTAACCCCGGTCACGCATGTTGGTGCTGGATTCGCGAATCAACCGAAACGGGCCGCGTCGCAGATTGGTCTGTATTTCATTGCAGTGCAGTGGAATACAGAGATCCAACCACCCTTCACCCAGGCAACGACCACCCCGGGCATCAACTTCGAAAAGGACATTCCGACGACACTCGGGCGAGTTCATCTTCGAGTGAGCCCACCCGATAGCGCCATATGATGCGCATCACCCTCACTCGGTCGGTGTTTGTCGCCGATATCGACGGGTAACGCACTAAGCAGTCCCATTGACTACGTGGGGGGCACACCAGAAACGAGAGACCCACACAACTCGAAAAGGAGCGCACGATGGCTACATCCACTCTGCTCGCACAGTTGCGGGCCGTTCTCCAACTGACGAACACCGAAATCCAGACAGCCCAAACTCGCACTGCTCAAGCTCGCACCGAAGCAGTCCGCACAGAGCTCGAACAGAATGCGTCGAACGGCCGTGACCGCGCCGACGCGATCGAATCTGCACTCCGTGACCTCGGTGGCCTTCCTGATGTCGTCGGGCCACTGCTCGGACGCACCCTCGCACTGTTCAAGACCCTCGGCGAGCAGGCCCAACCCTTCGACGAAGCGCTTCTCGGCGATCTCGCCCTCGAACAACAGCTGCTCGGCCGTGCAAAGTACATCAAGGCTCTCGCAACAGCCGCTCACGAGCCGAAAGTGGTCGACCTGGCCGATCGTTTGATCACCGCACACAGCGCCACTGTCGAATGGCTCGAAACCGTCCTCGCCGAAGACGCACTGGGCGGCCCCGCAGCACTGCGCCGGTCACCGCTGCAGGCCGCAGCAGGCGGCGCCGTCAAGTTGGTCAATGCGCCCGCGACATGGTCCGCCCGCAGTCTCGATCGAGCACTCGACGCGGCCCGCGGAACACCCGACCGTTTGGGCGAGCTACTCGGCAGAGGGGCCCACGCAGGCGATGTTGCAGCGAAGGCTCTCGCCGCCGGCCGCGACGCTGCCCTGGAAGCTGCCGAGGGTGTGACTCGCGACGAGGGCGCCGACGGAGTGGCCGACGCTATCCACGCCGCACGTGCAGCCGGTGGCATTCTCGAGCCCGAGGAGCTTCCCATCGTTGGCTACGAAGATCTGAACGTCTCCGAATCCGTATCTGCAATCAAGGAATTGGATGATCCTTCGGACATTCGCGTCGTGCTCGCCTTCGAAGAAGCGAACAAGAATCGCCATGGGGTCGTATCCGCGGCCCAGACAAGACTGGCTGCGATCGCCAAGGAAGTTGTCTCGACGCCCTGATCGATGAAGTTTCGAACAATGGAAGCCGGCCCGAGCTGATCAGCTCGGGCCGGCTTCCTTTATCGGTGAGTCGCCACGGTTTCCGGAATCGACGGGTGGGTATGTCCGGACTGTGCACGTACGTAAAGATTCACCAGCCCCGGTCGACGCCGACCCCGACGACCCTCGAAAGCCGGAGTCACCCACTGAGCTGACCAAGCCCTCCTGGCTGTTTATCGTCCGCAAGACCGCCAGAGAGTTTTCGCGCGATCAATGTACCGATCTCGCCGCGGCTCTCACCTATTACGCTGTGCTGTCACTGTTCCCGGCGATGCTTGCCGTCGTGTCGCTGCTGGGAGTGTTCGGGCAGGGCCAAGCGACCGTCGACGGCGTCCTTCAGGTCGTCGGCGATCTCGGTCCGGCCTCTGCGGTGGATACGTTGCGCGGACCGATAGAGCAGCTGGTTCAAGCTCCGGCGGCTGGGTTCGCTTTGGTCACCGGGCTATTGGGCGCACTGTGGTCGGCGTCCGGCTATGTGGGTGCATTCGGCCGAGCGATGAATCGGATGTACGAGGTCGACGAAGGTCGACCCGTCTGGAAGCTGCGTCCGATAATGCTGGTGGTGACGTTGGTTGCCCTCGCCCTGCTGGCATGCGCGGCAGCTATGTTGGCTTTGAGCGGCCCGGTCGCCAGAGCGGTTGGCGAAACGGTGGGCCTCGGTGAAACCGCGTTGACAGTTTGGAACATCGCCCGTTTCCCGGTCGTCCTCATACTGGTCGTTCTCGCTGTAGCCGTTCTCTACTACGCAACACCCAATGTCCAACAGCCGAAATTTCGCTGGATCAGCGCAGGCGCTGCAATCGGCATCGTCGCGTGGATTCTCGCATCGGCTGGTTTCGGTTTCTACGTCGCCAACTTCAGCAGTTACAACAAGACGTACGGGTCGCTCGCCGGCGCAATCATATTTCTGCTGTGGCTGTGGATTACCAACCTGGCGTTGCTGTTCGGAGCAGAACTCGATTCCGAGTTGGAACGAGGCCGTCAGCTACAGGCAGGGATCGTCGCCGAGGACCAGCTCCAATTGCCGCCACGCGATACGCGGGTCTCGGACAAGAACGAGCAAAAGGATGCTGAAGCCGTCGAACAAGGCCGCCTATTACGCACCCAACACAATCCCGATCAGTCAGAGGAAGCCGACTCTCGAACCGGCACGGAAGGAACTACCGTGACAGACCGACCCGATACTCGACCAGACGACATACGGCACGCAAGCAGGAGCGAGGTTGCAGATCTCTCCACCGTCCAGCTCGTCGAACGGCTCACCCAGCAAGTCTCGACCCTGGTACGCACCGAAATCTCGGCCGGTCTGGACGAGGTGAAAACCAAAGGCACCCGCCTGGGAATCGGAATCGGGATTTCCGGCGCCGGCGCGCTACTACTGTTCTTCGGGCTCGCCACCTTCATCGCCACGGCTGTTCTCGGTCTGGCAACCGTGCTGGACCCATGGCTCGCCGCGTTGATCATCGCGGCGGCGGTAACCGTTGTCGGCGGAATTCTTGCGCTCGTCGGGGCCAAGCGTGCGAAGAATGCGCTCCCTCCCGTTCCCCAAAACACTGTCGCCAGCGTCGACAAGGACATCACCGCAATCAAGGAAGGCATCCGATGACCGGAAAACACTCCAACGAAGCCCAGCCTTTGCAAGAGCAGACGCCCAACGTCGACGAGCTACGTGCCGAACTTTCCGAAACCGTCGCAGCGCTCGCAGCGAAGGCCGACGTCCCGACCCGCGTGCACGACAGCGCGTCGGCAGGCGTCGAGAAGGCCAAGATCACTGCCGAATCGAATCCGGGAATCGTCGCTGCTCTGGCGGCGGCTGCGATCGGTGCAGTGATTGCATACGTCGTCGTACGGCGACGCAAGTCGAGACGAGGGGTCCTCCGATGAGCACGGTATCGAAGACGATGTACAAGCCGCTGTCGTTGGCAATGAGCGTGCTCGGCGGAGTAGTAGCCGGAATGGTGTTCAAACAGGTGTGGAAGCGTATCGGGGACGACGACGACAAAGCCCCGGACCCGAAAGATCTCGGACGCTCCGCACGGGAGGTGTTGATCGCCGCAGCAGTGCATGGAGCCGTATTCGGGCTGGTGAAAGCTGCAATCGATCGCGCAGGCGCCCATGGTTATCGCGCTTTGGCACACGAAGACCCCACGTGAAGGACCACACCGCTACCTACTTCGACGTTGTGATCGTCGGCGGTGGAAACGCCGGTGTCAGCGCTGCCGCACGCCTCATCCGTAAAGGAATCAATTCCGTCGCGGTGATCGAACCCCAGCAAGTTCACACCTACCGACCGCTGTTGTCCTACGTCGGTGGCGGCCAGGCTTCGCTGAACAGCGCGCAACGCACCCAAAGATCGGTGACGCCGCACGGATGCACCTGGATCGAGGACTCGGTCACCGTCGTCGACGCTGCGGAGCGCACCGTGACGTGCGCATCGGGGAGACGCTACCGATACCGCGACCTGGTGCTGGGACCCGGTCTAGTTCCGGATGTCGACGCGTTACCGGGCATCTACACCGCGCTCGACTCGCCTGCGGTGGCCAGCAACTACCTCGACCGTGCCGAGAAGACCTGGGCGCTGGTAGAAACGATGCCCAGTGCCGGTCACGCAGTATTCACCGTGCCCAGGGCTCCTGTCAGTTGTACCGGTACGACGCTCAAACCCTTGTTCCTCGCGGTCGCTCACTGGCAACGGACCGGCCGGTTGGACAGTATCGAGATCACTCTCGTCATCGACCGCCCCCGTCTCCTCGGGGTTCCAGAACTGGATGCTCGGCTGCTGAGCCGCTTGCGGGAACTCGGCGTCCGGATACTGACCGGTACGGCGGTCACGTCGCTGGAGCCGGAAGAACGCCGAATCACGGTGACAGATGTCGACGGTAACGCCGAGCAACTGCAGTACGACTTCCTTCACCTGGTGCCGCCCTTCCGAGGCCCACTGTGGTTGCAATCCTCGGATCTGACCGGCGACAACGAACATGGATTGGTCGACATCGATCCGCTGACCTTCGCGCATCGCACGCACCCGAGCGTGTGGGCAGTCGGAGACGGTGCGGCCGTGCACACAGATCCTTCTGGCGGCGCTTTACGCCAACAGGTTTCGATACTGGTGGACAACATGCTGGCCGCTCGCGCCGGCACCGAACTGTTTTCCTACGACGGGTACACCGTCGCCCCGGTGACGGTCGACGCACATCGACTCATAGCGGGAGAATTCGACCGAACGGGTGCGGTGTCCTCATCACTTCCGTCGTTTCTCGATCCGCTCACTCCCCGTCGCAGCGCATGGGCGTTCGATCGATACGTGCTACCTCGGGTCTACTGGAATTCGATCTTGAAAGGGCGCCTCTGACGGCGATCGGAGGCCGGAGCAACCACTCAGCTCTCGATGTCTGTCCGGTCAGCAACGAGGGCCTGGTTTAATCGACCGGTAAGCGTCCACATTCGGACCGCTTCTGAGCGAGGAGTGCCCATGCCGGTCGACGAGACACAGGCAGCGCAATTCGATATTGCGATTCATCTGGACAGGTCGACGCTCGTGCTCACCGTGTCCGGTGATCTGGATATGCGGACCGCGCCTGCGCTCGACTCCGCGATCTCCAAAGGTGCACTCACGGCGCCCGCCGCCCTGGTGGTGGATTTGGCCAAGGTGACATTCGTGGCCTCGGCCGCGATGACCGTGCTCACTGTCGCTCAGAACAAGTTCGGCGACACATTACAGTTCGCCGTGGTTGCCGACGGTCCGGCCACCAGTCGTCCGATCCGGCTGATGGGCCTGGATCAGGTCTTCTCTCTCTACGAAGACCTGCCGACTGCGCTCGCGGCACTCGACTCACCGAGCTGAGGATCGGGTCCGGCGGGCACACCGAGCGCCAACACAGCGGCGTCGTCCTCGAGGCCCGACCCGAAGCTGTCCAGCAGTGCGCGAATGTCATCGATGATCGCCTCGGCAGTAGTCGGAGAATGAGACCGCGCGAAGTCGAGTAGTGCCCCGGTGTCGTCGTAACGTTCACGGCCGGGCCCGACACGCGCTTCTGTCAATCCATCGGTGTAGAGCACGAGAGTATCTCCCGGCCGCAGGGACAGCCGGGTCGAGACGAACCTGGCATCGGGAAGAATGCCGACCAACTGGCCACCTGTCGTTTCCACGAAACTCGCACTGCCGTCGGCGCGGAGAAGGAGCGCCGGAGGATGCCCGCCGCCGGCCAACTCCACCTCGAACCCGCCGTCGGCGATCGTCAGAACGCCGAATATCACAGTGCAGAACTGCGGTTCGGTTGCGTGGAACTCCTGCTCCAGCACGGTATCGAGATTGTGCAGCACCGCAATTGGGTCCCGGTCATACACCGCAGCTGCACGGAGCGCGTATCTCGTCAACGACGTCACCGCCGCCGCGCTCGCACCTTTTCCGCAGACGTCACCGAGAAAGAACCCCCATTGGTCGGCCGCGAGCGGAAAGAGGTCGTAGAAGTCACCACCTACATCCTCCGTCGACGCGTAGTGGTAGGAGGCCTGCGCGTCCAATCCCGCAGGCGGAGACAGCGAGGACGGCAGTAGCGATCGCTGTAATGTCTTGGCCAACAATTCGACTCGCGCTCGACTGTCGTCTGCACGCTTACGGGCCTCGAGCAACTCGAGCTCGTAAGCCCGCCGATGGCGAGCGTCGAGAGCTGTGATCCGAATCAACACTGGCTCACCGCAATCGTCGGTCTTGACGTTCGCGGTCAAGAACACCGGCAACCGGCCACCGTCCGCGGTGACAAGATCTACCGTGACGCCGTCGATGTGACCGTTCATGTGAAGAATCGGCGCGAAATGGGTCTCGTAGTGAATGCGACCGCCCGCAGTGAGCAGTCGCGTGAACGACGTCCCGATCATCGAGTTCTGTTGACGGCCCAGCCATGTGGCAATCGTCGAATTCAGCTTCGCAATGGTGCCGTCCGGCCACAACGAGAGGTACCCGCACGGCGCGTTCTCGTATAGATCGAGCAGGTTTTCTTCGAGGGCGTCGCTGGTAGAGGGTTCCTTCGACGCGCTCACGACCGCGCCGCGAACGCGGCTATTGCGGTGGCCGTCAGTTCGGGGGCACTGACTTGCGGGCAGTGTCCGCTGACGTCGAGTGTCTGCAACGTGCTGCCGGCGATGTTCTCGTGCACGTATCGGCCGACCTCAGCCGGGGCGAGCGTGTCGCGCGCACAGTCGACCACGAGAGTCGGCACGGTTACGCGCTTCAGGTCGGCGCGATTGTCCGAAAGAAACGTCGCTATCGCGAACACTTTGGCAGCCGCCGGGTCCGTTCGGCAGAAACTATCGGTCAGCTGCTCCTCGAGTTCGGGTCGATCCGGTGTACCCATGACGGTCGGAGCCATGACCGCTGACCAACCCAGATAGTTACTGTCGAGAGAATCGAGCAACTCGTCGATGTCGGCCCTGGTGAACCCACCTCGGTAATCGCCATCGTCGATATAGCAAGGCGACGGCGTCAACAAAATCAACTTCGCGAATCGTTCGGGCGCCTCGGCGACAGCCAGTACCCCGATCATCGACGCGACCGAGTGACCGACGAACACAACATCGCGTAGATCGAGTTCCTCGACGATGTCGAGTACGTCGCGGGCGTATTGTTCGAGGTCAGCGTACTTGGCGGCGTCCCATGCATCCGGGTTCGATCCGCCGGCACCCACGTGATCGAACAGAACTACCTTGAAGGAATCCGCTAGGCGCTCGGTGACCGAACCCCACAAATTTTGATCGCAACCGAAGCCGTGCGAGAGCATCACTACCGGACCGTCGGCAGCTCCGACGATCCTCACATTGTTCTTCGCGCGCACGTTCACCAGCACATTCTGACACTGGGCCGCACAGCCATCGAGCGCACCCTGGTTCTCGAACAAAGCACGGCGGCCACTACCGAAAATTCACGGCGCAATCTCGACGTTCACCGCCGCTGCGTCACGCGGCCCGCCAGTTCGGCAACGCTGATATTCCAGTCCTGCGAGAGCCTGCTGAGTAGGTCGAACGCCTGGACCGCGTCGATGCCGTATCTTTCCATGATCATGCCCTTCGCCTGGCCGATGAGGTCACGCGAGGCCAGCGCGGACTGCATCTGATCCTCGTGTTGAGCAGCGATCAGTGCAACGGCAGCTTGCGTGGCCAACAACAAGCCGAGTTCCTCGCTTGCAGAATCGAACCCGTTGGCCCTCTCGGAGTACAGATTGAGGGCTCCCAAATTGTCACGCCCGGTGTAGAGCTGGAATGCCAGCATCGAACGCACACCCATTCCCCATGCCGCAGAGGCGAACTGCGGCCATCGATGTTCCGATCCCATGTCTTCGACGTGAACCGTCCGCTGCTCCCAGACGGCGTCCAGGCATGGCCCCTGTCCACATTGCTGTTGTAGAGAGTCGAGTCGACGCGGTAACTCACCTGTCGCGGCCCTCGACTCGACCGTGCTGCGTCCGATGACCAACGTTATTCCGGCGTGATCAGTGCCTGGGACCATCCCGACCGCCATAGTGGTGATCGAGACCAGTGTGTCTTCGATACTCGCGTAGTTCTGCTGAAGAACACGCGCCATTTCCGACATCCCTCGACTCAGCGCTCCGTCGAGCGCCCGCCGATCAGGTGACTTCAAACTCATCGTCCCCACCCATCGCCTGAACTTGTCTGACCCGCATATCTTTCCCGACCCTACTTCGTTCTCGAAGCCGATCCGGCCGACTCGGCGATTGCAAGCGATAGAAGGACGCTCTTCGACCGTGGAGCGAAGACGCGTGGGTGGTCGTAGTTTGGTTACGGACCATTCTGGCTACCTACACGTGAAATGCCTATCGAAAGGGACAGATCATGAGTAAGAACCAAACCGAATCCAGCTCGACAGCCGACAATCTCGGCAAGGACAACACGATTCCGAATACCGAAGATGGAATAGCAGTCGGACACTCTTCCGAGTCCTCGTTCGAACCAGAGGAAGATACCGACGAAGATTGATTTCTGCTTGCCGTAGCGCGACCCGAAGGAGGTGAGCAACGCGATGACAAGCATCGCTGCCGGAGAGAAGAACTCACCGCCGGTCACCCACGACGCGCTACACGACATCGCGGAGCAAGTGCTGTGGCTGTCCACCTCGATCATCCACCACGCCAACCGAGTCCGCCCCAATCCAACCGGCCTCAAAGTTGGTGGCCACCAAGCATCCTGCGCATCGATGGTGTCGATCATGACGTCACTGTGGTTCGAGCAACTCGAATCAGGCGACCGTGTGTCGGTCAAACCGCATGCATCCCCGGTCCTGCATGCAATAAATTACCTACTGGGGGAATTGGACGAAAAGTACCTGACGACGCTTCGGACATTCGGAGGATTGCAGTCCTACCCGTCGCGCTCGAAAGATCCTGATCCTGTCGACTACTCAACCGGGTCTGTCGGCATCGGCGCGACTGCACCGATATGGGGCGCGATGTCGCGCCGCTACATCGAGACCAGCTTCGGTGGCGCGGACAGGAGTGGCGCCAGCGGAACGGCCAAAGGGTTCAGCGGACGTCAGTACTCGTTGGTCGGAGACGCCGAACTCGACGAAGGCGCAGTGTGGGAGGCCATCCTCGATCCAGGTACCGCCGACCTCGGCGAGATCGTATGGATCGTCGATCTCAACAGGCAATCACTCGATCGCGTCGTGCCCAACATCGCCGCCCGCCGCCTGGAGAAGATGTTCGACGCTGCAGGGTGGCAGGTCGTCACCGTCGAGTTCGGCCACCTCCTCGAAGAGCTTTTCACCCGCACCGGCGGAAGTGCACTACGCGAGCGCATCCTCGACATGCCGAACCCCGAATATCAACGCCTCCTGCGCTGCACTGCAGACCAAGTGCGAGTTCGCTTACCCGGCGACGGACCTGGAGCCGCAGACATTGCCGAACTCGTCGCATCTCTCGATGACACCACGTTGACCGAGTCCATCCGCAACCTCGGCGGTCACGATCTCGCTGCGCTGCGCGAGGCGTACTCCCGCATAGACGACACCCGCCCGACCGTGATCATTGCGTACACCGTCAAGGAGTTCGGTCTACCGACTCAGGGCCACCCGCAGAATCACTCGTCACTGCTCACCATCGAGGAATACAACACTCTTGCCGTCTCGCTCGACACGGATCCCACCCACCCGTGGGCAAAATTCTCGGCCGACAGCCCGGCCGGGCGCATCTGTAGCGACACTGCGCACCGCCTACGCAGAGGCGCAATCCCCGCAGCGCAGCATCCCGTCATACCGACAGATATCGGACGAACGCCGAAGGGAACTGCAACCACTCAAGCTGCGCTGGGCCGAGTGTTGATCGATCTCACCCGTGAAGCACCGGAGGCCGCTGAACGCATCGTCACCGTCAGCCCCGACGTCAGCTCAACCACCAACCTCGGCGCTTGGGTCAACAAAGTCGGCGTCTGGTCCTCCGCCGAACGTCGCGACTGGTTCGACGACGATTCCGAAACGATCGTGCACTGGCGCGAAAAGCCGACCGGACAGCACATGGAACTGGGCATCGCCGAAACCAATGTGGTCGGGCTGATGGGCGAACTCGGTTCCACCTGGAGTCGATGGGGACAACCGCTGTTCCCCATCGGCGTCATGTACGACCCGTTCGTCGAGAGAGCTCTCGAGCCGTGGTCGTTCGGAATCTACGCCGGCGGGCAGTCCATTCTCATCGGCACCCCGTCCGGCGTCACCCTTGCCTCGGAGGGCGGTGCACATCAATCGATCAAGACACCTTCGATTGGCCTGGAACAACCCGGATGTATCAGCTACGAGCCGGCATTCGCCATCGACGTCGAGTGGACTCTGCTCGCCAGCATATCGCTCCTCGGCCGTCCTGACGGCACCTCGGCCTATCTGCGCCTTTCGACACGCCCGGTCGATCAAACCCTCGCCGACGTCCCTACAGACCCTGCAGCGCGCGACCGTCGTCGACGCCAAGTCATTGCAGGCGGTTATGCGTTGACCCGCCGTGAGAAGGCAACAGTCACGATCGCCGCGATGGGTGCGCTGATGACCGAAGCTCTGGCCGCGGCCGAACGGCTCGATCAGATGGGAGTATTCGCGGACGTACTGTGCATCACCAGCCCGGGCCAACTCTACCGAGCCCTCCGAGCCAGACAAGGGCACAGCACGGGCGAATCGTGGATCCTCGATCGACTACTTCCTGTGGAACGAGCCACCCCGATGGTGACAGTCCTCGACGGGCATCCCCATTCGCTGGCATTCCTGGCGACCGTCAATCGTGTCGCGTCGACATCGTTGGGAGTGAGCAACTTCGGGCAGGTCGGTTCACTCGACGAAGTCTACAAATATCACCACATCGACACCGATTCCATTGTCAGCGCTGCCCTCGATCTCACCGGGCACTGAACTACTCAGTCATGCCACCCGACAGCGGCGAACGGAGCATTCGTCGTGATCCGACCGACGATGCCCGCATGCGCGAAATCCTTGGCCGTGGACACTGCTTCGAGAACACTCGCGCCTTTGGCGAGCTCCGCTGTGATGGCGGCCGCGAAGACGCAGCCCGCACCGGATACCCGCTCGTTCCCGATCTTCGGCGCCCGAAAGAAGGTGATGTCCTGCCCGTCGTAGAGCACGTCCACCGCGTCGTCACCGGGCAGGCCTGTGCCACCTTTGACGACAACATACCGAGGCCCTAGGTCGGCAATTCTCTTTGCCGCCTCGGCCAGGTCTTCGGCAGTCTCGATAGCGTCCATCCCGGCGAGCGTTCGGGCTTCGAACAGGTTGGGGGTTACGACAGTGGCCAGCGGCAGTATGTCCGTCCGCAACGCGGTGTCCGTGTCCAGGGCAGCACCCGGTTCTTGACCCTTGCAGATCAGAACCGGATCGACGACGACGTGACGCCAAGCCTGTCCACCCAGCGACTTTGCCACGGTGGCAACGGTCTCCGGCGTGCCGAGCATGCCAATTTTTACGACATCGAGGTTGTGTGCGGAAGTTGCTGCTTCGATCTGGTCGGCAATGACCGAGCCTTCGATCGGAACGAATCGATGCCCCCAACCCGAAGCAGGATCGAACGACACGATGCAGGTAATGGTGCCGACGCCGTAGACACCGAGCTTTTCGAAGGTTTTCAGATCGGCCTGCAGTCCGGCGCCACCCGTGGCTTCGGACCCTGCGATGACAAATGCACGTGTCGACATGTACTTCCTTCTTCTCGTGTCCAAATTTTTCACCAGCGTATTTGCTTCTACCGGAAGTGATCAACGCTGGGCGGTGATCGCGGTGGTTGCCGCGACGATGCGCGCTCTACCGGCTTCGATGTCGATCGGGTCGCTGTCACTGTCTCCGTAGGCTCGGTTCAGAGCCGCCAACTGACGCAGAACCGTTTCGCGGATGTCGGAATGCACTGCGGCAGTCCCGATGCGCTGACCCAACTCCGCGGCTGCAATCACTGCAAGCGGATTACCGAGACCGTAGTGGCGCATGGCGTCGAAGACTTGGTCGATCAGATCCGTCGCTGTCGCACGAGTCACGGTAGCTCGATAGTTCCCCGCGCCATCGACGCGTCCGAGCAGGGGTGTCGGCCGCGTGCTGAGCGGAACCAGTCCCACGGCGAGTTCGGCGAGCGCGTTTCGGGCAGTGTAAGGGTCGTTGGTGCTCGGTGACATTGCCCGCACGGCCATCTCTGTCAACTGTTGTACCGCGAACTGGATGTCTTGATTCGGGGTACGGGTGTCCCCCAGGTTCACTGCTGCCCTGACCGCATCTTCGGTATCCGAATCCGTACCACGACTCATCACAGCGATAGGCTCGCCCGCGATCAGGTGGTCTCCCGGTCCGATCCGCAGTTCGATGATGCAATCACCGTTGCAGGCCGCTGAGAGCAATGCCTGTTCGTCGACACCGACGACAAAACCCGAGGACTGCGCCAGCACATTCACCGAAGGTTCAGGCAGAGAACGTGCGGCGACCGCGTCCTCGGGCAAGGTCTGCGGATACAACGAATCGACCACCGCGACCAACTCACCGCGAACCCGAGCGGAGAGAGTCGAGACCTGGATCGAATTCGCAATGTGGTGAATGAAATACACCAATACCGCGACGTCGAGTACTGCCAGTAGGACTGCGACATTGACGGCAATGTCGGGAACGAAGGAGATCCCGTCGTTCGACTCGGAACGGATCGAACGCAACACCATCAACGCGTAGAGGAACGTCGCTCCGAAAATTCCGAGTACGAACTGATTCCCTCGGTCCGACATGAAGTTTCGCACGAGCCGCGGACCATAGGTGGAGCTTGCGGTCGCAAGGACCGAGATCGTAATAGAAAATGACGTTGCAGCCACCGCCAGCATCGAACCACCGATGGCACCGAGGATGTCACGGCTTCCGCTGGCCCCGACCCGATAGAGCAGAAAACCCCACGCACCGAAGTCTTTACCGTCGAGACGGCGGTCGAGTGTGATCAGAAGCTGTGCCAGAACAATGGCCACGATACCGAGAAGCGCGGGAAGAAACCAGAACGATTCACGCGCCCGGAGGAGCCGGACACGCAGAGCGCTCAGCACGGACTTACACCGGAAAAGCTAGAGAGGCACACTCGCAACTCCTTCGATTCTCATGATTTCGATCCTTGACACGGCCGCCTGGACCCGTCCACAGTATGTCGGCACACTTTCAGAGCAATTCACTGAATCGCTCGATGTCGCGGACCTTTCCCGAGACGATGATGGTATCCCCCGCGGTGACGATCGTGTCAGCGGCAGCGTAGGTGAAACCTTCGCCAGACCGTTTGATCGCCACCACTGTTACCTTGTGTTTGGTACGAACAGCACTGTCACCCAACTGAATTCCGATGACGAATTTCGGTGGCGACGTCTTGGCCATGGCAAATTCGTCGTCGAACTCGATGTAGTCCATCATTCGTCCACGAACGAGGTGCGCTACCCGCTTGCCCATGTCGTGTTCGGGTCGCACCACATGGTGGACACCGATCTGCGTCAAGATCTTTGCGTGCGCATTGCTGGTGGCTTTGGCCCAGATGTTGGTGACCGACAGATTGATCAGGGCCGAGGCGGTGAGCAGACTCGCTTCCAGTTTCGAACCGATGGCCACCACCGCGCGGTCGAACTCGTGCACCGAGAGCTGCCGTAGTGCTTCCTCGTCGGTGGTGTCGGCAACGGCTGCGTGAGTCAGGCGATCCGACATACGTTGTACGAGCGTTTCGTCGGAGTCGATTCCGAGAACTTCGGTACCTTGCGACATGAGCTCGAGTGCAAGGGAATTGCCGAATCGGCCGAGCCCGAGGACGACGACCACGTTGGAGGAAGGTTTCTTAACCAATGAACGGCCTTTCTTCGGGGAGAGTGTAGCGGCGCCCACGATCACGCGCCGCAAGTGCACTGACCAGGGTGATCGACCCGATTCGGCCGACGTACATGAGCAGAATCAGGATCAACTGCCCCCAAGGTGGAAGCTGACCGGTGATCCCGGTCGACAGTCCGACAGTCGCTGAAGCCGATACGACCTCGAACAACAGCTCGTCGAGGCCGAAAGGTGTGCCTGCCAAGAGGACCACGGTCGGAATCACCACAAGTGCGATACCGAACAATGCGACGGTCAAGGCCTGCCGCTGCACGCGTGCATTGATCTGTCGGTCGAAGACCGTCACTGTCCGATCTCCACGGATTTCGGCGATGATGACGAACAACAGCACTGCGAACGTGGTGACCTTGATTCCGCCGGCCGTGCCGCCGCTTCCCCCACCGATGAACATCAGCACATCGGTAACGAGCAACGTTGCCTGGTCGGCCTCCGCCCAGTCGATGCTGTTCAGGCCCGCGGATCTCGACATGATTCCCTGGAAACTACCGACCAGCACTTTGTCTGCGACGCCGAAGGGTGCGAGGGTCCGAGACCATTCGAGTACCAGTACCAGCGCGGGTCCGACGATCAGAAGCACTCCGGTCACCGACAGCGTCAGTCGAGAATGCAGGGACCAACGACGCGGCAATTGTGACGGGCGGCGACGAATCTGCCGGATCACCTCGAAGAGAACCGGGAAGCCCAGTCCTCCCAGCACAACGGCGACTATCAGGGGTATACAAATCCAAGGGTCGGTGGCAAAGCCGATGATATTGCCCTGAAAGAGGACGAACCCAGCATTGTTGAACGCCGAGATCGAATGAAAAACGCCCAGCCACACCGCTCGCAGCGGCGATTCGTCGTATCCCAACCAGAAACGTAGTGCGAGACCTGATGCTATGACGGCTTCGATGACGAAACTGGTGCGGACGACTCCGGTCACGACACTGCGAATGTCGGTCAGTCCCGTTGCTCGCAACTCCACGGCCGTGTTGAGCCGACTCCGCAGACCGATTCGATCCGCGAGAATCAGCCCCACCAACGAGGCCATGGTCATGATGCCGAGCCCGCCGAGCTGGATCAGCGCAAGGATGATGCCTTGCCCAAATCCCGACCACTGGGTCGGCGTATCCACCACGACGAGACCGGTAAGACACATCGCCGACGTCGCGGTGAACAATGCCTGTAGTGGACTCGCGCTCGATCCTGGCTGGCTGGCCCAGGGGATGCTGAGAAGACCCGTCCCGACCGCGATGGCAACCGCAAATCCCAGAGAAACGAAACGAACCGGAGTCAACTTCGCGGCGTCTATGAACCACCGACGCTTCTCAGGGGGGTCGTCGGCGGAGGTCGTCACGCACTAGAGCCTAACCACGACGTGGTCACTCTCGATCACAACGAGGGCCAACGGCCTCCGGTGATCGCACTATGCGCGGTCCTCAGCGCTACGAACCACGTTGTCGACCTTCACTTGCCCCGCCGACGGTCAGGCAACGACGGCGCGCTGCGGCACTCCCGAGTATTCGCTGAGCGGACGGATCAGTGCGTTGGACGCACCTTGTTCGATGATGTGCGCAGTCCACCCCGTGATGCGGCTCATCACGAAAATCGGTGTGAACACAAGTCTCCCCTTCGCCTGCCGATCCGAGATCACTCGGCACTACCGGCCGCTGGGTATTCGTCGTCGGAGACCGGGGTCGGCCACTGAACTGCATCGTGGATGTCGTCACCCTCGTTGATTGCCAGATGCACCATCAGACGATCCGGCGACGCACCGTGCCAATGCTCCTCATCTGCCTCGAACAGCACCCGATCGCCTGGCCTGATCACCTCTACCGGGCCGCCGCGGCGTTGGCACAGTCCGACACCCTCGGTGACGAACACGGTCTGACCGAGCGAGTGCCGATGCCAATGAGTACGCGCGCCCGGCATGAAGTGCACCATATTGGCCGATACCCGCGACGGCGGTGGAGCAGCCGCGACCGCATCCATATAGATATCACCGGTGAACCATTCCTGTGGGCCCTTGACCGTCTTGATCGAACTGCGAACGATTTTCATCGAGAATCTCCGTCCGTGAACTGTGAGTACATCGAGACCGACGCCGGGAACGGCACGTCGATCGGGTACACCCACCATGTAATCGCATATCGAAAGCCCGCGGGAGTCCTTCGTGATAGATGGTTTCGCAGGGCACGGCCTACTTCGCGTCGATATGCGGCTGAGTTGCGGAGTTCAATTCAGCGCTTGGGACATCTGGGCTTGTCCTTGGGATGGTGAATACTGCTGCAACACATGCTATTGCGACGACAAAGCATCCGAGCGTGTACCAGAGGTTGCCGATCGGATCGCCGTTGGCAGTGACACCGTCGACGGCGGCGAAGTAGTCCGGCAGCGCGCTCGCCCACAGTGCTGCCATCACGCCCAGGTACACGAGACTGTAGATACGGACGAAGCCGTTCGAATACGCCGGCTCCCGAGGTTGCCCAACCCGTAATGCACGCCACTGGCGGATGAGGATGGGGATCGCCACGAGCGCCAGAATTACAAGCTCGGCCGCGTAGAGAATGCCCCGAACGGTATCGCTACCCATCCCGAAGACCGTCGCCGGAAGTGGCAGGACGAACGTGCCGACCGATGCCAGCAATCCGATTACCACGGTGCGCCAAACCAATTCGAGACCGGTGAAGCGTCGACCCTGATCGACGTGACGGCCGACGAAGAACTGCGCGCACAGCGCCAGCGACATCGGCCACAGCGCGGCGAACACCACGACACTCGGTATCGGGACGGCATCGAACATGGGCTGGTTGATCGGGTTGTCGGTCGACCATTCCCACCACCGCAACTGGGGGCCGAGGTGATCGAAGATCTCGTAGAACGCGTGGTGGACGAATCCGACACACACAGCACCGAGGATCACGCCATATTTTCGGAACACCCCGAGCATCCGGACGATTTCGAAAGCGAGCGTCGCCATCAGCGGATAAATGGCGACGATGTAGAGCGGAAGTCGTCCCCACAAGAATTCGACGGTGAAGAGGTTGTGCGCGAACATCGTGTCGACATGTTCCTCGATCCCGAACGCTGCCGGAAAATACAGCGGCGGTTCGATGATGAACAGGAAGGCCGTCGCGCCGAACCACACGACCAGATTGGTGGGGTCACCGTGACGACGTAGTCGCACGATCGCGTAGACGAGCGCGAGCACCGACCCGAGCACGATCATCACCTCGAGCACCGGCAGAGTCCAGTTCTCCAACCCGAACGGACTGCGAAGCTCGAACAGTCCACCGGCTTCCCCGCAGGAGAATCCCAACGCCGTGGAGAGCTGATCGAAGGTAGGTGAACACGAACCTGCCATCAGTTGGCCCCCGATCCGACCGACTGATCGGACGACGCTGCGCTGTACCAGCGTGTGCAGTCGTAACCCTCGTCGTAGCGTTTGAACCACTCGTCTGCGAGCGCCGGGAGCTTCTCGTGTTCAGGCTTGTGCCGGGGCATTTGACTCCGGGCGGCCCCGGCGAGGGCAGTGAACTGTTCTTTGAGGGGCAGGCCGTCGAAAGCTCGCGGCATCGTCCCCTTGCTCAGGTAGGGAACGAAGAGGGTGAGCACTTTCTGCTTCGCGCGGTGGGAGGCGAACATCGACAACGAGTCGACCTGCCGATCTTTGAGCGGAACATGCTGGTTGAACCCCGCGCAGGCAATCCGAATCACCTTCATCACGTGGGCGAAAATCGACGGCGCCATCCGCACGCGATAGCCCTCATTGCCCACGAGGGCATCGAAGATGATGAGCGCAGAACTGCGGTGCTCGACTTCCTCTACGAAGTGCCACAGGAACAGTGATGCAACACGGTCATCGCCCGGCGCGAACAAGGTGGCTTCGTTGTCGAGCATCAGCTTGAACACCGGGGTGAACGTCGCCTCGAGGTCCGCGGTGTAGGCGAGTCGATAGTTCAACGAGGTCGCCTCGGTGAGTACGTCGTACTCACCGAGTACTGCATCGAGCGTGTTCTGCAGTCCGGGATACCGCCTGATCAGGGCCTTCACGTGCTGTCGATGAGCGGTCGAGTGATGACCTTCCTGACGCATGAACGCCATGGCCTCTTCCGCGACCACAGGGTCGGTCATCAACGGTTTGGACTGGAGGATTGCTTTCACGATCATCTTTTCGAAACCGATTGCCAGGAACGACACCGCGTTCGACATGCTCGACCACGCAGGGTTCTCCGGGTTCCACACAAATGGGACGTCCGCGTCCTCGAATCCGAAATCCATCTTCCGGGGATGAAGGTCGGTCATGTACGACACCTCTCTGTTGCTGACGTATTGCGACGAACATACAACACCGTGTCGCTACGTATGTTCACTTTGGGCAATCCACTGAATTCGCACAGGGCACGAGTAGCGAGGTGCCACAGAGGCGCATTCATTCGCGATACTCTCGGGATTCCGGCAACGAACGCTGACGACCCGACGGGCGAAACGAGGACACACCAAAAGTGGCACGCAGGCGCGGGTGGGGTGGGGCACCACCTGAGAGCGACGACGACGCCGCGCGGCGGATCGTCGATACTGCCGTCGAACTCATCGGCAGCACGGAGGGTGAAGTCACCATCGCCGACGTCGCGGAGTCCCTCGGTGTCATCCGGCAAACTGTCTACCGGTACTTCCCCAGCGCCGACGCGCTCTTCCGAGCCGCTGCCATAGCGTCCGTCGGCGCTTTCCTCGATCGCCTCACCGAATACGTGCGTGGTATCGAGGATCCGGCCAAAGCCGTCGTCGAAGCCGTAATGTTCGCACTCGGCGACGTACCCAGAACCCCCCACCTGGCGATCATGCTGTCGGGTGCGCACTCACACACCGAAGGCATCGCCTCGGACGAGGCCATGGCCTTCGGGATGACCATGATCAGACGCTTCGACGTCGACTGGGAACACCACGGTTACGACGAGCAGGCCCTCCGCGAACTCGTCGAACATCAACTTCGAACCATGCAGTCGTTCTTCATCTCCCCGGGAAACCCACCCCGGAGCGAACAAGACCTGCGCCGCTACCTACAACGCTGGCTGGGTCCCGTCGTCGTGCCGGTCGAACCTGCGTAGATAGTCCGAGGTGACGGCGTCTGCAGGAAAGAACGACTCGATGGCGAGTTCGGACAAGGTGATGTCCAATGCGGTTCCGAAGGTGGCGATGATCGCCAGAAACGATAGATCGGTATCTCCGACACGGAGTTTCAGCGGCACGTAGACGGCACCTGGGTCGGTGACCGCGTGATCGCTATCCGATTCACCCCCTGGGTAAGTGAGAAGTTCGTCGTGCAATGCGAGCATCTCGGCGTCAGCTCGGGCATGGGCACTACGCAGCAGCGCAGCTAGTACTGCGGCGCGCCACTGGCCGAGATTGGTGATGTGCGGCGCCATGCCGTCGGGGTGCAGGGTCAGCCGCAGCGCGTTGAGCGGTTGGTCTGCCAGCAGGGCCGGCGAAACGACCTGGGTGAGGACAGCGACCGCGGCATTCGCGTCGACGATGTTCCAGGTTCGGTCGACTGCCACGGCGGGATAGGGCGAGTGTGCTTCGAGAACCTCACGCACTGCGATACGAGCCGGCTCCACCTGCGGTGAGGCCAAGTCGTTCGCGGGATACACCGGCGCGAATCCAGCGGCGAGCAGAAGCCGGTTGCGCTCGCGCAGAGGCACATCGAGGTGCACACACATCCGCAGCACCATCTCACGGCTGGGTTGGGATCGGCCGGTTTCGACGAAGCTCAGATGTCGGGTCGACACCTCGGCCTTACTCGACAGTTCGAGCTGACTCACTCGTCGATGAGATCGCCACTGCCGCAGCAGAGCGCCGAACGTTACCGGAGCAGTAGTGGTCGTCATCGGACCAGTCTGACAACGGATCGACGTAATCACCATGACCTCGTAGGTAATCGACTCTGCTCGTTGCGGGAGGCACGGTTGTCGTCATGGTCGTCGGACCGGCCGTCGACCCGACATTCTCGAGGAGTGAAACATGAACCAGATCCGAACTCTCCTTCGACTCGACGCAGTGGCTTCGGGCGGCCTCGGAGTCGTACTGGTCGCTCTCGCTGGGGTACTGAAAGACCCACTGGGACTGGACGTGACGCTGTCCGTTGTGGTCGGCCTCGGCCTGCTGGCATGGGCCGGCGTCGTTACCTGGGTCTCGGCCAATCCGACTCCAGCCCTGGTGAGGGAAGTTGTTGTCCTCAACCTGGTCTGGGTTGCCGCGAGCATCACCTTCGTCATCGGCGGCTGGGGCGGCCTTACGGGCTGGGGTGTGGTGTTCGTTCTGGCCCAGGCACTCGCCGTCGCAACATTGACTGCGCTCCAAGCCGCGGCCCGGCGTGAATTGCGGACGCCGGTGCCTGCCTGACACCTAGAGCGCGGGAGACCTCTAGATAACGACTTGCGTGACGGCAGGCCTCACCAGGGCCTGCCGTCACCGATCGAGAACGTGCGTCAGCTCTTGTTCAGCTCCTCGGCGAGCATCACGATGATGCCGCTGGGGCCGCGGACATAGGTGAGCTTGTAGACGTCCCCATACCTCGCGACCCCGCGCAATGGGTAGCAGCCGTGCCTCGCCGCGATCTCGAGGGCCGCGTCGAGATCGTCGACCGAGAACGCGACGCGATGCATGCCGATCTCGTTCGGGAGGGTGGGCTCCGTCTCGATCGCTTCGGGGTGGATGTACTCGAAAAGCTCGAGGCGACCGCCGCCGTCGGGTGTCGCGAGCATGGCAATCTTGGCGTGATTGCCATCGAGACCCACCGCCGTATCCGTCCACTCCCCACTGACCGTGTCGCGGCCGAGGACGGTCAGACCGAGATCGGTGAAGAATTCGATCGTCGCTTCGAGGTCACGGACTGCGATACCAACATTCTCGAGTTTGATGGCCATGAGTTTCACGGTACCCACCAGGGGCAGCGTTATCGGGCTCGTGAGCGAAAAATTCGTAGGTCCCGATGGGTCCCTTTCGTGCACGCAGGTTTCGACAAGCAGCACTATGGCCGACGCTATCGACAAGGGGAACTACATGACGGACATGAGGAAAACGGTTGACACGAACGGCGTCACTCTGGGGGTCGAGCAGTTCGGCGACCCTGCGGCGCCGCTGATCTTGCTCGTCGGTGGAACGACCATGCTCTCCTGGCCGGAAGAATCGTGTGCGGCACTCGCGAGCGGCGGACGCCATGTCGTCCGGTACGACTTGCGCGATTCGGGAGCGTCGACCACCGCCCAGCCTGCTGCACCCTCGTCGGAACCAGACCCGTTGCCCCAGGCCCGGTCGATGACGATCTGCCCGATCATGACGCGGCGACCATGAACCAACTCTTCAGCCACCCGATGCCTGATTGGACCGACCGCGCTGCCGTGGGAGAGTTCGCCGCCGCAGGAGCCGAGCTTCTCGGCGACGACCCCGCTGCCGCGCGCGCAACTGCCGAACGTATCTGGGATCGCACGCCGAATACCGACGTTGCGGTCCAGATGGCCAATCAGATGGGAATTGTGTTTGCGCACTTGAAGTGCACGGCGCGCTGGCGGAAACGCCTGCCCGAGATTGCGATCCCTACGCTGGTGGTCCACGGCAAGTATGATCCCTTCTTCCCGATCGGCAACGGCGAGGCTCTCGCACGGGAGATTTCCGACGCGCGATTGCTGGTGCTCGAACACGCCGCGACCGCGATCCCCGATGCCGCTGTCGGTGACGTTGCGGCGGCGATGCTCACGCTGTAAGGCACGCCTCGACCGGACTACTCACGCTCGAGTCGGTCGATGTCTACTGTGCTGGCTCACTCATCACGCCCAGATGGCGCACCGTCCCCGAAAGGCCTGGAAGCTCTTGTGTGGCCGACCATGTTTGTAAACCATCCGTGCTGTCGGAATAGAGATACTTGCCTTCGGTGTATGCATCGAGATATATCCGCCAGGCGCCGTTCGGCAACTGCGCCAGGGCCGGCCCCTCCAGCATCGTGCCCCAGTCTCCGGACGGGACGAAGTAATAGGGTCCCGCCGCCGACGACGCGACCGCATGCTCGACTACCTTCTTCGTCTCGTTCTTGGTGAACGCATGATAGGTCGAATCCACCTTGACCACCGTGGTGTCGATGTGGTCCGCGCCGATCCCGGCGAGCGGCACAGGCATGCTCCACATCTCGAGCGATGGATCGAGCGCAGTCATCATGTACGGCACGAACCCTCCGCCGGTCGACAGCGAGAGGATGACGTTGACGCGGTCGCCGTCCACGAACCATTCGGGCGCCCACGCTTTGGTGACGAACGGTGACAGCGATGGTCCGTCCGAAGACCCTGCCGATCCTGTGCCCGGTAGATTCACGAAACCGACACCGTCTCCCGTACCGGGCATGAAGGCGCAACAAAACGGAACCGGATACGTTCCCATCGACGTCCAGTTGATGCGGTCAGGGCTGCGCGCGAAGCCGATATTCGCCCCTTCGGCCGTCGTGTAGGTGACGTAATACAGCCCGTCTGTGTTCTTGAAGATGCTCGGGTCACGCACAAGCCCTGAAGGCGGCCGATACGCCGAATGTTGGACGAGTTGGAACGACGTAGCGTCGCCCGACTCGTAGACATCCATATTGCGGTCGCTGGCGTTGCTGAACGCCACCATCGTGTAGCGCGAAGCCGGCTGTGCAGCACTGCTTCCCGAGCCTGCAACCAACGTGGCTGCGAAAACAAGTAGCGTTGCAGAGATCGCGGACAAACAGGTTCGTTTGGTCGAAGTCACGGGTGCAGTATCAACGGCAGCTGCCGCACTTCGCGCCGTTTTGGCCGACTCCGATCAAGATCGTTACGGACGGGCGCCTGCCATAAGTTGACCGACCGGCCGCCGGTTTCGCCTGCCCGGGACACGGAACAGCGGTTGCGCGCTATGCGTTCTGCTCGTGCAACCGCTGCTCCGGCTGGGTGTTAGGAGCTCGCCACTGTCTTCGCCCAGCGGTAGTCCGCTTTGCCGGCTGGGGTTCGCTTGACCTCCTCGACCAGCACCACCGAACGCGGGATCTTGTAGCCGGCCAGCGTCTTGCGGCAGTGCTCCTGAACGTCGTCGAGGGTTAGTTCAGGTGACTCGGGATAGGTTGCGATCACCGCGGCAACCTGTTGGCCCATGCGCTGGTCGGGTGTTGCGACGACGAGTGCGTCGGCGATCGACGGGTGCGCGTGGAGGGCGGCCTCGACCTCCTCGGCGAAAACCTTTTCGCCGCCGGTGTTTATGCATTGAGAGCCGCGTCCGAGGAAGACTATCGTGCCGTCCGCTTCGACCTTCCCCATGTCGCCGAGCACCGACAGGCGCGTGCCATCACTGCGTGTCGGGAACGTCCGGGCGGTCTTCTCCTCGTCCTTGTAGTAGCCGAGAGGGACGTTGCCGATCCGGGCGATATAGCCCACTTCCTCGGAGCCGGGAGGAATCTCGTTCAGAGACTCGTCGACGAGTGTCATGCTCGGCGAGGGTGGCATTCGCAGAGTGCCGACCTCGTCGATGGTGAAGGCGCCGTCGTTCCCAGACTCCGAGGCGCCGAAGTTGTCCCGCAACAGCAGGTCCGGTTTGACCGCCAACATGCGGTCCCGAACGCTGGTGGACCAGATCGCGCCGCCCGAGGTGATCGAGAACAGAGAGCTGAGATCGACCTCGCCCTTTCGGCGTTCCATCTCATCGACCAACGGCAACCCCATAGCATCGCCGACGATCAGGATCACCTGCACCGAATCCTTCTCGATCGATTCGACGACCTTCCGCGGATCGAAGTCGCGCCTGAGGACCACGCGAGCGCCGAGGGTGAAAAAGGTGAACAACGAGTACAACGCCGCTCCGTGCATCAGGGGCGCGGCGATGAGGAACGAGAGTTCGGGAAATTCCCTTGCAGCACTGGCGATCTCGGCGAGGTCTTGCCGGGCCCCCTCGCCGTATGGGTTTCCGCCGGAAAGAGGCTTGCGGAAAAAGTCATCTTGCCGCCACATGACGCCCTTCGGGTATCCAGTGGTCCCGCCCGTATAGAGCAGGTACAGGTCGTCGCCCGTACGGGAATCGAACTCGGCTATGGGCGACAATTCACGAGCGTCGGCGAGTGAAACCACGGAAACTGCGTGCTCATTCGCGGCGGACAACAGTTCGGCGGCGATCTCGCCAATCACGATCACCGTCCGGATCATCGGGCACGCCTCCAATAGGGAAGCAAGGACGCGCTGGTGCTCGGGGATTTCGACGACCACCGCGGCCGAATCGGAGTTGATGAAGATGTACTCGAGTTCGGCGGGCGTGTACCGGTAGTTGACGTTGATCGGGACCGCGCGAATCTTGAGCAATCCCAGGATGGAAGTCACGTGCTCGACGCTGTTCTTGAGGAACAGTGCGACATGGTGGCCTCGGGAGATGCCGGCCTGCGTGAGCAGCTGAGCGGTCCTGTTCGCCTCCGCGTCCAACTGGGCGTAGCTGAGGTTCTCGCCCTCGTAGGTCAATGCAACGCGATCAGGTACGGCATCGGCGACTGTCTCGAAAACGTCCGCAAGGTTGAACTGCATCGTCATTCCTTCCAAGTGACTGCGCCGCGATCTCGAGGCGGGTGACCTGAGTTTAGAACACGTTCTAGGTTATCCGGAGCAATCCAATAACCCCGCAGCACCCATGCCTGCCGAACTGCTCGCATTTCCGGCGTAGTCGGATGGCAGACGGTCGTCCCCGGCGTCGTAGGCGGCGACGACCTGGGCCCAGCGGACGTCGGCGCGGGGTGGGCAGGTCTCGCGGGAGTCGGTGTAGAACAGGGCTTTCACTGCTCCCCTGCCCTCGTGGTACGTCTCCGATTTCCTTAGGCGGATGTGCAATCCGTCCAGCCGCTGGACGGCGACTTCCCCGCACACGAGGTCAGAGAGTTCGCTGCGGCGGTAGGCGCCGGCGAACCCGAACAGCAGGATCGCAGGAGTCGCGGCGTTCGAGGACGTCGTCGCCCCAGCCCTGTCACCATGCTCGGGCGGTTCGAACGAGGAGTTTGATGTTGTCGACCAGCAACGGGTCTCGCGGTGCGCGGGCCCGTCCCCCGGCGGCGACATACTCACGTCGTACTCCGGACAGCGCCGCGGTGACAAGTTCGTGCGCAGACAGGGACGGAGACAGGATGTTCGGTGGTGCGGTGTTCGTGGTTGATCGCCGCGATCCAAGTGCCGAGGGTGGAGACGGCAGAGACCCGCTCCCCCCGACTCGGGGTGGGGGTCGGCGGCGTCGACCAGC
Organism: Rhodococcus sp. H29-C3; assembly: GCF_030063405.1. NCBI lineage: Bacteria > Bacillati > Actinomycetota > Actinomycetes > Mycobacteriales > Nocardiaceae > Rhodococcus > Rhodococcus sp. H29-C3. The sequence goes on along the minus strand of NZ_JASITC010000003.1, from coordinate 491,246 downwards.
AACGCCGCGATGGTGACCTGGTGCGCAGGCAATGCCGTATGCCCCTCCGGTTCGCACCAGTCGGTGAAGCGTCGCCATCCGGCGGAGTAGGTGCGACGTGACCGCACATTAGGTCGTTCGACTCGATCAAAAGTGGCTCTGAGCTGGCAAAGTAGAACTTTGGCAAGAATGGCGATAGACCGGTGTGGTGGATCTGAAATCCGCTGCCTCAGTTGTCTACTCAGATCCGCGGGAGGCCACTGACGTCCGCGTTACCACCCGAAACCTCTGCCCCGGTCCATGATTCTGGATCCATATGGACTTACGTGCCCCCAGTCGGACTCGAACCGACACTGTACGGATTTTAAGTCCGTTGCCTCTGCCAATTGGGCTATAGGGGCCACCGCGGACGTGCAGGTCCGCGTCGATCATCTTATAAGGCTGTACCCACCTTGAAATCACCGGCGCCACAATTGCGAACTCTGTCCACAACGGAAGCGGAAAGATGAACTACTGCAAGGTCATCCGATCGAACAGCAACACGAAAGGATCTTCGCGTCACGCGTCGACTGCCGAACAGGACTGCTTGTCTAGGCCTTTATCGAGAGGGCAATCCCGTCGAGAATGTCGTGTTCACTGACGATCAGCGTGCTGACGGCGCCGCGTCGCTCGAATTCCTCGGCCAAGACGCTGCAGACGATGGACCCGCCGCCGATGACATCGACCCGCCCTGGATGCATGGGGCCCAACTCGCTTCGTTCTGCACGCGTCATGTTGACCAGCCGGTCGCACACCTCGAACAGGTCTGCGAACGGCACACGGGTGAGGTGCACCTTTTCGGCGTCGTATTCCGTGAGTCCGGAGGCGATGGCGGCAATGGTGGTCATGGTGCCTGCGACGCCGACCCAGCTCGTCGCGTTTCCGATCGATACTTCTTCGAAGGCTTCTTCCAGCTTTGCGCGCACGTATTCACGGGCACTGGCGATCTCGTCTGCGGTGGGCGGATCGCTGTGCAGGAACCGCTCGGTCAGCCGGACACAGCCGATGTTCGCGGAGAACGCAGCTTTGACGCCTTTGTTGTCTCCGAGCACCAGCTCGGTGGAGCCGCCTCCGAGGTCGACGACCAGGAAAGGTGCACCAGCAGCACTGAGTTCATCGACGGCTCCGGCAAAGGAAAGTCTGGCTTCCTCGTCACCGGTGATGACCTCGGCGACCGAGCCTGCGACGATCGGGTCGAGGATTTCGCGCGTCATCGCGAAGAAGTCCTCGCGGTTCGACGCGTCGCGTGTGGCAGAGGTGGCCACCATGCGTAGCGCTGAAGCACCGCTCTCGCGGATGATTCCGGCGTACTCCTGCAAGGCATCTCGGGTTCGCTCAATAGCCTCGGGCGCAAACGCCCCGGTCGCGTCGACGCCTTGGCCGAGCCTCACGATGCGCATTTCACGGGCGACGTCGGTGAGGACACCGTCCTTGACGTCGGCGACGAGCAGCCGAATCGAATTGGTTCCGCAATCGATGGCGGCAACTCTGGTCATTGTGACTCCCCGCGAAGTTCTGCGATGGTCGGCCAGTCCGCTGGAATGGCTTTGCCGCGCATATGGTTTTCGGCGGCGAGGGCAACTGCCTCGTCGCCGAGTGGGTTGAGACCTGGGCCCTTGGCGAGCGAATGCGCGATGAGGACGTGCAGGCATTTCACTCGGTCAGGCATTCCTCCGCCAGTGAAGTCCGTTCCCAACGATTCGATCTCGTTGCGTTCGGCCAAGTAGGACTCGTGGGCTCGCCGATATCCGGCTGCCAACTCCGTATCGGTCCCCAGCCTTTCGGTCATCTCACGCATGACACCTGCAGATTCTTGCCTGCTCGCCTCTGCGGTGAGCCGCGGATCGGTCAGATAGTACAGGGTCGGGAAGGGCGTGCCGTCGGGGAGTTTGGGTGCAGTTTTCACCACACCGGGCCTGCCGTCCGGGGATCGGTAGGCGATCTCGAGGACCCCGCGAGGCTCACGCCCCAGTTGGGTCGCAACCGCCTCGAGATCCTCCGGCGAGACTGCCGATTTTCCTGCACCGGTCACCCGACAGGTCCTCCTTCTGATACCGGTGCAGGCGCAGGAGCGAGTGCGGGCAGTGGTTGCTGCTCCGGTTCGTCGCTCTGCTGCGGCTGCACTGCTGATTCCCAAAGATCCCGATACCACGGGCCCTCGGACTGTTGGATCGATTTCGCTTCGGCGTCGGACTTTGCCATGTCACCTGGAAGCTGCACCTGATAGGGCGTCTCCCCCGGCATCACCCACCGCAGCCGACTGCGTGCCTCGGCGTCGATGCGTGCTGGTTCGTTCAGTTGCGACTTTTCGCGTTCGAGATTCTGTACGTCGTCTTCGAGGCCATGACGCTCCGCGAGGACCGAGGCGAGCTCGGCCCGCTGCGAAAAGTACGTCCGCAGCGGCATCGCGAGCGTCAACGCCAACGCACACACCACGACCGCCAAGATCACAGCGCGACCGGTGGACAGCCCGAAGAAACTCCGCTCCGGACGCGTCGACGCCTGGACGCCGACGCGTCGTGGCGCAGCTCGGCCCGCCACGACGGCATCGCGTGCCTGATCGGACGGCTCGGGCGGCAGCTGACCGGTGCTGCGCGCGTCTCCACGCGCAGCTTCGGTCTGCCTGCCACGAGGCGAAGCCGAGCGGCCGCGAGGCCGAGGATCACGCCCACCTGGACTTGTCCCCGGTCTACCTCGTCCTGCCGCCATGACCCACCTTCAACGCTTGCGTAAGAAAACTATCCCTCGTAATTGAACCGGGGGAAGGCCAGCTCGCCTGCGTAACGCGCCGCGTCACCGAGAGCTTCTTCGATTCTCAGCAACTGGTTGTACTTGGCGACTCGCTCGCTTCGAGCGGGTGCACCTGTCTTGATCTGACCACTACCGACGGCAACTGCCAGGTCAGCGATGGTGGTGTCCTCGGTTTCGCCGCTGCGATGGCTCATCATGGTCTTGTAACCGTTGCGATGCGCCAGCTCGACTGCGTCGAGGGTCTCGGTGAGGGTGCCGATCTGGTTGACCTTGACCAACAGTGCGTTGGCGGCGCCGCGAACGATGCCGTCTTCCAGACGCTCGGGGTTGGTGACGAAGAGATCGTCGCCGACGAGCTGAACTTTGTCGCCGATGGACTCGGTGAGTGCAACCCAGCCGTCCCAGTCGTTCTCGTCCAGCGGATCCTCGATGGACACGAGCGGGTAAGCGTCGACGAGTTCGCCGTAGAACGCCGAAAGTTGCTCGGCGGTCTTGGTGTCACGCTCGAAGGCGTAGCCGGTGCCCGAAGTGTAGAACTCGGTGGCCGCGACGTCGAGAGCCAGGCCGATATCGCGTCCAGGCTCGAGTCCGGTCTTCTTGATGGCTTCGAGAATGAGGTCGAGTGCTTCTTTGGTACCGGCGAGGTCAGGAGCGAATCCGCCCTCATCGCCGAGTCCGGTCGACAGGCCCTTGGCCTTGAGAACCGACTTGAGCGCGTGGTAGACCTCGGCGCCCCAACGCAGGGATTCCTTGAACGTCGGTGCGCCGATCGGAGCGATCATGAACTCTTGGACGTCGACGCCACTGTCCGCATGCGCGCCGCCATTGATGATGTTCATCATTGGGACGGGAAGTATGTACGCGTTCGGTCCGCCCAGGTAGCGGAACAGCTCGAGGCCCGCAGACTCTGCTGCAGCCTTCGCGACAGCGAGTGAAACACCCAGCAGCGAGTTCGCGCCGAGGCGGGACTTGTCCGGGGTGCCGTCGAGATCCAGCAGGGCCTGATCGATGGTGCGCTGCTCGATGGCGTCGAGGCCGATGACGGCCGGTGCGATCTCGTCGAGGACCGCGTTGACGGCCTTCTCCACGCCCTTGCCGCCGTACCGCTCGCCGCCGTCACGAAGCTCGACGGCCTCGTGCTCGCCGGTGGATGCACCGGAGGGAACTGCCGCACGGCAAAGGGTTCCGTCGTCCAATGCGACCTCGACCTCGACTGTGGGGTTGCCACGGGAGTCGAGGATCTCGCGAGCTCCGACCTGCTCAATGATGGCCACGAATGCTTCTCCTATAAACGGGGACCGACAACGCCGCTGTGTACGACGCCACGACCGAGTTGCGGACTGTGCCGTGTGTCAGACTAGCCGCTTCACTCACCTACCCGCATACGACATGGAGCTAGGCGCCGGCTCCCACCGAGTAGGCCGCGGCAGCATCGCGGACATCACGGAGATAGACACCCGACTGGTTGTACGCCATCAGTGCCCGCTCCCACCCTTCCGCGGTACGCAAGTCCCCACCACGCGCGCACAGGTACCGGGCGGCGGTAAGGGACGCGTCGTCCAGGTTGTCCGGATTCGGGACACCGTCGCCGTTGGCGTCGACACCCCACTTCTTCCATGTCTCAGGAATGAACTGCATCGGTCCCATGGCGCGGTCGTGGATGTCGTCGCCGTCGAGGGCACCGCCGTCGGTATCCGGAATTTCGGCGACACCGGGAGCGCCGTCGAGCGGGATTCCGCGAATGGTCGGTGCAACGGTGCCATCCTGCGCGACGGCAGAGCCTTGGTAGGTCCCATGTCGGCTCTCGATGAATCCGATGCCGGCGAGAGTGGTCCAGGCGATCCCGCAGTCGGGGGCGGTAGCGGACATGACCGCGGCAGCGTGCGCATAGGCCGCGAGCGCCGGTCCGGAGATACTCAGCGCATCCGACTGCGGGGTAGCCCACGCGAGCAATAGATCTGCGGTGCGCCCGGGAGCGTTGAAGTCGATGTCCGGAACCGGAGCACCTGGGCCGGGAGGTATGCCCTCGGGAATGACTCGCGGAGGTTCGGAGGAACCGCATGCGCTGGCCATGATCGCCACTGCAAAGGCTGTGCACAGCGTAATCGCGGCTCGGCGGGGTCGATGGTTCACACCACCCATCCTGCACATCGAAGGTAATAGAAACCTAAAGCTCTATGTAAGGGCTCGTTTCAGGTGTTTTTGCACTGGCTATCGAGGTGTATGTTGCTGTAATAGTTAACAGATGAGGGTCGCCTATCCTTCGGTAGGGCAGGCGTACCGAACTTAGTACCATTCCAGGGAAGGTCACCCGTGTCCGTACTCGCTGCCGCCGGAACTGCGCCGTCGATCGCAACCCAGATGTTCGGCAGCGGACTGATCGGACTGCGCGAAGGACTCGAAACCGGAATCGTCGTGATGATCCTCGTGGCCTTCCTCGTCAAGGCCGATCGCCGTGATGCGCTCAAATGGGTATGGCTCGGAGTCGGCGCTGCCGTCGCCATGGTCGCGGTCGTGTTCTTCGTCATTCACTACGGCACGTCGACGGTCACCGGACTCACCGCCGAGATCATCGCCGGGCTCGCTTCCCTCGTCGCCGTCGCCATTGTCACGGCGATGGTTCTGTGGATGCGTACAGCGGCCAAGGACATCTCGGGCGAGCTGAAGGGCGGAATGGAACGTGCACTGACCGTCGGTCCGATTGCCGTTCTGACACTGGCATTCTTCGCCGTCGGGCGCGAGGGAATCGAAACCGCACTTCTCATGGTCGGATACGCCGAGAACACCAACGGCAGCCTGTGGCCGTTGCTCGGACTCCTCGTGGGCATAGTCGTCGCGGCCATCCTGACGGTCTTCCTGTACTTCGGTGCGATTCGCATCAACTTCGCCGTGTTCTTCAAATACACCGGCATCTTCCTCATCGTCGTCGCCGCGGGGATTCTCGCCTACGGCATACGGGCCCTGCAGATCGGCGGAGTGCTTCCCGGTGGGTCTTCGGTGGCGTTCGACCTCACCGCGCACTACGACGCCTCGAGCTGGTACGGCACCGTGCTAGCAGGCATCTTCAACTTCCGACCCGAGCCGACGGTCCTGCAAGCCGTCTGCTGGTTGGCATATCTCGTCATCGTCCTATTTCTCTTTCTCCGGCCGGTTCGCGTCCCCGCGACACCAGAGCCTGTTCTCCACGCTTCCGAAAGGCACTGAAGAAAATGCGTCGTACCACCTACGCTCTGGCAGCGGTTGCGGTTCTTCCGCTGGCTCTGGCCGGTTGTACCGAAAAGTCGTCCTCCGAGGCGAGTGACGGGGACATCACGGTCACCGCCACTGACAGCGGATGTGACATCGGTGCCTCCGAAGGTGTCACCGGAAACTCCACCTTCCAGATCACGAACAACGGCAGCAAGGTCACCGAGTTCTATGTCTACGGCGAGGGTGATCGAGTCATGGGCGAGGTCGAGAACATCGGCCCCGGCCTGACACGCCAGCTCATCGTCGCGCTGCCCGACCCCGGCACGTACCAAACTGCATGCAAGGCAGGCATGGTGGGCGACGGCATCCGCGCAGACTTCGTCGTCAGCGGTGACGCCGTTCGCCAGGCCGACGACGACGGCCTGCTCGCGGAGGCCGCATCGGGTTACAAGCGCTACGTTGTCAGCCAGATCGATGCATTGCAGGAGACGACGGCAAGCTTCGTGGCAGCGGTCAAGGCCGGCGACGTCGAGGGCGCCAAGGCCCAGTTCCCCATCGCACGTAGCTATTACGAGCGCATCGAGCCCGTCGCCGAGAGCTTCCCCGACGACCTCGATCCCCGCATCGACCTCCGCGAACCGGACGTCGAGCCGGGCGCGGAATGGACCGGCTTCCACCGCATCGAAAAGGATCTGTGGGCACAGGGGTTGCAGCCGGACACCAACGCGATGGCCGACCAGCTTCAGGCCAACATCGACGAACTCGCCGAGAAGGTCAAGGCCGACGACTTCACCGTCGACCCGATCCAGGTCGCCGGTGGCGCTCAGGGACTGCTCGACGAGGTAGCCAAGACCAAGATCAGCGGCGAAGAGGACTTCTTCTCGCACACCGACCTCTGGGACTTCCAGGCCAACGTCGACGGCGCGCAAGCCGCGATCGCCGCAGTGCGCCCGATCATCGACGAGCGTGAACCCGAACTCGGAACATCGATCGACACTCGCTTCGCCGAACTCGACGCCGAACTCGCCAAGTACCGTGTCGGCGACGGCTTCGTGTTCTACGACACCGTGACCGAACCACAGCGCCAAGAACTTTCGAACAAGATCGACGCATTGTCCGCCGAAGTGAGTCAGGTGCAGGGTGTCGTCGCGGGAGAGTAATAGCAAAGATTCGGCCGCCTCAGGCTTCTCCCGACGGCGCCTCTTCGGTGCCGTCGGGGCTGGGGCCGCGCTTGTCGGTGTCGGGGCCATCGCAGGCAACGCCACAGCAGCCGGTTCCGAGTCCCAGACGTCCGACGTCGTCGAATTCCGCGGTGACCATCAAGCAGGCATCGTCACGCCCGCACAGGACCGCATGCACTTCGTCGCCTTCGACATCACCACCGACTCGCGCGAGGACTTCGTCGCACTGCTCCGCAAGTGGACGGATATGGCCGAGCGACTGACCAAGGGCGAAGAAACATTCGAGGACGGCGCCGTCGGGGCAGGCGAGTACAAGCCACCGTCCGACACCGGCGAAGCCCTCGGCCTCGCAGCCTCATCACTGACCTTGACCATCGGATTCGGTCCAGGTTTGTTCGATCGGTTCGGTCTCGCAGACAAAAAGCCCGCATCGTTGGCCGACCTCCAGCACTTCCCCGCCGACAACCTCGATCCTGCGCGATCGGGCGGCGACCTGTGTATTCAGGCATGTGCCAACGATCCGCAGGTTGCCGTGCACGCCATTCGCAACTTGGCTCGCGTCGGATTCGGGACGGTGTCCGTCAAGTGGTCGCAACTCGGATTCGGCCGCACCTCGTCGACGTCGACGGCTCAGGCCACACCTCGAAACCTGTTCGGCTTCAAGGACGGAACCGCCAACCTCAAAGCCGAAGACCCGCAGATGCTGGACGAGAACGTCTGGGTCCATCCTGCCGATGACCAGGAGTGGATGGGTGGCGGCTCGTACCTCGTTGCACGAAGAATCCGTATGCTCATCGAGTCCTGGGACCGCACGACGCTCAAAGAGCAAGAGCGAGTAATCGGGCGTAGCAAGGGAACCGGCGCTCCACTGGGCCTGACCGACGAATTCGATGCGCTCGATCTCGATTCGAAGGGTCCGGACGGGCCCCTCATCGACGTCGATGCACACGTCCGGCTGGCGTCCAAAGAAGAGCTCGGCGGCATCCAGATCCTGAGGCGCGGCTACAACTTCACCGACGGATCCGACGGTTTCGGGCACCTCGACGCCGGACTGTTCTTCATCGCGTACAGCCGTGATCCCTTGACCCAGTTCGTGCCGCTGCAGCTCGCTCTGGCGCGAACGGACCTACTCAACGAGTACATCCAGCACGTCGGCTCCGCAGTCTTCGCGTGCCCTCCGGGGCTCGGGGAATCGGAGTACTGGGGTTCCACGCTGTTTGCGTAATCGCTTGAATGGCACATTCATACGATCAAATAGCTCGAGTGCGCCATTCAAGCTGGGAGTGCGAGGCAAGGTTACGCCCGCAAACCCCAATTCTCGATCCACTCGATCGCGGAGAGCTGCCCGGGAACAGCCCCGCGATCCTTGGCCGATACTTCGGCACAACGGATACGCTCGGCGAACTCCAACACCCGACGGCGGAGCAGATCTTCCGCACTCTCGCCCCCACTGCTGTGATCGAGGCCTATCTGCACTGTTCGCAGATCCTCGGGCACCAACTCGGGCGGGAGACCTGCCTTGGATGCGCGCGCAATGACCTTCTGCGTCAATGCAAGTGCGGGCTGGGCCATCGCGATTCCGTCGAGGCAAGATCCGCGCGCCTTCTCTGCCGCCTTGCGTTCCTCCCACGCCCGTTCCTGAGCCGCGACGTCGATGGGTCCCGTCGAACCGTCGGTCAGGTGTGGTGTGCGGTGCGTCAGTTTCGCGACCAGACCAGCAGCGACATCGTCGACGTCGAAGCCGCCGCGTTCTGTGTCCTGAGCGATCCTCGAATGGAACAGGACCTGCAGCAGGAGATCGCCAAGTTCTTCCTTCAGATCGACGAGGTTCCCACTGTGAATGGCGTCGAGCAACTCGTAGGTTTCCTCGAGGAGGTAGCCGCTCAACGAGGCATGCGTCTGTTGCGCTTCCCAGCCCCCGATCGTTCGGAGTCGATCCATCAGCACGACAGCTGCGATGAGATCGTCACCGGGGAGCTTCGGGGACGCGATGACCCGGTGGCCGCGCCGAATGCGCTCGAGGACATCACGATTACGTGGGTCGGTACTGACGAGCACGCCGCCGGAGTCGTCGGAACGTGCCGTTCCGGCGAAAAGCCACCGAATACCGACGGGCACTTCCTCGGTGAATTCGACTACCCCACTGAGGAATTCGACGGCCTCTGCGGGAACTTGACCGGGCCGGGTCGGGTCGAGCAGGACTACCGTCATCACACCCCCACAGTGTGCTCCAACAGAACCGATCGAGACGGCTTACTGTCGAGCGCAAGGATCAGGTCGGCAATGAACTGCACCAATTCGACGTCACGAACCCTGGCTGCTCCGACTCCCCCACCTTCGACGCGCGGTAGTGGCAGCTGTACGACGCCGGTGGTCGCACGGTACTGCGCGCTCGGGTAGAGACGCTTGAGCCGAATCTGCTTGGAATCGGGCAGATCCATCGGCGCCAGCTTGACCTGCGTACCAGCGACGTTGACGTCGGTGAGGTTGTATTCCTTGGCGATGAGCCGGAGCTTCGCGACGGAGACGAGCCTGCCGACTTCCTCGGGCAGCGGGCCGTAACGGTCCACCAACTCCTCGATGACGGCATTGATGGCTTCGGAATCCGCAGCAGCGGCCAACTTTCGATATGCCTCGAGCCGAAGCCGATCACTGGTGACGTAGTCCGGCGGAATGTTGGCGTCGACAGGCAGGTCGATCCGAACTTCCTTGGGGGCCTCGTCGGTGGTGATGGGCTTGCCGTCAGCGGCTGCCCGGTAGGCCTCGACAGCTTCACCGACCAGTCTGACGTACAGGTCGAAACCGACACCTGCCACGTGGCCGGACTGTTCGGCGCCGAGAACGTTACCGGCACCACGAATTTCGAGGTCCTTCATTGCCACCGCCATACCGGCACCCAGATCGGAGTTCTGCGAGATGGTGGACAGACGGTCGTACGCCGTCTCGGTGAGCGGCTTCTCGGGCGGGTACAGGAAGTACGCGTAGCCACGTTCGCGACTACGCCCGACCCGACCACGAAGCTGGTGCAACTGCGAAAGGCCCAGCGAATCACTGCGTTCGACGATCAGGGTGTTCGCATTCGAGATATCGAGACCGGTTTCGATGATGGTGGTACAGACGAGTACGTCCGTTTCGCGTTCCCAGAACCCCTGCACGGTTCGCTCGAGGGTTTCCTCGTTCATCTGACCATGCGCGGTGGACACCCGAGCTTCCGGTACGAGGTCACGAATCTTTTTGGCTGCCTTGTCGATCGAGCTGACTCGGTTGTGCACGAAGAAGACCTGACCGTCACGGAGCAGTTCGCGCCTGATGGCCGCAGCGACCTGCTTGTCGTTGTAGGCACCCACGTAGGTGAGTACCGGGTGACGCTCCTCCGGCGGAGTCAGAATCGTCGACATCTCTCGAATGCCGGCCAGGCTCATCTCCAGAGTACGAGGAATCGGTGTCGCCGACATGGTCAGGACATCGACGTGCGTACGCAGGGACTTGATGTGCTCTTTGTGCTCGACGCCGAATCGCTGCTCCTCGTCGACGATCACCAACCCCAGGTCTTTCCACGCCACACCGGTCTGCAGCAACCGGTGGGTACCGACGACGATATCGACCGTCCCGTCGGCGAGCCCGGCCATGACCAGCTTCGAGTCCGAACCGTGGGTGAAGCGAGAGAGCCCCTTGACCGTCACAGGGAAGGCCGCCATGCGCTCGGTGAAGGTCTGCAGATGCTGTTGCGCCAACAGGGTAGTCGGCACGAGTATCGCGACCTGCTTGCCGTCTTGGACTGCTTTGAAAGCGGCGCGAACAGCGATCTCGGTCTTGCCGTAACCGACGTCGCCGAGGATGACACGGTCCATCGGGACCGGTTTCTCCATGTCCGCCTTGACGTCGGTGATGGCCGTCATCTGGTCCATCGTCTCGGTGAACGCGAACGCGTCCTCCATTTCACGCTGCCATGGAGTATCCGGGCCGAAAGCGTGGCCCGGCGCCGCCTGGCGAGCCGCATACAGCTGTACGAGCTCTCCGGCGATCTCTCGAACAGCCTTGCGCGCCTTGCGTTTCGTGTTCGACCAGTCCGAACCACCAAGCTTGCTCAGTGACGGCATTTCCCCGCCGACATAGCGGGAGAGCTGATCCAGGGAATCCATCGGCACGAACAATCGATCCCCCGGGTGCCCCCTCTTGCTGGGTGCATACTCCACGACGAGGTATTCGCGGCGAGCTCCGCCGATGGTCCGCTCGACCATTTCGACGAACCGGCCGATACCGTGTTGATCGTGCACGACACTGTCGCCGGCCTTCAAAGCAAGTGGATCGACCTGATTTCGCCTCTTGGCCGGTAGCTTTCGCCCCTCGGCGGCGGCTACACGGTTACCCGTCAGGTCGCTTTCGGTGACAATCACAAGCCCCGCGTCGGGCAGGATCAGTCCGGCGTGGAGAGAGGCACACAGGACGCTCACGACGTCGGGCAATGGCTCGGAACCCGAATCGATTGCGACAGCAGGCACTTCCGCCTCGCCGAGCCGCTCGATGATGCGCGTTGCGGTTCCCGCCCCCGCGACGGCGATCACAGCGCGACCGCCGGTGGAAACATGACCGCGAAGCATGGCAAAGAGTCCGGTGAGCAACTCCTCCGAACCACGGACCTCGGGTACGGTCTCGACAGCCAACTCGACCTCGGTCTCGCTGCCCGAAGCCAGTGGGCTGATGGTCCACCACGGCCGTCCGAGTGCCTGCGCCGATTCGCGGATCTGGCGTAGCGAACGGTATGCGGACGCTCCGAGGTCGAGACTCGCCCCGCCCAGGCCGGTGGTGTCCACGGTCGAGGTGTCGAGCGGTGCCGCTCCGCCCACGGACGCCGCCGTCCACGACGCTTCGAGGAACTCCTGGCCGGTTCGGACCAAATCAGTTGCACGCGTACGAATTCGCTCGGGATCGCACAGCAGGACATGCGCACCCTTCGGCAGCACATCGGCCAGCAGTTCGAGCTCACCGGGCTGCAGCAGCGGAAGCAACGCCTCCATGCCTTCCACCGGCACCCCGGCAGACATCTTGTCCAACATCTCCACCAGCGCCGCGTCGGCCTGATTGTCGCCGGCGAGCACCGCCGCGCGATCGCGAACATCCTGAGTGAGAATCAGTTCACGGCACGGGGGTGCGATGACCGACTCGACGACGACGTCGGGCAGGGAACGCTGATCGGCGACGGAGAAGGCCCGGAGTTCGGTGACCTCGTCACCCCAGAACTCGACACGCACCGGATGATCGGCCGTCGGGGAAAAGATGTCGAGGATCCCACCACGGACAGCGAACTCGCCGCGTTTGCCGACCATGTCCACGCGGGTGTACGCCAACTCTACGAGTCGGTGGATCAGTCCGTCGAAGTCGATCTCGACGCCCACCTTCAATCCGATCGGCTCGATTTCCCCGAGCCCCGGGGCCATCGGCTGAACGAGCGATCGCACCGTGGTGACGATCACCTGGAGAGGTGGACCGTAATCCTGGTCGTCCGGCCGTGCGAGCCGACGCAGCACTTCGAGTCTGCGGCCGATGGTGTCCGCACTGGGTGATAGCCGCTCGTGCGGCAACGTCTCCCATGATGGAAACTGCGCCACCGAGTCGCCGAACATCTGGCCGAGTTCAGCGGTGAGGTCGTCGGCTTCACGTCCCGTCGCGGTGACGACGAGCACCTGCGCCTGCTGCGCGATCGCGGCAGCGACGAACGGCCGTGACGAGTTCGGCGCGACGAGCGTGTATTCCGCAGTCCCGACGGCCTCGCTGACGGTCATCAAGGCGGAATCTGCCAGAGCGACGCGCGCGACGCCCGACAGGTGAAGCGAGGAATCGGAAGACAACAGCAGGGCTCCTGAACGAAGGACGACACGAAGGTAATCCGGTTCGAAAGCGCACCAAAATCATGGCGAACGGAACAAACCGGCGGTCGCAAACAATTCTATGGGAGCAGACCGACCCGGCGACGGCTGGGCAGGCCCATCGAGCCGGGGTGCTAGTGCCGGATCACCCGTCTCGCCGCAAATTCGCGGAAGTAGTCGAGCTTGCCTGCCGTGACGAGCGAAGGAAGGAGGTAGTACCAGAGGCGCTCCATGCGTGACGGCAACTCATCGGTGGTCCCGGTAGCGACGGCAACCATGTGCACGCCGGTAAGGATCTCGAGAACGAGGGATCCGATGGTGTTCGGGTCGGCATCCTGCTCGATATCGCCCTGCTTGATCGCCTTGGCTGCAAGTGCATCGAATGCAACGCTCCAGCCGGCCATGACATTGCCCTTGGTGCCGCTGTAATCACCGATCTGGTGGCACAGACGCATCATCGCGGAGACCATGGGGTCGGTGACCGACATGTCGACGACAATGTACGAGATGCCGATGGCAGCTTCGAGAGCCGGGATACGGCCGTCGTTGAATTGCTGGCACGCGGCGGTGAGCCTGGCGTTGCCCTCGTCGATCACGGCACGCGCGAGTTCTTCCTTCGAGCCGAAGTGGAAGTAGAGAGCACCCTTGGTGACCTGTGATTGAGAGATGATTTCGCTGAGACTCGCGTTCGCGTATCCGAGACGCAGAAACACGTTTGCTGCACCGGACAACACCGTATCGCGAGTAATCTCAGCGCGGGCCTGTCTGACCATTCGATCCGCCTTAGGAATACTGGGACTGCCATTGCGCAATGCTGCGAACGGTACCATCCAGTGGTTTTCGCGCCTCGGTCAACTTGCTAACGGTCCGTACAACTAAATCCAGCATCTGTGACGTAAGTCTCAGTGCCACAAAATTGACCCTACCCGCTCTTTCGGGCGGTAGTGCGAAAATCGACCGCTCATTTGCCGCCCAATTGCGGCGCGGCCTCCAGATTGGTCAATCCGTTCCAACACAAGTTGACAACGTGAGCCGCAACAACTTCTTTCGAGGGTTCTCGCACGTCGAGCCACCATTGTGCCGTCATCGAGACCATTCCGACCAGCGCCTGCGCATACAAGGGAGCAAACCCTGCGTCGAACCCTCGCCGCGTGAAGTCGCCTGCCAGAATGTGGCCTACCTGAGACACGGCATCGTTCAACAACGACGAGTACTTGCCATCGGCAACCGCGGCGACCGGTGAATCCCGAACCAGAATTCGAAAGCCGTCGGTGCGGTCCTCCACATAGGTAAGCAGGGCCAGAGCGACTAGCTCGACGCGGACTCGGGAGCGATTCTGTTCCAGTGAAGACGTGATCATCTGCAGCAACGTCGACATCTCTCGATCGACGATCACCGCATACAGGCCCTCTTTCCCGCCGAAGTGTTCGTACACGACGGGCTTGGACACGTGTGCCCGACCTGCGATTTCTTCCACCGACGTCGCCTCGTACCCGCGCTCGGCGAACAGGGACCTCCCGATCTCGATCAACTGCTCACGTCGCTGCGTACCCGTCATACGAACGCGCGGTACCCGCTCGGGTTCGGACAAAATGCCTCCCACCGAAATTCTTCGCTCGCTTGCTTGCAAGGAGCCTCGTTCGGCAAGCCTAGTGCTCAATTTTGGGCGCGGTTCGACTGGCAACTACCGTTCATGCGAGACTCGTTGCGCTCGGTGGGAGAGCCGCGGCCGTAGACCTGATTCACAAAGGTATTCGGTCACCGGAGAAACCGCTGGTCCACGATCCGCCGTGGTGTAATGGCAGCACCTCTGATTTTGGTTCAGATAGTTCAGGTTCGAGTCCTGGCGGCGGAGCGAGAAGAATTTCTGTCGAAAAAGTAACCAGCAATTCGCAAGGAGCTCAGTTGCCGTTGCACACCGCCGTGGTCGTTCTCGCAGCGGGAGCAGGCACCCGAATGCGGTCCAAGACTCCCAAAGTCCTCCACCCCCTCGCCGGCCGCACAATGCTTGCCCACGCTTTGCATGCCGCTGCCGATCTGGGGCCGGACTACCTGGTCACCGTCGTCGGACATGATCGTGAGCGAGTAACGGAATCGGTCGACGAGTTGAGCGTCGAACTCGGACGCACCATCTCCACCTCCGTACAGAACGAGCAACTCGGTACCGGTCACGCAGTGCAGTGCGGCTTACGTTCGCTACCGGACGACTTCGAGGGCACCGTCCTCGTCACTGCAGCCGACGTCCCCCTTCTCGACGGCCACACCCTCAAAGCGTTGCTCGACGAGCATCTGAGCGCACCCAAGCCTGCCGCTGCGACGGTCCTCACATTCGTACCGGCCGACGCCAACGGATACGGCCGAATCGTACGTACCGACGACGGTGAAATAGCCGAAATCGTCGAGCATGCCGACGCGAGTCCAGCACAGGTGCGAATCGACGAGGTCAATTCCGGGGTCTACGCGTTCGATGCCGCTGCGCTGCGAACTGCACTGGGCAAACTGAGCACCCAGAACGCTCAGCACGAGCTGTACCTGACCGATGTGGTCAAGATCAGCAAGAGCAGCGGCCTGGCGGTCTACGGCACTCAGCTCGCTGATCCGGACCTGGTTCTGGGTGTCAACGACCGAGTTCAGCTCGCCCGCGTCACCGCAATCTTCAACCGCCACATTATCGAGCGACACATGCGCGCAGGCGTCACCGTCGTCGATCCCGCCACTACCTGGATCGACGTCGATGTCACTCTCGGCGCGGATGTCCGCCTCGAACCCGGCGTCCAGTTATTGGGAAGCACTCACATCGGCGAGGACACTGTCATCGGACCCGACTCCACGCTCCGCGACGTCGTCGTCGGCGAGCGCGCGTCGGTGGTGCGCACCCAAGCCGATCTCGCCACCATCGGCTCCGGTGCCGCTGTTGGACCGTTCGCATACTTACGTCCAGGGTCCGACATCGGGAACTGCGCCAAGGTGGGAACCTTCGTCGAAACCAAGAATTCGACAATCGGAAACCACTCGAAGGTGCCGCACCTGACCTACGTCGGCGACGCGACCATCGGTGAGCACTCCAATATCGGCGCGTCGAGTGTTTTCGTGAACTACGACGGCGTCGACAAGAACCGCACCATCGTCGGTTCGCACGTCCGGACGGGATCGGACAACATGTTCGTCGCCCCGGTCCGAGTAGGTGACGGGGCCTACACCGGAGCCGGGACAGTGCTCCGACACGATGTACCCCCGGGGGCGCTCGCCGTCTCCGCGGGTTCCCAGCGCAACATCGAGGGCTGGGTCGAAAAGAAACGGCCAGGAACGGCGGCGGCGGAAGCTGCTGTTCGGGCTGTGGCTGCCAAGTCGACAAACGCGCACGAATCAAAGGATGGCGAACAGCAGTGACCACCCCCAATTGGATCGACAACCAGAAGAACCTCATGCTCTTCTCGGGTCGAGCACATCCAGAGCTTGCCGAGCAGGTGGCAAAGGAGCTGGGAATCGGCCTGACCCCGCAGACCGCACGCGACTTCGCCAACGGTGAGATCTTCGTTCGCTTCGAGGAATCGGTCCGCGGATCCGACGCCTTCGTTTTGCAGAGTCACCCGTTCCCGCTGAACACGTGGCTGATGGAACAACTGATCATGATCGACGCGCTCAAGCGCGGATCGGCCAAGCGCATCACCGCAATTCTGCCGTTCTACCCGTACGCCCGCCAGGACAAGAAGCACCGCGGACGCGAGCCCATCTCCGCGCGTCTGGTCGCCGACCTTCTCAAGACCGCCGGCGCCGATCGCATCATCACAGTCGATCTGCACACCGACCAGATTCAAGGCTTCTTCGACGGCCCCGTCGACCACATGCATGCGCACAGCCAGTTGGCCGATCACATCCGGAGCAAGTACAGCCTCGAACACATCACCGTCGTCTCCCCCGACTCAGGACGCGTTCGCGTTGCCGAGAAGTGGGCCGACAGCTTCGGCGGCGCACCGCTGGCGTTCATTCACAAGACACGCGATCCGTTGGTGCCCAACCAGGTCAAGTCGAACCGCGTCGTCGGAGACGTCGAAGGACGCACCTGCATCCTGATCGACGACATGATCGACACCGGTGGAACGATCGCTGGAGCCGTGAAGGTGCTCAAGGAAGCAGGAGCCGGTGACGTCGTCATCGCAGCCACCCACGGCGTCCTCAGCAGCCCCGCCGCCGAACGTCTCGCAGAATGCGGGGCAAAGGAAGTTGTCGTCACCAACACCCTCCCGATCAGCGACGACAAGCACTTCGAAACACTCACCGTGCTTTCCATCGCGCCTCTGCTTGCTCGCACCATCCGCGAGGTCTTCGAAAACGGTTCGGTGACAAGCCTCTTCAACGGCGTCGCGTAGCACCCAGCACTATCTGGTTGTTCCGCAGGCTCAGTTTCGTCACACCCGCTCCGCCATCTCTCCCCCACTGCATGAACTTGGTCACTAACAGGTTCGAAAACCGCAGTTCGACAGGGAGGGGTGTGCGGGGCGGGTTTCGTTGTAACCTAGGATGACTCGTCGTGATCGACGCACAAACTATGGACAGCCCGACCGCAACTTCTACCGTCCGAATCGCCCGCTGGACTCCGGGCGCGTGCGTGTGGTGTGGGAGCACCGATTCGATCGAAATGTATCGAAACGAGCCACGCTGCGGCCAGTGCCGCGAACACGAAGCCATCATCGATGAGGCCAAGCACTTCATCGGAATGTATGGTTTGCGCCCCCTCGGCGGGACCCTCGCGTCCGAAGACGAGGAAGAGCGCGAGTACCGCGTCACTGCCCGCGACGCACGTGAGGTTCTGAATCGCATCCGTCTCGAGAAGCTTCCCGATCCTGCCGCCGTGCGCAAAGCTTTGCGGCCCAGGGCAGCTGCCGCAGTTGCCGCAGCGCCGACGTCGGCATCTGCATCGGGGAAAGCCGCCCCCAAGAAATCCCAGGCAGGTGTGAGCAGTGTCGACCTGATCGAACTTCAGTCACGTGGACAGAAACTCCTCGAGCAGTTGGCGAGCATCGACGAGAAGATCGCCGCACTCGACGGTAGCTCCGGATTGCCGGCCCGTGCGCGGCTCAAGGACCTCACCAGTCAGCGCACAAGTGTGATGGGCACACTGGGCGCGCTCGAAAAGGCTCGCCGCCGTACCAGCTGACTTCCCCTCCCTCCGCACACCGAAGCATGTGTGTTCGAGGGAGGGTGGCACACAGGGGGTAGTCGCGTTGCCGGTCGAAAAAGAAACCGAGCACTCACCGGCATCGCCTCACCTGCCGTGCCGGTACACCCGAGTCGACGCTCAGGAACCTTCGGGCACCGACACAACCACCTCGTTGCGACGCCGGAATGCCAGCGTCCAGGGCGGATCATAGAACCACGTCATCGGCTCGTTCGACATCTCGATGTTGTGGGCGCGCAGCACTTCTGACAATTTCTCGATCTGCGGCGCAACGTTGTCCCGACCACGGCCACCGCTGAAGCGCAGCACGGCGACCGTCTCCGCCGGAACCTCGACCAACTTCACGCGGTCGCCATTGGGCGTCGGCAACGTGTCCATCGTCCAAGTGGACGGCATGAAGAACCGGATTACCCAGCTGTCGCGGTCGGCGCTGCTCGACACCGGTGCGGTCATCGCGATCCGCTGGGAGTCGGCGGACGATTGACTGACGGGCGCGGTCATGGCGACCTTCTGCGAGCCCGTGTTGCCACCGAAGATGTAACCGGCGAGGCGACGGAACCCGTCCCGGCGTGCTTGTTCTTCGTCGGCATGGACCGTGGTCGATGCCGCAATTCGCGGGTCGTAGCGACGGATTTCCACCTCATCGGTCAGTCGCCGACTGGTGTGAGCGGGTTCCTCGGTGCCGACGCGGACACCGACGATGCCCAAGCCTGACTCGGCCACCTGAGCGATAGTGGACACAATTTTGTTCGACATCGTCCAGTCCGATCTTTATCGCGTGGTACCAACCTCATTACTACCAGCGCCGGCCACGGGCCGTCGGGACGAGCGATGCGGGCGGGAAAGGTTCAGCGGCCGCGACGAGCAAGGATCAGGGCAAATTGTTCCTGCGGGTCCGTCCAGAACTGGTCGACACCGAAGCCTGCGTCGGCCAGTTCTGCCGTTATCCCCTCTTGCCGGAATTTGGCCGAGATCTCGGTGCGCAACTCCTCGCCCTTGGCGAATTCGATATCGAGGGCGAGGTCCGCGATGACAATGTGCTGAGCCTCTTTCGCACGAAGGCGCATTTCGATCCACTCGTTGTCCGCATCCCACACCGCAACGTGTTCGAACTGGGAGCGATCGAAATTCGCCCCTAGCCGATCGTTGAGTACCGACAGCACGTTCACGTTGAACTCTGCCGTCACACCCGCTGCATCGTCGTATGCCGGGACCAGAATATCCGGGTCGATGACGAGGCCCACTCCGAGGACAAGAAATTCATCGGCTATCAGTGCACTGGCGATGTCGGACAGGAACCCCGCACGCTCCTCGGGAGTCAAATTACCGAGCGTGCCGCCGAGGAAGGCGATGGTTCTCCGCCCGTCGGCGGGCAGATTCTGCAAGGTGTCCGTGAAGTCGCTGACGATCCCATGGACTTCGAGCGCGGGAAATTCGCGCGAAATCTGCTCGATTGCGCCGGACAACGCCGACTGTGAGACATCCTGCGGAACGTACTTTGCAAGCGAGCCATGTTTGATTCCGGCCTCGATCAGCAATCTGGTCTTCTCCGAAGAACCGGAACCGAGTTCGACGAGGATCGCCGCGTCGGTGCGCTCGGCGATGTCTTGTGCATGGGCCTCGATGAGTGCCCGCTCTGTTCGAGTCGGGTAGTACTCGGGCAACTCGGTGATCCGCTCGAACAATTCACTGCCGGTGGCGTCGTAGAACCACTTGGGCGAGAGCCACTTCGGCGACGCAGTCAGACCCTGCCTCACATCTGATCGCAAGTCCTCCAGTAACCGTTCCGGCGAGATGTGGACATCCAACGCACTATCTGACACGAAAATGCTCCTTCAATCGAGGTCGGTGATATCGAGGTAGCCGGGCCGGGCCACCACGAACTGGTGGTCCGTAATCGGTTCCCACGACGGATCGTCGTCCAGCGGTTCGGACGCGAGAGTGACCGCGTTTTCGCTTCGCAGTACGGACAACGAGTGATAGACGGTGGTGGCATAGAGCGTCTGCCCGTCGGAGAGCAGAAGATTCAGCCGCGGACTCGGCGAAACGGATTCGACGCGGTTCACCAGGATGCGCAACGCCTTATCCGGTTCGTGCTCACGAAGAAGGTTTTGCAGGATGACCCACAATGCTGCCGAATCCGTCGGTGCCGGTAGACGCAGGAGGTCCGCCAACGGCACTTGCTCGGCGAGGTCCGTCATCACCTCCGGCCAACCGAAGACGACACCGTTGTGACTGAAGGCCCAGGTGCCATCCGTGAACGGGGCACACGCACTGCGCTCCACCGGCATTCCGACGGTCGCCGAGCGCACTGCCGCAACGATCGCCGTCGACCGTGCGGCGACGAGGACCTCGTCGACAGCTGGGTCCGACCAGATCGGCATCGGATTTCGGTAGCTGCGCACGGTATCTGCATCCCACCACGCGGCACCGAAGCCGTCGGCATTGATGGTGCCCCCGCCCCGCATGTCCTTGGGCGCCCACGATTGAACACGCAGCGAATTGCTACCCACTGTCACAGCGTCAGCGACGCTACGCTGCGGGCCGAGGTAACCGAGATGACGACACATTCAGCGTGACTCGACATCGCGTGCGCACCGAAAGCCGGCAAAGATCTGCCTACGAATCGGGTGGTCCCAATTCCGGAACGTGCCTCGGCATGCGACCTCGTCGGTACCGAACGAACCTCCGCGCAACACCTTGTAGTCACCGCGGAGGAACACCTCGGAATATTCGGCATACGGGAAGGGCTCGAATCCCGGGTAGGGCTCCAGATCCGAAGACGTCCACTCCCACATGTCACCGATGAGTTGCTGCACACCCTGCGGTGTCGCCCCCGCTGGATAGGCCCCGATGTCGGCCGGTTCCAGATGCCGCTGACCCAAATTTGCGTGGGATGGCGTCGGCTCTGCATCTCCCCACGGATACTTGCGGACCGAGCCGGTCGACGAGTCGAAACGCGCCGCCTTCTCCCACTCGGCCTCGGTCGGTAAGCGCTTGCCTGCCCAGCGCGCGTAGGCCTCTGCCTCGAAGAAGCCGACGTGAACCACAGGCTGGCTCGGTCGAATCGGGGCCGTGACACCGAATCGGCGACGCCACCACGCACCACCTGCGTCACGCTCCCAGAACAACGGCGCTCGAAGTCCCTCGGCGATCCGGTGTGACCAACCGCGCTCGCTCCACAGATCTTCTCGGTCGTAACCACCGTCTTCGATGAAGTCCACATACCGACCGTTGGTGACCGGTGCGACGTCGAGGGCGAACGTGGGAACGAACACCGAGTGCGCCGGCCGTTCGATGTCGAGGGCCCACGGATCGAAAGTGGTGCCCATCGTGAACGGGCCGCCCTCGATCACGACCTCGCCCGTCGCTTCGACGGTCGGGGCGGGCGGCTCGGGCGCCGACAGGACCGCCGGCCCAAGCCGAAGCTGGTGCGTCGCAAGCATCGTCTCGTCGTGCTGCTGTTCGTGCTGCGCAACCATGCCGAACGCGAATGCATCTTGCTCGAGTCTGCGCCCGTCGAGCGGGCTGGACGAGAGAATGTCCCACACCTTCTCTCGCACGGTGCCGATGTAGGCACGAGCCTCATCCGGTGACAACAGAGGCAGCGACCGGCGGCTCGAACGCGAGTGCTTGAACGCGTCATACAGCTCGTCGATGTCCTGGCGAACCGGATCACGGCCGCCGACGTCGCGGACGAGCCACAATTCCTCCTGATTGCCGATGTGCGCGAGGTCCCACACCAACGGGCTCATCAGTGGCGAGTGCTGCGCGGTCAGCTCTTTTTCGTCGACACTCTCGGTCAGCAGCGCACTACGTGCACGACTACGGGTAAGCACGGCCTCGACTCGATCACGAAGCTGCTCGACTGTCATGACACCGTCTCCTTGCTCATGGAATGGCCCGCGTTGATCGAACGGGCCACTGCGTCTCCTGGTTCGGGCGACTCCCCCCGGCGACATCGCTCAGAGGCCACTGACAACGAGCCCGCGTGATCACCTCCCGCGCTTGCAGACAACCGCAGCAGCTCGACGGCAGTCTCACGTAGGTCGGCATCCGCCAACCCGGACTGTGCGGCATCGATCCATCGGCCTGCAGTCCGGTGCGCGAGCGCGGTTGCCGCTTCGACGACGTCCGGAGTCGACAACAACGATTCGAACGCGGACGCCGGAACGACCCATTGCCCGTCGGGTTGGGCGTCGAGGTAACGAATCTCGAGGTGTCCGCAGGCGCGGACGTGCGGAAACAGTGTGGTCAGGTGGTAGTCGAGGTCGGCAGTGGTCGGCTGCCGTTCGGCCAGTTCAGCGACATCTCCTGCAAGCCAATCTGCAAACGTCGATCCGAACGGCGCCTCCCAGCTTTCCCCTTCGCTACGAATGCACAGCAGCGGAACGTCGAGCGCCCATCTCGCATAGTCCGCAATGGGATCACCGGTGGCGGGAACTTCGGTACGACTGTCGTCGAGTTCGAGCCAGGTACGCATGCGTTGCGACGCCCAGGTGCCTTTCGGTGCGCCCCGTAGACGAGGCGAGGAAGCGAACGCGGCCACGAATGCGGGACCGACGGCCTCCAACATCTCCCACCGTGCAGCGACCTCGGCACGATCGACTCCTGCGTCGACGCTGACCTGAGCTGCAGCGGTGTTGCACATCATCAGCTTTCCGAACGGGCCGATGGTGGTGAAGCGATTTTCCATTGCGCAGTAGCGCGGAAGGACCAGCACTCTGCGCGCTTCACGCTCGGTGTCTGCGGGCATCGATGCCATATAGATGCCGCCCGCTTCCATGACGGCGGTGACTACACGGGAGTCCGAATCCAACGCGCTCTGCAGTTCGGTCACCGACGCATGCGGTGAGCTGGAGAGTTCGATCTGGCCGCCCGGTTCGATAGTGACGGCGCTTCCGCCCGGCAACGTCAGGGCGGGTGAATCAGGTGCGATGCTGCGCGGTGCGTAGTCCCCCAGCGCGGCGGCAAGATGTTCGAGGGACGGTCTGTCTCCGTCCTCGGCAAAAGTCAACCATTCCAATTCGGCACCGATGAGCTGAGGCGGCCCGAGCTTGAAGCAGACCCGCGACACATAGGCCTCGGCCGCAGGCCGAGAACTCAGCCCGAGCGACTTCTCGTTGGACGACAAAAGTGCCTCCTCGCATGAACCGCGCTTCTGTACGAATGTGGATCGGACTACCCCAGAGCTCGAACTACCCAGGGCCGTGCTGCACGAAACGCGGATACTGTGGAACCCTGCATCGACAATAACCAGAAGTGCATCACAGCGCACCGACAACTTTCTCGTACAGGAAGGCACACTTACGGTGTTGGATCCCGAGAGAATTCGCCGCGACACCCCTGCTGCAGAGACCTCGGTCTTCCTCGACAGTGCAGGGTCCTCGTTGCCTCCGACCCCCGTCGTCGAGACAGCCGTTGCGCATTTGCGTCGTGAAGCCGTCGTCGGGGGTTACCGCGCTGCCATCGAGCGCACGCACGATCTCGCCGCCGTCAAGACTTCGATCGCGACGTTGATCGGCGCTCAGGCGTCGGATATTGCGTTGAGCGACAGTTCAACCCGCGCATGGAGCGACTTCTTCTATTCGATTCCACTGACCGCGGGTGATCGAATTCTGATGTGCGAAGTGGAGTACGCGAGCAACGCGATCGCAGCTCTGCAACGCGCTGCGGCGACGGGCGCGCGGGTCGAGATCATGCCGAGTGATCCGACAGGGCAGATAGATCTCCTCGCGCTCGAAGCAATGCTCGACGAACGCGTCCGAATTGTCTCGCTCGTGCACGCTCCGACCAACGGCGGTCTGATCAATCCGGCGCGTGCAGTGGCCGATCTGGTGCATCGATTCGGCGCACTCGTATTGCTCGACGCGTGTCAATCGATCGGTCAAATTCGCGTAGATGTCGCCGAGCTCGGAGTGGACGCTCTGAGCGCAACCGGACGAAAATGGCTACGCGGGCCCCGTGGAACCGGCTTCCTGTACCTGCGCCCGGAACTGTCCGCATCTCTGGAGCCGCCCGCCCTCGACCTACACAGCGCCCAGTGGGTCGGCGAGTCCGAGTACCGACTGGCGCCTGACGTCACTCGATTCGAATTCTGGGAATGCGACGTCGCAGCTCGACTAGCGCTCGGTACGGCCGTCGACTACTTGCTCGACATCGGCATCGACAACGCAGAAGAAGCGATATCTCAGCGTGCCGAATACCTGCGCACAGCGCTACGGGGTGTCGATGGCGTGTCGGTACACGATCTGGGCGACCGCACAAGCGGCATCGTGTCCTTCACAGTCGCGGAGCTCGCGCCGACCGACGTCCGCGACCTCCTGGCAGAGCAGGGTGTCACGGTCACCGTGAGTCCCCGCAGCTCGACACTTGTCGACATGACGCGTCGGAAGCTCGACGCCGTCGTACGGGCGTCACCACACTATTTCGTCACATTCGCGCAGCTGGACGAGATGATCGAAGTGCTCCGGGACCGGTGAGTTACGGATGCACTCGCAGTGTTGGTAGAGCCGTCGTGTAAAGTCTTCCGGGTTGTCTCGGCGAGGGTAGAACCTACACAGGAACTACCGTGATCGACGCGGCTCGGCCCCTGGCCTTGCTCGTACGTGTCAGCCCCGACGAGTCTTATCCGCCACAAGCGATACACCAGGAGCATTCACCACATGGCGCAAATTGTTAACAACCTCAAGGCGATCGTTCGCACCGAATTCGGTAAGGGTGCAGCCCGCCGCGCACGTCGCGACGGCCTTGTTCCTGCCGTTCTGTACGGACACGGAACCGACCCGCAGCACCTCGCACTCGATTCCCGCGCCTTCGCTGCCGTGCTCCGTAACCACGGCACCAACGCCGTGCTGACGCTCGACATCGACGGCGCAGAGCAGGTCGCACTCACCAAGTACATCGTCGTGCACCCGATCCGCCGCAGCATCGAGCACGCCGACCTCCTCGTCCTCAAGAAGGGCGAGCGCGTCTCCGTAGAGGTCAACGTCCTCATCGAGGGCGACGCCGCTGCAGGCACCCTGGTCTACACCGACTCGACCGTCATCGAAATCGACGCCGACGCATTGTCGATCCCCGAGTCGATCACCGTCTCGGTCGAGGGCCTCGAAGCCGGAACTCAGATCCTCGCAGGCGCCGTCACGCTGCCTGAGAACGTCACCCTGGTGTCCGACGTCGAAATGCTGCTCGTCAATGTCGTCGAGGCTCCGTCCGAAGAGGACCTCGAGGCCGAAGGCGAAGGCACCGAGCCGACCGGCGAGGCCACTGAGGAAGCAGCCGAGGAAAGCTCGGAAGAGTCCGAGAGCTGATCTCAGCCCTTTTACCGCCGACGCGCCGTTCCCCTGCACTGGGGAGCGGCGCGTCGTTGTTTGTCACGCAATGGAAGCATGGTCGCTGTGAATGTAGAGCCAGCCCTGATCGTCGGACTCGGGAACCCCGGACCGCAATACGAGGCGACGCGGCACAACGTGGGTTTTTTGGTCGCCGACGTGTTGGCCGCTCGCATCGGTGCAAAGTTTTCTTCTCACAAGAAGTCCAATTCCGAGGTGATTCAGGCCCGCCTGAGCGATCGACCAGTCGTGGTGGCCAAGCCGCGAACGTTCATGAACCTGTCGGGCCAACCGGTGGCCGCACTTGCGCGGTTCTTTTCCGTAGATCCGGGCAATATCGTGATCGTGCACGACGAACTGGACATCGAGTTCGGATCGATTCGCCTCAAGCTCGGCGGCGGCGAGGGCGGACACAACGGTCTGCGTTCGATTTCGCAGCAGCTGGGCACCAAGGACTATCTGCGCACGCGCGTCGGGGTCGGCCGACCGCCGGGTCGAATGGATGCTGCCGCGTACGTCCTGAAGCCGTTCTCCGCAGCCGAACGCAAGGATCTCGGCGTGATCTGCGAGGAAGCTGCCGATGCGGCGGAACTGCTTCTGCGCGACGGGCTCGAAGCTGCGCAGAACCAAGTTCATCCGCGCTGAGCTTGCCGCGCTGAAGCTAACACCGTTTTTCCCAACCTGCGCGCCCTGCTCGCATCCGAGCAGGTGTGTGCGCTTTACAAAAAGGGTGCGCGCTACCCCAGTAACGCAGCCGAATTGGCCCGACGGAGCTTGCCCGAGGACGTCTTCGGGATCGACCCAGGTCCCAGGACAGCGACCGTGCGGGGCCGCACGCCTACCTCCGAGTGCACGGCGTGGACCACTTCACGCTCGATCCGCTTGACCTCCTCTGGATCACGAAAATCGTTGGTTTCCACGGCAACTGCGAAACTTTCCCGCTTGTCACCGGAGTCGAGACGGATTGCGACGGCATTGCCCGGGCGTACTCCGCGCACCGACCCTGCAGCCCGCTCGATGTCGGTGGGATAGATGTTGCGGCCGCCCATGATGATGACGTCCTTGATACGCCCACACACCACGACGAGACCGTCCTCGGTGAAATAGCCGACGTCACCGGTATCGAGCCAGCCGTCCTCGTCCTGGGTTGCTACCGGGCCGTCGACGGTGATGTATCCGGGAGTCACCGCTTTACCGCGTACTTCGATGATGCCGACACCACGCGGTGTCAGTACCTGCCCTTCCTTGTCCACCACGCGCCCTTCGAGGTTCGGCACCATCTTGCCGAGCGTCGCCAGGGTCCGCACGTTGCCTTTGGTAGCCGGTACTGCCCGACCTATCGCCTCGAGTAGGTCTGCATCGACGACGTCGAGCACCTGTCCTTGCAGTGGATCCGGAATCGATACGGCCAGAGTCGTTTCCGCCATACCGTAGACAGGGGCAAGGGCCAGCGGGTCGAGTTGATACGGCCGCCCGGCCTCGGCGAGCGCGATCATCGTGTCCGGATCGACCGGCTCGGCGCCGTTCCAGGCGTAGCGCAGTGAACTCAGATCCAAATCGAAATCGTCATCGGCTTGCCGTAGCCGTCGAGCGAGCAGTGAGTAGGCGAAATTCGGTGCCGCCGTGACAGTTCCGCGGTACTTGTCGATCAGCTTGGCCCACAGCAGTGGCGACCGCAGGAAGTCGAGTGGGGTGATGCTGACGACCTCGGCACCGACCTGCATGGGTACGGTGAGGAACCCGACCATACCCATGTCGTGGAACAACGGCAGCCAGCTGACCATCACATCGCGGTCGACGTCGAACTCGATCCGATCGATCATGGCGTACGCGTTGACGAAAAAGTTTTCATGGGTGATCCGCACCGCTTTGGGTGACCCGGTGGACCCAGAGGTCAACTGTAGGAGCGCGATGTCGGACTCCGAGGTGTCGATCGGGTCGACGGGAGTGCCGCGACGCATGTCTTCGATCTTCAATACGGCGATACCTCGTTCCTCCAGAATCGGCGCGGCGACGTCGAATGGAGCGCCGAGAACGACGGCCTTGCAGTCGATCATCTTCACGACGGATTCGGTGTCCTGCCCCCACACGGCAAGGTCGGTCCTCGGCGTCGGCTGATGCAGCATCGTGACCGAGCTGCCCCGCATCCACGTCGCCTGACAGGCGGGTGCGATGTCCACCGGCTGCCCGGCGAGGACACCGATCGCGTCTCCGTGCCCGATGCCTGCCTCGGCCAGAGCGCCTGCCATCGCGCGCGCATCCTGGTGGATCTCACCCCAGGACTGACGGAGCGGCTGGTCAGGCTCGCCGGTCACGAGTCCGCGACGACTGGATTTTGCCGTCGCGAACATTTCTTCGGTGAACTTACTCAATGCCATCTCCTCGTCGAGCGAGCCTGGTCGCGGCAGGTGGTGTTCAGGTTATTCAATCCTCGCGCGGAGGTGAACCGTTACCGCTGATTCGTCCGAGTACCCTGGTACGAGCCCGATGCCGCACAACGTGAGATTGAGGTTCGTTTGAGTACGCCGCCCGATTCGGTAGACGCTCCGGTCGACAAGAGCAGTACCGCCACCGAGTCGACGGCGCAGCCGAAGAACCCGCACAAGGAACTCGTCCACGAAGTCCGTCGCAGGCGCACCTTCGCCGTCATCTCCCACCCCGACGCCGGTAAGTCCACGCTGACCGAAGCGCTCGCACTGCACGCGCGAGTGATCTCGGAAGCGGGCGCCACCCATGGCAAAGCCGGTCGACGCGCCACGGTCTCGGACTGGATGGAGATGGAGAAGGCACGCGGCATCTCGGTGAGTTCGACCGCGCTGCAGTTCAACTACCAGCTCGACCCGAGCGTCGACGAGATCAACGTCATCAACCTCGTGGACACTCCCGGCCACGCCGACTTCTCCGAGGACACCTACCGGGTTCTGACCGCTGTCGATGCGGCAGTGATGCTCATCGATGCAGCCAAGGGTCTGGAACCACAGACGCTCAAGCTCTTTCAGGTCTGCCGCCAGTTCGGCATTCCGGTCATCACCGTCATCAACAAGTGGGACCGGCCGGGCCAGTCACCACTCGAACTCCTCGACGAGATCGAACAGCGCATCGGACTGACACCGACGCCGTTGTACTGGCCTGTCGGCATCGCAGGGGACTTCCGCGGCCTGCTCGACGTCAGGGCAGGCAATTACATCCGATTCACTCGCACCGCTGGTGGCGCAACGATCGCCCCCGAGGAATTGATGGATGCCGACGCTGCCGCTGCGCGTGAGGGCATCGAGTGGGACACGGCAGTGGAAGAGAGCGAACTCCTGGTTCTAAGCGGCCAGGGCCACGACCAGGAAATGTTCCTCGCCGGCCAGACGTCACCGGTCATTTTCGGTTCGGCGATGCTAAACTTCGGGGTTCGCCAGATCCTGGACACCCTGGTGGCGCTTGCGCCTCAGCCAGGACCGAGGGAAGACGTCAAGGGCACGGCGAGGGATGTGACCGATCCGTTCAGCGCTGTGGTGTTCAAGGTGCAGGCTGGAATGGATACTGCGCACCGGGACAGGTTGGCGTTCATGCGCGTCGTGTCGGGCGTATTCGAGCGCGGTATGGTCGTAACGCACTCGCAGACCGGTAAGCCGTTCACCACCAAGTACGCCTTGACCGTGTTCGGCCGGGAGCGGACCACCGTCGAGCACGCGTATCCCGGCGACGTCGTGGGACTCGTCAACGCCACTGCGCTCGCGCCTGGGCACACGTTGTACACGGAGAAGAAGGTCGAGTACCCGCCGATTCCTTCGTTCGCGCCCGAGCACTTCGCACTGTTGCGCGTGGACAGCGCCGACAAGTACAAGAAGTTCCGTCGCGGCGTGGAGCAGTTGGACTCCGAGGGCGTTGTTCAGGTGTTGCGCAACGATATTCGCGGTGACGCTTCGCCGGTTCTCGCAGCTGTCGGTCCTATGCAGTTCGAGGTGGTCATGGCCCGAATGAAAGCTGAGTTCGGTGTCGATGCTCGTCTGGAGCCCTTGGGCTATTCACTCGCTCGTCGGACCGACACCGAGTCTGCGGTCGAGTTGGGTCGCCAGCGCGGGGTGGAGGTTTTCACGCGGACGGACGGCGTGCTGCTCGCTCTCGTCAGCGACAAGTGGCGTCTGCAGTATCTCCAGAAGGAGATGCCCGAGCTGACGCTGGAGCCCCTCGTCGCTGCGGGTGAGTGACCTGCAACGGGAAAATACTCGCAATCGGACCGGCTAAACAGTCATAGTGTTACGCTTCCGAAGTCCGAACGGGCTTCGGGTACGTTTCATTCTCGAGTGCAGAGCATTGCACGCCGAGACGTGGCATGACACAGGTTCTTCACGACGCGAGGTCTTCTATGACGCAGGGTTCCAGCTATCCGCAGGCGGGAATCAAGATCGGCCAAACACCGGCCCACCGGTTGAGTACGCCGAGCCCGAAATTGGCCGCAGACATCTTGCCGCCTTGGGCTGAGTCGCCTGCATCGACCAATCCGAAGACCGCCACGCCCCCGGCGAAGGATCCCGTCGAGACGGCACCCACTACACCCACAAAGCCTGCGATCAGTCAGGAAGTGGAGCAGTCGGGCATGAAGCAGGAACCCGCAAGTGCCGGCCCCGAGCAGCCGTCCAAAGATTCGAACGAGGTTGAAGTGACTACTAGCGATCAGATCTCCGAGCACGGCCTGCCGACCAACGGCCGATCGAGCACTTACGCATCGAACGGCGCCGGCAGCGGCCCTTCGTCGAGCCCGGCGCGCGGCGCGGCACCCGACCGCCGGACCGCTATGGGTGTTGCGTCGGTACGCATAGCGGGCCGACTCACTCAGAACGAGCTGGGCAGCCGCACCGGTGACATCCGTACGCCAGACACCTCGGTCGGTCCCGACGAGCTACTTCAGCTTCTCGGCGAGTACCTCACCTCAGGTGGGTTGCAGAACCCTGAGATCCATGTCCGGTCCAACGGACAGACCATCGTGCTCGATCTGCTCAACCCGGCCAAGGGCTACCGCTGATCTCTCACCGCATGTGACGGAACCCTCTGGCTCGACCATGTCCAGTACCAGAGGGTTTCACCGCTTCCAGGGCTATTCGTGCTCTTCCAGCCGCGACGGCCGTGCATCTTCGGGAATGTCAGCGGCAGCACACGGCTGTTCTTCGGCTGTGAACCATCCTCGGTAGTGGAACAGCCGACCCAATATCGGGCTGGTGACGTCGATCTGAATGCGATGACGCTGCTCGCCCTCGTCCCACCACTCACGTCCGGTTGTCAGGGCAGACGCAAACGCAGGGACATGTAGCCCGCGTATCCGTGGAGCACCGCTCTCGAGCAGGATTCCACCATCGGAGTCCGCGCTGCATCGAGTGTGTACCAGCATGTCCGAGTTGTATCCCAGATAGTCCAGCGCAACATCATGCCCCTGGGACACAGCCGGTGTGACCATCACCGAGTTCATGCCCTGCGGCTTTCCGACGAAGGCAAACCGGCGCACGAACGACATCGTCTCCCGACCGAGATCGTCGGTGTAAGCGTAGTTGGCGACGGTGAAGGGAATGTCGGTTCCTCGGCCCCCGGGGAACAAACCCCGGCGGGCCCCGAGCGACAGAACGGGGCGCGGCACCAACACCGAATGGGTCATCTCTTCCATGACGCCGACGCCGATCTGGCAGAGCCCGTCCGCCGCGGACAGCCCGAAGCGCCATTGGACCTTGGGATGTAGATCCTCGAACGAATCACCCATGGCCTTGCGCACCACGGACGTCACTGAGTGGACTCCATCTCGGCCTTCAGCTGGAAGCTGGGTATGAAAAGTGTGGACACGATGTACTCGTAGGTCCTCTCGTATCCGGTGTGCGCGGTCCGCCGAACCGTCCTGCTCTCGAAAGTACCTACTGCCGTCGTGCCCCGCCATCATGTGCAGGTCACTCCAGCTCGGCGGCCAACTCCATCCAACGCTCCTCAGCGACGTCCTTGTCCGCCACCACCTGCTTGAGCTCGTTGTCCAATGCGACGAGCTTGCCCGGATCGGTGGCCACCTCCGCCAGTTCGGCGTGCAGCTCCGCTTCCCGCTTCGACAAACGAATGACGGACTTCTCCAGTTTGCTGAGCTCCTTACGAGCAGCCCTCTCGGATCCGGCATCACGCACAGCGGTCTTGACGACACCGCCGGTAGTCAGCGAATCCGGTGTGGCTTCAGCCGCCATCACCGCGCGGCGACGCAAGTACTCCTCGATGCCACCAGGAAGGTTGGTCAGCTTGCCATCACCGAACAGCGCCCACGTCGAGTCACAGATCCGCTCGATGAGGTACCGGTCGTGACTGATGACCACCATGGTCCCTGCCCAGCCGTCGAGCAGGTCCTCGAGCTGTTGCAGTGTGTCGATATCTAGATCGTTGGTGGGCTCGTCGAGCAACAGCACGTTGGGTTCCGCCATCAATACCCGTGTGAGCTGCAGGCGTCGACGCTCACCGCCGGACAGATCACCGACCGGAGTGCGCTGACGGGCCGGGGTGAACCCGAGGCGTTCGGCGAGCTGACCCGCCGATACCTCTTTGTCGCCCAGGGTAATTCGCTCAGCTACCTCTTTGACTGCGTCGAGAACTCGCAGCTTCTTGGGCAGATCGTCCAATTCCTGCTTGAGCCAACCGATCTTGACGGTCTGACCTTGAATACGCTTGCCGGCGGCGGGTTCCAACTCACCGGCAAGAGTGCGCAGGAGCGTGGTCTTACCGGAACCGTTCACCCCGACCAGACCCACTCGTTCACCCGGCGCAAGACGCCAGGTGAAGTCACGGACCAGTTCACGGCCGTCCGGAGTTTCGAGTCGCGCATCTTCCAGTTCGATGACGACCTTGCCGAGGCGACGCTGCGCGAACGACGCCAAGGCAACGGAGTCGCGCGGCGCAGGCACGTCGGCGATCAACGCTTCGGCGGCTTCGATCCGGTACTTGGGCTTCGAGGTCCGGGCCGGTGCGCCGCGACGCAACCACGCCAGCTCCTTGCGCGCAAGATTGCGTCGACGCTCCTCGGAAGCGTCGGCCTGCCTGCTGCGCTCGGCACGGGCGAACACCCAGTCGTTGTATCCACCCTCGTAGGTTTCGACGCCGCCGCCGACGACCTCCCACGTCTGGTTCGCCACCGTATCGAGGAACCAACGATCGTGAGTGACGACGACGAGAGCGCTCCGACGCGACACCAGATGCGCGGCGAGCCACTGCACGCCTTCCACGTCGAGATGGTTGGTCGGCTCGTCGAGCACCAACAGGTCGAGATCCTGGACGAGCGCCGCCGCCAACGCGACTCTTCGGCGCTCGCCGCCGGACAGGTTGTCGATGGACGCATCGAGCCCTGAGCTACCGATAGGACCGAGGTCGGCAATACCGATGCCGGTCAGGATGTTACGTACGCGCGAGTCGCCTGCCCACTCGTGCTCGGCCATGCCGAGTGGGTCGAGAACGACCTGCCCGACGGTCGAACCCGGAGGCAGCACACCGCGCTGGGTGACCACGGCCATCCGCAGTCCACCGACCCGACTGACCCGCCCCGAGTCGGGCGGCTCGATGCCGGCGAGGACCTCGAGCGTGGTGGTCTTACCACCACCGTTGAGGCCGACCATGCCGATGCGTTCGCCCTCCTGAACACCGAGGGACACTCCATCGAGCAGCGGTTTGACGCCGAAAGACTTGGAGACGTTTTCGAGATTGACGAGATTGACCATCAGGAGAAACCAATCGATTCACTAGTTACTACGCGAGCGCCGGGAACCGGGCCACTCGCGACACGTACGGTGCGGCAGACACCCGCACCGGATAGTTCAGCACTGACCGACACTGCGGTATCAGCGTCGGCACACAGAAAAGCGCACGTGGGACCCGACCCGGAGACGATCCCGGCCAGAGCGCCGGCGCTCACCCCTGCGCGCAAGGTCCGGCGCAGTTGCGGAAGCAGCGACAGCGCAGCAGCCTGGAGATCGTTACCGAGAAGCGGCGCAAGCGCATTCGCATCACCGGTCGCGAGCGCATGCATCAGTGCCTCGGGCTCACCGAGGCGCGGCGGGTTGCCCTTTGCGCGCAGCTCATCCAGCTCGGCGAACACGGCAGGGGTCTGCAGTCCGCCCTTGGCCAACGCGAGTACCCAATGGAATGTGTTGCGCGAGAGGATCGGAAGCAGCTTCTCCCCTCGGCCGGTCCCCATCGCAGTTCCGCCGTGCAAAACGAACGGGACATCGCTGCCGAGCTTGGCGGCCAGATCGGTCAACTCCGCTCGGGAGAGGTCCAGATCCCACAGGGCGTTGAGCGCGACGAGCGTCGCCGCCGCGTCCGTGCTCCCACCTGCCATACCGCCTGCCACCGGGATGCCCTTGTCGATGGTGATTTCGACGCCCGGCTCACGTCCGACGGCGTCGGCCAGCAGGACAGCTGCCTTCCACACCAGGTTGTGCTCGTCGGTCGGAACCGACCGCGCATCATCGCCGCGAACGGTCACGCGCAAGGCCCGAGCCGGCACCACCGAGACTTCGTCGGCCAACGACAGCGCCTGAAAGACCGTGGTGAGCTCGTGATAGCCATCCTTGCGCAGGTCACCGACCGAGAGGTGCAAATTCACCTTGGACGGAGCCCTGACGACTACGGGGCTGGGGACGACTGAGAGCACGAGGGTCAACAGTAGTGGAGAAATCGAGGGACCCCACATTCGTGTGGCCGTCCTAACTCCCGGATCATCCCGGCTGCGGACAGTATCGGTCCGCAATTTCTGCCATTATCAGGGTATGCGGGAAACTTCGGCACGACTTCTGAAGTTGCTGTCCCTGCTCCAGACACGACGTGACTGGGCGGGAGCCGACCTCGCGGACCGACTGAACGTCACCCCGCGCACGGTCAGACGCGATGTAGACAAGCTCCGCGAGATCGGATACCCGGTCCACGCCACCGCAGGCGTGGGCGGCGGCTATCAGCTGGGTGCGGGCGCCGAAATGCCGCCCCTGCTGCTCGACGACGACGAAGCACTCGCAGTGGCATTCGGACTCCAATCGGCCGCAGGCGGCTCGGTAGCGGGCATCGGAGAGGCGTCGTTACGCGCCCTGACCAAGTTGCGCCAGGTGATGCCGTCGCGCATTCGGCACCGACTCGACGCACTGCGCATCGACGTCGTAGACCGTCCGGCCGCACGATCCGCCGTCGACGCTGCTGTGCTGTCGGCGGTTGCGGGCGTGTGCCATGGCCACGAACGACTGCGATTCGACTACCGCAGCCACGACGGAACCGAGACCCGACGCGAGGTGGAGCCGTACAGCCTGGTGCGTGCGGGCTCCCGGTGGTACCTGCTCGGATGGGACCTGTTTCGACAGGACTGGCGATCGTTCCGCGTCGACCGGCTCCAACCGAAGATCCCGACGGGTCCGCGCTTCACCCCGCGAGAATTGCCCGACGGCGGGGCAGCGGCATTCGTCGCGCGCGGAATCAACCGTGTACTAGCTCAGGTGCAGGCACGGATAAGGCTGCACGCACCGATCGAGACGATCGCGCCGATGGTCGACGCGGAATGGGGCACTCTCGAGTCCGAAAGCGACGAGACCTGCATCCTCGCCTTGGCCGGAGATTCACTACCGTCGATCGCTCGATGGCTGTCCGCCTTCGACACGGACTTCACGGTCCTCGATCCGCCGCAACTCGCCGACGAATGCCGAGTGCTCGCGGAGCGACACACCATGCTCAGCCGTCGCTACCGAGCGGGTGCTGACGGGGTGTGACCTGCCGGGGCGCGCTGAAGCTCACCCGTTGGGCGCTTGAATGAACCACTGAAGTTATCTGATCGTATGAGCGGACCATCGAAGCGATACGGACCGAAGCGATCCGCAGGTCAGGCTTCGGTTGCCGCCAACCGCACGTAGGCAGCGGCGTCGAGGGTTTCCCCGCGAGCAGATGGGTCGATCCCGGCCTCTCGTAACCGGCGCTCCGCGATGACGGGCGAGCCGGCCCAACCGCTGAGTGCTGCACGTAGGGTTTTGCGACGTTGCGCGAATGCGGCATCGATGACGGCGAACACGGCACGTCGATGGGCGTCATCCATCGACCACGGTGGCTCTGCGTACCGATCGAGCCGTACCAGCCCGGACTCCACTTTCGGCACCGGCCAGAACACCGAACGCCCGACGGATCCTGCGCGCTTGACGGTTCCGAAGAATCCCGCCTTGACGCTGGGGATGCCGTAGATCTTGTTGCCTGGGTCTGCGGCGAGTCGATCCGCTACTTCCGCCTGGACCATCACCAAAGCAGTGCGGAGCGACGGCAGTTCCGAAAACAGGTGCAGTAGAACCGGAACCGCAACGTTGTAGGGAAGATTCGCAACGAGGGCAGCCGGCTCCCCCGGGATGTCGGCGGCCTTGATTCGTAGTGCGTCGTACTCGACGACGGTGAGACGGTCGGCCAGCGACGGCGCTCGCTCGGCCACTGTCTGCGGCAACCGTGCAGCCAGCTTCGGATCGATCTCGACGGCGATGACGGCGTCTGCGACATCGAGAAGCGCCAGCGTCAGCGAGCCGAGGCCGGGTCCGACTTCGAGGACGGTGTCGCTGCCACAGATGTCGGCTGCGGCCGCGATGCGTCGCACCGTGTTGGCGTCGTGGACGAAGTTCTGGCCGAGCTGCTTGGTCGGACGCACGTCCAACTCGGCGGCGAGGGATCGCACCTCCGCGGGCCCTAGCAGGGCCGCGGGTTCCCGCACATGTTCTGGCACTGTGAAAACTCTACGCACCTGTCATCGGTAGCCGAGGCGGGAGGTGCATGCCGGCCACGCTCCCCATCCCTGGGACTTCTGCGTCACCGAGGCGATGGCGATCTGTTCTTCGCGGCTCGCAAGGTCAGCGCGGGGCGCGTACTTGAGGCCGCCTTGGCGCTCCCAGGTGTTCTGGTCGAACTGCACTCCACCGAAGAATCCGTTGCCGGTGTTGATGGCCCAGTTGCCGGTTGCCTCGCATTGTGCGAGTGCGTCCCAGGTGCTGCCGTTCTCGACGGGCGGGACCTCGGTGCCCGGCTTGGCACCGACTCGAACTACTTTCGGTTGCGCCGGCACCTTGACGGTCTCGGTGACCTTTTCGCGGCCGACTTCCTTGCCGTTGACGGTGTTGATCGCCCAGGTGATGTCGGAGATGCCGGTTGCGCCGGGATTCTCGACGACGGTGCTGCTCATGTTCATCGTCGGGTCCTCGATACGCTGCTCGAGTGGCGCGACCTCGGCGGTCTCGGACTTGGTCTCGGTTCGATCTCGGGTGACGATGATCGACACGCCCTCGGTGACGATCTCGTCGGGTGCAGGAACCACTGTGTCGGCTTCTTGGAGTGGCGCGCCTGCCTGCTCGAGGAGTTCCCGGACGGTAGGTGCGGCCATGGTCACCGGTGTGGCCGGAGCAGCTCCGTCGACGAGTGAGACCTGCTTGGGCAGTGCGATTTCCAGCGATGTGCCTTCCAGTGGCAGTCGCTCACCGCGGGAGGCGGAAACGTGCACGTCCTGGGCCAGATCCATCTGGGAAAGGGCTTCGTCGACCGTCAATGCTGTCGTCCAGACGGCTCGGGGTTGACCATCCACCGTCACGCTCAGTTCTCGAGCGCGCCGGAGGACGACCGTCTCGCCGTCGGACAGCGACGAATCGCCGGAAGGTACTACGAGATCCTTGTCGCTCGGTTCGTATCCAGCCGCACCCAACGCACCGTTGACGTCGGACGTCATCGTGCTGAGCGTGATCATCTCGCCATCGACGTCGATTGTCACGGTTTTGTGACGAGCGACGGCGGTGACGCCCCCGACGATCAATGTCGCCAGCAGCGCGGCGACCACCAGGTAGAAGGTCAAGGACCTGGTGGAGTTAAGGCGGGCAATACTAGACACAAGCGATTCCTGGATTCTGGAGCGTTACCTTCTGTTCGAAACGCCCGGCGGTCGGTCACGGTACGGTAACGAACCGATGGACATCTCGCAACCCAAGCAAGCAATCGGTGGTAAGTGAAGCCGCCTTGTGGCTTGCCGTCAGTGGCGCGACGGGAGTGAGTACACCCGTTCCGCATTGGCAGTGGCGTGGGCGGCAAGCTCACCTGGATCCTGGCCCCGGATCTCCGCGAGCGCCCGAGCGGTGTACGGCAGGCAGTAGGACTCGTTCGGAGCCCCGCGGTACGGATGAGGTGTCAGAAAGGGAGCGTCGGTTTCCACCAGCAACTGCGCATCCGGGATCAGTGCGGCCGCTTCTCGCAGAGCGCGAGCGTTCTTGAAACTGACGGTCCCGGACAGGCTCAGCACGTACCCCGCGTCGATGCAGGACCTCGCCATTTCCGGCCCCGAGGAGAAGCAATGGAAGATCACGGTCTCGGGGGCACCTTCGGATTTCAGGACGGCCAGCAGATCGTCGTCGGCCTCGCGATTGTGAATCATCAGCGGCTTGTGCAGCCGCTTTGCCAGATCGATGTGCCAGCGAAATCCTTCGTGCTGTTCCTCGACCGTCGCGCACCCGTCGAGTTTGCCGGGCCAGTAGTAGTCCAGGCCCGTCTCCCCCACCGCGACTACCCGAGGATTGGCGGAAAGCTGCTCGATTTCGGTGCGGGTCGTTTCGTCGAGCACGTTGGCTCGCGTCGGATGAATCGCCGTGGCCGCCCACACTCGCCGATCCCAGTGCGCAGCGTCGACGGCGAAGCGTGCGGCAGCGAGATCGTCGGCAACGGTCACCACGCGAGAAACACCTACCGACTCCGCTCGGTCGAGGATGACAGCCACACTGGCCGCATCGACGGCACCGCATGCGTCCAGGTGGGTGTGCGCGTCGACGAGGTGGCCGAGCGGCTCGGGCAATGGTGGTGCAGGACGGTCTTTGCTCACGCCGATAGAGTAGGCGAACCATGACTGCGCCAGCTGATGCCTCACGGCCCTCCTTCTACGTCACAACTGCCATTGCGTACCCGAACGGCGTTCCGCACATCGGACACGCCTACGAGTACATCGCGACGGATGTGATCGCCCGATTCAAGCGACTCGACGGTTTCGACGTCATGTTTCTGACCGGAACCGACGAACACGGCTTGAAGATGCAGCAGACGGCCGTCAAAGAAGGCATCGACGTCGTCGATCTCGCTGCACGCAACTCCGATGCCTTCGAGGAGCTCGACAAGGCTCTCGGCATTTCCCACGACCGGTTCATCCGCACCACCGACGAAGACCACCACGCCGCCAGCAAAGAGCTGTGGAGGCGCATGGAGGCCAACGGCGACATCTACCTCGATGCATTCTCCGGTTGGTACTCCGTTCGCGACGAAGCCTTCTACACCGAGGCCGAGACCACTGTCGCCGACGACGGCACCCGGGTCGCCACCGAAACGAACACTCCGGTCGAGTGGACCGAGGAAGCGTCGTACTTCTTCCGTCTGTCGGCATATCAGGACAAGCTTCTCGCCCTCTACGACGCGCAGCCGGACTTCATCGCTCCGGTCTCGCGACGCAACGAGATCGTCAACTTCGTCAAGGGCGGACTGCGAGATCTGTCGATTTCTCGGACGACGTTCGACTGGGGCATCCAGGTACCGAACGATCCCGAGCACGTGATGTACGTGTGGGTCGACGCCTTGACCAACTACATCACCGGCGTCGGCTACCCGAACACCGAGTCGGCGAAGTACCAGAAGTATTGGCCCGCAGACCTTCACATCATAGGCAAGGACATCACGCGTTTCCATACCGTGTTCTGGCCTGCGTTCCTGATGTCAGCCGGTGTCGAACTGCCCAAGAGGGTCTTCGTCCACGGTTTCTTGAACAACAAGGGCGAGAAGATGTCCAAGTCGGTCGGCAACGTCGTCGACCCCTTCGCATTGGTCGAAGAGTTCGGACTCGATTCACTCCGTTTCTTCCTGTTGCGCGAGGTCTCCTTCGGTCAGGACGGGAGTTACAGCGCCGAGGCGATCGTGACGCGGATGAACGCAGATCTGTCGAACGAACTCGGCAACCTGGCGCAACGTTCGCTGACGATGGTCGCCAAGAACTGTGATGCCGTAGTACCCACGCCGGGCGAATTCACCGCCGAGGACACTGCGATGCTGGCACGCGCAGACGAACTGCTCGAGATCTGCCGACGCGAATTCGACGTGCAGGCACTGCATTCGGCCGTCGAGGCGATCTGGTCGGTTCTCGGCGAGACCAACCGCTACTTCTCGCAACAGGAGCCGTGGGTGCTGCGCAAGACGGACCCGGCGCGCATGGCAACCGTGCTCTACGTGACGATGGAGGTACTGCGCATCGTCGGCATTCTGGTGCAGCCGATCATGCCCGACTCGGCCGCCCGCATCCTCGAACTACTCGGCAGCCCAGCGCACGAGTTCTCCGACATCGGCACCCGAATTCTCGCAGGCACACCTCTACCCGCCCCGTCTCCGGTCTTCCCGAAGTACGAGGTCAAGTAGCGTTGAGGGTGGCGGCGTCGTGGTCGTGCCGCTCCCCGCATCGCTTGAATGGTCCATTCATACGATCAGTTAGCTTGAAGCGCACATTCAATCGGCGGTAAGCGGGCGTAAGCGGCTGCGGCGCACACCGCCGCCACCTACAGCGCTTTTTCCAACTCCTCCAGGGCGTTCTCCAGATGCGTCAGCATCCGCTGCAGATGCGGGACGCTACGCCTGCAGCAGATGAGCCCGAAGTTCACCGAATCTCCGTTGCTGGCGACGGTGATGTTCAACGCCATGCCGTCGCAGACGATCGAAGCTGGGTAGATTCCGTCGAGTTTGGCTCCGTTCCAATATCTTTCCTCGGAGGTGCCCGGCACGTTCGAGATGATGACGTTGAACGGCGGGGGTGTGTAGTTGACGAAGCCGGGTACCGGACCGAAGAGCAACGGCGCCATGGTCACTGCGCCGATTGCAAGTGATTCGAGGGTGTTGAGTTCACGCATCATGTTCTTGCCTTTGACCGTGGAGTCCGTGATGGCGTCCAGCCTGGCAAGTGGGTCGGATTCGTGGGTGCCGAGATTGCACAGAATTACCGAGATCGAGTTGCCAGGCCCTTTGTCCTCCCCTGGCTTGCGAAGGGATACGGGAACCATTGCGATCAAGGGTGATTCGGGCAGAGCTTCTTGATCGATGAGGTAGGACCGCAGCGCACCGGAGCACATCGCGAGCACGATGTCGTTCAGGGTTACACCTCGCGCTTTGGCTACCTTCGTCATTCGTTCGAGGGACCAGCTTTCGGCCGCGAAGCGTCGAGCTCCACCGATCGGCACGTTGAACATCGTGCGGGGTGCACGCAGCGGTAGCTGTGCGCCTTCGTTTCGCATGGCGCGCAATCCGATTCGTGTTGCGGTGGGCAGGAAGTCCACAAGATCGGCAGCAAGGGTGCGTCCGAGGGTCAACCCACCCGTGATTCGTTCGAGCGCAGACGGGGCTCCACGCGTCGTCTTCTTCTCGCGGAACAGCGACGGATCCCACGCTGCGACGCCGTTTCTGTCGTCAGGATCGGCGCTGAGAGCGTTCAGTGTCAGCTTCAGCGCCGACACGCCATCGACCAGGGAGTGGTGCACCTTGGTGTACAGCGCGATGCGGCCATCGGCGAGACCTTCGACTATGTGCACTTCCCACATCGGCCGATACCGGTCGAGCGGAGTGCTGTGATTGAGCGACAGGAATTGGAACAACTCTCTGATCCGTCCGGGAGAGGGCAGAACTGTGCGCCTGACGTGGTATTCGAAGTCGATATCCGGCTCACGTGACCAGGTGAGGTTGCCCATGACGTTGACGGGCCGACCTGGACGTTTGCGAAACAGCTCGTGAACTTCACCGTCGGTGAACTTGGTGTGTACTTCTTCTGCGAAGTCGTGTGGATCTCCTGGTGGCACGAACAATTGGAGGCTTCCGACGTGCATTGGATGCTCGCGCGATTCAGCGATCAGGAACATGGATTCAGTAACGGGCATGAGCGCCATGTGGATCACCTTTGGGGCTAGTTTAGATCACGGTGTGACATCGAACACGACCTTACGTTCGAGCGATATGTGTCACACGCTAAGGTCCGTTAGTAGGAGTTCCGAACAACTGCCGAATCGAGGCGATGACGATGAACACAGCGCTTACCGCACTGCGGCAGCCACAGTCGACGCCGAACCGCGCACCCCGCAGGCATGACCTACCTGGCGGCAGTCTGCGCTCACGAGCGCTCTCCACGGGCTTGCAGTTGTCGATTCGACCCTTTTTGTCCCTGTGGGCAAAGGCGCCACATCTTCCGTGGCCGATGGGACTCGTCGACTACGCAGGCATGCTGATGCCTGCTGTGAAGGGCGCGCAGTGCAACCGGATCATGCTCGCCGATTGCTACGCCGAATGGATCCGTGCCGAAGGAGTCCGGAACGACAATGTGGTGCTGTATCTGCACGGAGGAGCCTTCATCTGCTGCGGCCTCAATACTCACCGCAGGCTGACTTCGCGGATCTCGCAGTACGCCGACGCGCCCGTGCTCTCGGTCGACTACCGGATGATGCCCCGTAATCCGATCGCTCATGCGGTCGAGGACGGCGTCGACGGTTACCGCTTTCTTCTCGATTCGGGATACCGCCCGGATCAGATCTTCATCGCCGGCGACTCTGCCGGCGGCTACCTCGCCTTCATGGTCACCTTGGCGTTGGAGACGTTGGATCTACCGATGCCTGCCGGCATTTTCGCGATGTCACCGTTGACGGACATGGACCCGACGAACAAGCTCAACCATGAGAACGCGTCGAAATGCTCTATTTTCCCGCCAGAGGCAGTGCCTCCATTGACGGTGCTGGCAGACAGAGTCGAAGCCCGGATCGTCGTCGAAGGAGAACAGGGGCCGAGGGTTTCGCCCGTCGACGCAGACCTGCGCGGGTTACCGCCGGTGCTGATTCAAGCTGGTTCCACCGAGATGATCCTTGCCGACGCCGAGTTGATGACCGAACGGCTCGGCGCTGCCGGCGTCGATTGCGAACTCCAAGTGTGGGCTGATCAGGTGCACGTGTTCCAGGTCGCGGACTTCCTACCGGAAGCACACCGCGCTCTGCAGCGGATCGGTGACTTCGTGCGCTTGCATGGCTCGATTCCGGTCGCGGACCGCTCCGCCTGAGTTATCTTGTCCCCATGGCAGTCACAGCGAACAAAGATATCGATATCGAGGCCGATCCCGCGGCGGTGCTCGAAGTTCTCGCAGATGTGGAAGCGCTCCCGTCGTGGTCACCGGTCCACAAGACGGTCGAGGTCATCGACCGTTTCGACGACGGCCGCCCCCATCACGTCAGGATGGCAGTATCGATCCTGGGAATCAACGACGACCAGGTCGTGGAGTACACCTGGACCGATACGACTGTCAGCTGGGATCTGGTGGAGGGGTCGCAGCAGAAGTCGCAGCACGGCGAGTACACGTTGACGCCTACAGCCAAGGGCACTCGTGTGGCGTTCGAGCTGACCATCGACCCGAAGATTCCGATGCCAGGTTTTCTCATCCGGAAGGGCACCAAGACCATTCTCGAAGCAGCAACCGAGGGGCTGCGTCAACAGGTCGTCGGCTGATCGCAGATAGAAGCGTCGCACAACTCGCATCTGTCAAAATCAACTCCATGACTCCATCCACGCCACGCCGGTACGGCGGCATGAGCGCAGACCAACGGGCAGTCCAACGGCGCGAGAGTTTGCTCGAGGCCGGATTGGACGTGTTTGCCGCTACCGGAAAAAGTGGCGCCACGATGACAGCCATCTGTAGCCGCGCCAAGCTGACGGAACGATATTTCTACGAGAGTTTCACCGGCAGAGACGATCTACTGCAGAAAGTTCTGGACGGTATCGCCGACGAAGTTCGGCAGGCAGGGTTGGCCGCGCTTCGAGCGAGCGTCGGAACACTGGAGGAACGCGTACGGAATGCCATCTCCTCATTCGTCACCATCCTCACCGAAGATCCGCGCAAGGGACGGGTTGCGATGATCGAATCGGCTGCGTTCGAGCCGCTGCGCACCCACCGTCGCGTCGCGCTCCGGGGTTTCGCGCAGATGGTCGCAGACGAGGCCACCCGAATGTACGGCGATCGAGCGTGGCCACCACACCAGGGTGAAATCAACGGCCTCTTGTTCGTCGGCGGCTTGGCCGAGCTGGTCACCGCATGGCTGAACGACGAGATCGCCATCACGCCCGAGGAGATCGTCGACGCGGCGACCTACCAATTCACCTCCACGGCCCACCGCTGACGGCCCGTCCCGAAACTTACGACAGTGTGTCCTGCGCCGATTTACGAGAATCGAGAACTGCCTCGTACAGCTCGCGTTTGCTC
Organism: Rhodococcus sp. H29-C3; assembly: GCF_030063405.1. Classification (NCBI taxonomy): domain Bacteria; kingdom Bacillati; phylum Actinomycetota; class Actinomycetes; order Mycobacteriales; family Nocardiaceae; genus Rhodococcus; species Rhodococcus sp. H29-C3. Next base: position 447,438 of record NZ_JASITC010000003.1, on the reverse strand, counting down.
ACGCCGCCGACGGCCAACTCGGCGCACGCATCCTTGAGCCGCATGCCGGACGCAACCAGCTCTTCTACTTCACCGATCAGATCTTCCGGTTCTGCGGCAACGGGCTGCGCTCCGGCGAGCACGACGGTGATCTCGCCGCGAACCCCGTCGGCGGCCCACACTGCCAGCTCGCCGAGCGTGCCGCGCTTGACTTCCTCGTAGGTCTTCGTCAACTCCCTGCAGACCGCAGCACGTCGATCCGGTCCGAGGACTGCTACGGCGTCGTCGAGACTGGCAGCAAGACGGTGAGGCGCCTCGAAGAACACACAGGCACGCGATTCCGTCCGCAAGGACTCGAAAAAGGTTCGCCGCTGGCCCTGCTTGCGCGGTGGGAACCCGTCGAAGCAGAACCGTTCGACGGGTAGTCCGGACAGCGCGAGTGCTGTGGTCACCGCGGAAGGGCCCGGCAGACAAGTGACCGGAAGGTCGGCCTCGACGCAGGCGGCCACCAGTCGGTAACCAGGGTCGCTGACGGACGGCATGCCCGCGTCGGTGACCAACAAGACCGACTTCTCGGCGCGAACCGCGTCGAGCAGCCCGGGAAGACGCGCAGTTTCGACCTGGTCGTAGAAGCTGATCACCTTGCCGGTGATGGTCACCCCGAGTGAACTCGCCAGCTGTTTGGTTCTGCGGGTGTCTTCTGCTGCGACGACGTCGGCCGTGGCCAGTGCGTCGCGCAGTCGCTGGGACGCATCACCCACGTCGCCCATGGGTGTTGCGGCAAGGATCAGCATGCCCCCATCATCCCCTACACCCACGTTCTCGCATTCCGCTACGCCGCCTACGATCGGCATGTGACCCTGTCGACCGATGCGCGCCCCGTCGTGAGTCCCGGGCCCACAATTCCGGCGGCCGACTTTTACCGCGACACCGATCGGCGACGCGGCTGGATCGTCACTCTCGTTCTCACTGCCATCGCCGCCATCACCCGTTTCGCAATTCTGCGTTACCCCACCGATGCCGGCACGCCGGTCTTCGACGAGAAGCACTACGCCCCGCAAGGATGGCAGGTGCTCACCGGTGGTGGGGTCGAGGACAATCCCGCTTACGGGCTCGTCGTGCATCCGCCCGTCGGCAAGCAATTGATCGCAGCCGGAGAAGCACTGTTCGGCTACAACGGTTGGGGTTGGCGGTTCTCGGCCGCACTGTTCGGAACCCTGTTGGTGCTGATCGTGATTCGGATCGTACGGCGGATGGCTCGATCGACGCTGGTGGGCGCGATCGCCGGCGTCCTACTGATCGCCGACGGCGTCACATTCGTCTCTTCACGCGTCGGGATGCTCGACATCTTCTTGGCGTTCTTCGTCACCGCGGCTCTGGGTTGTCTGGTGGTCGATCGAGACGACGTCCGTGAACGTATGGAGAAAGCGCGAAGCGAAGGACGTATCAAGGCAAGCAAATTCGGGCCCAGGCTCGGTGTCCGCTGGTGGCGTTTCGGCGCCGGAATCATGCTCGGTCTCGCCTGCGGAACCAAATGGTCCGGGATGTACTTCATCGCGTTCTTCGGACTGTTGTGCGTCGGATTCGACGTCGCGGCCCGGCGCGCGAACGGAGTGACGCGGCCCTGGATCGGTACGGCAGTTCGAGACATCGTCCCGTCGCTGTACGCCCTCGTCGTGGTGCCGTTGATCGTCTACTTGTGCACGTACTCAGGGTGGTTCGCCAGCGAAACCGGAGTCGATCGTCATGCCGTCGGGAATCAGATCGGCACGGGCGGGCTGTTCTCGTTCGTCCCGGACGCACTGCGCTCACTGTGGTACTACAGCGGCAAAGTTCTGACCTTCCACGAGGGTCTCACCAATTCTGTGGGCAACCGTCACCCGTGGGAATCGAAGCCGTGGTCGTGGCCGATGGGCCTGCGCCCGATGCTGTACTACTTCGCCGACGGTGAGCAAGTGCAGGGCTGCTCGACGTCGTCGTGCGTCAAAGCCATCATGCTGATCGGCACACCGGCCATGTGGTGGCTCGCGGTGCCGATGCTCGCGTGGGGATTGTGGATGTTCCTGGTCCGGCGAGATTGGCGATTCGCCGCAGTCCTCGTCGGGTACGCCGCTGGATTTCTGCCATGGTTCATCACGCTCGATCGACAGATGTACTACTTCTACGCCGTCGCGATGGCCCCGTTCATGGTGATGGGGTTCGCCTTGATACTCGGGCAAATCATCGGCCGCGCGCGCGCTTCCGCCGAACGTAGAGGCACGGGGCTACTACTGGTGTGCCTCTACGTCGGTCTGGTGGTCGCGAACTTCATCTGGTTGTGGCCGATCTTGACGGCGATACCGATCTCACCGGAGCTGTGGCAGCAACAACTCTGGCTGCCGAGTTGGCGCTAGGGAACATCTTCTCTTGCAGGCTGGGGACCTCACGATCCTTGCTCGTAAGCAAGCCAGTTGTGCGTCTCGCTCACGAGGCTGAGGTGCGCGGGCGCGGCTTTGTGGAATTCAGCGACGACCACAATCCTCGGGGCGGCCCCGCTACGCTCCGAAGATGGCCGTAATGAAGGAGATCAACAAGTGGATCGGTAGCCGGCCGACGGGTGCGCCTACTCGGTCGACGTCTCCCGGCCCCATTCTGCTGGCGTTCGTCACGGTCGCAGTCATCGTGTGGGTGTGCCTGGACCGGAATTGGTGGCCGTCCCCTTTCGGTCCATACACGTGGCTCGATCCCCTCCTTGCCGCGATGGCGTGCGTGCTGGTATTTCTGGTGACCGGTCTGATCTGGGCTATTCGCACCCTCTACGTTCTGGGTCGGGACCAGCGATGGGCGTGGTGGGTCGTACCGGCCCCGGCAGTCGTCCTCACCGGGCTCGCCTTCCTGGCGCTGATGCCATCGACGTCGTTCCTCGATGAGCGGAGCGAATTCGAGGCCATTACAGTCGCCATACATAACAAACCCGGGGCCTATCGAGAGCACTTTCAGATCGGGCCCTTCGACATCAGAAGGGCCAGCAGTTCACCGACGGGTGAGGTGTATTTCGCCGGCAACGCAGGCATTTTCAGCACCTCCACCGGATGGGTCTACTCCCCAGACACCGAACCGGCAGGATTCACTACCCTCACCCACCTCGACGGCCCCTGGTACGAGTACGAGTACGCGCGGGGCTGACTATATGGCCCTGCCGAAAGAGGAGAGCAGCAATGACTTTCGAGCTGTGTGCCGATTCGACACCCGCGCTGTGGATGACTTCTCAGAACTTGCCCTGGTACCGGCTTGCCGGGCGCGGACCGATCGGCTTCGAGAAGTATGCGCGACTGTTGTTCATCCCCGACCCGGAATTCTCCGGACAGAAAACCAGCGACATCGAATTCGACGGAGACGGCCCGAGCGAACTCATGCAGGTCGCAACAGCACTCAACGTCCTGACTGGGCACACGACCACCCCGGACGAATGCTACTTCGCAATCTGGGACGGATGGTATTCCATCACCATTGCACCGTGGCCGAACTTCAAGATTCCCAACCGCGACTACTGGCTCATACGCGGCACACTCGCCGACTACGAACACTGGAACAGCGACAATCCAGCATTGTGGGCTTACGGCGACACCCCTGATCCCGCCTTCATCTTCCCTGCCGACCACGCCTGGTGCATCACCGACGATGTCGATCCGCACTTTGCCACCATCGCAGCCGCAGCTGAGGCAATCGACGAGATTCTTGGAAACGATCAAATCGACACTGTCCTCGACGACCCCGATAGTGAACCCGACTACTGGTATTAGTTTCTCGCGCAATGGAAGTCGGCGGGCACTTTATGAGCTCACGACCGCGGACTGCTGGCGCGTCGTCCGAGCCTTGCAATTCTTACTGGAACGACAGCCAAAGCAACCACCACACAGATCAAGGCCGGATACACAACCATCGTCAATCCCCACCCGGTATATTCGGCAATCATCGTGCTGGTGTCGGAGTCGCGGCCGGTGCATTCTCGGCCCAGGGGCCACCACGACTGCCGGTCATCGACAGGGAAGGGTGCCTGCTCGTAATTCGGGGCACGGTAACCGAAATGCTCAGGAAAGGCTTCGCGACAACCTGATCGCTCTGCCCATCGGTACCTGAAAACCCAACTAGTCATGAACGCAACGATGCCGGCGAGCCACGCCAATGTGACGCAGGCCTTCGAGAGGGCATCCCGTGAACGACTGGCCGCGATCGATGCGAGAACCAGAACCAGGAAAACGGCAACAAAGAACACGGTTGTCAGTCTACCCACAGCGAAACTTTCACGGCTGCAGCTCAACGACGTCCGACTCCAAACTTTTTTGCGGAGTTGTCATTGAATTCGAGGGGTCCGTCGGTACAGTAAACATACGGTGACCCGACGCCCGTCACGCCTCGTCGTGCGGACTCCCCTACTGCGTCGGGAATTGGATGAACGCTACAAACCCACGCACCCTCCGCGTTTTCATTGCAGGGTGGGTCATTCAGGACGGTTCCTTTCCCCGTGCATCGATCGGAGACGCTGCAGACGTCGTCCTCGAGCACTGTTCGTCGGCGGATGCACCATCAATCTGCGATGAGACCCGTACTGCAACCGCCCGACCGGCCTACGGCAGAGGACCTACCCGGCACCGCGACGGCCAATGGCGGTGGCTTCATCTCCTCTACGGCGACGGTTGGAGCAGCCAGTGGTGGACAGATGAACCCACCCACGGTCCGGTCACACTGACGGGTATCTTCAGCGCTGGATCAGGTGAGCTGAACGGCATCGACACTCCTCCCCGCGTGTGCGGACGCATCACTCGAATGCATCTGGTGCACAAGCAGGTAGAGCCGATGGACAACGGTTGGACCGGCGTTGCCGGCACCGATCGACTTACCGAGATCGAGACGGTTCCTGCCGCTGGCAGATGGTGGCCCACCGAGAAGACCAAAGACGGCGACTTCGTCGAATCGGGTGTCCTGCTCGAACTCGATCTAGACAATGTACCCACGAAGCCAACACCTTTCGCGGCCGGAGCAGTGACGCTCGACGGCAATACCGTCTGGGTTATGCACCAGTCGGATCCGATCCTGCTTCGCGTTCGGACTGCGGGCGCAACGCCGATCATCACCCGCTACGTTCTGCCGCTGACGATCGAGCCACCTGTCGACCGCTGGGCACGTCGGATACATGCCGACGACGGGATCTGGATCACGTCCGAGCACGACACCCACTACTGCACCATTGATCCCGACGGGGCGTTGAGTGTCGACCGAATCATCACCGAAGGTGGTTGGGCAAGCGCAGTCCACGACGGCCAGCTGTACTACCTGGGATCCACCCGATCGCACATGAGTAGCGACCGGCGGTACGGCATCATACGCACCTACCCGGATATGCAACGAGTGCGGTTGGTGGACAGAAGAGCTCGACGCATCGTGCCGGTCGACGAACCAGAAGGCATCGCAGGCTCTCGCGCCGATCGAGCAACCGGCCCTGACGGTACGCAATGGTGCGTCGACGGGACGGAAACTTTGCGACGCATCGACCCCGACGGTACGACATCGTCCATCGACCTGCCAGGTGAAGCAATGACCGGCACCGTCGAGTGGACGACACCGGATGCGTTCGAGGACCCGGCCGACGAGGATGTAGTCTCTTCGATCACGGTCGACGTTTCTCGCTTCATCCGAAAGACGGAGTAGCTACTCTGTCGGCCTTGTGCATCTGACAGCTCTGGTCCCGCCTCAGCCGGGGGAACGATCAGGACTCGTCGCCGATATCGAAGGTCCATGAATCTCCAGCAAACGTTTGGCCCCGATCGCCATCCAGGAGACACGCGCTAGCGGCGTTTGCGCATTCTCGTCAAGCTCGTCCTGCCTCCGGAGACCCCGTCGAGGCTGAATCGTCCGGCACCTACGGCCGCCAACAGTAGGGATCCGACTCCGAGCGCTACCACCAGTTCGTAGCCGCCCTCGCCGACGAAGACCCCCATGTCGTAGTGCACGAACAAGAATGCACCCAGCATGTCGACGAAGAGCAGGATGCCGACGATCGGAGTGAAGATACCGAGGACGAGTGCGACTCCGCCGATGAGCTCGACGAAAATTGCGAAGTAGGCGGATATCCCGGGTAGCGGGACGCCCATTCCGTCGAAGCCTGCCTTGGTGGCGTCGAGACCGTTGGTGTTGAGTTTTTGCCAACCGTGGGCGATGAAGATGATGCCGATACCGATTCGGGCCATCAGCATTGCGACGTCACGGAAGATGTTCGAGTTCATATCAGTTCCTTCGGGGCGGCAGCGAGACACGGCAACTTTGACACGACAAGGTTGAAGCGTCAACTCGATGCGAGAGCCACATCGACGAGATCTCGCACTCGGGCGTCTGACAACCCCAATGCCCGAAGCTCTGCCACATACGTCATCGCTGCCCGGGCGGCACTGTCTTCGGTGGGATCACCTCCGGACGCAATGAAAGTACCGAGCCGACCACGAGCCTCGATGACTCCCTGATGCTCGAGTTCACGGTAGGCCTTCGCCACTGTGTGCGGCGCTATCGAAAGCTCCGCAGCCAGTCCTCGGACCGTAGGAATCTTCGTCTCTGCGATCAATTCTCCGCTTCGCACCAGATCGAGAACTCCAACGCGGAGCTGCTCGTACAACGGGGTTTTGGATGCTGGATCGAGGTGCACTCGCATATGGACCCTTTGCTCTCGTGCGCCTGCAGAACCAGGACAGTCAGAGGGCATCTTCCAGGCGTACCCCACCCGAAGTCAACATCAGTGTCTTCCCGATCGTCGACGGCGTTTCTATCAATGCCGCAATCACCTTTGCAACGTCGCCGCGCGGCACCGTTCCTCGCTCGAGTGGCGGCTCCGACAAGGCAATATGCGCCGTCGCGTCCTCGTCGGTCAATCCGCCGGGACGAAGGATGGTCCAGTCGAGTTTCGTTCTGGCCTTCAAATCCTCTTCGGCCGCCGTCTTGGCTGCCATGTACGCCTTCCAGCTGTCCTCGGCGTCTTCGGCTACCGGCTCACCTGCACCGAAGGAACTGATCTGCACGAATCGCTTGACTCCGGCCTTCTCTGCGGCGTCGGCCAGCAGCACCGAAGCTGCTCGGTCCACCGAATCCTTTCTCGCGGCCCCTCCCGACCCACCCGATCCGGCAGCGAACACGGCCGCGTCGGCGCCGGCGAGAACTTCGGCTACCTCGTCGACTGTCGCAGTTTCCAGATCGAGCACTACGGGAAGTGCACCCAGTGCATCCACCGCACTCTCGTGTTCGGGGTTGCGAATCAATGCGACCGCGCGGTCGCCATGCGCAGTGAGCACCTGGATCAGGTGCTGCGCGATTTTTCCGTGACCTCCAGCGATAACCACTCTTAGATCCGTCATGTCCAGTCGCCTACCCTGGTGGCAGAATCAACAAACATGGCTTCTACTGCGACTATTTACCACAACCCTCGCTGCAACACCTCTCGGACTGCTTTGAAGATCATCGAAGAATCCGGGCTGGAACCGACGATCGTGAAATACCTGGACACACCGCCGACGAAGGACGGTCTCCGCAAGCTTCTCGACGACGCCGGCCTTTCTGCGTCGCAAGCAATCCGCAAGCAGGAGCCGGTCTACAAAGAACTCGACTTGGCTCACGCCTCCGAGGACGAACTCATCGCGGCGATGGTCGAGCACCCCATTCTCATCGAGCGACCGATCGTGGTGACGGATCAGGGAACGGTGCTGGCGCGACCAGCGGAGAAGGTCCGCGAAGTTTTGTGATGCGCCGTGCCTCTCGGGTGCCGGGGACAGCACTCAGGCAGGGTGCTCGACCGAATCCCGTGCCACGGGGCACGACATGCACCGCGGCCCGCCACGTCCGGAGCCCAGTTCCGAACCGCTGATCCGCAGTACCTCGATGCCTGACGCCTCCAGCCTGGCGTTGGTCTCGACATTGCGTTCATAAGCAACGACGACACCGGGGGCAAGGGCGAGGGTGTTGTTCCCGTCGTCCCACTGCTCGCGTTCGGCGGTGACGTGGTCGAGTCCGGTATCGATGACTCGGAGCTTGCCGATTCCCATCGCTGCAGCTGCAGCCTCCAGAAACGGATCAGCACCGCGGATGGAAACGCCGGCGTCTTCTCGACGAATCGTGTACGCCGACAGCGTGTCCTGAATGGCCGGATACATCACGACGGCATCGACGTCGACCATCGTGCACACAGTGTCCAGATGCATGGACGCACGCTCCTGCGCGATAGGAACAACCAACACTGTGTGCGCCAAGTCATCCTCGATCAGGCTGCGAGCCAATGCTTCTGCACCGGCAGGCGTGGTGCGCTCCCCTACCCCGACGGCCACCACACCCGGGGCGAGCAACAGCACATCGCCTCCTTCGACCGGAGCCGTCCGCGATTCGTAGGCGCGCCGAATACCGAGGAACCTCGGATGGAACGCATAGATCAGATCGGTCAAGGTCGTCTCGCGCAGACGAGCTGGCAACGCCAGGGACGTGATCGCGACGCGATTACCGATCCAGAACGACGAGTCACGCGTGAACAGCAGATTCGGCAGCGGGTCGATGATGAAATCCGCTCCGTGGTGCATCCGACGAACCAATGACGCACCACTGAGTTCGGGGTCACCACTCTCCGCTTCCAGAAGCTCGTCGAACGTCATGCCTGCCATGAGGATCTGCGCCAACTCCGCGGCAGGGACACCTCGCAGATGTGCGGAAAGATCGTGCGCCAACGCACGTCCGAGACGCCGCTCGTTCACCGCCGCCGAAATACCCTGCATCCGCGCTGCTCCGCTCACCGTCATCGCCTCGGTGAGCAACGTCGACAACAACAGCACTTCGACGTCGCGGCCTCGCAGCAGTTCCGCGAACGCGTCGTGCTCCTCCTGCGCTCGATCGACCCACGGAATGCCGTCGAACAGCAGCTGATCGCTGTTGCGGGGTGTGAGACGTCGCAGTTCGTCGCCCGGGCGGTGAAGCATCACCGTACGTAATGTTCCGACCTCGGAATCAGCGCCGAGTTCTGCAGTCATCACTCAACCGTAATGCGCTGTGCGCAACCTTGGGCCATTCACCGAACCGACGAACTACTTCCGAAGCAGCTTGCTGAACTGATCGTTGGCCTTCTGCAGCACGAACTCGTACGGTGGTGCGAACTTGCGTGCCCACCAGTAGGCGAACCGAATGTCGTTGGACGAGTAAACCAGATAGCGATTCTTCACAATGCCCGCCAGGATCGCGTCGGCGACCTTCTCCGGTTCGACGGCACGTGCCTCGAACCGATGTTGCAGCTTCTGCACTCGCGGATCGTCACGGTCGACCCCCGCGATGTCCACGGTGTCGACCAGGCCTGTCTTGACTCCACCTGGCACGACGAGACTCACCCCGATGCCGTGCCGCTTCAGGTCGTATCGGAGCACTTCGGATGCGCCGCGCAGACCGTATTTGCTCGCGCTGTAAGCGGCATGCCACGGCAAGGGGATCAGCCCGGCGGCCGAAGAGACGTTCACCAGGTGTCCACCCCGGCCGGCTTTCACCATCGGCGGCAGGAAGTTCTCGATGACATGGATCGGCCCCATCAGATTTACATCGATCATGGACTTCCAGTGCCGATGCTCGAGATTCTCCACTGTTCCCCAAGCAGCAATTCCAGCGACGTTCATGACGATGTCGAGACTGCCGCCTTCTGCGTGGACTTCGTCTGCAAATGCCGTCACATCTTCGTACACCGAAATATCGAATGCTTTGGAGCGAGAAACCTTTCCACCTGCGGCCCGGACGGCGTCGACGGTACCCTTCAGACTTACGTCGTTGATGTCGGTGAGTACGAGTTCCGCACCTGCAGCACCGGCCGCGAGTGCTGTCGCACGGCCGATCCCGCTCCCTGCCCCGGTGATGAACGTCTTCTTACCGCGTAAATCGGTGATGCCCATGTCGGTGTCTCTTCTCCCACACTCTCGGCGGCGTCCTGCTGTGCATTCCTGACCGCACCCTACGCGTCGACCGAGTGGTCACGGGGAACACCGAGTTGTCACAGGAAGCAAAGGCGGAGGACACTGCCAGAGCAGACAAGACGAGGAGATGACCATGGCACTGGTGTCCCGAGGATTCCACGGAAAGCGTCGAGGCAACGACGGCCGCACCCCACCAGGTCAGTATCTGGTCGATGATTTTCCCGTCCTGTCCGTCGGTCCGACGCCCAGGGTGGACACGGACCGGTGGCAATTCACCATCTCCACCGAGATGGGTTCGAAGCATCAGTGGAGTTGGCAGCAGATGCGTGCGCTGCCGGAAGAGAAGCCGACAGTGGATATCCACTGTGTCACCAAGTGGTCGAAACTCGACACTCGTTGGCGCGGAGTCTCGCTCGACACGCTTCTCGACGGTATCGAAACGCAGGCCACGCACGTCATGGCGCACAGCCACGACGGTTACACCACCAATCTCCCCCTGTCCGATCTGCGCGGCGGAAAAGCTTGGCTTGCATACACATTCGACGGTAAGCCGTTGCCTCCCGAACACGGAGGCCCAGCTCGACTCCTGGTGCCGCACCTGTACTTCTGGAAGTCCGCGAAATGGATCGAGAAGTTGACGCTACTCATGCGGGACGAACCGGGTTTCTGGGAGCGCAACGGTTATCACGACTATGGCGACCCGTGGCAGGAACAGCGATATCAGGGAGATTGAGCACACCATGAAGTGGCTTGTGGCGACACTTGTCGAGAAAATTTTCGAAACGAGCACTGCCTGCACATTGATCTACGACGTCGACGGCTGGCCCGGCCACCAGCCAGGTCAGCACATCGACGTGCGTCTCACCGCCGAGGACGGGTACAGCGCACAACGAAGTTATTCTCTCGCCCAACCGAGTGATGGTGACCGAATTGCGTTGACGGTTCAGTCCGTCGCCGACGGCGAGGTATCGCCCTACCTGACGTCCACGCTTGAAGTAGGCGAGCAGATCGAGATTCGCGGGCCGATCGGCGGCTGGTTCGTCTGGAACGAGGCCCGCCAGTCGCCGGTCCTGCTGTTGGCAGGAGGGTCCGGCATCGTGCCGCTGATGGCGATGATGCGGGCCCGCAGTCGCAGCGCGAGGAAGATCCCGTTCCTGTTGATATATTCGGTCAGATCCCCGGCCGACTTGATCTACGCCCGAGAGCTCCGCTCGCTGCCGGAGGGCATCGACGTCGGCTACCGCTTCACCCGCAAGGCGCCGCCAGAACACGACGGCCGGGTGGGCCGACTGACTGCGCAGGACCTGGAATCGGGCGGGTGGGAGCCTGACTCCTCGCCGGACTGCTTTGTCTGCGGTCCTACCGGTTTCGTGGAGTCGGCTGCCGACATGCTCGTAGAAATAGGTCATGCGCCGTACCGGATCCGGACGGAGCGGTTCGGTACGACCTGAACCGGTGGCTTACAAGCGCTGCGACATCTCGTCGCGATACTCGTTCACCGTCTGCTCGATTCGCTCGGCATCTGCTTCCGCTCCGCGCCGACGTGCGTCGTCGGCGCGACTCTGCAGAGTACCGATTGCTTTTCGGAGCTCGGTGTCGGACATTACGCGATAACTCGTTGTGTGGTTCATATCACACAGTGTCCGCTCGGCGTCGACCCTTAGCAAGCCTGCTCAGACGTGAGCTCTACGCGTTGGAGAATTCCTCGGACGGCACGAAGCTCGAGAGACTGCGCGCGGCGAACTCGCGGAAGTAGCCGAGCTTGTTCGGCGGAACGAGTGAAGGAAGCACGGTGTTCCACACCTTCTCCATACGGGACGGTGCACTCTCCAGCGCGGACTGAGCCTCGGACACCATCAAGACACCCGCGAGCATCTCGCATACGAGAAGCGAAGCGTTTCCGGAGTCGAGGTGATCGGCGACGTCATCGTGTTCGATCGCACGATCGAAGAGATGCTCGAAAATGTTTCCCCAGGTGCAAAAAACACTGCCCCTTGCGGTTTCGGACCCGTCGATCTCCATCTGCAACCGATACATCACGCGGACCAGAGGATCGGAAGCCGCCAACTCCAGCACGGAGTACGAAATGCCGATGACCGACTCCAGGGCAGGCGATCGACTGTCGACCAAACCTGCGCACGCAGTCGATACACGCTCGTGACCTTCGTCGACAATGGCGCGGGCAAGCTCTTCCTTCGAGGCGAAGTGGAAGTACAAGGCGCCCTTCGTGACGCCTGATTGCGCGGACACCTGGCTCAGTGTCGCATTCGCGTGCCCGACGTCGAGAAAAAGATCCGCTGCTGCACGAAGTGCGGCCGCGCGTGTTGCTTCCGCTCTCAGTTGCCTAACCATGATCGTTCACCCCTGCCCAGTTGCCTACCATGACACCTACGCTGTTCAGCGTGGACATCCGAGTCACAGGAATCCGTAGTCTCGAACTCACTGAACCCGTATCTCGCAGGGTAATACTAACCACAACTAAGTCCATAATGTGATTTAAGGCGACCCAATGCGGCGAACACCTCACGGAATCAGATAACAACCGAGATAAAGAGTTCCACTTCGCCGGACTGTGTAACGACTTCGACATCTTCTTTATATGCCCGAAATAGCGTTCCGGATTCAGTTGCCTCATCGACCTGGGCCCAGACATCGTCGATAGGGTCGCGAAGATTACCGCTCGGCACGAACCTTGCGAATATTCCGCTCGGGACTTGCAAGAACACGTCCCCGACAGGCACATCACTCGGTGACTCATACGGTAAACCGATCACCGCGTTGTAGTCCCCGAGCTCGTCTGGAACGAAGATCGTACTGACTGCAATAGGGTCGGCCGATCTGTCTCGAATGCGTTCTCGCAGAAAGCGAAACAGCTCACTACCACTGGATTCGGAGCTCGGAACGGAAAGTGGGGCTACCAACCCACCGAACAACTCTGCCCTGCGCGCGGTCACGCTGTACGTCATGCCGACCGCCCTGCAGAATCCAGCGGCAAGTACAAATCGATTTTGTATGCATGCGGGTAACACTCGTAATCGCCGGTGAACAATCGCTTGATCTCACCCTGCTCTTCGGCGTGATCGATCTGTTTCCACAACCGTGTCATGACGTCGGGGAAATGGCCCACCGCCGAGAACTTCGCGTACTTGGTACGCGGCACCCTGGCCACCAGATGCCCCCGGGTAACTTGACTCAAAGAAGTGCAGCGATAACCGACTATTTGCGTATTGTAAGAACCTATACCGGGTGCGAAGTCTGTATAGATGGACGCGAGCGGACCGGAAATTTCCTGTTTCAGGACCGATGACCACGCACGATTGAGCGCCGGATCGTTCAACCTGCCCAACGCCCGCTTGGGGCTACGAACAGGAAGACCGGCGACCCACGTTTCCTCGAGGTCGACAATCTCGAAAGTCATTCATTCTCCAGATAGCTCTCAGTGCGCACGTTCGAGACTGCTGGGCCGGGCTGACGTTTCCCGGTACGTCGCCCACTGACTCTGATCTCAACTTGTCAGCAAGACTACCGGTCGGAGACCTCTTTGTTCACACGACGCTCACCTGTCACTCGAAGCCAGCACCGCGAGCGCAGACCGAAGACTCCGCAGTCCGGTGCCCACATTGTGCCCAAAACAAAAAAAGGGCCCCACCCGAGAAGCTCGGAATGGGGCCTGACCTGCGGTTTCAAGGGTGGAGCTGAGGGGAATCGAACCCCTGACCTTCTCGATGCGAACGAGACGCGCTACCAACTGCGCCACAGCCCCTGGTGCAGCGTTTCTCACTGCTGCGCAACCCTATCAAAAGGATCGGAAGCCGTGGAACGTCAGGCCCCGGACGCCTGCCGGACGCCATGACTCTCGCGCGCCGACTGCTGAAATGGCTCGTCGTAGTGATCGAGATGCTCGAACTCCGGGTCTTCGTCATCGATTTCGAGCACTACGGCACCGGGCCGACGCAGTCGCTGTGGAACGAGCCGGAGCTCTTCGTCGGTGCGTGATTCCACACCGAGACGTGAGCGACCTGCTCGGGTCATGCGCCGCCGTCGGATCTCCTGCTCGATCTGGACCTGCCGACGCAGGTAGTAGAGGTATCCAGCGAGGGCTGCGACCGAAAGGGCGCACGCCCACCACAACATCGGCGTCATGATTACCGCGAGCGCACCGGTCGCGATGACGGCGAAGATCAACCCGAGTACTGCGCGCTGCCGGAAGGAGTACCGAGCGGCGCTTGCAATCGCATCAGCTTCGGCGTCGAAGCCGCCGCGTCCTCGACGGCTCGGAACGTAGGCACGTTCGGCGTCGTCCGTGTCGATTTCTTCGGTCTCTGCGTGAGTGTCCATCGGGTCCTCCGCGTCGGTGCTCGGTGCGTTACGTCCGAAGACGACGCCGGCGGGTGCCGATGTGCGCTCGTCGTACTCGGGTCGCCAGTCGGGGTCGCTTGCGTGTCCGGCGGCAGGTCCCCGTTGGGGCCTAGTGGTTCCACCGCGGTACAGGACTCGGGTCGCGAGGGCGACGTCGGATGTCTGCATGATGCGTGGGCGCTTGCTCATCATCATCGGCAGCAGGACGAACAACCAGATTGCGACAAGACCGATCCAGATGATCGAGTTGGGCATATCAGCGTTCTCCTCTCATGCCTGTTGGGTCCGACATCTATGACGTCCTCAGGCTATGCGGAAGTTGCTGCCGAACCTCGACGACGCGCCGACCCAGATTACACACACGTAACTCCAGTCACATCTGTCACGAGTGGACACGTCCGAGTTCTAGGCCCAGGCCGCCCGTCCGGTGCGCACCAACCGGTCCGCGACGGTGCCCTGAACCTCGTTGGAAGTCAGCGCCACCAGGAGGTGATCGCGCCAGCGCCCATCGACGTCGAGGTAGTCCCTCAGGAGTCCTTCTTCACGGAACCCGACGTTGCGTAGTACAGCTTGGCTCGGAAGGTTCTCCGGTCGCACTGTTGCTTCGACGCGGTGGAGTCCCAACGGACCGAAACAATGATCGAGACCTATGGCCAACGCTGCCGTGGCAACGCCGCGACCATTGACGTCCTTGGCCACCCAATACCCGATCCATGCAGATTTAAGCGCACCACGAATGATGTTGCCGACCGTCATTTGTCCACAGAATTCACCGTCGACCTCGATGACCATCGGCAGCATGTGGCCCTTACGAGCTTCGGACTTGAGCCCGGAGCACAAGGCGGGCCATGACGAGATGTGGTGTCGTGCGGCCCACGAACCCTCGCCTGTCGGTTCCCATGGCTCCAGATGGTCGCGATCACGGAGTCGGAGCCGACTCCAGGCACCCGCATCCCGAAGCTTCACAGGGCGGAGAGTGACATTACCCCCGGCAACAGTCAGAGGTCCCAGTTTCGCCGGCCAACCTGGGTGGCTCGACCACGTGCGCGGCATCTGTCGACATTAGCGCCTTGGGCGGGGCCGCTGCACCATTGCCGCGGAGTCGTTACCCCCTCTGGGCGAGGAAAGCTACGTCGACTTCTTCGCCCGTTCTGATTTCGGTGACATTCGGCTCGATTACCACGAGACAGTTGGCCTCGGCGAGCGTGGCGAGCAGGTGCGAAGAAGATCCAGGAGCTCCACCGAGCGCCTGTACGAGGTATTCACCGGAGCCTTCGTCACGCATCAGCTGACCGCGCAGAAAGCCTTTGCGGTCCTCGATAGAGGTGATCGGTGCGACCGTTCGCGCAGTCACTGTGCGACGCATCGGCTGGCGACGACCGAGTGCGATGCGAATCAACGGCCGAACCATGATTTCGAACACCACGAGTGCACTGACCGGGTTGGCGGGAAGTAAGAAGGTCGGTACCTCGTCGCGGCCCAGTTGCCCGAAACCCTGCACCGAACCCGGATGCATCGCAACACGTTCGACTTCGAGATCACCGAGGTCCGACAGTGCCTCCCGGACACTGTCGGAGGCGCCGCCACCGACTGCACCGGCAATGACGACGATCTCGGAGCGAATGAGTTGGCCTTCGACAACTTCACGTAACCGTTTGGGGTCACCGCTGACAATTCCGACGCGGTTGACGTCTGCGCCGGCGTCACGTGCCGCGGCCGCAAGCGCATAGGAGTTGACGTCGTAGACCTGGCCGGGTCCCGGGGTGCGGTCGGTGTCGACGAGTTCTCCGCCGACGGAAATAACCGACAGGCGTGGTCGCGGATGGACCAGTACCTTGTCACGCCCCACGGCAGCGAGCAGACCGACCTGGGCTGCGCCGATGATGGTTCCTGCCCGCACCGCAACGTCACCCGGCTGTACGTCGTCCCCGATCTTGCGGACGTAGTCGCCCGAGCGCACCGGTCGATATACCTGCACTCGCGCCCGTCCCGCATCGGTGCGGTCCAGCGGGAGTACTGCGTCGGCGAGCGTCGGGAGCGGTGCACCGGTGTCCACCCGCACAGCCTGCCGCGGTTGCAGCCGAATTGGTTGCCTCGAGCCGGCGGTGACCTCCCCGACCACAGGCAGCGTCAACTCGATGCGTTCGTCGTCCTCGTTGCGCAAGTCGGTTCCAGCGGAGGCGACATCGACGCTGCGCACGGCATAACCGTCGATGGCTGCTTGGTCGAAACCCGGCAGGGGTCGCTCGGTGACCACTTCCTCGGCGCACAACAAGCCCTGCGCTTCCGAGATCGCTACTCGGACAGGCCGTGGAGCGACCGCCGCAGCGGTCACTCTGGTCTGCTGATCTTCAACCGAGCGCATCTGGCCCCTTCTCTATCTCTGTACTCCGGGCCTATTCATACGTGGTGAGTTGCGGCGCCCAATCGTCACTCAGACGTTCGGTCAGCCATTCACGCAAAGACGGACCGTAATCATCGCGTTCGAGTGCAAAGTCAACCGCAGCGCGTAGGTATCCCCCGGGATTTCCGAGGTCGTGTCGGGAACCGCGATGTACGACGACGTGGACCGGATGACCCTCGTCGATCAACAGCGCGATGGCGTCGGTGAGCTGAATCTCGCCACCAGCACCCGGCTCGATGCGCCGCAAGGCGTCGAAAATCGCCCGATCGAGCAGATAGCGGCCTGCCGCAGCGAACAGTGACGGCGCATCTTCACGCTTGGGCTTCTCGACCATGCCGGTGACCTTGAGGACATTCGGGTTCACCGCGTCGGGCACGGTTTCGACGGAGAAGACTCCGTAGGAGGAGACATCTTCTTCGGGTACTTCGAAGGCACACAGCACGGTGCCGCCGCGCTTTGCACGCACCCGGGACATCACGTCGAGTACACCTCGGGGAAGAACGAGGTCGTCGGGCAGCAGGACTGCCACGGCGTCTTCGTCGTCGTCGAGTACTTCTTCGGCACATGCGACGGCGTGACCGAGCCCGAGAGGCTCGGACTGCACGACAGATTGGACATCGAGAAGCGAGGGAGCGACGCGGACCTTCGCAAGCATCTTCAACTTGCCGCTCTTCTCGAGCTTCGTCTCGAGAACGAGATCCTCGACGAAGTGCGCGACGACGCCGTCCTTACCGGGCGAGGTGACGATAACGAGACGCTCGGCGCCGGAGTCGGCCGCTTCACCTGCAACGAGTTCGATTCCTGGTGTGTCTACGACCGGAAGCAGTTCCTTGGGAACGGTTTTGGTGGCAGGCAAAAAGCGTGTCCCCATGCCGGCGGCCGGAACGATCGCTGTCCGAAAGTGCCCTTGATGCCCGACATGCGTTGTCGGAGCGTCTGCTGCGGCTTCTGTCATGCTGCCCACCTTATCCATGGTCACCGCGGATCTCGCTCCGCGCCTGCCGACTGTTCCCGAGGTGCCTAAGCTCGACCCATGCTGCTAGAGACGATGCTGCTGGTAATGCGGTGAAACCGATCTCCAAAAAGGAGTGGCGCTTACGCGTCCTCGCATCTCGTCGTAACTCGACCGCGATGACCCGTGAAGACGAGTCGCTGAAACTCTGTCATGCCGCAGCCGAATCGGCGCGTGGCGCGTCCACTGTTGCGGCGTATATCCCGGTGGGAAGCGAGCCGGGGTCCCTCGACATGCTGGACGCGCTTCGTCTTCGATCACCGGTTGTATTGGTTCCGGTAGCTCGGGAACCAGGGCCGTTGCAGTGGGCAGAGTACACAGGGCGCGAAAATCTGAAGGCCGCGCAATACGGCCTGTACGAACCGACCGGACCACTGTTGCCTCCCGCGCGAGTCGCGACGTGCGATGTGGTGTTCGTGCCCGCGTTGGCCGTAGATCTACGCGGAGTCAGGTTGGGTCGGGGTGCCGGCTTCTATGATCGAACACTCGATCTGGTCCCTGTCGGAACCCCGGTCATAGCGGTAGTTCGCGACTCGGAGTTGGTAGACGAACTCCCCGAGGAACCGCATGATCGTCGCGCCTCCCATGCCCTCACCCCGTCCGGCGGCCTCATTGCCTTGAGTCGGGAATAGCCGCCTGAATGGCAGCGTTGGCAGTCATGACTGTAGAGTGCTAATGCTCTCTCCTTCTCGGAGAAGTTCCAGCAGTTTTTTCGGCACACCAGTGGTCTCGACCGAGCAATGGCGAAATCTCCATGGTGACCAGTCGAGCAGTTGACCAGTGGACCAGCGCGGAGGAACATCGATGCCCACCTATTCATACGCCTGCACCGAGTGCGAGAACCGGTTCGACATTGTGCAGTCGTTCAGCGAGGACTCACTGACCGTGTGCCCGAAGTGCAGCGGCAAGTTGCGGAAACTATTCAACTCGGTCGGAATCGTGTTCAAGGGAACCGGGTTCTACCGGACCGACAGTCGTAGCGGCGCCAGCACAGCCAGCGAAAGCGCCGGCGAATCGAAGAGCGACAAGAGCGATTCCGCACCGGCGAAGACCGATGCGAAAGCCAAGGAGTCCAGCTCGAGCAGCACGTCCGCGAAGACGAGCGCATCCTCTTCGACACCGTCGAAAGCAGCAGCAACCTCGTAGTTTCTCGTTTATCCACAGGCCTCGGCGTTATCCACAGCCGGGGCCTGTTTCGACTGCTGATGCAGACAGTCCGTCGTTACGGTGAATCTCATGCCACAGCGACATGCCCGTCTCGATTCCACAATGTTGGATCGACTACTTGTTCGGCCGGGCTGGACTCGCACCGTGCTCGTCCGCCGCTCGACGGCTGGGGCCCTTGCCTTTCTGGCGGCTGTGTTGTTCGTCAGGGATGCCGCTGCGACAGATCGCGTACCGATTGTCGTTGCGGCCCGCGATCTGGCTCCGGGTAGGCCACTCCAGCCCGAGGACGTCCGGATTGCCGGCTACGAGCCGGGAACTGTTCCCAACGGCGTAATCACCGATATCGACGACGCAACGACACACACAGTGGCGGGCCCGATCCGTGCCGGTGAACCTCTCACCGATGTCCGTCTCCTCACACCGCGGTTGGCTGGGGCAGCGCTCGGTTCGGCCGATGGCCGAATCGTGCCCGTCCGCCTGACCGACGCCGCGGTCACAGATCTCTTACGCGAGGGCGACATCGTCGACGTGCTGACTGTCCAGGCCGACGGGGACGGCGGTGAACAGAGTGCGCGAATTTTGACGACCGATTCCGTCGTCGTACTGATTTCGGAGAAAGACGCACGTCAGCGAAGCAGCGACCGAGTTGTACTCGTGGCGATGTCACCTGAGGATGCGACGGCTGTTGCCGCCGCATCCCTGGTCAGCTCACTGACCGTGACTTTCCACTGACAGTGAGCCCGTGCCTGCCATCCGAGGGTGAATCTTTCATATCCGACGCCTCGGTGTCGTCGACGTCCGCCGAGCGGGCATCGAAGTGACCGGCGTAGGTCGCGAAGGTCGTGAATACCAGCGCACCGATCCGATCGGTGAAGACGATTTTGACGCCGAAAGAATCCGAGTTGCTGTCGCGACGGTGGCTTTCGAGAAAGACATCGCTGTGCAGACTGTCGTCCGAGCGCAGAGGTCGATGCTCGATGGTGCGCTGTTCGGTCAGGCTCAGGACATAGGAATCGAATTCCGCGAAGACTTCTCGGAGCACGTACGACGCTGCGGATGTCGCCAGGTTTCGCTCCGCGTCGGCCCTGTGCTCCGTGTCCTCCACGTCAGCGGCTTTGGGGAACATCCACAGCAGATCCGATTGGTCTGCGCGTGTGGAGGCCGGATCGTAGAACTCGGACAACCGGTGCCGCTTGCCCAGCACGCCTTCGATCCAGTCGCTCGAAGGCGCAAAAGTAGCGGCTCTGTGACGACTCATAGCGGCATCCTATCCCGCCACAAGTTTGCACATCGAATACTGAGACAGATCACAGGAAGTAGTGGCATTCGATCCTGGTGACGACGCATCGATCGGACGCGTCGTCACCAGAGCACATGCATTCGGATTTCAGCCAATACTGAAGGGCTGTCCCCAGAGGGTCACAGTGGACGTCACCGCATCGTTTTCGATGGTGACGTCTACGTACGAACGGGCCTCCGCGAAGCCTGCGCAGCCGGACACACTCAAGGTTTCGTCGGCGAAGGTGAAGCCGCCTCCGTTGCCTTCGAACGGGAAGTCGTTGTCCGTTTCGGTCGCAACGGTGACGCCATCGATTTTCGCATTTGTCTCGTCGGCGACCAGCTTGACGTCGTTGAGCTGTCCCGGCGCGAGCTCCAGGTTCAGGCCTGCGCCGATCTCATAGGTGTTGGGCTGGGTACGGTCGATTTTCAACGAACTCAAGTCACCCGGTTCGACCGAAATGGTATTTCCCTGACCGAAGGTGGCGCCCACTCCGCCGCCGATGCCTGCTGCGAAATCGACCTGGCACCCGACGAGAAAGCCTGGTTCGATCGTTCCGCCACCGGGGTTGGAGGTCTCGACTGTGTAGTTGCCCGTCACCCACACGTTGCGCTGTGTCGGCGTGGCACCCATGGATGGAGAGATGAGCCCGCTTTGGCCGAAGCCTTTGACCGTCACCACTGTTCCGTCGATGAGAGTCTTGCTGATCTCGTTGTCCGGCAACGGCACGAACGTATCTGCGCTCGCTGCACCTGCCGACCAGAATCCGATTGCGACGGCACCGACTGCCCCGAGTGCTGCGATGCGCGCAGCAACAGTTCTGTTGTTCTTCACTGTGTCTGGTCCCCTCTAGGTCCTACGAAGTTCGAAAGTCTCAGCCGAGGCTGAACGGCTGGCCGTACAGAGTGCCTTTGTATCGGTAGTTTCCGGTGAGCTCGAGTGTTGTGTAGGACCGAGCCTGCGCGAATCCTCCACAGTTCTGGACCGAGATCGCGACGTCCTGGTACTGGATTGCCGTAGTCGGTCCCGACACATCCTTGGATGCTATTTCGATCGCGGCGACTTCGCGGTCCTGCAACGGAATGTCGAAGTCGGCACCGCCACCGATCTTGTTCTCGGTCTCACCTTCTCCGCCGATCAAGAAGGGAATGGGGAACAGAGTGATGATGTTGGTGTTGCCACCCTCGATACCGGCATCGAAATTCAACCCGAATTCGAGGTCGGTCATATCGAGTTGGCAGCCGACCAGGTAACCGGTCTTCAATGTTCCGGTCGAGCCTTCGGGGACCTCGGACAGGGCCGTGCCGGTGGCCCACGCGTTTCGGTTCAGTCCGTTGAAAGCAATTTGAGGCGCAACCTTCGCGGACTCGTCGAAGTGCGCAATCTTGTAGGGGCCGACTACTTTCTCGCCGTTGGCCAATGGGACAAAAGTTTCTGCGTTGGCGGCACCGGCTGACAGCAGTCCGATACCTACGGACGCCACTGCCCCGAGTGCGGCCAACCGGCCGAACCTGCGCAGCGCGAAAAAGCGAGACTCGTTCATTGTTCCCCTCATGCAGCGTCAACTTAAAAGATTTTGCAATCCGACGGCCCTCACATGAAGCGAGGCGTTTCCTGGGGAAGGGTACTGGACGTTCGGCCTGCCGTCATGAGCAAACGGAATCAATTTTTACAAGAACGTTATAGAGACAACAATCGACGGACCAGCCAGCTTTCGCCCTGAACGTCCCTCATTCCGTTAACCTTTTCCAATAGTGATACGCCGTCCATCGGCTCGACTGGACTCGAGGAGAATCATGCTCAAGGGATTCAAAGACTTCTTGCTCCGCGGAAATGTCGTCGATCTGGCCGTCGCGGTGGTCGTCGGAGCTGCGTTCACCGCCATCGTCACCGCGTTCACGACCAACATCGTCAACCCGCTCATCGCGGCCCTCGGCGGTTCCAACGAATACGGGTGGGGATTCAAAATCACCTCGAGCCCTGAGACATTCGTCAATGTAGGCGCCGTGATCACGGCGGTCATCAACTTCATCATCCTCGCTGCAGTGGTGTATTTCGTACTCGTCCTGCCGGTGACCACCGCCAAGAAGCGGTTCGTCAGCGAACCCGACAAGGAACTCAGCGACGTAGACGTCCTCGTTCAGATTCGAGACATGCTGGCCGGTGGAACCGACGTCGGCCGCAGGCTCTCGACACCCGCGGATGACACCGGCGGCAGCGGCGAGGCAGTAGGCGATGCCGAAAATTCGGGCGGCGGGTTGCACAGCAAGTAAGACGTGACTTCTAGGCCGAAGGGTCCGTTTCTGCTGATCCCCTCAGCAGAAACGGACCCCTTTTACTTACCTGAACAATCCAAGGTTTGTACCGCTCACTCCCGGGCAGTGAGATTCGAAACTCCTACGCCAAGCAGTTCACAGGGACAATTTCCCGGTTCAATCCAGGATCAGAACTTTTGCAGAGGAAACTCAACCAATGTGATGGTCGTGCCGTCGTTGCCGCACGATGCTGCCACCGCCTCCGAGTTGTCGACGAACGCCTGACCCGAGACGCTGTCGGCCTCGGTGAGCTCGAGTGAATCCTTCGGCAGCGCCGAGACAAGCGATTCGATGTTCGCCTTCACCTCCCCCTCTGCCTGCTCGGCGAGGGGGGAGATCCTTGCGAGCACAGCGTCTTTGTCCGCGGTCCACTGGACGGCGTCGCCGCCGACGCCGGGGCCGGCGGTGGCGAGTGTCGTCAGTTCGTCGTGCGCAGATTGGAACTGCGCGCAGACATCGGCGTTCGCGCCCGAAGCCGACCTGTCCGCCGATTCGCCACTGCCGCAACCGACTAGAGCAACCATGCCGGCAAAGGCAACGACGGGAATGAAAGTGAAGCGCATTAATTATCAGCCGTTTCTCGCGCACCGGAGCCCGCCGGGTCCGGTGCACGCATTCAGAGGAAGTTGGGGACGAACAAATCGGGCCCGTCCGGAATAACTCCGGACGGGCCCGATCAGGTTCAGCGCATCAGCGCTGGGATGTGAAGCTTTCGATCAACCGATCGAGATCAGTTGAAGGTCCACGGGACACCGTAGGTGACAGCAACGTCACCGGTGGAGCTGGTGACCGAGACGTACGGGCGAACGCGAACGTTGCCGAGGATGCCGGTCGCGGTGCCGTGAGCGTTGGCGATCTGGATGGTGCCCGAAGCGCCTTCAGCGTCGCCCTCGGTGCCCTGGATGCTGCCCGAAGCGCCTTCGGCGTCGACGATGCCGGGTCCTGGAGCGATCACGGCCTCGAACTTGGCAGTCGGAATGAGCTGAGCCTCCGCGCCGATTCCGAATTCACCGGGCAGGCTAGGCGCGCTGTCGCCGGAAGGTGCTGCCAGAAGGTCGAATTCGCCACCGACGCCGGCCTTCGCCGTGATGCTAGGGGTTCCCCATCCGATTTTCACCGATCCGCCGAGGCTCATCGGGTAGCCGACCTGGTAGCCGATTGCCAGAGTGCCTTCGAAGTCTTCGGCGTCGGGTCCGGTGACGTTCCAGCCTGCAACGCCGTTGGCGAACCACTCACGGGTGAGCGGGTTGCCGTCGAGCGGCGAGACGCTGTTGATGAAGGTGTCGGACAGCGACACGGTGATGGTGTTTCCGTTGGCGTCGACGACCGTGTTGGTGCTGTCGACTGCTGCGGAAGCGGTACCGGTGCCGAGCACCAGGCCGATAACCGAAGCGCCTGCTGCAACTGCAACGCTCATGGACTTGAACCCACGGCTACGCCGCGACTTCTGGATCTCCGTCATTTACTTCCTCATCATGTTCAGTCCCAGCACAGTCGCACGGGAAGCTTGTGGCTTTCACCCTCGGTTCACGACGGCAGCATTGCCGAGAATCCCCGAGCAGAACTTCGATCCTCGGATCGCGTTCTTTGTCAGTTCCAACCCAAAGACGTCGAACGTGTAAGTCCACGTCCTTGAAGCCGGAAGCTGAGGGGAACATTAGAGGAGTTGCCGGATCGTGACAATCCCTACGATTGCCCGACGAAGGTGTCCCGTTCGTGATGTGTTTCGGGCAGGTGAACGACGTTGGCAACATACTGACGAGTAACGCAGAACACATTTTCGGCGCCCGTGGCCGACCCGTTACAAACCTCATCGAGGAGCACACACGGTTTGAAGTGGGCAGACACTCAAGTAACACGCCTCACACTGTCGACGAACGCCCCGAATGTGAGGATTGGAATCACCGTGATCGGAAGCGCGACACCCATTTCGGGCTGACAAACAGTGCTAAAAACAGGTAAACAACAAATGAACACACGTTCGATGCAACACGGAAAACGTGTCCTAGATCACATCAATAGTGGTGCGGCGGACGCTCCCGATCGAACCATTGGTCCGATCTCGTGTCCTCTGCGCCCGCCTGTTCATCGCTTGTCGTTTCCGGGAGGACGTCACCGAAGATACGAGCGAGCCGAGCCCGTTCGATTCGGGCTCGGCTCTCGTCGTGCTTCTCGTTGTTGTGCTCGGCCATTGAAGGAGGCCTCCTACTCAGGCATCCAGGCCGGAGAGGTCGGCGATGACCTGACTCGCCAATGGGGTGAGCGTCGCCATACCGTCACGGATCGCAGCCCTCGAGGACGCCAGATTCACCACCAGTGTGCTGCCGGAAACCCCGACTAGCCCACGGGACAGACCAGCGTCGAGAGTGCCCGCTGCAAGCCCGGAGGATCGGAGGGCCTCACTGATGCCCGGAATCTCTCGATCCAAAACCTCGGCAGTGACGTCTGGCGTCACATCCCGCGGTGAGACGCCGGTTCCGCCGATCGACACGACCAGATCGACGCCACCGATGACAGCGGTGTTGAGTGCATTGCGCACATCGACCTCATCCGACGTCACGGCAACAACGCCGTCGACCAAGAATCCTGCTTCGGTGAGCAACTCTGTGACCAATGGGCCGGTCGAGTCCTGTTCACTGCTGTGTGCGGTCCGATCGTCCACGATCACGACCAAAGCCCGTCCAGCCAGAGGTGCCTCTATTTCCATAGTGCTTACCGTAGTAGTAGCGCGCTGCCCGGACTCACGCTGTGCGTAAATCGTTGCAACTGTCGTCAGCGAATCGGTATCGGACCACATCAGCGACCACCAGGGAATCCGGGGATCTGCAGTGGTGACTGCGACTCCGATTCGGACGGAGCCTGTACAGCAGCAGTCTGCGGCTCGGCGGTTCCGAGGGTTACGTCGACGGTCTTGTCCTTGCCACCTTCGCTGTAAGTGATCTTCACCGAATCGCCGGGGGCGTGCGAGCGCACCGCCGCGATGAGTGCGTCACCACTGGAAATCACTCGATCGTCGACTTTGGTGATGACAGCTCCCTTGGGGATGCCCGCTGCAGCCGCTGGCCCACCCGCGGTCACCTCGACCACCGTCGCACCGTTCGCGTCGTCCTGCGAGGGAACCTGGACGCCGATCATGGCCTGCGTCGCCTTACCGATTTTGCTCAGCTCATCGGCGATGCGCTTGGCCTGATCGACCGGGATCGCGAAGCCGAGTCCGATGGAGCCGCTCTGAGCGCCCGAGGACTGGCTTCCGCCGAGCGAGGCGATGGCGGTATTGATGCCGATCAACTGACCGTCGGTATTGACCAGCGCGCCACCCGAGTTGCCGGGGTTGATGGCAGCGTCGGTCTGGATGGCATCGATCACCGAGTTCTGGTTGCCCGACTCACCACTGGTCGACACCGGGCGGTTCAGCGCGGACACGATGCCTGTGGTCACGGTCCCGGCAAGCCCGAGCGGAGAACCGATTGCTACGACCTGCTGCCCTACCTCCAGGTTCGACGAAGATCCGAGTTCGATAGGCGTCAACCCTGTCTTGCCTTCTACCTTGATGACCGCCATGTCCGACACCGCATCCGCGCCCACCAACTTTGCGTCTGCAATCGACCCATCCGAGAATGCAACGGTAAGTTTGCCGTTGGCTCCTGCACCGGTGGCAACGTGGTTATTGGTGAGAACAAGTCCGTCCGAAGACAGGATGACGCCGGAGCCCTCCCCCTCGGCCTGGCTTCCCTTGACCTGAATCTGCACGACGCTCGGCAGAACCTTGTTCGCTACAGCCTGAACCGAGCCGTCGGGGAAGTTGGCGGCGGGTTGTGCCGCGGTGACATTGGAGTTGAGTGAATTGGAAACGCCTCCAGTGCCGTTGGCGTTGTTGGTAGCGATTGCCCCTACCGCGCCACCGATTCCGCCGCCGACCAGAACCAGTGCGATAGCTCCGGCGACGAGAGTGGTTCGGCCGGGCCTGGCCTTGAGCGCAGCGGGCGCCTGGGTAGTCGCCTCGTGGTGCTGTGGCGCCGCGTGTTGGTTGTAGCCATACCCCTGCTGCGGGTACGGATTCTGACCGTATGACGGGCTTCCGTACTGCCCCGGGGTCTGCTGTTGGCCATACGGGTGTTGCTGCTGAGAAAACTGCGGGTTGAAGTTCTGATCCGACGGATTTTGGGCAGTGGGATCGGTCTTCGGATGCTCGGGGTTACGCCCGGAGTCTGTGCGATCGTCGCTCATCAGTTGGTACTTCTTTCAGTAGAAACCTCGGTCGAGGTCGCCCGCCTTTGTTATCGGTAACAATGCCGGGTGCTTCTGAGAGCGCGCTGAGATGCGCCTATTGATTTCCCGAGACTCTCTGAATCCAATCCGGAACGAGAAAGTCAGATATCCGAAGCCGTCGGCACGATGTGCGGATCCACCTCACCCGGCAACACGATTCGAATCAGCGCACCCCCACGTTCGGACACCTCTACACCGATGGTCCCGCCGTGTTTGACGACAACTTGCCGAACTATCGCGAGCCCCAATCCGGACCCGGGCATCGACCTCGACGCAGTCGATCTGTAGAAGCGGTCGAACACGAGTTCGCGATCCTCTTCGGGAATCCCCGGCCCGCCATCGTCGACGGTGAGTTCCATGAGGCCATCAGCGATCTTGCGCATCACCACGCGGACCTCACCGCCGGCTGGACTCCACTTGGCCGCATTGTCGAGAACATTGAGCACAGCTCGCGACAACCCAGCCTGATCCCCATAGACGAACCACGGCTCGAGGGTCGCAACGAAGTCGATTTCGTTGCGACGCCGTCGTACACGCTCGAGACTGCGGGCGACGGCATCGGCAAGATCCACGCGCTCGAAAACCGTCTCGGGTGTGTCTTCACGGGCGAGGTCGACGAGATCGCCGACGAGTGTGGACAATTCCTGGATCTGCGCGACGACGTCGGTGCGCAACTCAGCCATGTCCTCATCCGGAATCGACGGGGCGCCGGGGCGGCCCGAGGCGATCAGCAATTCCATGTTGGTGCGCAACGACGTCAAGGGGGTGCGGAGTTCGTGACCAGCATCGGCGACCAGTCGACTCTGACGGCCTCTGGATTCGGCCAAGGCTCGGAGCATCGTGTTGAAACTCTCGGTGAGACGAGCCAGTTCGTCGTCGCCGGTGACAGGGATCGGCGTCAGATCATCGGTACGGGCGACGCGTTCGGCGGCTGCGGTCAATCTCGCGATCGGCCGTAAGCCGGTGCGGCCCACGGCCATTCCAGCGCCGGCAGCGAGTGCGACACCGCCACCTCCCACGAACAGCAGAACCCACGCGAGCCGGTCGAGCACCTCTCCGGTGGGAGAGAGCCGCTGTGCAATGACAATTGTGCTGCCATCCTGTGTGCGCTGACTGAGCACCCTTTGCCCATCGACCGTCCGCAACGAAAGATCACTCTTACCCTCGGCGACGGCGACTTCCGCTGCCCCGATCGGCACCTTGGAACCCGGCGGCACATATTTGGTGAGATCGGGATAGATCAGCGCCACCGAGACGTCGGTGCTGTACAGCGTTGCACCGGCAACGTAGCGGGGGTCGAAGGTAACCAGATTGCTGTTGACCAACGCATCTGCCCGGCTTCGAAGCTGGTTGTCGACGTCCCCGTACAACGCTCTCGACACGACGGCGTAGGCCGCTATCGCCATCACTGCCACGGCGATAGCCACCACCGACGCGGCCAACAACGTCACCCGCCAACGCAACGACACCGTCCGCGTCAACGGCATCGGAGGACGCATCGCCGACGGGTCCGACACTGCCTGCGCGGGCGGCCGACGCCCGAAGGGGGCAACCATTACGGAGGCGTCTCGCGGAGCACGTAGCCGACTCCCCGGACCGTATGAATCAGCCGAGTCTCCCCCTCTGCTTCGGTCTTGCGTCGCAGATAGCCCACATACACCTCGAGAGCGTTCCCCGACGTCGGGAAGTCGTATCCCCACACCTCTTCGAGGATTCGACTGCGCGTCAGTACTCGACGCGGGTTCATGATCAACATTTCCATGAGCGAGAACTCGGTTCGCGTCAGGCTGATCGACCGTTCACCGCGGGTCACCTCACGGGTGACCGGATCCAATGAGAGATCGGCGAACTCCATTGCTTCCGATTCTCCGTCGGCATCCATCGCGGTCCGGCGAAGCAGCGCGCGCAATCGAGCCAACAATTCCTCGAGCGCGAACGGCTTGGGCAGATAGTCGTCGGCACCGGCGTCGAGACCGGCCACGCGCTCGGACACCGAGTCACGGGCAGTGAGTACCAGAATCGGCAAGTCGTCACCGACACTACGCAGGCGTCGGCACACTTCGAGCCCGTCGAGACGGGGCATCATCACGTCGAGGACGAGCGCATCCGGGCGTTCCGCGGCAATTTTCTCCAGTGCATCCAAGCCGTCGACAGCGATGTCGACGGTGTAGCCGTTGAAGGTGAGGGATCTCCTGAGCGAGTCACGGACCGCTCGATCGTCGTCGACAACCAGAATGCGCATTCGTCTAGTTTGTCCTGAAGGACTGAGATATGTCTGAGAAGGGTCCCATTGTGTTCTAGTCCTCGGCAGGCAAGCGTCGGGCGATCGGCAGGTTCCACCGTCGCCACAGAGCAAGGACACGCAGCCCCGTCGCGGCAACAGTGCCGATGACCAGGCCGATATTCTCGGACCATCCGATCGCTTCCGTCACCGCAACCGCCGCCGAACCCAGCAGTGCCGGGACGGCATACAGATCGCGCCGAAGCAGCAGCGGAACCTCGTTGACCAGGACATCCCGAATGACGCCGCCCGCCACAGCGGTCGTCACACCGATGAGACACGCCGCGAGAGAACTGCCTCCGTTCGCCAACGCGATCGTCGCACCCGTCGCCGCGAACAACCCCATACCGAACGCGTCGAAGAGCAGAACGCCTTTCCAGACACGATCGATGACCGTATGGGCAACGAACACCAGCAGTGATGTGACGAGCGCGACCGTAAGGTTGGGCCACCGATCCAGCGACGTCGGCGGGTGAATCCCGAGCAGGAGATCTCGGATGATGCCGCCACCGACTCCCGTCGTGATTCCGACGACGCACACACCGAAGAGATCGAGGCGTTTGCGAACACCGATCAGAGCGCCCGACGCTGCGAACGCCGCTATTCCCACATAACCCAACACATCCACGAGCACCCGGTAAGCGTCCCATGGGCGCATCCACCACTGCTGTGGCACGCTGAGTTCATTCGAGGAGCGCCACAGGAAAGGTTGGGTTCACGTTGCCGATCGTCGACAACGCCGTGTACGTCGACGGCAAGAGGACAGCCAACCCCGGCAGTCTCGACATTACCTACGAGGTGATGCGGGAACGCAAAGGGATGGCCTGGATCGGCATGTATCGCCCGGGAGTCGACGAAATCGACTCCGTCGCCGATGAATTCAGCCTCCACCGCCTGGCTGTCGAGGATGCCATCGCCGCACACCAGCGCCCGAAACTCGAACGTTACGACGACCAACTGTTCGTCGTGCTTCGACCTGCTCGGTACATCGACGAGACCGAGAAGGTCGAATTCGGTGAGCTCCATATCTTCCTCGGCCCAGACTTCGTCATCACCATCAGGCACGCTGAGTCACCGGACCTCAAAGTGGTGCGCGAAAGACTCGAGAAGACACCCACACTGCTCCGCCAAGGTACCGAGGCTGTGCTCTACGCCATCCTCGACCAGGTCGTCGACGAGTACGAACCCGTGGTCGAAGGACTCCAACTCGACATCGACCAAATCGAGGATCAACTGTTCTCGAGGGACGAATCGGTGTCCCGACGCATTTACACCCTCTCGCGTGAGGTCACCGAGTTCCAACGCGCAACCGGGCCGCTGGTGACGATGATCGAGCACCTCGCAAAAGGTTCGGACAAGTACCACGTCGACATCGAACTCCAACGCAACCTGCGCGATGTGCTTGACCATTGCGTTCGCATCGCAGAACGTGTCGAAACATTCAGGTCGAATCTGCAGAACGCACTTTCGGTCAATTCGACGATGGTTGCCCAGCAGCAGAACGACGAAATTCGCGCCATGACGCAGGTCAGCCTCGAGCAAAACGAGCAAGTCAAGAAGATCTCGTCGTGGGGCGCCATTCTGTTCGCGCCATCATTGATCGCCGCGATCTACGGCATGAACTTCGAGGTCATGCCGGAACTGAGCGTGCACATCGGATACCCGCTTGCACTGCTGGCGATGGTCCTCTGCTCGAGCGCATTGTACGTCACCTTCAAGCGACAGAAGTGGCTGTAGCTTTCTTTCAGAAGCTGAGACCCCAGGGGCTCATCCGCCTTTCCAACAGGACAGCCGGTAGAACCACAATTGTTCAGTGCCCCTTGGAATTCGCCGCCTGGTCCAACTGGATGTCGAGGCCGGCAAGCTCCGCGAATGCTTCGAGCTGCTCCAGGTAGTGAGTAAGCGATTCGTGACGGACCGTCAGGTTGATCCGGGTCGCCCCTGCCTTCTCTGCGGTGGCGATGACCTCCGCTACCGGGCCGGGCTCCTCGGTCGGGTCCAGGCGTTCGCCCGGGGAGAAGACGACATCGAAACCCTCCGGCAAGTCGTGCCGGTCGAGCATCTGCCGCATCAGTTCCGGAGTCGGTCCACGGAAGGCTTGCGGCGCCGGGGCCCACCCGTCGGCGAGGGTCACCGCGCGGCGCAAGGCGCGCTCGCTGTGCCCACCGATCCACATCGGCACCCGAGCCTGGGCGGCGTGTGGGTCGACCACCATGTCCTGGAACGAGTAGTACGGACCGTCGTACGACACCTGTCTGCCGGACAACGCAATCCGCAGTGCCCGGAGGGCGTCGTCGGCACGCGGCCCGCGGTCCTCGAAGGGGACTCCGAGCATGTCGAATTCCTCCCTCAGATTCCCCACTCCGAACGCGAGGATCAGTCGCCCACCGCTGAGGTGGTCGAGTGTCCCGTACCGCTTGGCGATCTCCAACGGGTGGTAGAAGGGCAAAACCAATACGTACGGCATGAACCGGAGTCGGCGCGTCTGCCCCGCCAGGAAGGAGAAGGTCGCCAGGGGGTCGTAGAAGCGTTCGCCGCGCGGGAGCCCAGGCGGTACTGCCACGTGGTCACCACACGTCATGTACTCGTACCCGAGTCGATCGGCGGCCTGCGCTACCCGGACGATCTCGGCAGTACCGGCCGCAGCCTCCCATGCGGGACGATGGCCTGCCAACGCCACGATCGGCGAGCTGATTCCTACCTTCATACCGGTGTCTCCGTTGCGTGTAGCGTTCGCTGAAGTCGAATCAACGGGTCGTCCCCGTCCCTGCTTCCAGAAGGCCCCGTACCCTCTTTGGGCATCAGCCGGCCGGCGTCCGAGCGGGTCCATTCCCGAGCAGCCCACCGCTCCGCGATCGCCCACCGACCGTCTCGCCAAGTGAAGTGGTCGATGAAACGCACGCCGCTGGTGAAATTCACCCGGGAATCGTCGGCAGGTTCGCCCCAGTGAACCGACGTCCCGTACGTCTCGCTGATCGCACTATCGCCGAGCAGTTCAACCAGATGATTGCCGAGGATGTGCATCGTCCCACCGCGCCGAGCCCTCAACTTGGGTTCGACCCAGGCTATGTAATCGTCACGCGTGCCCTCGAAACCGGTGTGGTGATCGATGGCGTCCTCGTGGTAGGTAGACCGAACGAGATCGAAATCCAGCCGGTCGATCCCGCGGCAGTACCGCAACACGACATCGTGGATCTGTTGGCGATCGGACCACTCGCTACGTTGAACATTCATACCGACCGACGGTAGCGAGGGCTGCACCTTCCACTACCGCGAATCCCGCTGTGTGGGAGCCCCACCGGTCGAACATCAGTTTCATTGGCCACCAGAAATTTTGGACTCGAACTGGCTTCTAACCCACGTTCCGCTCGATGCGCGGCCCAACCGATCGATCCCGAGCACTGGCGCCAGAGTCGGTCTGCCAGCATCTTGTCGACGAAGACCGCAAATCGTGGGTGCTCCGTCGACCGTTCCAGAGAAGATTATGATCGCACTCTCTTGATCGATCGAACATCGATCATATCGACGCATATTTCGCGTCGCGCAAGATGCCACTTGTCATCGATTTTTCGGTAGCTGTCACTGTAGTGCAGATGCCATGTCAGATCGGTATGTTCCGACCCCTTCCGCATGACATGATGCGCAACGCATTTAATTCTTCCGTATGCATATTCCAGACTGGCACCCGGTTCGAATACCTCCCCGACCAATTCGTGGAATGTCAACTCGAAGTCGCTCAGCCGAGACAATTCGCTCTTGATGCTTTCCCTCCCGGAAAGCGTCTTTATCGGCGCCATATTACTCGGCGGCTCGGGAACGATCAGCTCGCTATCCTCTGCAAACAGGCTGGCTACGTCGGAGAAAGATCGGCTGTCCACAAGTGAAGCGTATCGATTGACCAGGTCGGACAAAGCTATGTAATCGACAATTTGTATAGTAATTTCGATCAATCCTATTCTTCAAAAGTAAAGATCTACATGCCTGCTGCCGCAGTCAGCCTCGGGCTTTGGTTGCCGCGACCAGTTCGCTGATCACCCGTCGGACATCGCCCTGCGTGTAACCCAGGGTCGCAGTCTCGGCGGCATCAGTCTCGTAGGAGATTGTGTTGCCGCGGCCCTGCACGATGAACGCGTCCGGCAGGAGTGGATGCTCCTCGTCTCGCTCCTCGAGCTGGATCTCACTGCCCGCGGCGTCGAAGATCGTCTGGAAGTACTCGCGGAACGTGAGATTTGCATCGCCGATGAGATATGCCTTCGATTCACCATGCTGCAATGCGCCCCGAACGGCCTCCGCGAGGGACCGTGCGGACATGTAGTTGGTGCCGCCGGCAGGGGCGAAGTTGGGGATGTCCGGCAAATTGCCCGCGCTCCAGGCAAGGACTTTACCTAAACCCGACATGGTGCCCCCCGGATTTGCTCCGAGTATCGACGGCGGATTGAGCGTCGACACAGTGAAATCCGCGTCTGCCAGTGCTCGCGAGCCCTCGTCAGCAAGACACCTGGCCCGAACATATTCATTGGACTCGACCAGCTTCGGGAGCACCTGGTGGTAATAGCTGCCGATCTGGACCAGGCGGCGAACTCCAGCCTTCTTGGCGAGCGCGACAAACCGCGGTACGCCGCCACTCTGCGTCTTCTCCCAGAAGTCGGCAGTGTCGATACCCCGGGGAATGTGTCTGATGTCGTTGCCGGCCGCGAAAACCACAGCCTCGAAGGGTGCAAGATCCTGAGCCGAGAAGGTGCCAGCACTGTAGTCACCGAGCACCACTGGGAACTCGGATGCAAGAGAACCAGGCTTCGGCGCGGTGCGCGCGGCCACCGTGATGTCGTCTCCCCGCTCACGCAGAACTGCGGCGATATGAGTGCCGATCATGCCGGTGCCACCGACTATCAACGTCTTCATTTCTCTCCCTGGTTATTCCAACCCTGTCGATTGGGACTGTTGCGCGGTGCCACCAACCATCCTTGTCTGGAGGACCCTTCACTAGCGAAACCAATCACGGTTGGGCGTCGAACGTCGACTGATTCCCGTTGAGCGAGACCGCGAATCTCAGTCCGCACGAGAACTCGCGGTCCGTTCAGTGGACCCGGGCTACCCATCGTGATGGCGCTCCCGAGTATTTGCGCAACACCGTTGAATGTGGTACAAAAATTCATGCGACTCATTCTCATTGCGCACGGTAGCTTTCAGGTGCCGCGGGGACGAGATCAATTCACGCCTTCCACGCAATTTCCTGCTGAGCCACGGCAATCAGCGCATGCAACGAATTGCGCCCAAAAGAAAAATCTTCCAGATAAATCATTGGGTTCGATACCCACCGATTAAGGCAATCAATTCTGCGACTGGCATTTGCGCCAGCGACCGTCGGGTAAGAATTCCATTCTATCGATACTCATTATCCGCACCGTCTTTGTTATGTTCGCTCGAGTATCAGAAAGATTGAGGATTATGACTACGCCGCTTGCTGGATCTGGAGCTTTGATTACGGGCGGTTCTGGAGGTTTCGGGGCCGGTATCGCGCTGCGCCTTGCTCGAGACGGGGCCGCTGTAACTCTGATGGGGCGAACGGAATCGACACTGAAAAGTGTTGCTGAGTCAGTGTCGTCTGCCGTGAAAGATGCTCCGCCCGTGAACTGGGTCGTGGGTGACTCTGCCAAAGAGCAGGACGTGGCCAGAGCGGTAGCGGTTGCGAACCAGATCCCGTTACGTATCTGCGTGTGCACTGTCGGCGGTGGCACGGTGGCACCCGTAATGAGTCTGGAAAACGAAGTCCTCAGCTCGGACTTCGAACGCAATGTTCTCACCTCGCTACTGGCGATTCGGCACAGCGCAGCCGCGATGGTGCCGCACGGCGGTGGCTCGATAATTTGCCTGTCCTCGACCGCTGGTGGTTACTCGTTTCCATTTATGGGGTCTTACTCCATCGCCAAAGCAGCACTCGAAGCGCTGGTGCGGGTGGCAGCTGACGAATTGGGCGCGCTCGAAGTCCGAGTCAACGCGGTGAGACCAGGGCTCGTACCGACGAAGGCTGCGAAACCAGGCCTCATCGCCTCGAACGAGAAGCAGAGAGAAAAAGTGTTGCGGGAGAAGCCCCTAACCCGAATGGGTACTGTCGACGATATCGTCGAGGCCGTGCGCTACCTTGCCGGTCCGGAATCTTCCTGGGTCACCGGGGTCGTGCTTCCAGTCGAGGGCGGCAGTCACCTGCGCCGCGCCGCTGACCTCGAGATCCTTGCGAGGAGCATCTGTGGGGATGACAGCATCGACCGGGCGTTGCGGGGGCAGCTTCCAGCGAGCTAGCGCCACCGAAACCCATCGACCAGTAAAATACCTGCCGCATCTGCCAGGGAGGCCCCTCGTGGACATCGGGCCAATTTCCTACCCAACGTGTCATCGAACCGAAGTGACTCAACCCCGCCCGATCATAAAAGCAGAAGGTCGATCGGACGAAGGGGCAGCGGGACGGAACCAAATGCCGCGACCCCGCGTCTAACCTATCGACGAGTCCAACGGATGGGGGTCCGATGCAACGCCGATGGCCGGCAGTTCTGGCGGTAGCCACGATGTTGTGTGCTTGCGCACAGCCTGTCGACGGCCTCCCTGTCGCAGGAGTACCAGGAATCACCGAGCAGTTCGAGCCCTGCAGCATCCCCGACGACGCCATCGCGGCCACAGGGTTGGATCTGGAGAAGACGGAAATCGGATGGGGCGAAGGAATCAGTGTCCGAGAGTGGACCCGCTGCACCTGGTCCGGACCCGCAGATGACGCCTGGTACTACTTCAGCATCTTGTTTTCCCTGCAGTATTCACTCGATGATGCCCGCCGCAACCCGAACTATTTGAACATCGAGGACGTCGAGATCGGTAGCCGAAAAGCCCTGCGATTCAGATTCAACGGAGTAAATCAAGGTGACGGGTGTGACGCAGCCATCGACACGAACGAAGGGCTTGTGAGGCTTTCCGTCTACGCCATGGGAGGACTGACGCCACATTCCGACCCGTGTCCGCTACTACTGAGGCACGCTGCCGATCTAGAGAGCTACCTCCCCGCACCAGCCTGACTGCAAAGGATCATCATGGCCATCGACTCACCACTTCAGCACTGGAGCGACCTCGCGACCGCCGCCGATGCCGGGCAATTGTTTCTCGATCCAAGTGCTGCTCGAGATTGCAATAATGCGAGCGAAGAATACCTGTCCATACTCAGGGTCCAGAAACAAAAAGCGGCTGCCCTCGGGGACGTTCGAGGAATGGGCGAATTCCCCTCAGGCATTGCACTGGCCAAGAAATTTTCGTTGAAGGCCGTCGGTGGCCAAAACAACCTGGTCGACGTCCTCCAAAGCCACATCGACGTCGTGATGGCGATGCAAACCGTCTTCCGGAAGTTCTTCGACGCAACTGTTGATATCGATCACTCGAACGCTGCCGTGATCGGCCAGGACGGGCCCAAGTAGCCGACCGAACACCCGAGCCCGTTTATGACACCTCGGTCAGCCGGACGTTCCCGTTGTCGTCGATGCTCCACCCGGGGTTGTGGCAGATTTCCCAGATCAACCCGTTGGGGTCTGCGAAATGACCATGGTATCCGCCGAAATCGGCGCGGCGAGGTGACTTGATGAGCGTCGCACCGGCTTTCAAGGATGCTGCGACAACTGCGTCGACCGCCTCGGAGCTGTCGACATTGTGGGAGAGCGTCAACCCGCTGACCGACGCCGGGCCACCGCTTTGTCCCATGTCTTCTACGAACTTCTGGGCATCGAACAGTCCCAAGACCAACCCGGGTGCGGTTTGGAAGAAAATGATGTCGCCCGGCACATCCAGTAGGGGCGTCCACCCGAGCCCGTCGCGATAGAACATGCGTGCAGCATCGAGGTCAGGAGTTGCGAGGGTCAAGAAGTGAATTCGCTGGTCCATACCCTCAGTGTCACACCACGCGGCGCCTAACGAAAGAGCCCCGCGACGAACGGGATCGAATCTGCCTGCGAAGCGAGCATCGCGCCGCTGTGGTCGGTGGGATACGTATGCAACGTTACCGGCTGACCGTTGGCGATCATCTGAGCAACCAACGAAAGCGCAGACGGCGCAGGCACATCCGTGTCGTAGAGACCCTGCGCGATGAGCACCGGCCGGTCGTAGCCGGTGAACGGGACACCCATGTAGTCGTTGATCAAACCGTACAAGTTCGGTATCTGATTGAGCGGGCGTGAGAACAAGTCGCCACTGACAATGCCGTCGAACTCTTCTTCAGCTTCGAGGACGCAGAGTGCCTGTGCTCGATCGACGGTCTCGCGTCCGAGAGGCGTCAGGTAGGAGTCGAGATCGATCTCCGGGTGAGCCGAGCGCAACCCCGCAAGGATGTAGAGCAGGTAGGTCGTCAAGCCTTTACCGACGGCGATGGGAAGAAATCCGGGGCCCGCGGGCAGAAGCGCAAGTTCGATGTTGGCCGGCACCCCGGTCCCAACGCCTCCCCGATAATCGAGGTCGGGGCCGCCGAATTCGGAGGCGTAGCGCGCGGTAGTGATTGCGGCACCCCCGCCCTGCGACTGCCCGACGACGACCCATTTGTTGGACAGTGATTTCTCGACGTTTCTCGATGCCTTCACCGAATCGACGACGTTGTGCGCCTCCAGTTTGCCGTCGAGGTACGACATGATGCCAGGGGTTCCGAGCCCGACGTAATCCGTCGCAGCGACCGCGTATCCCTGCTCGAGCCAGGTCCCGAGGTACTGCCGATCGCGCGCTGGATCGGGCGGGCCGACGAGGGACGGTGTGCAATTGTCGTCGAGACCCGATGTGCCGTGAGCCCAGGCAATGACGGGCCAGCCACCTTCGGGAGCTTCCCCCTCAGGGACGAAGAATGCTCCGGTGCTCAGCGCGGGCGTTCCGTCGGATCCGACAGTCCAGTAGGTGATTCGTTTGGCGTTGTCGGCGCCCGGCAACCACAGTTCGGAGGCAAGATCTTCTACCTCGACAACAGTGCCGGGTGAGGTGTTCACCTCGTCTGCACTGGCGTACGCGGCCGACCCTGCTACGAGCAGGACGGCAACGGTTGTGACAGCAGCGAAGTGGCGGACGGAGGTGAGCATGGCAGGAACTTTAGCGTCAGAAAAAGCAATTCCGACCGAATCAGACGCCCCCGCCGAACACAGTCCCAAGCAGGTACGTCGCGCCGGCCGCTCCGTAACCGATGGCCAATTGACGCAGCGCTCGCTTGACGGGCGGTCCGCCACTGAGAAGGCCCACAACCAGCCCAGTGCAAATCAACGCAATTCCGACCAGTACCGACGCAACCACAAGTGCTGCAACGCCTTCCATGCCTATGAGGTAGGGCAACACTGGGATGACCGCGCCCGATGCGAAGAAGCAGAAGCTGGCGACGGCGGCCCCGATACCCGTGCCGACTGATTCGTGATCGTCGGCCGCTGGGCCCAGGTCGTCATCCCCCGTCATACTCTGCAGCACCTTCGATGCTTTCGACTCGGCCTCGTCCGAGCTCATTCCACGTGCTCGATACACCAGTGCCAATTCGTTGGCATCGACGTCGAGGTTGTGCAATGCATCGCGCGCTCCGCGGTCGGGCGAAGACG
This sequence comes from Rhodococcus sp. H29-C3, assembly GCF_030063405.1. Taxonomy (NCBI): domain Bacteria; kingdom Bacillati; phylum Actinomycetota; class Actinomycetes; order Mycobacteriales; family Nocardiaceae; genus Rhodococcus; species Rhodococcus sp. H29-C3. The sequence continues at coordinate 408,833 of NZ_JASITC010000003.1, read as the reverse complement.
CTTCGAGCAGTTCGCGCTGCGAGCGGACCGAGACGTACTCCCCTGCCCCCATGGACAACGCCCCTGCCAGCAAGCCCGCCAGTCCCGTCAGCAGCACAATGTGGTTGGAGACCCCGCTGCCGCTGATGCCCAGCACCAAAGCGAGGTTGCTCACCAACCCGTCGTTCGCGCCGAACACTGCTGCGCGGAACGTCCCCGACAACCTGTTGCGCCCACGTGCGGCCAGAGCCCTGACCACTTCGGCATGAATCTGCTCGTCTGCGATCATCGCCTCGGTTGCGTCGCCGTCGAGTGCATACGGTGATCTGGACTCTGCCCGCTGCGCCAACGCCAGCACGAACACCGAACCGAACCGCCGCGCGAGCACTCCCAGCAGCCTCGTCCGGAGATCGCCCCTCAGTGGCGTTCCGACGCGATCGCCCAGCAAAGCGCGCCAATGCCGCTCGTGCCGACCCTCGGCTTCGGCCAGAGCGAGAAGTATTTCTCGCTCCTCACCGCTGCGTCGCTCGGCGAGATCGCGGTAGACGGCGGCCTCTGCCAACTCGTCGGCGAGATAGCGTCGCCACCGTTTGACGTCTTTGGCTGACGGGGCAGATTGGACCATGGAGTCAACCTACCGGCGTCTACCTCGGATCGTAGACACCCATTGACACTGCCTTGACCAACCTGCGTGGCACCCGAAAACTATTGCCGTCTACCTGCACGGTCACAAGGTCCGGTACCACTGCCTTCCACTGCGCCCGCCGATTGCGAGTGTTGGAGCGCGACATCTTTCGTTTCGGGACGGCCATGTTTCAGGCACCTTTCCTGGTTCGACGTCCGTAACGCTTTTCGAACTTCTCGACGCGCCCCTGGGTGTCCATGATCCTCGTGGCACCGGTCCAGAACGGGTGAGATTCGCTGGTGACGTCGACGACCACGAGCGGATAGACGACGCCGTCCTCCCACTCGACATCACGGTCAGAGGTGATGGTGGAGCGGGTGAGGAACTGCGTTCCCGTTCCCGCGTCCCGAAACACCACCGGGTGGTAGTCGGGGTGGATACTCTTCTTCATTCTGTTGCCTCTCTGTTGACATCCGAATATGGGGATTGGATTCTGTCGCAGGGATCTTCGTGACTGCTTCCGAATGGGTCCGCCCACGTGATCCACATCTCGCGCATCAGCATTTCGTCGTCGGACACCAGCGCCCACCGCAATGTTCGATCGATCTCCGACGGATCGGCAGTGTGGACGAGTACCACGAGCGAGGTATCACGATCACCGAACTCCTCGTCCCACCGCAGTGCTGCCATCGCCCGTCTGGTGAAGTCGGCACGGTTCAGTTCACTGGAGTTCATCGCCGCCAGCCACTTCCCTGCACTTGCGACGCGCAAGCCCCCGCCTGCTGATTCGACCCACAGAGCCTCGTTCGGTTGCGTCGCCACCCAGGCTCGCCCACGGACACTGACGACGCCGGCGAGCAGTACGTCGACGGCCTCGTGGAGCCGCTCCGGGTGGAACGGACGTGACGCGGTGAACTCGACGAGCGAAACGCCGCAATCCTCGGTAAGTGGCGGCTGCCCTCGCAGCAGCGGTGAGTGCGCATCGGACACCGTACCGCGCCGCGCGTCGAAAGGCACTGCGCTGAGCAGTATTTCACCGTCGACGATGGAATCGACATCGGTCCACGCAACGGGGGCGCCTGGCGCGAGCCGCGCCAGGACTGCGGCGAGCGGTCCCCGATCCCAGCTTTCGACGTCGGGACCTGCCGTGACGACGAGCGCGTCGGCGTACTCGACCTGCCCGACGACCAACTGGGCAAGCGTCCGCTCATCGTCGTGACTGGCTTGTGTGCCTCGGTCGGCGAGGGAATCGTCGCCGGTCGCGTCGTCGAGCCACGTGGCCGCGTCGAGGCAATTGATAACGGCCTCGACGCGGACGTCACGCGAGGCCGGTCCGTCGACCCGACCGACTATGCCTTCGACGACGACGTGCCGGATCGACGAGCACAACACCGCTGGTTCGAGAGTCGGGTCCATGGCGAGCACTATCCGATGGATGGAACTGCGGTTCGAGAGTGTTCGGAGCAGCGGCAGCAGGTCTTGGCGCAGAGTGCAGGAAACGCATCCGTGCGCGAGTTCGAGGATCGTCTCGCGCGGCTGCTCGCCCGTCGTATAGATGGTTCTGCGCACGACACCCTCGCGTACGCGGTCGAGGTCGTGGCGCACGGCGACGGTTCCCTCGGTGAGAAGTGAGGTCACCACCGCATCCATGGCTCCGGTCCAGCCGGACACGAGTACCACCGGTATACGGCGGTCCGTGGGGAGATTCACTGAAGCCCTCTCTTCGACAATGATTGTCATTGCGTCTAAAGGCACGCTACATTCGTCTGGTCCGATTGTCGAATACGATTTTCATTATCGATAGAGAGGGGCGCGTATGTCCGCGCATTGCCAAGTGACGGGGCGAAAGCCGGGATTCGGCAAGTCGGTTTCGCACTCACACGCCCGAACCAGCAGAAGGTGGGACCCCAACATCCAAAGGAAGACGTACTACGCCCCCAGCCTTGGTCGGCGCGTCACGCTGACGCTGTCGACCAAAGGCATCAAGACCATCGACCGCGACGGCATCGACGCCGTCATCACCCGTATCCGTACCCGAGGACACAAGATTTGATGGCCATCATCACCAAGCCGCCCAGCCACGACGCCAGGAGCAAGGAGGCCCGAGCGGCACTGCCGCGTTTGCCGCGTGCTTCGAGTCCGGTACGATTGCGCAATCGCGACGCTGCGGATGGACGTCCGCGCGGTGACCTGCGGAAGTGCGGAGTTTCACGCATCGAGATGTGCGAGATTGTGCACCGCGGGGAGCTGCTTGGCGTCCATAAGTCGAGCTGGTAAGGGAAAAGGTAGAGATGGCAGTCAAGAGAGCACCGTCGAAGAAGGTCCGCGCAGAGGTTGGCCGTCGACCCAAGAAGAACCCGTTGAACGCCGCCAAGGTCACCACGGTGGACTACAAGGACATCAACCTTCTTCGTCAGTTCATTTCCGACCGCGGCAAGATTCGTAGCCGTCGCGTCACCGGCCTCACGCCGCAGCAGCAGCGTCAGGTCGCCGTCGCGGTGAAGAACGCTCGTGAGATGGCATTGCTGCCGTTCACCAGTCGCTGATCACAGTCTTTTCAGAAAGGCCACGCATCCATTCGGGTGCGTGGCCTTTCTCGTGAGCCACTAAAGTTAGAGGCGCCCTGATGCCGATCCGAAGCGAGACCCTGAAACCTTCATGTCCGGAGTTCTCGAAGGCTTCACGGTCATCTTCGTCGTCATCGCGCTGGGATACATGCTGGCGCGACTCGGGGTTCTCGGTGACCACGGCCAATTCGTCCTGAGCCGACTCGTCTTCCTGCCATCGCACTCGTCACGGCATTGTTGGCCTGAGGACAACTCTTGCGCAACCCAAAGGTTCTACTCAGCTCACGGCGCTACCTTGGAGTCATGAGGTTTCTGGCTGCGGGAGTACTGATGTGCATCCTGCTCGTCGGCTGCGCGAGCGAGGCGACGACGGCAGGCAGCGGCGACGTCGAAACCACGAGCAGTCCGGTCACCACCGACCCGATGCGCTCCCCTAGTTCCCCGCCTGTTCCCGTCGAGGTCCCTGTCGGCGAAGTCGGGACCATGTTCGAATCCACACCCGAACTGATTCGCGCGACGCCGACACCGTTCGAATCGTGGAGTCAGGTTTCTCCCAACACCATCGCCATCCACTTCGTCACCGGGACGCCGGAGTGCTACGGCGCCGACGCGAAGGTCACCGAAACCGATACCGAAGTTGTGATCGCGCTCCGAACAGGCACGCGCGAGGAAGCGGCGGACAAAGCCTGCATCATGGTGGCCGTATACGGCACGATGCAGATGACACTGCACAGTCCGCTCGGAGATCGAGCCGTCGTCAACGCGGCATGACAGCCGAAAAAGTCCAACCACGATTCAGGACTTCCGACGCCGCTTCAGATAGTCGCTGACTACCGCTGCTCCGAGGCCATCGAGATCCGGTGCAATGACTCGCCCACCGACCCGTTCGGCCATCCGATCGACAACGCGCGCAAGCCCAGGATCGTCACCAAGACGAAATATGGTCACCTGCGCACCGAGTTTCGCAATGTTGTCCAGCTCCCGGACCGTGAGTCCCAGAGTGCGAGGACTCGGCGGATAGTCGAAATATGCATGACCGTCCGGCTCCAAATGCGCCGTGGGCTCGCCATCCGTCACAATCAGCACCACCGGCTGAGCGTTGGGATGACGTCGCAAATGCCGACCCGCCAACAGTAAGGCGTGATGCAGATTGGTGCCCTGATCGTAGGCACCGTCCAAGCCTGCCAACTCCGACGCCGTCAACTTCTGCGCGTGACGCCCGAACCCGATCAACTGCAGATCGTCGCCCCGAAACCGCGTGCTCACCAGATGCTCGAGCGCCAACGCCGTGCGCTTCATCGGCACCCACCGACCGTCCATCACCATCGAGAAAGACGTATCGACGAGCAGCGCGACGGCGGCCTGCGTTCGAGTTTCGGTCTCAGTGATCTCGACGTCCGTAACCCGCAAGGACACCGGAAAACTCGATCCTTGGGCCGCCGTGCGCAACACCGCGTTGTTGACCGTACGCGTGACGTCCCACGGCTCGGTATCACCGAACTCCCATGCCCTCGACGCCCCGGTCGGCTCCCCCATCGCGCCTGCCTTGCGGGTGTCTCGCTCGCCACCGCGTCGGGAAATCTTGCCTGCGACATCGCGGAGAGCCGACTGTCCGAGCTGACGCATCGCCTTCGGAGACAGCCGCCATTGACCGTCGGCTCCCTTGTCCATGAAACCTTGCTGCTGCAACGCTTTTTCGAGTTCTGTCAGCATTCGCGCATCCGCTGCCGCTTCCGGGCCGAGCTGCTTCAAAAGCGATTCCGCATCGATATCGTCCAGCGCAGCACCGTTGTACTGTTGCGACAGTTGGTTTCCCAGATTCTCGAGCTCCGCGATGTCCTGTAGCGCACCCGTGCCATCGCCGAGGCCCATGCCGTTCTCACCGCGGAAGTTCTGCGATCCGTCCCAATCTTCACCTGGCCTTGCCTGCTGCAAGTTCTCATCGAGTTGGTCGAGCTGGCTCAGGAGATTCGAATCACCGAAAGCCTGTTGCGCCAGCGCATCCAGCTCCGCCCGCTGTTCCGGACTGAGGGAGTTTCTGAGGCGCTGAGCTGCCGCTGCTCGCTGCGCAAGCGAGTCGAGGAGCTCTTCCACATTCTGCGGGTTCTCCGGGAAGTGCTGTCCATGCTTGTTCATGAACTCGTCGAACTGCGCGTCCGTGTCCTCGCCCTTGTTGTGCGCGTCGAGCAACTCGTTCAAGTCTTTCAGCATCTCGCTGATCGCCTGCCGGTCCTCATCGGTCGCACCTTCGAGCGCTTTCTTCATGCCGGCGAAGCGTTGATCGAGCATCTCGCGACCGAGCAGATCTTTGATCTTCTCGTAGTTCTCCCGCGACTCCGGCGAGCGCCAGTCGTAGTCCGCCAGTTCCTGCACTGCCTGCGCGGTGGACGGTGACAGATCGCCGATCTGCATCTCCTTGAAGCGCGCATCGTCGTCCAGTGCGCGAGCGAGCGTCTTGCGTTCTTCGAGCACGGCCTTGTCGAGGAGCTCACGAACCTCCTGAAGGGTGCCGTCCAAGTTGTTCTTACGCAACATGTCTCGACGACGACGGTTGGCCTGCGCCGCGAGATCGTCGAGACCACGCATGTTCTGCGTACCGCGTCGCAGCATCTCTTGCAGAGCCCTGCGCGGAGACGCCCCTTCCAGGACATCGTTACCGATCGATTCGAGTGCTTCCCTCAGATCGACCGGAGGAGCCAGCGGATCGGGTCCTCCGTGATATCGACCGTATCTGCTGGCCGACATCAGCTGTACACCGTCTGACCGTCTTCGTCTGGATCCTTGGCGATCCGGCGGGCCAGATACAGCCCTTCGAGTGCAAGTTCGGTTGCCGCGGCCCGCTCGCCATCGGAAGAAGCATCGAGCCGAGCCGAAACCTCGTCGAGCACCTCGAGATCGGGAAGCTCTCCGAGCAGCGCTTTGGCGGTGATCCGGTCACCTGTCACCACTGGCTCGCCCTGCTCGATCGCTGTCACCAACGGGGCCAGATTGATTCCACCGAGTCGCTCACGGACGGTATCGGCCGTTGCACGACGCAGCAGGTGCTCGAGCACCTCGACCTCGCGGCCCTCTTCCCCAGATTCGAACTCGACCTTGCCGCGCAGAACCTCGATGATCGTGCCCAAATCCACCGGACGCGCTACCGCATCGGCCTCACCGAGCACGGCTGCGCGATGAACGGCCGCAGCCGAGATGGTCTCGGCCGCCGCTATCGCGAAGCGCGCTGACACACCCGAACGCTGATCGATCGACGGCGACTCACGCAGAAGTCGGGTGAAGCGCGCCAGAACCTCGAGCAGGTACGACGGCACCGTCGCTGTCAGCTCGGCTTCCTGCTCGATGACCGAGACCTCGTCGTCGAGCACGATCGGGTAATGCGTGCGGATCTCGGCGCCGAAGCGGTCCTTCAGCGGCGTGATGATGCGTCCACGATTGGTGTAGTCCTCAGGGTTCGCACTTGCCACGAGCAACACGTCGAGAGGCAGCCGGAGGGTGTACCCGCGGACCTGGATGTCGCGCTCTTCCATGACGTTGAGCAGCGACACCTGGATGCGCTCGGCGAGATCGGGGAGCTCGTTGATCGCGACTATTCCGCGGTGGCTTCGTGGGACCAACCCGAAGTGAATGGTCTCCGGATCACCCAGGCTTCGGCCTTCGGCGACCTTGACCGGGTCGACGTCGCCGACGAGGTCTGCAACAGAAGTATCGGGTGTCGCCAACTTCTCTGCATACCGCTCGCTGCGATGGCGCCAACCGATGCCCAGTGCCTCGCCGAACTCGGCGGCTTTCCTGATACTCGCCGGAGTGATCGGCTCGTACGGATGCTCGCCCAGCTCGGAACCCTCGATGACTGGCGACCACTCGTCGAGCAACAAGTGCAGAGTACGCAACAGACGCGTCTTGCCTTGGCCTCGCTCCCCGAGAAGAACGACGTCATGGCCGGCAATGATGGCGCGCTCGAGTTGTGGCAGAACCGTCCTGTCGAAGCCGACGATTCCCGGCCATGCGGACGTCCCTTCACGAAGGGCGTCGAGCAGATTGTCCCGGAGTTCTTCCTTGACCGAACGCTGTACGTGTCCGGATGCGCGCAGTTCACCGACGGTGGTCATGCCAGGTTTGGTAGAGGTCACTTCACCACGTTACGAGCGTTCGCACATTTGTGCACCCCCTACCCGGATTCGGGCGTCCCGACGAGCGGGGATGCACAACTGCGAACTCTAATGCGCGAAGTGCCGTGCACCCGTCAGATACAACGTGACGCCGGCATCCTGAGCGGCTGCGATGACCTCGTTGTCGCGTACCGATCCGCCGGGCTGTACAACAGCCCGCACCCCTGCGCTCAGCAACACCTGCAGCCCGTCGGGGAAAGGGAAGAAAGCATCCGAGGACGCGACCGAACCTTCGACGCGTTCGCCTGCCCGCTGGACCGCCAGATGAGCCGCATCGACGCGATTGACCTGGCCCATTCCGACGCCGACCGAGGCGCCATCGTGCGCGAGAAGAATCGCGTTGGACTTGACCGCTCTACATGCACGCCAAGCGAATTCGAGGTCCTTCAGCGTCTGTGCGTCGGCCGGCTCACCGGCTGCGAGCGTCCAGTTGGCCGGGTTGTCACCGTCGGCGTCGATCGCGTCGCGCTGCTGCAGGAGCGTGCCGCCGGAAATAGGCTTCAGCTCGATACCCTGCGGCGCCGGCGGCGTAGCGAGAAGCACACGAATGTTCTTCTTGCGCTGCAGAACTCCCAATGCACCATCCGCGTACGACGGCGCGACGATGACCTCGGTGAAGATCTCCGCTACCTGCTCCGCCATCTCGACAGTCACCTCGCGGTTGGCTGCGATGACGCCGCCGTATGCACTGACCGGATCACACGCGTGCGCTTTGCGATGGGCCTCGGCGATGCTCTCGCCCAGCGCGATACCGCAGGGATTGGCATGCTTGACGATCGCGACAGTCGGCGCAGAGTGGTCGAACGCAGCCCGCCACGCGGCGTCGGCGTCGGTGAAGTTGTTGTACGACATCTCCTTACCGTGCAGCTGCTTCGCCTGCGCAATGCCGTCACCCGCTGGGTCGATGTACAGCGCAGCAGCCTGATGCGGATTCTCGCCGTACCGAAGCACTGCAGATCGGTCCCACGTGCCCCCGATCCACTCGGGAAATGTCGACTCGGGATCACTCACGAGGACACTGCTCATCCACGATGCGACTGCGACGTCGTACGACGCAGTGTGTGCAAACGCCTGCGCCGCAAGGGCAGTACGTTCGGCGAGCGTGAATCCGCCACCGGACACGGCAGCGAGAACACCTTCGTACCGAGCAGGATCCACAACCACGGCCACCGACGGATGATTCTTCGCCGCAGCGCGAACCATCGACGGTCCACCGATATCGATCTGCTCGACACATTCGTCTTCGGACGCGCCGCTACGAACAGTCTCGGTGAACGGGTAAAGATTGACGACCACGAGCTCGAACGCCTCGATACCGAGCTCTTCGAGCTGCGCGAGATGCTCGGGCCGTCGAGTGTCCGCGAGCACTCCTGCATGAACGCGTGGGTGCAGGGTCTTGACCCGGCCGTCGAGCGTCTCGGGGAAGCCGGTGAGATCCTCGACCTTGGTGACCGGAATCCCCGCGTCGGCGATCTTCGACGCCGTGGAACCGGTGGACACGAGGGCGACACCTGCGTTGTGCAAACCGGTCGCGAATTCGATCAGTCCGGTCTTGTCGTAAACACTGACCAACGCACGCCGCACTGCTTTACGTTCACTCATCGCCTAATCTGAGCCTTTCGTCCATCGGAGACAACACCTCGGGTGGCCACGGCCGCGACCACATCGACCAGCAGCCGTCGTTCCACAGTTTTGATTCGCTCGTGCAGCGACGATTCACTGTCGCCTTCGTGCACCGCCACGGCTTCTTGAGCCAGGATCGGTCCGGTGTCGACACCCGAGTCGACGAGGTGCACCGTCGACCCCGTCAGCTTGACGCCGTATTCGATCGCGTCCCGAACAGCATGTGCACCGGGAAACGACGGCAGCAGTGCCGGGTGCGTGTTGATGATGCGCCCGGCGAAAGCGTCGATGAAGCTCGGGCCCAGGATCTTCATGAACCCGGCGGTGACGACGAGATCCGGCTGATGCTTCGCGACGGATTCGGTGAGTGCTACATCCCACTGCGCGCGGTCCGCGTAATCACGAAGTCCGATTCGGAAGTGGTCGATGTCAGCCGCACGTGCATGCTCGACGGCGTCGCACTCGCGATCGACACCGACTGCCGCGATTCGCGCGGGATAAGTGTCCACCGCAGCAGCAGCGATCAGCGAATGCAACAACGAGCCGGTGCCCGAAGCGAGGACAACGACTCGTGCTCGGTGCTCACGCGAGGCAGTCAGCGCAGTTCTCCTGAGAATCGTCGTGGTTGCCCGTCGATCCGGGCCAGCACAAAGACTAGTCGCTGCGCTCTGCAGGCTTGACGGGCAGGTCCTCTGTGGACTTCACCTCGACCGGTTCTTCGACGTCCGACGTCTGTTGTGCAGCCAAGTCCACAACCTCTGCCTCGACGACGTCATCGGCCGCCGACGCAGCCGCATCGGGTTCTGGCGCAATCGTGGGTACCTCGATGGCCTCGGGCACTTCGATGATCTCGGCGTCCAAAGCATGTTCCTCGTGGACGGCGGGTTCGACATCGGCAGACTGCTGGGTCCCGGCGGGCTGGGTCTCTGCGGGCTGGGTCTCTGCGGGCTGGGTCTCTGCGGGCTGGGTCTCTGCGGGCTGGGCTCGAGTCGTCAGGACAGGCTGGTCGCTTTCGCGCACGGTTTTCTCGGAAACCGATTCATCGTGCTTCGATCCCCCACGCCACGCGGTGAGTGCGGCAGCCAGTGATCCGACCACCGCCAACCACGCGAATGTCAACAAACCGAACGACCACACCGTGATTTCCACGGTGCCGAACGTCCCCAGGTTTCCGCCTGCCGCGAAGCCGCCCACTGCCGCGAGAATCCCAAGTGCCGCGGCACCGAGCCAGACCGAGGACATTGCGTAATGCACGTCGACGGTTCGACGTGCGCAATCGCGACCGAGCATGACAGCAGCCGTGATCGGGACCACGAGCATCAAGAACCATGCCGTCTGCGCTGAGCCTTCCGGCAGAACCGCAAGAACCGGGAGCGGCGGAAGTGGACCGGCCCCAGTGTGGAAAAGACTGACCGAGGCTTCGCCGACATGCGCTGCGGATCCGACCGACACCGCAGACGTTCCGAGCACCACATTGGGTAGATAGAGGATCGAGAGGACGGTGAGCCCGAGGACGCCGACGAATCCGTTCCCGGCGTCGAGAAGCATCTCCATCGTCGACCACGACGCGACCATCGCCGCGAGAGATATAGCTGCACCACCCGCAATCAGAACCATCGCGGCGCGCGTCGTCGGCCGCACGACCTCCCCCACCCAGGCGGGGAACCTCGGGGCCAGGCCGAGCGAATCCCAGCTTCCCATCACCACACCGATAGCGGCAGCGGTGGCATGAACTCCGGCGACCCAAGCGAACGCGTGAAACGCATTCGGGCTCGACAGACCGATCGCGGCCGAGGCATCGGTGGCGACAGCCAACGCGACCGCGGTGACGAGCAGTGGCCCGAGTACGGCGGCAGCGAAGATCGATCCCAGTTCTCGACGCGTCGAGAACTCCATGGAAACCCGGTGGACGCCACGTGCGACCACGACGATGAGCACAATCGTCGGAAGCAACGGCAACACTCCGAGAGCCGTTCCGGAAATACTCAACGGCACCTGATGAACGGCGAACCACATACCGGCAATCGCGCCGAGCGTCCCGGTGAGCTCACTGTTGGCGGAGACGAGCGTGACCAGAACGAGCGAAGCAAGGATTGCTATCAAGAGGCCGGGAACCCGGAAACCGACCTGGACCAACATTCTGGACTGGGCAGGGGTCAACAGCGGTGGACGCTGCTGTGCCGGGTGCCGCGTACGCCGTCTCTCGTGATTCAGTAGAGCGCTCATCAGGGATGAGGGTTTCACTATCGGGCGAGGCGATGGATCAGGCGCGCCGGAGATGCCCTACTTCTCGTCGTCGTTGGCGGGAGTGGTGCCGAACGCCTGGGTGGGTTCACTGTAGGAGGGCCCACCGGTCGAGCCACCCTCTGTGTGTGTGGACGGCCCTCCTGACTGCTGATCCGTCGGCACTGCCTGTGTCTCGGGCGGGACTGCATGTTGAGGCGCTCCCGATCCAGCAGAACCCACCGGCGGCTGGCCGTACTGATACTGGCTGTACGGCGAAGCCTGATCGGCAGAGCCCGTCGATCCGCTTGCACCCTGCTGCTGAGGGTCGACCGGGTAACCGAGGCTGCCGGATGGATTTTGGCCGCGCGCAGGCTGATTGGGTGCAGGCTGTCCCGAGTAGGTCGGTGGAACGTAACCACCCTGGCTCTGGCCTCCATAGCTCTGCTGTGGCTGACCGTAACCGTAGTTCGGTGGCTGCTGGCCCTGCTGGCGATAACCCTGAGTTGGCGAATAACCCTGGAACTGATTCTGCTGGCCGTACGAAACAGCCTTTGGCGCAGGAACTTTCAATACACCCGCACCGAACAGAAGCGCGGCGATCGCAGCAAGTGATTGAAAGAACCCGAGTACCAAGACGATGATGGCACCGGTTCCCAGACCGATCGAGCTGCCCATTCCTCCGCCCGAGTCGATATTGAAGGACTGGAATACCAGCGTCAGCCACCCTGAAATCGCCAACGCTGCCGCGATTCCGATGGTGCTCGACTGCTTGGGTAACAATCCGACCGCCGCCACGAGCCCCGAGGCCAACAGCAGCGCGATCGAAGTGGGGTCACCGTTACCGAACTGGAAGAAGTTACTGGACACGTCGAAAGCCGAGTACTGGCCGGCCAGTCCGACCAGAAAACCGATCCCGCCGAGCGCGGCGACCACCAGCGTCAGAATCCGCGGAAGCGGCGACGGCGTATCCGAGGTGGGCGACGGCGAGTACTGACCTGGTTGCGAGTACGACTGTTGCCCTGGCGCCTGCTGAGACGGACCCTGCGAAGAAGGCCCCTGCGGCGACGGACCCTGTGCAGACGGACCCTGTGGGGTCGCGCCGTAGGACGGGCCGGTCGGGCCGTGGCTACCGTATCCGCCGGTTCCGTAACCGGGCGAACCTGAGTTTGGGCCCTCGGGCGGATAGGTCATGACACTCACCTCATGTTTCTACGTCGAATTCGGGTCCACGGACCACGCTAGTCTACGGACCCGGTGCGACACCCCGGCCCGCATCGACCGGCGCAGATGACACAGCACCTGAGTGGCCAAAGACCGTGCGGGACCAGCAAATCGACCGCTTCGATGTGCCATTCATACGATCAGATAGCTAGAGCGGGCCATTGAAGCAGGCGGGCGGAGCCAAGCGGGCGCGGGGCGGGCAGAAAACAAAAGGCCCGCCACCACCGGTGACGGGCCTTTCGAAGATGAAAGCTACTTGACGGAGAGCGATTCCAGGATCTCGCGAGCAAGTGCAGCGGTCTCGGACGGCGTCTTGCCGACCTTGACGCCTGCAGCCTCGAGAGCGTCCTTCTTGCCCTGAGCCGTACCCGAGGAGCCGGAGACGATGGCGCCTGCGTGGCCCATGGTCTTGCCTTCGGGAGCGGTGAAGCCTGCGACGTAGCCGACGACGGGCTTGGTCACGTTGGCCTTGATGTAATCGGCTGCGCGCTCTTCGGCGTCGCCACCGATTTCGCCGATCATGACGATGATCTTGGTCTCGGGATCATTCTCGAACGCCTCGATGGCGTCGATGTGCGTCGTACCGATGACCGGGTCTCCGCCGATGCCGATGGCCGTCGAGAAGCCGAAGTCACGGAGTTCGAACATCATCTGGTAAGTCAGCGTGCCGGACTTCGAGACGAGGCCGATGGGCCCGGTGCCGGAGATGTTGGCGGGCGTGATGCCGACGAGAGCTTCACCGGGGGTGATGATGCCGGGGCAGTTCGGTCCGATGATGCGGGTCTTCTTGCCCTTCTCCACGTTGTAGGCCCACGCGTACGCGGAGTCCTGCACGGGGATTCCCTCGGTGATGACGACGAGCAGCGGGATCTCCGCGTCGATCGCTTCGACGATGGCGTCCTTGGCGAATGCCGGCGGCACGAAAGCGATGGAGACGTCCGCGCCGGTCTTCTCGATTGCCTCGGCGACCGTGCCGAAGACGGGAAGTTCGATGTCGTTGCCGTCTTTGTCGACGTGCTTGACCGTGGTTCCGGCCTTACGTGCATTGACGCCGCCGACGACCTGGGTGCCGGCCTTGAGCATCAGAGCGGTGTGCTTGGTGCCCTCGCCGCCGGTGATGCCCTGGACGATGACCTTGTTGTCCTTGTTCAGAAAGATTGACATGGTTTCCTCTACTTCGCAGCCAGCTCGGCGGCCTTGTCGGCGCCCTCGTCCATGGTCTCGGCGAGCGTCACCAGCGGGTGCGCGGCGTCGGCGAGAATCTTGCGTCCTTCTTCGACCTTGTTGCCGTCGAGACGAACCACCAGCGGCTTGTTGGCCTCGTCACCGAGCTTCTTCAGCGCGCCGACGATGCCGTTGGCAACCGCGTCGCAGGAGGTGATGCCACCGAAGACGTTGACGAACACGCTCTTGACCTGCTCGTCACCGAGGATGACGTCGAGGCCTGCAGCCATGACCTCGGCCGAGGCGCCGCCACCGATGTCGAGGAAGTTGGCGGGCTTGACGCCACCGTGGGCTTCGCCTGCGTATGCAACGACGTCGAGGGTCGACATAACCAGTCCGGCACCGTTACCGATGATGCCGACCTGTCCGTCGAGCTTGACGTAGTTGAGGTCGTTTTCCTTGGCCTTGGCCTCGAGGGGATCGGCAGCGTCCTTGTCCTCGAAGTCCGCATGGCCGGGCTGACGGAAGCTTGCGTTCTCGTCGAGGGTGACCTTGCCGTCGAGGGCGAGGATCTCATCGTCCGGGGTGCGAACCAGCGGGTTGACCTCGACCAGGAGAGCATCTTCGTTGATGAAGACCTCCCACAGCTTCTGGATGGTCACCGCGGCGGAGTCGAGCACCTCGGCGGGAAGCTTTCCCTTTTCGGCGATTTCACGAGCAAAAGCGAGGTCGACGCCCTTGACTGCATCGACTGCAATCTTGGCGAGTGCGTCGGGGTTCTCTACCGCCGTCACCTCGATCTCCACGCCACCCTCGACCGAACACATCGCGAGGTAGGTGCGGTTGGTGCGGTCGAGCAGGAAGGAGATGTAGTACTCCTCGGCGATGTCGGATGCTTCTGCAACGAGAAGCTTCTTGACGACATGGCCCTTGATGTCGAGTCCGAGAATCGCTTCTGCGTTCTCGGTGGCTGCTGCGACGTCCTTGGAGTACTTGACGCCGCCGGCCTTGCCACGTCCGCCGACCTTGACCTGCGCCTTGACCATTACTGGCTTGCCGATTTCCTTGGCAATTTCTGTTGCTCCGGCGACCGTGTCCGTGACACGACCTGCGGAGGTTGGTACGCCATGCTTGGCGAACAATTCCTTCGCCTGGTATTCGAAGAGATCCATCAGCTCACCGTCTCGTCTACGTTGACGCCCGCTCCAGGGTGTGAGCGGGTCTGAGCATCGACTTTATCCAGGTAGTCCACGGGCGCATCGGGCGCATGGATGGTATGTGGTCTATCTCACCGGCAGGTGCCATGTGTCCTATGCCTCACCGTAGACGGCTACGAGCCGAAAGTAGCGCGGCCACAGCAAGAGTGAGCGCTCCGAGCGCCCCGACGATCACTCCGGGACCGATCACGGGCTCGAGAGCGCGTGTCTTGGTCAGCGGCCACCCGAGCAAATAGATGATCATCGCGATCACGCAGCCCACGAGAAGTGCAGTGCCGCGCGCAGGCCTCGACCGTGACGCAACGACGGCGGAGACCACGATGGTCACAGCGAGAAATGCCTGTCCCCAGACGTCCCATCCCCAGGGGAAAGTACCGAACCACGCTGCAGTGACGTCCGTGCCACGGTAGAGCGGCAGCGCCAGGCCTGCCACCGACAACAGCGCTCCGAGCCATGCCGCTGATCCGAGCCTGACGTCGACGCGCATGTCCGAGGTGTCGACGTCCTCGCGCTCAGTGCTGCCGGCGAGAAGCACGCATCCGCCACACAACACTGCGCCGACAGTGCCCAGTGCCGTCGCGATGCCGCCGACGCCGAGGGCAATGCCGTCGATGTCGGTGGCCAGGACAACCGACTGCAGAACGCCGGATGCACCCATCACGGCGGCAGCCGTCAGGACACCGAGCGCGGGACGGACTGCTGCCGCCAATACCGAGAAGAACATCGGTATGGACGCCAGGACCAACACGAAGCCCGCTACGGCCGCGACCCTCGTGGCAAGGATCGTCGGATTCGCAAGCCCATCCGGAACGGTGAGGGTCGGCAAGAGGGCGCCGGTGACGATGAGGACACCTGCCGCGAGACCCGCAACTCCGGCGACGACGTGCCAACGCGTCGTCACCGACGTCGAGTCCAGGGTCGTGGTGCGTCGAACCCCGTCGGAGACGCCACGTCGCTCCCGGAGCTTGGACACCGAGACGAGCACAATTCCTACGACCACGAGCACGGCCGACGCAACGACGCCGACCCACGATCCGGGCGCCGCGTCGACCCCCGGCCCACTCGACGCACCGGCCACCACTCGCGAGCCCGTGACGCCGAGCATGCC
The DNA here is from genome assembly GCF_030063405.1 of Rhodococcus sp. H29-C3. Lineage (NCBI taxonomy): Bacteria > Bacillati > Actinomycetota > Actinomycetes > Mycobacteriales > Nocardiaceae > Rhodococcus > Rhodococcus sp. H29-C3. Next base: position 392,934 of record NZ_JASITC010000003.1, on the reverse strand, counting down.
GAGTCCTGCGCCTACGGAAGCGCCGGCCGCGACGGTAGGGGAAATCGACGCAAGCACCGCCGCCACCACGATCAGTAGGGCCAGGGCAACGATCCCCGACCCCACCGACGTCGTCACCGGGGAGTCGATCGCGACGGGAACCAGCACGATGGCGTCGGAAGAGTAGTAGGGCGACGCGAACATCGATCCCGCCGCAACGGCGGCAGCGGCGACGGCAAGTACGGACAACCACCCGCCGATTCGGATTGCCGAGGCCCGGTTGGTCATGTCCGAGTGGGTGGAGTGTCCGTATCCGTCTAACATGGAGGCTCGGCTCACCGCGACCAAGCCGAACAACCCGCCCAGCGCCGCTAGGACATGTGCGGCAAGAATCAGATAGGCACCGGCGCCTGGTTGGAGCGCAGCGGCAGTGATGGGACGAAACAGTTCCAGACGATTCGAATCGATCGGATCGATCAGGAGTCCGACATCGAGGACGGCCAGACCGGCCGACACCGCCCCGTAACCGGCCGTCACAGCGCCGGTGAGCGCAGCGCGGCGCGCAATCACACCGAGCACTGCCATCAAAGACACCAGGACCACCGGCGCAAGCGCAATGAGCGCCGCAACAGTGACGCCCGCGCCGATCGCCTCTCCGTTAGCTGCGGTGACCGAATCCTGCGTGACAACTGACTCGAACGACAGCGCTACAACGCCGCACAGCGCGGCAACCACAGTCGCGGACGCTGCGAGAACTGCTGGCGCGAACGCGCTCTTGTCGTCGTCGCGGTCGGGCTCGATCCGTCGAGGGAGTACCTGTGCGGACTGGTCGGTCTCGGAGATAGGTGCCACGACAGCGACGTTATCTGCCGGCGCCGATTTACATCGACTCCGCGGGCCGCGTTTCGATAACGCGCATTCGGGTAGTTGTAACCGAGCGAGGTTGATCGCTGAGGGGACATTTCCCCTGTTCACACTGTGAGGCATGTCACATATCGGCCCAGTCTGAGCCAAAAACTTGCGCGCCTCGCGATCGTTTCGTTACCGTCTGCGGAGTCTTAAGTAACGAGCAGATCACGAAACGGAGGTCGAAGGTTTTGTCGCAGCACCGCGCGTCCTTCACCACCAGCAGATTCGTCACCCCGGCCGCTGTGACCGAAAGTGCACCTACCATGTACTCGACCGATACCAGCTGGGGAACCGAGGCCGCCGACTTCGAAACGCCGACCTACGACTATTTCGCCAGCAACTACGGCCCCGCCGAGAGCTACCACGATGCCGAGCTGCACAGCTCCGTCGACATCGATAGCGCCGCGGGCACCGAATCCGTTACACCGATCTTGGAAGTACCCCGCCGCGGTGGATCGCACCGCATCCCCACGCCGCCCACCGCACTCAAGGGTCGGGCAGCCGTTCTCGCTGTTGCTGCCGGGGCTATCGTCGCCGCAGGACAGGCCGTTATCGATCACGCGCCTGCCACCGCCACTTCCGAAGAAGTCGCTCTGGCTGCAGGTTCTGCGCCCGCCGCACCCGGCATTGCCGCAACGGCAGTTCCGCAGGCAGCCCAGTTCGCCACCGACTCCAAGAGCACGGCCGCCTCTCAAGCTCCTCAGATACTCAACGTCGCCAACCCGGTAGACCTGAGCGAGTTCAGCAATTTGTTGGCAAAGGGTCAGCGTTTCAGCGAAGAGCGCGCCGCACGCGAGGCCGCTGCTCGACGCCCGCTGTTCGTCCTACCGGCCGTCGGAACCTACACCTCCAACTTCGGGGCCCGCTGGGGCACCCTTCACGCCGGCGTCGATATCGCCAACGCCATCGGAACTCCGATCGTCTCGGTTGCCGACGGCAAGGTCATCGATGCAGGTCCTGCTTCCGGCTTCGGAATGTGGGTTCGCGTACAGCACTCAGATGGCACCGTCACCGTGTACGGCCACATCGACACGGCAACCGTGACGGTCGGCCAGCAGGTCATGGCCGGCGATCAAATTGCCACCATGGGCAACCGCGGTTTCTCCACCGGCCCGCACCTTCACTTCGAGGTCCACTTGCCCGGCGAGAACAAGATCGACCCGCTCCCCTGGTTGGCTTCACGAGGCATCGGCCTCGGCCCCGAAAGGGACTAGCAACACCTTCTCCGCCCGCACACAGACATTCCCCCCGGCTACACACGCCCTTTCGTGAACGTGTGTAGCCGCGGTGGACTCCAATCAGAGCTTGGTCATCGGCACCCCACCGATAAGCATCATCTTCACTCGTCCGGATGTGCCGAAGTCGACGAGAACCATCGCGGAGGTTCCGCTCCCAGTCGACTCGAGGACGGTTCCGAGACCGTACTTATCGTGGTTGACGCGGTCGCCTACGGCCAACACCAACGTGTTGTTGCGAGCACGAGCGGAACCGAAACTCGGTGTACTCGAAGCCCCGCCGTGGGAACTTCCGCCCCCGAAACTTCCGCCGCCGAATCCCCCGCCGCCGTAACTGCCCTGTCTTGTGCGCCCCCCGCCGATGGAGCGTCCACCGCCGATACCCGGGTCCTCACGCTTCCATTTGATCAGCTCCTGCGGAATCTCCTGCAGAAAGCGTGATTCCGGGTTGTTGATCGGCTGCCCCCATGCCGAGCGCATGACCGCGCGGGTTACGTATAGCCGGTGGCGAGCCCGGGTGATTCCCACGTAGGCAAGACGCCGTTCCTCCGACAGCTCGTTCGGATCTCCGAGCGCGCGCATGTGCGGGAACTGCCCGTCCTCCCAGCCGGTCACGAAGACCACAGGAAACTCCAGCCCCTTGGCCGTGTGCAATGTCATCAACGTGACGACACCGGTACCGGAGTCTGGAATCTGATCGGTGTCGGCTACCAACGACACTCGTTCGAGGAATGCCCCGAGCGAACCAGGTTCCGGTAGTCCCTCCTCCGGATCCGCCTCGCCGTCGGGCACCGTTTCGGTGACGCCCTCGGCGTCGAGTTCAGCCGCGACCGCGGCAAGATTACGTGCCTCGGAGGTGAATTCCCTTGCCACACTGACCAGTTCGTTGAGGTTGTCGAGGCGGGCACCATCCTGAGGATCGCTACTCCCCTCGAGTTCCGCCCGATATCCGGTCCTGTCGAGAACTGCCTCGACGACGTCGCCGATGTCGACGACGTCGTTACCATCACCGTCCGTCGTCGTGAGAACCGCGCGGAGTTCGTCGAGCAGTTCGAGAAACTGGCCGATGAGTTTCTGAGACCGACTGTTCAGTAATGCGACGCGCCCGTCGGCTGCATCTCGCAGTGCCCGCGAGAAGCTCATGTCCCGTTGCTCGGCATGCACGGCGACACATGCCTCGGCCCGGTCACCGATTCCTCGGCGCGGAGTGTTCAGGATACGACGCATGCTCACTGTGTCGTCCTCGTTGGACAGCACACGTAAGTACGCCACCATGTCGCGGACTTCTTTGCGCTCGTAGAAGCGCACACCGCCGACGACCTTGTAGGGCAATCCGAGCCGAATGAAGATTTCCTCGAGTGCTCGCGAGGAATTGTTGGTGCGATAGAAGACCGCCACCTCGTCGTAGCGCACGTCGTGGTTGTCCACGAGTCGATCGATCTCCGACGCGACGAACGACGCCTCGTCGTGCTCGTTGTCGGCTACGTAACCGACGATCAGTTCACCCTCACCGGTGTCCGTCCACAGCTTCTTGTCGCGTCGGCCGGTATTGCGGGAGATGACCGAGTTGGCGGCCGAGAGAATATTCTGCGTCGAACGGTAGTTCTGCTCGAGCAGAATCGTGCGCGCATCGGGGTAGTCGCGTTCGAACTCCACGATGTTGCGAATAGTGGCCCCTCGGAACGCATAGATCGACTGATCCGCGTCACCCACGACGCACAGCTCACCCGGCTCGATGGTGCCCTCCAGCGCGCCGTCGGCGTCCGGTGTGCCGACCAATTCTCGAACCAGCATGTACTGGGCGTGGTTGGTGTCCTGGTACTCGTCGACGAGAACGTGCCTGAACCGCCTCCGGTAGTATTCCGCGACCTGAGGAAACGCTTGCAGCATTCCGACCGTCTCGCCGATCAAATCGTCGAAGTCCATCGCATTGGCCGCGCGCAGACGCTGCTGATAATGGCCGTACACCCGAGCGATGAGCTTGGGCAGCTCGACAGGCTCCTTCTCCGCATCCGACGCTGCATCGTCCGGGCTGATCAGCTCGTTCTTGAGATTGGAGATCGACGTGGAGAGCAGACGCGCCGAAAACTTTTTCGTGTCGATCTGCAGATCCTTCGAGATCATCGTCAGCAGGCGACGAGAATCGTCGGCGTCGTAGATCGAGAAGTTGGAGTTCAACCCCGGCAACAAGGAGGCCTGGCTACGTAGTATCCGGACGCAACTCGAGTGGAACGTCGATACCCACATGTTGTTCGCTCGCGGCCCAACGAGTCCGACGACTCGCTCGCGCATCTCGGCTGCAGCCTTGTTGGTAAACGTGATGGCAAGTACCTGTCCCGGGGTGACACCACGCTCAGCCAGCAGATATGCGATGCGGCGCGTCAGGACTGCAGTCTTGCCCGAACCCGCGCCCGCAACGATCAGGAGAGGCGACCCGGTGTGCATGACGGCCTCGCGCTGCTGTGTATTGAGACCCTCCAGCAGTGCTTCGGACTTGGATCTACCGGGAACGGGTACAGCTACAAGATTCATGTTCATCGCTGTCTCAGGCTACCGGCGCCCACCGACACGGAGAACCGCTGCCGTCATTGTTGCAATCAACCGACTTTCCACGAGGCCGTCCAAGTGGCAAACTGAATCGGTGATCGAAACAGCCGTGCGTCGACGTCCTATCTTTCGTGTCGTGAGAACGACCGAATGCGAGGGCGGCCGGTAAGTGATTGCACCCCGAGGCCCTCGCCACGAGGCCCCCGGGGTTCTTTCATGTCAGGCACCTACCCCAGCTCGTTCAATTCAGGTATTCACCCGGATTCCGTAGACGTAACGGTGCCGGACGCGGTAACGATCCATGATGTGACACAAGGAGAAGAAATGGCATCCACGACGAAGACCGACTCCGAGAATGCGTTGCCCACCACCGAAGCCGAGATCGACGAGCTGAGGCAGGAAATCGATCGCCTGGACGCCGAGATCCTGGCTGCTATTCAGCGCCGGAGCGAGGTATCGCAGTTGATCGGCCGAACACGGATGGCTTCGGGTGGCCCGCGCATGGTCCACAGCCGCGAAATGAAGGTGCTCGACCGCTTCAGCAGCCTTGGCCAGGAAGGCCACACGCTCGCCATGCTGCTACTCCGCCTCGGTCGCGGACGCCTCGGCCGGTAAAGACTCCAGAATCTCGTTGTGCACGGCTTCCCGTGCACAACGAGTCCTTTCTCAGGGAAGGGCTATGTACTTGGTTTCCAAGTACTCCTCGATCCCCTCACTTCCACCTTCTCGCCCGAACCCGGAGGCCTTGACGCCACCGAACGGCGCAGCCGCGTCCGAGATCACTCCGCGGTTGACTCCGACCATTCCGCTCTCGATCGCATCGGCAACTCGAAGCGCCCGATCCAGATCCTCGGTGTAGATGTAGGCGGCGAGGCCGAACTCGGTCGAATTCGCGGCGTCGATGCCTTGCTGCTCGGTGTCGAAACCCACGATCGGCGCGACCGGTCCGAACACTTCTTCCGCCAGGATTCGAGCCGTCGGCGGCACGTCCGTCAGCACGGTCGCCGGGTAGAAGTAGCCCTCACCGCCGGATGCCTCGCCACCGAGCGCCACCGTCGCACCTGCTGCGACCGCATCATCGACCAATTCCACGACCTTGCTCAGCTGGTCCGCGTTGATGAGTGGGCCGAGAGTCGTCGACGGGTCGATGCCTGGTCCGAGCTTCGTATCCTTCATCCGTGCCACCAGTTTCGAGGTGAATTCCTCTCGCACACTGTTGGCCACGTGAAAGCGGTTGGCTGCGGTGCAGGCTTCGCCGCCATTGCGTAGTTTCGCGAGCATCGCGCCGTCGACGGCTGCGTCGATATCCGCGTCGTCGAAGACTACGAACGGTGCGTTTCCGCCCAGCTCCATCGACGTTCGGAGCAAGCCCCCAGCCGATTGCTCGATCAGCTTCTTACCTACCTCGGTGGATCCGGTGAACGTCAGTTTGCGCAGGCGTGGATCTTCGAGCAGCGGGGCCGAGACTGCGCTCGACCTCGACGTCGTCACCACCGACAGAACCCCCTCGGGCAGTCCCACCTCGGCGAACAACTGTGCAAGGAAGAGCATGGTCAGCGGTGTCTCGCTGGCAGGCTTGACGATGATCGTGCATCCTGCAGCGAGAGCCGGTCCGATCTTGCGGGTGCCCATGGCGAGTGGGAAGTTCCACGGCGTGATCGCAAGGACCGGCCCCACGGGCGCCTTGCTGACCATAATTCGGCCGTTTCCTGCCGGGGCCTGCGTATACCGGCCGCCGATACGGACGGCTTCCTCGCTGAACCAGCGAAAGAACTCGGCTCCGTACTTGATCTCGGCCTGCGACTCGGCAAACGCCTTTCCCATTTCGAGAGTCATCAGCGTCGCGACATCATCGGCGCGTTCGGTGAGTTTCTCGAACGCAGCGCGCAGCAACTCACCACGCTGCCTCGGCGCAGTAGCTGCCCAGGAACTCTGCGCATTCGCTGCCGCGTCGAGAGCCCTGAGCGCATCGGTGGGACTGGCGTCGGCCACTTTCGTGAACGGCCTGCCGGTAGCTGGATCGTTGACGTCGAAGGTCGCGCCGTTTTCGGCATCGACCGCGTGGCCGCCGATCCACAACTTCGCTGGAATGGATTCGATGAGGGTGCTGTGGTCCATACCCCGAGTGTGCCCTCGCGCAGTCGTCGGCAAACGGGATGACGCGCGCATCCCGTCGGCGCACATTAGGGTTGGCAAATATGAGCGGCGACATCACGGGCACCGAGGCCTGGAAGAACCTGACGGCACACCACAACTCCATCGGCGACACTCATCTGCGCGATCTGTTCGCCGCCGATCCTGATCGTGGCCGCGAGTTCACCCTCGACGCCGGTGAACTACACATCGACTACAGCAAGCATCGGGTCGATCGAGAGACCCTCGCACTGCTCGTCGAGCTCGCACGGGCAGCCGACGTCGAAGGCCATCGCGACGCCATGTTCGCGGGCAAGCACATCAACACCTCGGAAGACCGCGCCGTCCTGCACACCGCGCTGCGGCTACCCGCCGACGCAACCCTCGAGGTCGACGGCCAAAACATCGTCGCTGACGTGCACGAAGTACTGACACGGATGGGTGAATTCACCGATCGCGTTCGCTCGGGCGAGTGGGTCGGGGCCAGTGGCCAGAAAATCCGAACCGTCGTCAACATCGGTATCGGCGGCAGCGACCTCGGACCCGTCATGGTCTACCGCGCGTTGCGCCACTACGCCGACGCAGGCATCGAAGCGCGTTTCGTCTCCAACGTCGATCCTGCGGACCTGGTAGCCGCGCTCGCCGACCTCGATCCGGCGACCACCTTGTTCGTCATCGCATCGAAGACGTTCTCGACACTCGAAACCCTCACCAACGCCACCGGCGCACGCCGCTGGCTGACGGCAACCCTCGGCGAGGACGCCGTCGCCAAGCACTTCGTCGCCGTCTCCACCAATGCCGAACGGGTCGCCGAGTTCGGTATCGACACCGCCAACATGTTCGGGTTCTGGGACTGGGTCGGCGGTCGGTACTCGGTCGACTCGGCAATCGGCCTCGCCGTGATGGCCGCCGTCGGGAAGGAAGCGTTCGGAGAATTCCTCGACGGATTCCACCGCATAGACGAGCATTTCCGTACGACCCCGCTCGCGCAGAACGCGCCGGTACTCCTCGGACTGATCGGGCTCTGGTACACCAACTTCTTCGGCTCGGAAACCCGAGCAGTACTGCCGTATTCGAACGACCTCTCACGATTCCCCGCCTACCTCCAACAATTGACGATGGAATCGAACGGCAAGTCCGTCAAGGCCGACGGCACGCCCGTCACCACCTCGACCGGTGAGATCTTCTGGGGCGAGCCCGGTACCAACGGGCAGCACGCGTTCTATCAATTGCTGCACCAGGGAACACGTTTGGTGCCCGCCGACTTCATCGGATTCGCCGAGCCCACCGACGACCTCCCCACCCGCGACGGCACCGGCAGCATGCACGACCTGCTGATGAGCAACTACTTCGCGCAAACCCAGGTGCTCGCATTCGGCAAGACCGCCGAAGAGATCGAAGCCGAAGGCACCGAGGCCGACGTCGTACCGCACAAGGTCATGCCCGGCAATCGGCCGACGACATCGATACTCGCCCCGAAGCTGACACCGTCCGTCGTGGGTCAGCTCATCGCCCTCTACGAGCATCAGGTGTTCGTCGAGGGCGTCGTATGGGGCGTCGACCCCTTCGACCAGTGGGGCGTCGAACTCGGCAAAACCCAGGCGCTCGAACTGACCCCCGTCCTCACCGACGTCGACGCCCCGGCGCCGCAGAGCGATTCCTCCACCGACGCCCTCGTGCGTTGGTACCGCGATCAGCGGGGTCGGGCGAAGTAGCGTCGGGGGCCGTTCCGGGCGCGATTTACTCCTCTATTTGGGATTCGAACCTCCTGCAGGGGGTTCGAATCCCAATACGGGGAGCATTTTGTCCGCAGATGAATCCAAACGGCCTCGATCCACGTCCAACTGGGTATGGACTTCGATCAACCGGGCATGTTCACCCGCGCCGACGCGCTTGCATCCGGCTATACGGACGACGATCTACGACGCAGTCGAGCCGACCGAACCCTGTTGTCGATTCGTCGTGGCTGCGTCGTGCGATCGGCGGTGTACCGAACACTGGACTCCTCCGAGCAGCATCTTCTGCTCGCCAAGGCTGTGCTGTTGAACTCGGCCGAGGACGCTGTGCTCAGTCACGTGTCGGCCGCGGTGTTGCACGGTATGCCGGTGTGGGGCATCGCTCTCGACAAAGCTTTTCTGACAATCGGACGAAGTTACGCAAGCAAGCGCAGCAGACGGCGCACCCTGCACGGGACGCGTCTGCTCGACTCCGATCGCACGATCATCGACGGCGTACCGGTGACGGTTCCTGCGCGGACGGTGATCGACCTGGCAAGAACCGAACGCGTCGAGCAGTCGGTGTGTGTCGGTGACCAGGCACTGCACAGTGGTCTGACGACCGCGTTCGAGTTGGCCGAAGCCGTCGACGGCGCCGCTGGACGAACGGGGGTGGGCCATGCGCGCCACGCCGTGGGCCTGATGTCCTCCCGCAGCGAAAGCGTCGGCGAATCACGGAGTCGACTGCTCTTTCACAACCTCGGCTTGCCCACACCCTTGCTGAACCAGTGGGTCTACGACGCCTGAGGGGCATTCCTTGGCAGGGTGGACTTCCTGTTTCCCGAAGGCGTGATCGGAGAGTTCGACGGTGAGGGTAAATACGAGTCGAACCCTGTGCGAGCCGTCATCGACGAAAAGAACCGCCACAACCGTCTGCACGACCTCGGGTGGGTCGTCGTTCGCTGGGACTGGCGAGATCTGTCGAAACCCGACGTTCTGGCCGAGCGTCTGCACGGCGCTTTTCGCCGGGCAGCAGCACATGGCGCACCGATTGGTACCTACCGGTCGGATCGACTCCCCTAGTCGGCCCTTCGCTTACACCCGAGCCAATACCGCCCGAGTGTCCACTCCGGTGGGCAGTGTTCCGAATGCACCGCCCCAATCCTCACCGAGTCTGCTGGCGCAGAATGCGTCGGCGACGGCCGGATCGCCGTGGCGGACGAGCAGCGATCCTTGGAAGACGAGTGCCATGAGTTCGACGACGCGTCGAGCGCGGTATTCGATGTCCGAGCGGTCCGAGAGTTCTTTGCCGACGCGTGAGATGGCGTCGTCGAGTCGCGAGTCCGATCCTGATGCCAACGATACTTCGGTGAAATACGCTTCGACGCTGTCCGGCTGCTTGACAATTGCACGAAGCGAATCCAGTGCTGCGACGTTGCCCGAGCCCTCCCAGATCGACATCAGCGGCGATTCGCGAAAGAGCCGCGGCATCCCGGATTCTTCGACGTAGCCGTTGCCGCCGAGGCATTCGAGAGCTTCGGCGGCATGTGAGGGCGCACGCTTGCAGACCCAATACTTGCTGACGGCCAGTGCGATTCGACGCAACTCGGCTTCACCGGCATCACCGTTGGCGCTGCGATCGGTGGCTCCAGCCAGTCGCATCATGGCCATGGTTGCCGCCTCCGATTCGATCACCAAGTCCGACAGGACATTGCGCATCAGTGGCTGATCTATCAGCGGCACTCCGAATGCGGAACGGTGTCGGGCATGATGCACCGCGCGGACGGTTGCGTTACGTATCCCGGACGCCGAGCCGATTACGCAGTCGAGTCGGGTCATGTTGACCATCTCGATGATGGTCTGCACGCCGCGTCCTTCTTCGCCGACGAGCCACCCTGTCGCGCCCTGGTATTCGAGTTCGCCCGAGGCATTGGACTTGTTGCCGAGCTTGTCCTTGAGGCGTTGGAGCACCATCCGATTGCGGGTTCCGTCCGGCAGTACCCGAGGGAGCAGGAAGCACGACAGTCCACCGGGTGCATGCGCCAACGTGAGGAACATGTCGGACATCGGCGCGGAGGTGAACCATTTGTGTCCGACGATTGCGAATGTTCCGTCGGAGGACGGAGTGGCCGTGGTGGTGTTGGCTCGGACGTCGGACCCGCCTTGCTTTTCGGTCATCGACATTCCGGCGATGATCCCCCGCTTGGTGGCGGGAACGCGAAGGCCGAAATCGTAGTGAGTTGATGCGAGCAGAGGTTCGTACAGGTCGGCCAACGCTGGATTGTGGCGTAGTGCAGGTACCGCCGCGTAGGTCATGGAGATCGGACACATGTGGCCCGCCTCGGCTTGACCCCAGGCATAGAACTTGGCTGCGCGGGCAACGTGGGCGCCGGAGCGATCGCACCGCCAGGGTGTCGCGTGCAGACCGTTGGCCACCGCGACCGACATCAGGTCATGCCAGTGCGGATGAAACTCGACCTCGTCGACGCGGTTGCCGTAGCGGTCGTGGGTGCGCAGGATGGGAGGGTTCTCGTTGGCGAGCCGACCCCATTCCTGCACTTCGACACTGCCTGCGAGATCCCCGAGTTCGCGAAGCTCGCTCAATGCCCACTCTCCGCCCTCACGTCTGAGTCCTTCGAGGAGGGTCGCGTCGTCCGAGGTGTCGTATGGCACCAGATCAGGCACCTGGTTGAGCACTGTGTGGGTGACGGGAAATTCAACGGTCAAGGCGAACTCCTAACGAGCGCAGGGCGAATGCAACGAGATCGGGTACGACGTCGGGCTCTGTCGCTGAGGAACTATCCGGACCGAGTGGGCCGACGAGGACTTCGCCGACGGCACCGACGAGTCCCGCCGCCGCGAGGTCGGCGTTCTGTTCCGGAATGTCTCCCGCTGCGATCCCTGCAACGACTGCGCAGGCGATAGCGTCGGTGAAGCTCCTGCGGAACACGAGCCGTTCGGCGTCGACTGCACGATCGACGGGTTCTGCGAGCAACGCGTACGCCATGGTGCGGTTTTTTAAGGCGCGTCCGGCGAAGGTCTCGACGATGGCCGTGACTCGTTCGATGACAGTGCCGGTGGAACCTGCCTCCGCGACGGCGTCGACCTCCCTGCTGCATACTTCACGAAATATCGCCACGACGAGGTCGGATTTGCTGGCGAAATGGGTGTATACGCTGCCTGCGGAGACTCCGGCCGCGGCGGCGACCGCCGCGATCGACAGGCCCTTGTAGCCCTGCGCGGACAGTACGTCGATGGCGGACGCGAAGAGTGTGGCGCGTCCGGCATCGAGTCTGGCTTGCACGGCCGTGGTGCGGCGGTACGGCATGTGAAGGATTGAAGCACTGATTCAGTGCTTCACACAAGCCCTCTCGAGTACGGTTCAGATATGTCAGTTTCGATCGTGCGCTCCGGACCGGTCACCACCATCGTGCTGTCACGACCGGAATCCCGCAACGCGGTGGACGGACCGACCGCCGGCCAACTCGTCGCGGCCTTCGAAGAGTTCGATGCCGACGAAGACGCGGCTGTCGCAGTGCTGTGGGGCGAGGGCGGCACGTTCTGCTCTGGGGCCGACCTCAAAGCGCTGGGCACCGAAAGATCGAATCACGCCACCGAGCACGGCGACGGGCCGATGGGCCCGACGCGGATGCGGTTGTCGAAACCGGTCATCGCCGCGGTCTCCGGCTTCGCCGTCGCGGGCGGACTGGAACTCGCCCTGTGGTGCGACCTACGAATTGTGGAGCAGAACAGTACCTTCGGGGTCTTTTGCCGACGCTGGGGCGTACCTCTCATCGACGGCGGCACCGTGCGATTGCCGAGGCTGATCGGCGCCTCACGCGCGATGGATCTCATCCTGACCGGCCGTGCCGTCGACGCGGAGGAAGCACTCGCGATAGGCCTGGCAAACAGAGTGGTCCCGACGGGGCGTGCACGGGCGGAAGCCGAAGCTCTCGCCGCGCAACTCAGCACACTTCCGCAGACCTGCCTTCGTCAGGATCGGATGTCACTGTTGGAGCAGGACGGTAAGAGCGAAGAAGACGCCATCGTCAACGAATTTCGGCACGGGGCCATCTCGATGGCGGCCGATGCCCTCGCCGGTGCCGAGAAGTTCGCGTCGGGCGCAGGAAGGCACGGCGTACCGAACCCGTGATGTCAGCCCGACTCTCCGTCATTGACGACATTTTTCTGCGCACCCATCGAGGCTTCGGCATTCCTATCGTGCTCCAGGGAGTGTGGTGCAGCGAGGACGCCGTCGATCACGTCGAGCTGGCGGCGATCCACTCCAACCTGTCGTTGGGGCCACTCGGACGCCGGGTCGTCACCCCGGTTGTGCCCGGCGCGCGACGGCGTTGGGCTCCGAGCTCCGACGCACTACCGCTCGAGTACGACACCACTCCCCTGGCAGCGTCGGAGGTACTCGATTGGGCAGATGCGCAGGGTGAATGCGACCTCGATCCGGAAGCCGGCCCAAGCTGGCGGCTCTCGGCACGATCGACCGACGACGGCGGCACCGTCCTGTCACTTGTCTGTTCGCATGTCGTCGCCGATGCTGCGGGCCTGATCGAGGCGGCAGGGATGGCTTTGACCGGTAGCGTCCCGCCGGAATCGTATGCGTACCCGATATCCGATGTCTGCGACGCCGCCGCACTGGTCTGGCGTGTTACCAAAGCTGGCGTTCCAGCCCTCGCCTCCCTGCTGTTCAGTCGGCGTGCTCGGAGCGAACTTCGCGACTTCGTCCGAGCTTCGTCCGGGGCGATCCCGCACGAAGTGTCCGTCACCACTGCCGTACTCGATATCGAGGCTCGTCTGAGCAATTCGGAGTTCATTTCCGTCGTCACCGAGATCATGGTTGCGCTCGGGCAGCACGAGCCGGTGTCGATCAACGTCCCATTCCGCTCGAACACCCTGGGCGCCAATGGAATCGGAATGGCCACGGTTCAGATCTCACGCACCGATTCACTCGCGGCGATCAAGAACGAGTGCAAGCGTGCGTTCACCACACCCGCAGGGCCTCCGAGTGGATTCCCCGCCGAAATGGTCCAGCTGCTGCCCGAGCAGGCTGCAGCAGCGCTGACCTCGGCGCCGGGGCACGCGGCGGCCCTGTGTTCCAACATCGGCGACCTGCCCGATTCGGTCGGTGCCATCGGCAGCCATCGCGCGAGCACCGTGGCGACGCGGGCGCTCCACCCTCACTCCCCGTCGGCGCGCACCACCACGATCCTGTCTGCATACCTCTCCACGCTGAACGGGACGTCGACGTTGTCGCTCGTCGGCACCGATCCAGCGTTGATTCCGTCCTCCGAAACTTTGGCCGATCGCGCGCATGCGGTGTTGACGCATCGGCAACTCACTGCCCGATCGTGGCGATAGAAGTGAACCGATAGAAGTGGACACTGCCGAGCAGGTCGAGCACTACCTGTAGTAGGTCACACCAACCGGTTGGAAATTTTGTTCGGCAGGAAACGCAGAGCGATATCGATGCCCTGCCACTTGAGTCCTGGCAACGCAGCGCGACGTGTTTCTTTCTCGATAGCGTCGACCATCGCGCTGACACCCTCGTCGAGAGTTGCTGTCAGAGAGGAGTTGTCGCCGGCCTTCGAGGACATGTCCGTGGCAATGAATCCAGGCAGTAGCGTCGTGACGACGATGTCCGTCTTGGCGAGTTCGGTGGCCAACGCTTCACCGAGGGCGGCAACTCCGGCTTTGCTTGCCGAGTACACGGCTTTCGCGCCGGGAAGACCGCGGTCCGCGCTGATGGACGAGACGAGTACGAGATGACCGTGCTTCTGTGCGCGAAATATTTCGAGTGCGGCCTCGGCCTGCGATAGCGCACCGACGAAGTTGGTGCGTGCGGTTGCGAGGTTGGCGTCCGCGCGCCCGGATCCGATTTTCGCGCCTTTACCGAGACCGGCATTGACGATGACGCGGTCGAGACCTGAAAGTTCGTCCTTCAGCTCGCCGAATACGCGGACGACGGCCTCGTGATCGGTGACGTCGAGTGCACGAACGGCAACGTTGATTCCGGGGTTGGCGGTGATGAGTTCCTCGCGCAACGCGTCCAGTCTGTCGACTCGGCGCGCGCACAGTGCGAGATCTCTGCCGGTGGCTGCGAACCGCCGGGCCATCTCCTCCCCGAGCCCCGAACTGGCACCGGTGATCAGAATCTTCTTCCTCGTCTTCCCTGTCATGACCGCCGACCCTATGCCACGCTGGTGTGATGACCGAAAAGAGCACTGACGAATTCGATGTCATCGTGATCGGCGGCGGGCCCGTCGGCGAGAACGCTGCAAGTTATGCCATCGCCGGCAGCGATCGCACCGCAGTCATCGTCGAGCACGAACTCGTCGGGGGTGAATGCTCGTATTGGGCCTGCATGCCGAGCAAAGCGTTGCTGCGTTCCGGCGAGGTTTTCGACACCGCCCGAAACATGCCGGGCGTCCGCGAATCGATCGGTGACCGATCACTCGACGCGGAGGCCGTGCTGGCGCGTCGGGAATCTTTCACTCATTCTCTCGACGATTCCTCCCAGGTGGAATGGGCCGAATCCTCCGGAATCTCCATCGTCCGCGGAAGCGGCCGGCTTACCGGCACCAAGACGGTCGACGTCGGCGGTCGGACGCTGACGGCCCGACACGCTGTGGTTCTCGCGACGGGAACTACGGCATCGGTCCCGAACACCCCAGGGCTGCGCGACGCGTTGCCGTGGATATCTCGCGACGCAACCAACATGCACGAGGTTCCCTCCCGAGTTGCCATCATCGGTGGCGGTGTCGTGGCATGCGAGAGCGCTACGTGGTTACTGTCCTTCGGCGCCGAGGTGACCATGATCGTCCGCGGGTCGGCCCTGCTTGCGTCCGGCGAGCCGTTTGCCAGTGACCTCGTGGCCGACGCACTTCGTGCGCGAGGCGCGAAGATTCGCTTCGATGCGGAGTTGACGAGCGTGTCGCGTCCCGATGCGCGGGCCACCGGTGTCGGCAAGATCCACGGCGGAGTAGTCGAATTGACAGTCGACGGCGAGATAATCACCGCAGACGAGATTCTCGTCGCGGCGGGACGGCGCCCGGCAAGTGGAGACCTCGGGCTCTCCGTCGTCGGAATGGCGGATGGCAAGTACGTCGACACCGATGACCATCTGTCCGTGGCAGGCACCGAGTGGCTGTACGCCGCCGGGGATATCAATGGGCGCGCTCCGCTGACGCATATGGGCAAGTACCAAGCCAGGATTGCCGGTGATGTCATCGCTGCGCGAGCCGAAGGAAAACCGTTGCACGGCAAGAGGTTTGCTGCTACCGCTGATCACGGGCAGATACCTCAGGTGGTCTTCGCTGCGCTCGAGGTCGCTTCGGTCGGGCAGACCGAGAAGCAAGCCCGAAAGGCTGGCATCGACGTCGAGATTCTGGGTGTGGACATCGCCGTCGCCGGGTCTTCGCTGCAGCAGGACGACTATTCCGGTCATGCACAGCTGGTGGTCGACAAGGCTGCCGACGTGATCGTCGGCGCAACCTTCGTCGGACCCGGGGTGGCCGAATTGGTCCATTCCGCAACGGTTGCCGTTGTCGGCAAGGTGACGCTGGACGATCTGTGGCATGCGGTCCCGTCATACCCGACCGTCAGTGAGGTGTGGCTCCGGTTGCTCGAATCGCGCCGCGAGTAGCCGTCAGCGCAAGGATGCGGCCGCAATACCTGCATAGGCCTCCGCGTCTCGACGCCGGATTCTCAGCGCGACGAAGATCCCGGCGATCGCGGCAAGGATCAGGACAATCGGGATGGCGTTGACGACCATGGAATCGGATCCGGTCAAAGTGCTGTAATGGGTTCCAGCCAGAATCAATCCCGTCGCCAAGCCGACGAACCCGATTCCCGGAGCGATGACCGTGCGCACCATCGACCGGTCCGGACGCGTCCAGAAGAAAACCACGACCGACAATGCGGCCGCCGCCTGCAACGCGATGATTCCCAACGTGCCGAGACCGATTGCGCCCGCTGCCACCACCAGATAGGGATCGGCTCCCACGACTGCGAATACGAGGAGTACGAACGTACTGACGGCCGTTACGGTCACGCTGCCGACGTGCGGGCTGAAATGCACTGCATGGAACCGCCCCAGAACCTCCGGTAGCACTCGTTCACGACCGAGTGCGAACAGATACCGGCTCGCGGCATTGTGCACTGCCAGATACGACGCGAGAACGCTGGTGCACAGCAACACTGCGGTGCCGTCGTAGAGGATCGTTCCACCGTATTCCTGGGCCAAGGCGAACAGCAGATTCCCGAGTTCGGTCTGTGCCATCGCCGGCGCGTCGAGACCTCCGGCGGCACCGACGATGATCCAACTGGTCAGCACATAGAACACCGCGATGGTCGAGACGGCGATATACGTCGCGCGAGGAATGCTGCGTCGAGGATCTTTCGTCTCTTCCCCGTACAGTGCGGCGGACTCGAATCCGATGAAGCTGGAGAATGCGAACATCATCGCTATGCCGATCGATCCGGAGAATATCTGTGCGGGAGCAAACGATTCGAGAGGGAGGGCAGCCGTACCCTTCTGTCCGAGAACGAGAACGTCGAACACCGTCAGGAACGCGAATTCCGCCACCATCAACGTACCGAGCACCTTCGCCGACAGATCGGCGTTACGAAACCCGAGACAGGCGACGATGGCGACGGCGACGGCGGTGAAGGCCCACCACGGAACGTCGAGACCGGAGTCGAGGACCACGAGGTGGGTGAAGTATCCGAATGCCGCGGCCAGTCCGCATGCGAGCGAGGTGTACGCGAGCACCGCGACGTACGCAGCTGCGACACCCGGCGGTTTACCGAGCGCAAGCCCGACGTAGGTATAGAAGGCGCCCGTGTTGACCACTTGCTGGCTCATCGCCGCGAACCCGACCGAGAAACACAGCAGCACAATGCCGCTGACTGCAAATGCGGCAGGCAGCCCCGCCCCGTTTCCTCGAATGAGCGCCAAGGGAACGTTTCCGATCATGGCAGCCATCGGCGCTGCTGCTGCGACGACGAGGAACACCACGCGACCGGTGGTGAGTGTGCGCCGCTCGTTCATGCGTCTCCGAACTTCTGTGAAGGTAAGAAGCTACGCCCCTTTTTCCTCGATCACATCGGGACTGGAGAATTCACCGGGTGCGGAGGTGGGGCGCCGTTGGCCATCGCCGCCGCATTCTCGGCACAGAGCCGGGCCATCTCCGATCGCACCGATACCGTGGCACTTCCGACATGCGGTAGGAGTACTACATTGGGCAATCCGGCAAGACCGGGTGCCAGCCTCGGTTCGTTCTCGTACACGTCGAGTCCCGCGCCACCGATGACGCCTTCGCGCAGAGCAGTAACCAGTGCAACCTCGTCGACCACCGGACCGCGGGCAGTGTTGATCAGAATCGACGAGCTCTTCATCGCCCGCAGCGTCGACGCATCGACGAGGTGATGGGTGTCGGCGGTGAGCGGAACATGCAGCGACAGAAAGTCACTCGTCGTCACCAGCTCGTCCCACGATACGTGCTGGACGCGGCCGGCGAACTCTCCCAGTTCGCCGTCGGTCACCTCACGGTCGGACGGCGGGCGCGGACAGAACTGGACCGTCATGCCGAATCCGAGGGCCCGACGGGCGGTAGCGCGCGCGATGCGGCCGAAGCCTGCGAGACCGAGCACCCGCCCGGACACGTCGGTGCCGAGCATCAGCTCGGGCTCCCATCCGGTGAATGCGCCGGATCGAACGAAGTTATCGGCCTCGATCACACGCCTGGCAGTCGACAGCATCAGAAGTAGCGCAATGTCCGCTGTCGAATTCGTCAGCACCCCAGGGGTATTGGCGACGGTGATACCTTGCTCCGTTGCCGCTGCAACGTCGATGTTGTCGTACCCGACCGCGTAGTTGGAGATGCCGGTGATGTTCGCCGAGGCAAGTAGCTCGCGGTCGAACCGATCACTCAACTGTGACACCACGACGCTGTACTCGCCCGAGGCACAGCGTTCGGCCAGCCCGTCGTGGTCGAGGGCGAGCAGCTCCACCTCGCCTGCCCCAGCGAGAATGTCCATCCCAGGCGCGGGAATCGGCGCGGTGACCAAAATTTTTCTCATACGACCCACTCGAACGCGGGAGCACGACCGGGCTGACGCGACCGCGCACCCTGAACCGTCTTGGAACCCATGGGTTCTCCGAGGTCGATCAACAGCTGTTCAGATATCTCCACCATGACTGCCAGGGTAGCGGGAGTCAGCCAGTCCGGTCTGGTCGCGAACAGTATGTCCTCACTCGAGGTGTTACCGCTGGCACCGGGAGCGAACGGGCAACCGCCCAGCCCTCCGAGAGAGCCGTCGACAAGCGCGGCTCCCGCGGAGATAGCGGCGAGCGTGTTCGCGACCCCGAGACCCCACGTGTCGTGCCCGTGAAAGACGATGCGCCGCTGCGGGGTCTCTGCAACGACGCGCGAAATCAGCGAACCTACCTGGGCGGGCACTGCTTGACCCAGGGTGTCGCAGATGACGATGTCCGTTGCGCCGTCGGTTCGCTCGTCGCGGGCGATATCGAGCACTCGATCCTCCGATATCGGCCCGTCGAACGGACAGGTGAAGGAAGTGGCGATGCACAGCTCGATCTGCCCGCCGACCGATCGCGCGATCTCGATCGCGTCCGGCATCGCCGCCAGTGAGACCTCGGTGCTGCGTCCGATATTCGCTTCGTTGTGCGCGTCCGACGCCGAGAAGCAGTATTGAAAGTTGCGGGCTCCGGCTGCCGCGGCCTTCTCGACGTGGCGCGCAGTGGCGACCCATACCCAGCAGGTATCAAGTTCCTCGGCGGTGAGCTCGGCCACCACCTCGAGTGTGTTGGCCATGGGTGGCACCTTGTCGCCGCGCGCCAACGACCCGATCTCGAGCTCTGGCACTCCGAGAGCGAGCAGCTGCCGGATCACCTCCAGCTTCCGTTCGGTGGAGAGCATCTTGCCGGTGAGCTGGAGCCCATCTCGCATCGTGACATCGCGCAGCTGCGCCGATGGAGCGAACTGGTACATCAGAGTCCCATCTCTTCTTCGGTCCTACCGAGAAGTGTCGAGAGCACCTCTCTGGTGTGCTCGCCGAGGTCCGGACCGACTGAGCGGATCGGAATCGATTTCTCACCGATCACGGGCACGATTCCGACGAATCCCACCTCGGCCGGTTCCGCTTCACCGATGTCCACCTCGAAGTTCTGAATCATGTTACGCGCCTTGTACTGCTCGTCGGCGACGACGTCCGCTGCGGTGTAGATCGGACCGGACGGTACGCCTGCTTCGTCGAGAATCCTCAATGCGTCCTCGCGCGAATGCAGGCCGGTCCAGGCCGAGATAGCTGCATCCAACTCATCGCGCCTGCTCCAACGGCCGGCATTCGAGGACAGCTCCGGATCAGCGCCGAGGTCGGGGCGGTCGATCGTCGCCATGTAGCGCGCAAAGATCGCATCTCCGTTGCCCGCGATGATGATCGAATGACCGTCGTTGCAGGGGTACGCATTCGACGGCGCTATGCCTTCCATCCGGCCACCGACTCGCCCACGCTCGACGCCGTAGGCGAGGTAGTCGGGAATGAGCGATTCCATCATGGACAGAATCGATTCGTTGAGTGCGACGTCGATGGAACGCTCAGACAACGACAACGCCGACTTCGTATTCTGTCGCTGAAACAGCGCCATGACGCACCCGAACGCCGCGTACAGCCCGGCGATGGAGTCACCGATGGAGACTCCGACGCGGACCGGCGGCCGATCGGCGTCGCCCACAAGATTCCGGAATCCGCCGTATGCCTCGGCGACTGCCGCAAAACCTGGGCGATCGGACATCGGACCGGTCTGCCCGAACGCCGAAATGCGGGTAATGATCAAGTCGGGATTCTTCGCACTGAGCACTTCGGGCGAGAGCCCCCACTTCTCGAGCGTGCCCGGCCGAAAGTTCTCCAACACGATGTCGCATTTCTCCGCCAAGTCGATGACGTCCCGACGCCCCTGCTCGGTGCGGAGATCGAGCACAATCGACTTCTTGTTCCTGTTGATCGTCCGATAGAGCATCGAGGTTGTTCCTGAGTAGAGCCGCCAGTTGCGGAGCTCGTCGCCCGTCCCAGGGCGCTCGACCTTGATGACCTCGGCCCCGAAGTCGGCCAACATCCTGGCCGCGGTGGGTGCCGCAATGTAGTTTCCGAGCTCGAGGACGCGAACACCACTGAGCGGCAACATGTTCTCCCTTTCGTCGAACGCGAATTCACGTGCGGGTCCGCAGATGACTCCCCAAGGAATCTATCGCAGGGGTTGGGCTCGTTTCACCTGCGCCGACGCCTTTGCCGCATCCAATTCCACCGGGGAGTGCAGGGTCACCGGACCCACACGCAGAACCCCGTCGTTCAGCGGTTCGGTCCGCAGGCCACCGCGGCCGATCAAGGCTTTCCGGGCGCCGTCGATCACCATCGAATCCATCCATGAACACGGATGTGCGGGCCTACCTCCTCGGAATGCAACCCTGCCTTCGCCCGAATCGAGTTCGAACTCGATGCCACGCAGCCGATCGAGTTCGACGCCGCGTATCACCACGTTGCGCCTGGCCACGGAGGGATCGGGCATGTCCGTCCCGAGCACGTCACCGGCCGCCTCCCACGCTTCCGCTGCAAGAAACGTCACCGCGGCCTCGGTGTGCGCTTTCACCCCGAAGAAGCGATCCCCTCGAATGCCCTTGTTCGCAACGATCTCGACACGGTCGACCAGCTCGGTGGACACGTCCGCCGCCGGGCCGTCCTTCGAACGACCGAAGTACGCATGGGCAGGAGATACGAGAAGTTGCACGATCTCGGCGTGGTAGTGGAAAACCATTCCCCTATTCTCCACTCCTACCCCTCGGTAACGTTACGTTTGTACACTCGGTGCATGTCAGCGAATACCAGAGTGACCACGGTGGACGGCGTCATCCAAGGCAAGTCGCTGGGAGAACTGCTGACGTGGCGCGGCATCCCGTACGCGGCACCGCCCGTCGGACTACTGCGCCTACGCGCGCCGCAGCCGACCGTTGCGTGGGAGGGCGTCCGAGACGCGACCGAGTGGGGCGACGCGTCTGTGCAGAACAAGGCGTACACCAGGCTCTCCATCAACAAGTACCAGCCGGTAAGCGAGGATTGCCTCAACCTCAATGTGCTGGCCCCCGCTGCAGCGAGCGCAAAGCCGCGGCCGGTCATGGTGTTCATTCACGGCGGTGCTTATACCCTCGGTAGCTCAGCGACGCCGTTGTACGTCGGCGGCTCGTTGGTACGCCGGTCGCTACGGGAGAGCGACGGCATCATCTATGTGTCGATCAACTACCGTCTCGGGGCCCTCGGCTACTTGGATATGACCCAGTTCTCGACGCCTGAGCGGCAGTTCGACTCGAACCTCGGATTGCGCGATCAGGTGGCTGCGCTCGAATGGGTCCAGCGCAACATCGGTCGGTTCGGCGGCGATCCCGACAATGTGACGGTCTTCGGTGAATCGGCGGGCGCTAACGCCGTCACCACCCTTCTCGCGACACCGGCCGCCAAAGGGCTTTTCAGGCAGGCCATTTCGGAGAGTTCGGCGCCAGGTCTCGTCGCGACGCACGAGCGTGCGACCTCGTGGGCGAAGGAGTTCCTAGGTCATCTCGGCGGTGATGCCGCGCATGCTGCGCACACACTGGACACGGCCGACGTCGCCCAGTTCGGCCGTGCCGGAAACCGGCTCGCCAAGGCAGTTTTCGAACGAACCCCCGGCCTACACCCGTTCGGTCCGGTAGTCGACGGAGACTTTCTGCCGTGCAATCCGCTCGAGGCCTATACCGAGGGCACTGCACACCGAGTACCGCTGATCATCGGCACGAACAGCCGCGAGGCGACACTGTTTCCCAAGATCCTCGATGCACTGCCGACGAACCCCGAACGCATCGACAAGCTGTTCGCCCTTACCGATCCGGCGGCGAAAGCTGCAGTCACCGAGGGCTACCCCGGCTATCCCGACGCCGACGCCGCGATCGACCTAGGCGGGGACTTCACCTTCTGGAAGCCTTCGTTGGAGGTTGCCGAAGCACATTCGAAGTACGCATCGACCTACAGTTACCGCTTCGACTTTGCGCCGAGAATTATGCGGTGGCTCGGACTCGATGCGACGCACGGATTCGAGATGTCTGCAGTGTTCGGGCTCAACGACACGATGGTCGGAAAGTTGATGACGATTCCCGGAGGCCGCTCGGCCTGGGCTGCCGTCACCGAGCAAGTGCAGTCGCAGTGGCTGCACTTCGCAACCACCGGCGCACCGAAGGAGTCATGGCCCAAATACTCCGAGGCCACTCGCGAAACGATGATCTTCGACGTCCGCACACGCGTGCAGCGCGATCCCCGACGCGACCGTCGGCTCGCATGGGAGGGCTACCGCGGATACGCCAGCCAGATGACCGAACCGTTCAGCGCCGCTACTTGAGAAGTCGCGACATCCGACGGTCGGCAAGAATCTTGCCGCCCGTCTGACATGTCGCGCAGTACTGGAACGATCGCTCGGCGTAGGACACTTCGCGAACCGGGTCGCCGCACGCCGGACACGGCAAACCAGTCCGGGCATGCACAGCCATTCCGGACCGCTTCTCGCCCTTCAGTCGTGCGGCGTCCTGCCCTTCGGAGCGGGCCACGGCGTCGGCGAGAACCTCTCGCATCGACCGGTACAGCACCGACACTGCTTCGGCGTCGAGTTTGCCGGCCGAGGCGAACGGGGACAGCTTCGCCACATGCAGGATCTCGTCGGAATATGCGTTTCCGATCCCGGCGATGAGCGACTGATCTACCAGGGCCGTCTTCAGACGCGCGGTAGTGCGGCCGAGAATGTCGGCGAACTCCGGTTCGGTCACGTCCATCGCGTCGGGACCGAGGCGGGCGATGCCCGGGACCTCGCGCGGATCGTGGACAACCCACACTGCCATGCGTTTCTTGGTGCCTGCCTCGGTCAAGTCGATCGCAGGCGTCAGCCCTTCGAGAGTGAAGAAGTGCACTCGTAGCGCGAGCGGGCCTTTGCCCGGCCTCGGCGGCGCGGCACTCGGCTTGTCTGTCCAGCGCAGCCAGCCACCACGCGAGAGATGCGTGATCAACCACAGGTCGCCTGCCTGCAACCCAAGGTGTTTGCCGAACCGGGCGACATCGGTGACATCACGCCCCTGCAGATCGGTGACGGGCGGATCGAATGTCTTGAGGACGCTCAGTGCGGCAATGTCGATCCGGCCGATGACGGCCCCTACCGCGTGTGCGCGCAGGAACCCGGCGAGCGCTTCCACCTCGGGCAGCTCAGGCATTGATCCAGTATGCGCCTACACTGTTCACCGTGAAGGTTCCAACGCCGTACGAGGACCTGCTCCGCCACGTTCTCGATTCCGGCACCGCCAAATCGGACCGTACCGGAACGGGTACCACGAGCATCTTCGGGCACCAGATGCGTTTCGATCTCAGCGAGGGCTTTCCGCTGATCACCACCAAGCGCGTGCACCTGAAGTCGATCGTCTACGAACTGCTCTGGTTTCTGCGCGGCGAGTCCAATGTCGAGTGGTTGCGCGAGCACGGTGTCAGCATCTGGGACGAGTGGGCAGCCCCAGACGGCGAACTAGGGCCCGTCTACGGCGTGCAGTGGCGATCGTGGCCGACGCCGTCGGGCGAACACATCGACCAGATCTCCCAGGTGATGGACACCCTCCGCACGAACCCGGATTCACGACGCATGATCGTCTCGGCGTGGAACGTCGGTGAGATCCCGCAGATGGCGTTGCCTCCGTGCCATGCGTTCTTCCAGTTCTACGTTGCAGACGGCAAGCTGTCGTGCCAGCTGTATCAACGCAGCGCCGATCTCTTTCTGGGCGTCCCATTCAACATTGCGAGCTATGCGTTGTTGACGCACATGGTGGCGGCGCAGGTCGGCCTCGAGGTCGGTGACTTCGTTTGGACGGGCGGAGACTGCCACATCTACGACAATCACCGTGATCAGGTCGCCGAGCAGTTGACCCGTGAGCCGTATGCCTACCCGAAGCTGAGACTCGCACAACGTGATTCGATCTTCGACTACACCTTCGAAGATGTCGAGGTCGTCGGGTACGTGCACCACCCGGCAATCAAAGCGCCGGTGGCAGTCTGATGCCCCCTCGTCATATCGGAATGATCTGGGCGCAGACCACTGGCGGAACAATCGGCGACGGCGGGTCCATCCCCTGGCGAGTTCCGGAGGATCTTGCGCATTTCAAACAGATCACCGCTGATCACGCGGTGATCATGGGGCGAAAGACCTGGGATTCACTTCCGCCGAAGTTCCGTCCGCTGCCTGGACGTCGGAACGTCGTTGTCACGCGTAACACGGAATGGCAGGCGCGAGGCGCTCAGGTCGTCTCCAGCGTCGAAGCTGCGCTGAGTCTCACCGACGGCGACCCCGCCTGGGTCGTCGGCGGCGGTGAGATATACCGAGCGGCAATGCCGTTCGCGACGGAGTTGCAGGTCACCGAGATCGACCTTCCGGTCGCTGGCGACACTTCGGCGCCGACCCTGTCCGGTGACTGGGTCGCACTCACCGGCGAGTGGCAATCCAGCAGCAACGACGCCATTCGCTATCGCTTCATTCAGTACGGCAAGGCTTACCAAAGTACTTGATCTGCACAGGCATTCGAGCAGACCGCTCTGACCGAAGCTTCTCGTGAGTCATACTGAGCGCATGGACAAGAAGTCACTCACCGCCCTTGCCCGACAACAGTTGAAACTCGCCGTCGGCACGTCCAGTGGCAGAAGTTCACAGACCGTCTACGGCGGCCATCAGCGCCATCTTCGTCAGACAGTGGTAGCCCTCGTCGCAGGTACGAAGCTCGGCGAGCACGACCTGTCCGGCGAATCGACCGTGATCGTCCTCAGCGGTCAGCTCAAGCTTGTGAGCGGCGAGAAGTCCTGGAAGGGCTCCGCCGGCGATCTCCTGGTCGTTCCGGACGCGAGGCACAGCGTCGAGGCCGTCGAAGACGTCGCGTTCCTCCTGACGGTCTCTATCTAGGAGCCGCGAACCACCATCACTGGGCAGTCGGCAGTCTGGATCAATGCGTAGCTGGTGGATCCGAGCAACATGCCGGTGAATCCGCCTCGTCCACGACTGCCGACCACGATCAGCGCAGCCTGCTCGGACAACTGACTGAGCACGCGCACCGGACGATCCTGTGCGACAACGCGCCGCACCTCGACGTCCGGGTACTTCTCCTGCCAGCCTGCAAGACTTTCCGCGAGCACGGCTTGTTCGGAGGCGGAGATGACATCCCAGTCCTGCGGTACACCTGCGCCGTGCGCGAGACTGACATCGGACCAGACGTGCACCGCGATCAACGCCGAACCGCGTTGTGCCGCTTCGTCGAACGCGGCAACGATCGCGAGCTGATTGATTGCCGAGCCGTCGACTCCAACCACTACCGGCCCTTGAGCCGGCGGCAGACCGTCCATCGATCGCCCACGGACCACGACGACCGGGCAGGTGCAATGTGCGCTCAGCGCGACCGCCACCGATCCGAGTACCCCTGAATCCGACTCTCCGAGCCCACGCGCACCGAGGACCACGATGTCGCTTCTGGACGACTCGTCGAGCAGAACGTCCACAGTATTGCCCTCACGCGCTTGGACGACGATGTCGAGTGGGACACCTTCGACCGACTCTCGGGCGAGGATTCGGGCAGCTTCTAGTCGGGACCGGGCTACTGCGTCTGTTGTTTCGCCAGGGTCTCGCGGCATAGGTGAAGGATGCGGTGCAATGGCGATGACGATGCGCAACACCGCGTTCCTGGCCACGGCCGAATGGGCGGCCCAGATCGCCGCACGGTCCGCCGATTCCGATCCGTCGATGCCTACGACAATGGTTCGGGGTCTAGTCACGTGCGAACCTCCGGTAAGGATCAGATGTCGGCCCAGGATAGACGACATGCGGTCCTGTCGGGGGCAACAAAAGGTGCCTCCCTCCAGTTTCGTCATCGAAACCGGAGAGAGGCTACTTTTCCCACAGACCCCCCGGGGAGCTATTTCCTCGTACGTCGCCCCTACGACGCACGGAGCTTTTGGGCTTCGATCACTTCCGCCTGGTTCTCCAAGTCGTCGAGGAAGTCCGAGAGTATCGCCGTGCTTCCCACGCCCCGGCCGAGATCGACACGGTCGAAAATTCGCCAGTGCCTCAGGATCGGCAACAACACTTCGTCGAGATGACGTCGCAGATCATAGATCCCGTTGCGTGAGACAAGCATCGCACTGCGTTCGAAGCCTGGCATTCCGGTGCCCGGCATCCGAAAATTGAGGATGACCTCCGTGATGGCCTTCGCCGTCTGGGCAGGTGCGATATCGAGCGCGGCAGACGCTGCGTCGCGAAGAAAATCCAGGTGCAGTTGTTGGTCCGCGACGATGCGGCCCAAAAGTTCGGTAGCCACCTGATCGTTGCACTCGGCCGCGGTGTTGCGATGACTGACCATGGTAGCCATGACGTCGACCGTGGCGTGCACGATCGACCGCAGCAGGTGCTGCCCTTCCATCGCGGACTCGATCCCCACGGTCATGCACTGAAAACGCGCGCGGTCCAACGCAACCGGATCTACGCTTCGCGTCGCCACCAAGTATCGATGGATTGCCTCGGCGTGACACTTCTTCTCACCGTTCCACTCGTGCATCCATCTGGACCAGGTGTTGCGAGCAGCACTCGTCCCATACACTTCGCGATGGTCGAGCGCAGTACTACTGTGCGTGAGTAGCGAGGTTACCAACGCTGCCTTGGCGGTTTCGGTCAGGGTGGATCGGCGCTGACGCCAATACCTCTCGGGATCGACATACTCCGCCGGGTCCCACGTGGTCGCTGCGGCCAAGTGCCTGTCCAGATTTGCTCCGATCACAGGTTCCAGCTCTCGAAGCAGTACCAGTTGACTCACCGCTCCGCTGACCATCCCACCCCCTCGAGCGCACCTCGCACGTTCCCTCAGCCGATCGAATGGCCGTCCGTCAACGTTAAGCGGCCGACCATCGTGTTGTGAACCAGATACCGATTTTTTAGGCGATGTCGCAAGCCTCGGGACATGAAGTTGAGAGCCTTCACAAATTCTTTCTTTCAAACCCTGGATAAGGCGTTCGTAACATCCTATGATCAAGTCCGCTAGTAGCCCGAAAACAAACCTAAAGTATGCAAAAAGTGGTTATATGACATAGTTCGAGTCAAAAAATGCAAGCTTGCACTATAAAACTTGCGAGAAACTTTGTTCCCTCCAGAGCTGAAGTTCCTACCCGAAGGGCTGATCTGTGACCGTTCACAACACGAAGAGCCTCGGAATAATGGTCGCAGGCGAGCTCGCGTCCGCTCCGCTTCGCGATTTCCGTGCCGTGGCGCGCCAACTCGTCGGCCACTTCGCTGCCAACACTCCCTGCGGTTCATTGCCCGGCGAGCAGTTGCACGGCGACGTCACCGAATTCACCGTCAAATGCATCAGCATCGCGGTCCAGATGCTCGACGAACGTCGAGCTCCCAACGAGAGCGATCTTGCCCAACTGCGAGCCAAGGCAAGCCAGTGGGCACGCGAGGGCGTTCCACTCGAATCAGTGCTCACCGTCTATCACGAGGGCATTCAGATCGGCTGGAATCTCGTATCCAAACGCGCAGGCGCAGGTGACACCAGCAACCTGATCGAGGCGGCCAGGATGTTCGTACTGCTGTCCGAAAAAGTATCGATCGCGGCGTCCAAGAGCTATGTAGAGGAACTCCAAGCAGTCGCCAGCGAACATCACACAGCTGCACACACATTGGTGTCCTCACTACTCAGCGGCCACAACGCCGTTGCAATTGCGCGCCAGTCCGGCATAGAACTAGCCGAGAGCTACCTCGTACTCGCGATCTCCGTCCCCCCGCACCCGGACGAGAACGACCCGGCGATCCAGAAAACAGTCGCTGCCCGGCGCAAGCTACGACGCGTGCAAGCCGAATTGGCAACGCTATGCGGCCGCACTCCGCTGTCGATGCTGAGCACAGAAGGAGGCACCGTCCTCATCCCCGGTGTCCACGACGAAGAATGGGTCGAAGCTCTGGTGCATCGCATCAGTACCGCCGCCGAAGTTCCTGTCACTGTGACCGCCGAGCAGTCCTCCATGTCCGACATCCCTACAGCGGCCGACCAGGTCCACGAACTTCTTGCGCTCGCGCACCAACTGCACCGACCATCAGGTCTGTACCGAATGGACGATCTGGTGCTCGAATACCAACTCACCCGGCCCGGTCCGGGCCGGCGTCACCTTCGCCAGATTCTGGAACCACTCGATTCTTCGCCGGAGTTGCTCGAGACGTTGGAGATCCACATTTCGCACGACCTCAATCGACAGCGATCGGCGCGGCAGTTACATCTGCACACGAATACGGTCGACTATCGGCTCAAGCGCATCGCTCAGCTCACCGGTTTCGATCCGACCCGACCCTCGGGCATCCGCCACCTGCAAGCTGCCCTGGTCGCACGCCGACTCGAAGCATCTCAGGGTGCTGCTTAGAAAATCCCCGCCCAGGGTAGTAACAGTGAAGGAATAGTTGCTCCAGGGTTGTGGTTGAGCACTTCGACAGCGTTCGATCCATGCCCCGGGTACCAACAACATTGCCGCTTCGAGCGGCCTCTTGCCGAGAGGCGCACTGGCGGACGCTGTCACTACAGAGAACCGCCCGCACATGTGTGGGCGGTTCTCCTTTTCGGAACGGGAGCCATCAACATGGCAGCACTGTCGCTTCGCCTCGACCGCGTCGTCAAGCAGTACTCGGCTGGAGATCAACCGGTACGAGCCCTCGACGGCGTGGGTCTCACGATCGAGGGTGGACAGTTCGTCTCGCTCGTCGCTCCCTCCGGCGCGGGGAAGAGCACCTTGTTGCACATGCTCGGCGCCCTCGACGTACCCGACTCGGGATCTGTCATCTTCGACGGCGTCGACATCACCCGGTTGAGCGACAACGAACAGTCAGACTTTCGGCGGCACAAAGTCGGCTTCGTGTTCCAGTTCTTCAATCTGCTCCCGACGATGTCGGCGTGGGAAAACGTCGCCGTCCCCAAACTTCTCGACGGAATGCCCATCCGTAAAGCAAAAGTCGATGCCCTCCGCTTGCTCGACATGGTCGGCATGGCCGATCGAGCCGAGCACCGGCCCGCGCAACTATCCGGTGGACAGATTCAACGCATCGCCATAGCCCGAGCTCTCATCATGAATCCGGCGCTGCTGATCGCCGACGAACCGACCGGCAACCTCGACTCCAAGACTTCGCAGACCGTTCTCAACATCCTCGCCGACATAGCCCACGACAGTGACAGCACCCGAGCCGTCGTCATGGCGACCCATGACCTCGAGGCCGCTCGCAATACGGACCGGGTCATCAGCATGCTCGACGGCCGGATCGACACCGATGTCCTGTCCGGTTCCGAACTGTGATCGAAACCGCTCTCAGCCGATTCCGAGTTTTCGGGCTTCGAGATCTCCGTACACACTGGGTTCGATCGCTCGTCTCGGCCGCCGTCGTCGCCGTTGCTGCAGGTCTGCTCATCGCAGTCCTCGGAACATACGGTTCGCTCACGGGATCGGTCGAACGGCTCACCGCTTCCATTGCCGGCAACGCGGACCTCGAGATCATCGGCGTCACCGACAGCGGGTTCTCCCAGTCCGAACTCGATGTGGTTCGTGAAGTACCGGGTGTCGACGCGGCCGTTCCCATGCTCCGCAGCGACCTCGTGACCGGACTCGGAAAGATCACCGTCATCGGCGTCGACTCCTCGATCACAGCGCTGGACTCTGATCTGCAGACCGCCGTCTCCGGGTCGGTCACCGAATTCGCCACACCGGGAGCAGTGCTCGTCGGACCCTCGACAGGGTTGCAGGAAGGCGACAGTTTCGACGTCGGCGGAACACCGCTGACCGTCGCCGGTGTGGTCTCCGGTGCAGGATCACAGCGAATCGGTGGCGGAATGTTTCTCGTCGCGCCACTGAACTTGGCCCAGACACTCACCGATCGCGCAGGAAGAATCGACTCGATCTTCGTGATCGACGGTTCGAATCAAGGCGTTAAGGAATCGATGACCGACGCCGTCGCCGGCCGCGTGGCGGTGATGGACCCAGACTTTCGGGCCGACAGAGCAGATTCCGCGATCAGTCTGACGCGCAATGCGACATTGATGGTCTCGCTCATCGCCTTCGTCGTCGCAGGCTTCCTCGTATTCAACGTCATGAACATGGCAATAGCCAAACGCCGCCCGACCATCTCGGTGCTGCGCTCGCTCGGCGGCAGGCGATCGACCATCGTCCGCGATCTCCTCGGTGAAGCAGCCCTCGTCGGACTGATCGGCGGGGCAATCGGCGCTCCGCTCGGAATTATCATGGGCCGCATCGCCATCAGCGGTCTGCCGCCTTTTCTACTGCAAGAATTCGACGCTCGCATCGAATACGTGCTGCCGGGCTACGCCATCCCCGTGGCGATCATCGCCTGCATCCTGGCCTGCGTCGGCGCCTCCGCGGTCGCCGCAGTTCAGGTGTACCGAATCTCGCCGGTGGAAGCACTCGCCGTCGGGGGCTCGGAGACGGACGCCGGTAGAAGAAGGTCCATCACGGTCGGCGCAGCGGCACTCGGAGTGCTCGGCGTCGTCGGAGCAGTCGTCCTCGCTTCCACCATCGAAGGCCAGTTGACCCTCGCCGCAGGTGCACTGTTTCTGTTCGGCGTCCTCGCTCTTTGCGTCAGCGGAACCGAACTCATCGTCGATGCCGTCGCCGCACTCCCCCGCCGCTGGGGCGGCGCCGGCCGACTCGCGACGGCCACCGTCGAACGAGCACCGCGACGGATCTGGGCGACGGTGATGACCATCGTCGTCGCCGTCGGAGTCAGTGTCGGAGTGTCCGGAGCCCTGGACAACTTGACCTCCGCGGCAACGGACTCACTATCCTCTCTCGGACGCACCGACATCTACGTTTCGCTCACCCCCAGCTCGGTGGTCCCCGCGGGCTCCACCTTGGATCCCGCAGTGGTGCAACGTGTCCGCGACACCCCAGGAGTGCAGAACGTGGTCGAAGGCCAATGGGCCTACGCCACACTCGACGAAGAATTCGTCTCCATCCAAGCCGTCGGCGAGGGCAGCAATGCCGTCACCCTGTCCGTCCTCGACGACGACGTTCGCGCTGCGGTATTACGCGGCGACGGTGTCGCGATTTCGCGCACACTCGGTGAAGCACAGAGAATTTCGGTTGGAAGTATCATCGAGCTCCCCACTCCGACAGGCATCCGAGAAGTCGAAGTTCTCGCACTGGTCGACTACCTCAACGCCGCAGGCGGAACAATGGCCATTTCATTGCAATCGATGCAGCAATGGTTCGACCGCCCCGGCGCGACCTACCTCGAAATAGCCGTCGACGGCGACGCTGCCACCGTGCTCGGCGAACTCGACGCCACCCTGCCGCCCGAGGTGTACGTGTACTCGGGCGCGGAAGCGCTGGCCGGAGCCAGCGGGTCCATCGCGCAGGCCGGAGCACTGGCCGTCGCGCTCCAATGGATCGTGGCTCTCGTCGCCGCAGTAGCACTACTGAACACACTGACACTGTCCGTCCTCGAACGCCGACGCGAACTCGGCGTCCTGCGCGCCATGGGCGGGCGCCGCGGCACGCTCGCACGGATGGTCATAGCGGAGGCAGTAGCCGTCGGGATCGTCGGCGGCATCCTCGGCATCGGAATCGGCGCCGCCCTGCAATACCTCAGCACCCTCATCCTCGGCGCGAGCACCGGAATCTTCATCCCCTACTCCATCGGGCCGACCGTGGTGATCTACGGACTCGTCGCACTCGCCCTCTCCCTCATCGGATCGGCTCCCCCAGCTCTCCACGCTGCACGTTCGACAATCGTCGACGCGATTGCCGCCGACTGACAAGGCGAGTTGTACACTCGCACGTGCACAACTCGCCTTCGTAGCTCAGGGGATAGAGCAACCCTCTCCTAAAGGGTAGGTCGCAGGTTCGAATCCTGCCGAGGGCACCAGATCTCTCCCTCTGCTCTGAGCAGAATTGCGCGCGCTCGTTCCGGACCAGCGCTGGGGTTCGGCCCATGGGTGAGGTCATCAGCATCGAATCGAGCCGGCATCTCACCGCAGTATCTTTCCGAAGTCGAACGTGGCCGTAAAGATCCGTCGAGCGAGATCCTCGCGGCCGTCATCGGTGCGCTGGGACATCCATTGCCGAGTCCGCCGGCCTCGCACTCCATGACCTGACCCGGGGTGGCGTTACTACGCTCGCGACTTAGCGGTTCTTCAGAACCTGGTCGACGATTCCGTAGTCGAGGGCTGCCGACGCGGTCAGCACCAGGCCTCGGCCGGTGTCGTGCCGGAGCGTCGCAACGTCTCGGCCAGTGTGTTCGGAGAGTATCGCCTCCATTCCCGAGCGCACTCGCACCACCTCGTCGGCTGCCAGAATGAGGTCGGGGATGGTGCTGCAACCTTGCGCTGCCGGTTGATGCAAAACCCCAGTCTGTGTGCGATCAGACCGAGCACTGTCTCTGGTCTGCCGTAGGTCGTTCGCCTGCACCTCCACTGCGACTGCCGAATCGCCGATACCTGCGGAGCCTTGGTGCATCAGAATCCGGGCGTGGGGTAAGTCGTAACGCTTTCCGTGGGTACCCGAAGACAGCAGGAATTGCCCGGCGCTGCAGGCCAACCCGAGGGCAAGTGTCGATAACTCACGGCACCAGGCGCACGACATCTCGGATGGCGAGCATCGCCGAAACCAATCCGCCCGGCGAGTGGATCACAAAGCAATGTCAGCCGATGCATTCTCGGCGGCGAGGGTCAGGAGATGGGTCGTCAAGACGGTCCCGTTGTCGTCGTCGAGTGCGCCGTCGAGAACGAGCACTCGATGACGCAACAGCTGTCGACGGAGGTCGGAGGAGAACATTTGCGGTGTCGAGTCGGCCACGACTCCACTATTGCTCACGAGAACCTTTGCGCACCAAAATCTCTGCTCACAGCAGCGGAGGGGTAGGTCGTCGACTTCAGCGGGGATTGCGGATCCGGCCGAGGTTCGATAATGTCGAACATACGTTCGAGATTGGGGGGTCTCATGCAGGCATCCGAGGTACTGGAGTTCGTGGCGCGACTGAACGAGCTGAAACCCGTGCCCGACGCGGCCACCGGAATCGACCTGATCACCGCGCTAGAGACCGCAACCTGCGCGTGCGCAGCAGCCCAGGCGGTGACCACCGATGCCGTCGCCGTCTCGATCAGCGAGCAACGGAAGGCGCTCGGAAAACCCAAGGCGCAGTGGCGGGCAGGCCTCGCCTCGCAGATCGGACTCGCGCGGCGAGTGTCCCCGAACAAGGGTGCCACCTTCCTCGGATTGGCACGATCACTCGTGCATGAGATGCCGCACACCCTCGACCGCCTACGAGGCGGTGAACTCAACGAGTATCGCGCCATTCTGATCGCCAGGGAGACAGCATGTTTGACGGTCGAGGACCGGCAGGTCATCGATAAACGGCTGTGCGCGGACGGGCACAGCCTGAATGGACTCGGTGACGACGCCATCGCCGCGAGGGCCCGAGCGATGGCCGCTGAACTCGATCCCGCGTCGGTAGTGAAGCGCTTCGAAAAGGCGTTCTCGGCGCGCCGCACCAGCACTCGACCACAACCGGACTTCATGTGCCAATTCACGACATTGACATCGATGGATCGCGCCGTCTGCATGTGGGCGACCCTCCGACGTGACGCCGACTCGATCATCAACGCAGACGGAGAGAGCCGAACCAGGGACCAGATCATGGCCGACCTAGCGTACGAGCGCATCACCGGAACGACATCAGCGGGCACGGGTGCGCCGGTGTCGGTCAACCTCGTGATCGCCGACACGACTCTTCTCGCCGACAGCACCGTCCCCGCCCACCTGCAGGGATACGGAGAGATCCCTGCGGTCATCGCCCGCAAGTTGGTAGGCACTGCGTGCGCGGAGACCACCCGGGTAGAGCTCCGCAGGGTGTATGCCACCCCCTCGACCGGCGCGCTCACCGCGATGGAATCGAAAGCTCGAATCTTCCCGGCAGCGCTGGCCCGATTGATCGACCTGCGTGATCGAACGTGCCGAACACCGTGGTGCGACGCACCGATTCGTCACCACGACCACATTCGGTCCTACGCACGCGGAGGCGACACC
The DNA here is from genome assembly GCF_030063405.1 of Rhodococcus sp. H29-C3. Taxonomy (NCBI): domain Bacteria; kingdom Bacillati; phylum Actinomycetota; class Actinomycetes; order Mycobacteriales; family Nocardiaceae; genus Rhodococcus; species Rhodococcus sp. H29-C3. The sequence continues at coordinate 358,223 of NZ_JASITC010000003.1, read as the reverse complement.
AGCGCGAACAACGGTGCAGGCTTGTGCGCCGCATGCAATCACGCCAAGGAAGCAGACGGGTGGAGTGCCGAACCTCGAAAAGCACGGAAGCCCGGCGTCATCCACATCTACGACATGACCACACCGACCGGGCACGAGTACAGCTCGACAGCGCCGCCGATGCCCGTGGTCATCAGCTACCCGTCGTTCATTGAGCAAGAGTTGGTGATCGACCTCTCCGCGGCGTAGATGCCTGATGGGTCACTCCGGGAAGGAAACGACAGCGCCACCGGTTACACTGGTCATCGACGCGCGTAGCTGCACGTCAGACGTCGTGGAATGCTTCTACTTCCGCCCGGCCCCGGCCGCGTAGTCCATGTGCACCGCGCACAGGCTTTTCTTACGGCGATCGAAACTGCCCACCGGCAGTCTCGCCACCCCTTTGCACTTATCGGGCGTACAGCCCGTGGTGCAACACCTTGCCCGAAAGGCGCATCACATCGTTATGACTACCTTTGCTTCACTCGGCGTTCCGAACGCGCTCGCCGAAGTTCTCTCCAGCCAGGGCAAGGTCGACGCCTTCCCGATCCAGGCTGACACACTCCCCGACACCCTCGTAGGACGCGACGTTCTCGGCCGCGGAAAGACGGGCAGTGGCAAGACCCTCGCTTTCTCGATCCCCATGGTTGCCCGCCTCGCCGGACAGCTCCCAGGTAACCGCAAGCCAGGCCGCCCACGCGGACTGATCCTTGCCCCCACCCGCGAGCTGGCAACACAGATCGCCGCCGCAATCGAACCGTTGGCCGCGGCGTACAAGCTCAGCGTCACCACCATCTTCGGTGGCGTCTCGCAGAACCGTCAGGTATCCGCCCTCAAGGGTGGCGTCGACATCGTCGTCGCCTGCCCGGGTCGGCTCGAAGACCTGATGAAGCAGCGCCACGTCTCACTCGACGGCGTGCAGATCACCGTTCTCGACGAAGCCGACCACATGGCCGACCTCGGGTTCCTTCCGGTGGTGACTCGAATTCTCGCCGCCACCCCACCGAAGGGTCAGCGTCTCCTGTTCTCGGCGACGCTCGACAACGGCGTCGACAAGCTCGTCAAGCGGTTCCTCACCGACCAGGTGACGCACTCCGTCGACGAAGTCGACTCACACGTAGAAGCCATGACGCACAGCGTCTTCGAGGTCGACGGTGTCGAAGCGAAGAAGAAGCTGGTGCAGCAACTGGCTTCGGGCACCGGACGTCGCATCCTGTTCATGCGGACCAAGCATCAGGCCCGCAAGCTCGCCAAGCAGCTCACCGAAGCTGGAATCCCGTCGGTCGACTTGCACGGCAACCTTTCTCAGGGTGCACGTGACCGCAACCTACTCGCATTCTCCTCGGGCTCGGCGCGTGTACTCGTCGCCACCGACGTCGCCGCTCGCGGTGTGCACGTCGATGACGTTCAGCTCGTCGTGCACGTGGATCCGCCTGCCGAGCACAAGGCATACCTGCACCGCTCGGGCCGCACCGCTCGCGCGGGAAGCGCCGGAGATGTCGTGACCGTCGTTCTCCCAGAGCAGCGCAAGGACACCGCAATCCTCCTGCGCAAGGCCAACATCAAGGTGACCCCGGTCCGCGTCACGGCCGACTCACCTCAGGTGTCCGAACTCGTCGGCGAGCAAGCTCGATATGTCGAGCCCGTCCCAGTCAAGGCCGTTCAGCAGCCTCGTCAGGGCAGCCCACGCGGCAATGGGGGCTCACGCAGCAGCAACCCTCGCAGCGGCGGCGCTCCGCGTCGCAGTGGCGGTGGCGGTGGTGGCGGTCAGGGCCAGGGCAGTCAAGGCGGTGCAGCACGCCAGCACGCAGCCGGCGGCGGCGGAGGACGTAGTCGTCGTCCCGCAGGTCCTGCCGCGAGCCGTACTCGCTAGATCCAACGAAGACTGTGCGCGCGCAACCGATGGTTGCGCGCGCACAGTCGTTTCGGACTCGGTTACAGCGTGCGGGCGTAGCAGATCGAGGTCAGGGCATCGACGTACGGGCCGAATGGCTCGATTCTGGTGTAACCCTCCCGCTCGAAGAATCTGATGGCGTCCAGTTGACGCGATCCGGTTTCCAACTTGAGAGTGTGGATACCGTGAGCTCGTGCGCTCTCTTCTAGTTTGCGCAAGATGGCGACCGATACGCCGCGTCCGCGCTCGGCGGGAATGACGTACATCCGCTTGATCTCCGCTTCCTCGCCCCCGAGCAACCGAAGTCCCCCGCACCCGATGCCCACCGACGAATCGTCGCGCGCGACGACGAATACCAACATGTCCTCCCCGGACGGTGGCATCCCAGGTTCGTGGCTGCTGTTTCCGTAGCGAGCATCCAACTCCGCCCGCTGAGCGGCTCGTAATTGCGCCCCGGCCGGGGTATCCCAGCCTTCTTCTTCCACCGTGATCACTCGGGTACGCCTCTCTGGTTCCTGTTGGCGTGAGTGTAAGGACGATGCTGGCACACTGGACCGGTGACCGAAAGCCGCACCGAACACCGCACGTCGACTGCGCTGACGCCTGTCGAACTCGCGACGGCCGCCGTGATGAGCAGCTTTGCAGTCGCTCTCTCGGTGGTTGCGATGGTGGTTCCGCTGGCCACCGCGTTACAGATCGTAGCTGCTGTACCGATGGCTGTCGTTGCGCAACGCCATCGCACTCGGGTGCTCGTCTCGGCAGCTGTAGCCGGGACTCTCGTCGCCTTCGTCGCTGCTGGGTGGTCGACGGCCGTCACCGTGGCCACGGCCGCTCTTCTCGGCGGGATGGTGGGCCGGGCCAAACGTCTCGGTCATGGACTGTTCCGAGTGCTTGTCACCTCAGCGGTCGTCGGGCCCGCCATCGGTCTGGTGACGGTGGCCGTGTTGTTCGTGTTGGCACCATTGCGTGAGTTGTTTCTGAAGACAATCGAGAACACCATCGAGGGCGTCGCCCGACTGATGTCGAGGACCGAACTTCTGGTCCCTGCCGCGGACACGTTGCGTGCGGGTGTGGGTGCGGTGCTGGACAACTGGTGGTGGTGGATACTCGGCACCGCGATATTCAGCATCGTCGTCGGAGTGTTCTTCACGTGGCTGATCCTCGGAGCCATTCTCGACCGCCTCTCGACCATCCCCGTCGCCGATCATTTGCCTGCCGCGGTCGATGGGGTGGTCGCACCGCTACCGGTCCGGTTGAACAACGTCGGCTTCAGCTACGACGGCTCCCGCACCGCAGCCTTACAAGGCCTCGACCTCATTGTCGATTTCGGAGAGTTCGTAGCCGTGGTGGGACACAACGGGTCCGGCAAGTCGACGCTGACACGTATTCTCGCGGGGCGTACACCCACCACCGGGACTGTGGACCGCCCCGGTGTCGCCGGTTTGGGTCTGGCGGGTGGAACAGCGGTAGTTCTGCAGCGGCCGGAGAGTCAAATCCTCGGCAGCCGCGTCGGTGACGACGTCGTATGGGGTCTGCCCGTAGACGCCGAAACCGATATCGACGCACTCCTGATCGAAGTGGGTCTGGGCGGAATGGGAGCACGCGACACCTCGACACTGTCCGGCGGTGAAATGCAACGGCTGGCAGTCGCGGCTGCACTGGCGCGACGCCCCGCATTGCTGATCGCCGACGAAGCAACCACGATGGTGGACGCCGCCGGGCGAGCGAGCCTGGTGGCGCTGCTGGCCGATCTCCCCACTCGACACCGGATGTCCGTCGTACTCGTGACGCACCAAGAACTGGAGACGGCCGCCGCCGATCGTGTGGTCCATCTTCACGGCGGGGCACAGGTGCAGCACAGCGCCGAATGGATGCGTACCGCGATCTTCGACCCGGCGGCCACCCACTTTCGTGCCGGACCACCGATCATGGCTCTCCGAGGCGTCGGGCACACCTACAACAGACGTACACCGTGGTCGCAGGTGGCGCTCACCGGAATCGACCTGACTGTGCATGCAGGCGACGGGCTGCTTGTCCTGGGCGGCAATGGATCCGGAAAGTCAACGCTTGCATGGATTCTCGCCGGCCTTACCAAACCCTCAACCGGGACCGCAGATTTCGACGGTTCTCCGGTGTCGGACAACGTCGGTGTCGTAGGTCTGGCGTTTCAACACTCACGGCTACAACTTCAGCGCCGCACGGTCGCAGAGGACATCGCGGCTGCCGGGGGTCCAGAAGTTGGTTCGGTGCATGTCTCTCGCGCGATGGACGCAGTCGGCTTGGATCGACTACTCGCCGGCCGAGAGATCGATTCACTCAGCGGCGGGCAGATGCGTCGGGTCGTCATCGCCGGGCTGGTGGTGAACAAGCCTCGGGTGCTGGTACTCGACGAACCGCTCGCCGGACTCGATCCGCCGGGGCGAACCGACATCATCGGTGTGCTCGGTCAACTACGACGTCAGGGAATCGCGATAATAGTCATTTCGCACGACATCGACGGTATCGACAGCGTGTGCGACCGAACCGTCACCCTTGCCAGCGGACGCATCACGTCCGGAACGACAGCCCGCGGAGTGGCGTCGTGACAACTGTTGTACTGCGCCAAGTTCCGCGACACTCGCCGATCCACCGGCTCTGGGCCGGCACGAAGCTGATGTCGGTGGTGCTCATCAGCATCATGCTGCTGATCGCGCCATCGTGGCCGGCACTCGGGATCGTCGTCGGCCTGCTGGTAGTTACCGCGATCATCGCGCGCGTGCCGCCTACCGCGATACCCCGCCCGCCGAAGTTGATCTGGGTTCTCTTTCTGATCGGCGCACTCATCAACGCCCCGTTGGGGTTCTCGGCGGTGCTGCTGTTTCTGCAGGCAATGGTGTTCGCATTCGTGCTACTCGGAGCGTCACTGATGATCGGTTGGACGACGTCGATGAGCGATATCGCACCCGCCGTCTCCACTCTCGGAACGCCGTTGAAGAAGCTGAGGTTGCCGGTCGACGAATGGGCCGCGACCGTCGCATTGTGCCTACGTTCGCTTCCGTTGTTGATCGAGGAAATGCGCGTCATGATCGCTGCCCGACGCCTGCGCCCCAAATCGGTCCTCAACAGCGTCGCGGACAATTCGATCGTCGACCTCATCACCGCAACGATGTCCATTGCCATCCGACGGGCCACGGAAATGGGCGAGGCCATCACGGCCCGCGGCGGCGCTGGACAGATAACCGCCTACCCCAGCCGACCACACCTGCCCGACGTCATTGCGTTCACCGTCGTCGTGCTCAGCTGCGCCGCAGCCCTAGTGGTCACGTTCGCGTTCTGAGCAGAGCGGTGCAGCTATTCCCCGCCGATACGTTGGGTTCGACTGTTGAGCGCTTTGACGAACACGTCGGGGATGTCGCGCGGGTCCTCGGCGATGTAGCTCGTTCCACCGGTAGCCGCGGAAATCTTCTGCAAGGCAACAGGGTCCGCGTCCGTCGTGATGCCGACGGTCACGATGACCACCGGCCGAACCGGATCCTGCTCACGCTGCAGCGTGGCGATCAAGTCGTCGAGACTCGGACTGCCTGCATCCTCGTTGGCACCATCGGTCAAGAGGATGACACTGTTGACGAAGTTGGGGTCGTAGCCTTCCTTCACTCTCCGGAAGGCAGCAAGCGTGGTGTCGTACAGGCCGGTACCCCCGCCGACCAGCGACGGTAGCGACCGAATGCCTGCGAGGATTGCGTCACGCTGGGGAAGTCCGTTGACGACGTTGCTTTCGGGTCCGATGGGGACCAGTTCCCGATAGTCCTGACTACCTCCGCCGAGGCCGATCGAGAACGCCCACAAGCCCATCTCTGCTTGCGAGTTGAACAGAGCGTTACCGCCGAGACTGGCTTCCACGGTCAGCGCGATGCGGGTCGAGTCACCCGACTTGGCTGCCATCGACCCGGACACGTCTTCGACCACAACTGTCCGCAGTGGCAGGGCCAGCACCGACCAGTCGCGCAGCGTCGATTCGATGGACAGTGGATTCTTCAGTTCGAGGGCGGCGGCCGACCCGACACCGGTGCCGTCGGTCAACGGAGTTCCGCTGGCCTGTCGAAAACCTGCGTCGAGCAGGGCATCGGCTGTCGCCGAGTTTGCCAACAGCGAGGCCAGGGCAGCGCCAGCCTTCTTCGCGGCGTCGTAATCCGGCCCCATTGCTGCAGTCACGGCAAGCGGGTAGTCCAAAAAGTAGCTGCCGGTCGGCGGAACCGACGCGAGCAGAGGCGCCTGCGGGTTGGCTTCGTTGTAGGCCACCACGCTCTGTTCGGTGGCGACACTGCTGCCTCCCTCTGCAGCGACCTGCGCGACCAGGTCGGTCGTGTCGTGCGGGGTGTCTGCGATTCGCCCGTAATCCTGGGCGATAGGAACGAGTGCTGCCGAGACTGCCTTCGGATCGGAGATCGCAACCTCGGATTCGGCCAACGCTCCGAGGATGGAGGAAATCGACGCGCTGCTGTTGAGCGGATCTCCGATTCGCTGCTGCGGAGTCTGCAGAACCTGTAACCAGCTCTGTGCCGTGGGAGCTTCGCCTTCGCGTGTAACCAACACCGGCAGCGTTTTGGCAACTGAGGACTTCGCAACTTCCGGTAGTGCCCCCGTCGAGCGGAGTGTCTTGAGCAACCAAAGCGTCGAATCGGGAATCCACAGGTCGGGCCGACTGCCATCGGCACCGGCAAGCTCCGTTGCGGTATCGGTCGGTGCCTCGGCGCGAACCTCGAAATCGGTACAACCGCGGTCGAGCTCACTGGACCGGGTCAACACCTCGGTTACGACCGGCTCGATGGTCGGGTCCACGGCCAGCGATACCTGGCCCGTGGAATCGCAACCTGCAACTGTCGCGCGTACGGCCTGGACTCCGAAGTACCCGCCCACGACGACCACGACGGCCACCACCACAACCGCGGCCCATTTTGCAGCCGGAGTGCTCCGAGTTCCTGTTCCGTGACGCCCAGACATTTCCGCGCACTCCCCCGTTGGTCAGCTATTTATCAGCGACCTGCATCATGCACCAAAATGCGACCTATGGATACGCTTACCCCAAAAATGCCCAAAAATCAGCGACCTGATCGACTTTTGAGAGCATTCACGAACACGTTGGGAATTTCTGCTGGATTTCGAGCCAAAAAGCTTGTACCGCCGGTGGCTGCAGAGATCTGTTGAAGAACTCCAGCGTCGGCGTCGTCGGTGATGCCGATGGTGACGATGATGACCGGCTTCGTCGGATCCTGCTCCGAGCGGAGTGTGGACAGCAACTCCTCGAGTCCGACGCTGCCGGGATCCTCGTTGGAACCGTCGGTCAGGATGATGACGCTGTTGATGTAGTCGGGATCGTATCCCTCTTTGACCTTGCGGAATGCTGCAAGAGTCGTGTCGTACAAGCCGGTACCGCCGCCGACGAGACCCGGGAGGGTGTCGATCTGCTGGACGACGAGGTTGCGTTGCGAGGTCCCGTTCACGTCTTCGTCGAGACGGCGAATCGGAACCAGTTCTTTGTAGTCCTGACTCCCGCCGCCGAGGCCGATCGAGAATGCCCACAGCCCCATCGCCGCATTGTTGGGGAACAGCTTGCTTCCCGTTTCGCTGGCTTGAACCGTCAATCCGATGCGCGTATCCGCTCCGGCGCCGTAGGCCATCGAACCGGAAACGTCCTCCATCACCAGAGTCCGCGACGGCAGCGCGAGTACTTGATACTGCCGCAACGTCGCCTCGGCGGTCTGCTGGTCGGCGATGGTCAATGTCAGGATCTTTCCGACACCGCGGCCGTCGCTGAGAGGTGTGTTGTCCGGTGGACGGAAGCCCGCGTCGGACAGCGCTGCCAGGCCGGAAGAGGAGGCGAGTGCCTCGGCGACGGCGAGCCCGACGGTCTTGGCGCTCTCGTGAGAGTCACCGGCGGGTTCGGTGACGGCGAGTGGGAAATTCAGGAAGAAGCTTCCCGTCGGCGGTGTCGTGGCACCGAGTTCGGTGCCGGTCGACTTCTCGTAGTCCACCAGCGTCTGTTCGGAGACGACGGAAACGCCACCATCGGTAGACATGTCGTCGAGGCGAACAACCGGATCTGCTTCGCCTCTCGTCGAAGCCTGCGCCTGCGCGATCGGGACCAGGGCAGCGGACACGGAGTCGACTGTGACGGCGTCTGCACCTGCTTCGGCGAGGGCAGCGAGGATCGCGGCGTCGGAAATGGTGTTGGTCAACGGATTTCCAATTCGGAGACTTTTGAGTTGTAGCGCGGTGAGCCAGGTGTCGAAGAACGGCACTTCGTCTCGACGAGCGGCGATCACCGCAGGCGAGCTCGCGACGGACTGGCTGGCGAGATCGACGAGCGAGCCGGTGGCCCGCACAGTCTTACCCACCCAGAGTGCCGAATCCGGTATCCACAGCGAGGGGACGTCCACGCCCTTGGACACGGCAGCGGATGCCTCTCCCGAGTCGGTGGCCGTCACCTCGATGTTCGCGCAACCGAGATCCTCGGCCGACGTGTCGTCGATCACGTCCTGCACTACGCTCGCGATCGCCGGATCGGCAGCAAGGGTGTAGGTGGATGGATCCTTGCACCCGGACCCGAACGCTTTCTGCGCGGCGAAGACGCCGACGCCGACGATCACCAGAAGTACGACGGCGAGGACGCCGTACTTCACCAATCCTGTCGAGTTGGCGGCCGAGCGCGCGGCACTATGTTTCGCTGGACTGTGTCTACCGGGCATTGTGAAGAACCTCTCCGTATGAGCGAGAGCCTCCGATCAGACCCCCACTGCGCGGCTCGCCGAAGCGTATCGCGGCTTTGACCTGCACGCGTTATGCGTAGAGCGACTCGAAGGTCTTCAACGAGTTCTCGATGTCCCCTTTCAGAGCTCGGGCAACGCCAGAGCCGATGGGACCGAACAGGGGTGCGCCACCGAGATCGATGTCGAGAGTCAACTGCGACCCGCCGTTTCGGGCGGCGCTCACCGATAGAACGAGAGCGATCTTGACACCGCCTTTGCCGTTGCCCTTCAGCTTCAGCTTGTTCGGCGGGTCATAGCTTTCGATGGTCCAGCGCACCCGATTGCGCATGCCTTTGACACTGGCGACGGAGTCCAGCGTGGTGCCGACGGCGAGCTCGGCGGGTAGCTCACCGCGCCACGCCTCGTGGATGGAAAGCCACTTGTCGTAGTCGGAGAGATCGGACGCATGCGTCCACGTTTGTGCCGGGTCGAGGGGGACGTCGGCGGTCACTTTGAGCTTGGCCACAGCACGGATGGTAGCCGGACATGTCGAGACGCCCGTGTGAGGAGCACATACACGGGCGTCTCGATTGGTAAAACCCAAGGTCAGTGAGCTGAGGCCTTCTCTGCTCCGATACCGGTCAACGAACGGACCTCCATCTCGGCCTGCTTCGCCCTACTCTCCGAATCCTTCGAAATCAACGTGCCGACGATGCCGAGGATGAACGCGAGTGGGATCGATACGATCCCCGGGTTCGACAGCGGGAACCATGCGAAATCCGATCCGGGGATCATCGAGGTCTTCGAGCCGGACACCGCAGGCGAGAAGATGATCAGGACGATGGTCGAGATCAAACCGCCGTACATGCTGAACAGTGCGCCGGTGGTGTTGAACCGACGCCAGAACAACGAGTACAGAATGGTCGGAAGGTTCGCTGCCGCAGCGACGGCGAATGCCAGTGCCACGAGGAATGCGATGTTCTGACCGTTGGCAAGAATTCCGAGGCCGATGGCGATGACACCGATGACGACGGCCGTGATGCGAGAAACCTTGACCTGCTTCTTCTCGTCGACGTTGCCCTTCTTGATGACGCTGGCGTAGATGTCGTGGGCGAAGGATGCCGACGCGGTGATGGTCAGACCTGCCACGACGGCAAGAATCGTCGCGAAGGCTACTGCCGAGATGACGCCGAGGAGAATGACGCCACCGAGTTCGAAGGCGAGCAGTGGTGCAGCGGAGTTCTGGCCACCTGCCGACGCGAGGATCCGGTCCGGTCCGACGATCGCGGCGGCGCCGTAACCGAGGACAAGTGTGAACAGGTAGAACGCACCGATGAGGGCGATCGCCCACACCACGCTGCGTCGAGCTTCTTTCGCGGTAGGCACCGTGTAGAAGCGCATGAGAACGTGCGGCAGACCCGCGGTTCCGAGAACCAGTGCGATACCGAGCGAGAGGAAGTTGATCTTCGACGTGGCACTGCCGCCGTACTGCGCGCCCGGTTCGATGATGTCGCGTGCTGCTACTGCACTGTCGGCGGATCCGGACACCATGGTCTGTGCACTACCGATGAGCTCGGAGAAGTTGAGTCCGAACTTCGCCAGCACGAGAACGGTCATGAATGCGGCGCCGACGATCAGGAGCACCGCCTTGATGATCTGCACCCACGTCGTGCCCTTCATTCCGCCGATGAGGACGTACGCAATCATCAGCACACCGACGATCGCGATGACGATCGACTGACCGGTGCGGTCGGAGATATCGAGAAGGAGGGCAACGAGACCGCCCGCGCCTGCCATCTGCGCCAGCAGATAGAACAGCGAGACCGTAAGCGTCGACAGTGCAGCAGCCGTGCGCACCGGCCCCTGCCGCAGCCGGAAGCTCAAGACGTCTGCCATCGTGAATTTACCTGTGTTCCTGAGCAATTCGGCGACCAGCAGCAGGGCGACGAGCCACGCGACGAGGAAGCCGATGGAGTACAAAAAGCCGTCGTACCCGTAGACGGCGATCGCGCCTGCGATACCGAGGAAGCTCGCGGCAGAAAGGTAGTCACCGGCAATCGCGATACCGTTCTGCGGCCCGGAGAATCCACCGCCTGCGGTGAAGAACTCCGACGCCGTGGTGTTCTTCTTGCTGGCCCGGATGACGACGACCATCGTGATGAGCACGAAGGCCACGAAAATGGAGATGTTGACTATCGGCTCGCCGACTGTCGTGTCTGCTGCTTGCGCGAGATTCATCGCTTCAACTCCTGGGAGGCTTCCATCTCGGTACGCAGGGCCAGCGCGCGTGGATCGAGTTCACGGTTCGCGAATCTCACGTAGATGCCGGTGATCGCGAAGGTGGTGACGAACTGTCCTAGACCGAGCAACAGGCCGATGTTGATGTTTCCCCACACGAGAGTGGACATGAAGCCCGTCGCATAGGTGCTGAGCAAGACATACACGAGGTACCAGAGGAGAAAGAATGCCGTCATCGGAAAGACGAAGCTGCGCAATCTACGTCGTAGCTCCTGAAACTCCGGACTCGCCTGCATGTCGATGAATGCCTGCGCATCCGGTGGCGGCGGTGAAGTATCCGGTCGTGTCACCTTGTCAGCTCCTCATCTAGCTCGTCACGGGCTGTGACTCACATCTGAGGGGAAACAGTATGAGAGCCAGCTCACAAAACTGTGCCGTGGTGGCGATCACACGCTCAGCTGTCGGGTTGTGCGCCGAACGGTCGTATGACAACGGCGAACGGGCTCACAACTCCTGCTCACGGTCGCGCCCCACGCCGAGACGTTCGGGTGCATGAAGCCTGGTGAAGATTCGGCCGACGTCGGCCGGAATCGACGACGACGTCGCTTTGCTCACCACAATCATCAGAGCGAACGCGATCGGCACGCTGACGGCAGCCGGGTAGCCCAGAATCGCTGTAGCCCAACCGCCCCACAGTCGGTCGGGAATGCCGAAGATCGACAACGACGCGGCGCCGAGCGACAGGACTCCGCCGCCGATCAGTCCGGATGCCGCCCCGGCCGGAGTCAGGCCGCGCCACCAGATACCGAGCACGAGCAGCGGACACAGCGTAGACGCGGCGACGGCGAAAACCAGACCCACCGTCCTGGACAAGTCGAGCGAGACCAGTCCGAGGGACAGAATCAGCGGGCCCACCCCCGCAAGAATCGCAGCGATGCGGAAGTCTCGGACTCTGCCCCGCAATACGTCGGTGCTCAGCACCCCGGCGATGCTCACCAACAGGCCCGAGGACGTGGACAGGAATGCAGCGATCGCACCGGCCGCGACGAGGGCAGCAAGCAGTTGTCCACCTATCCCGGACAGCACCGAACCCGGCAACAGCAGAACGGCCGCATCGGAAGCTCCGGTGATCAGCAGCTGTGGCACGTACAAGCGCGCGAACACTCCGAGCAGCGTGGGAAACAGGTAGAAGACACTCAGGAGGCCGAGCACGGTGAGCGAGGTCAGCCGGGCTGCACGCCCGTCGGGGTTGGTGTAGAACCGCACCAACACGTGAGGTAGACCCAGGGTGCCGAGGAACGTCGCGAGTATCAGCGAATAGACCTGATACATCGGATGCGTTCCGCCGAGACCCCCACCGGGCGACGCCCATTCGCGATCGATCGTCGGCGCACCTGCGACCACCGGCACCGGTGAATCGGCGTCGAGAATCAGCGATGTCCCCTCGCCCAGTTCGTGTGTGCCGGCGTCGAGGGCAATCCTGCCGCCCACCGGTTCGTCGTCGACAGTGCCGTACACGGTCACCTCGATGCGCGAATCCACCTGCACCAGCACATCCGTGCTGATCTCGACGGTGGTCTCGCGGTCCACCGTCGGTGGAGCCGAACTCCCCACCACGCGATCATCGCCGTAGAAGTGCAGCGCAAGGACGACGGCGGGGACGGCAACAGCAGTCAACTTGAGCCAGTACTGAAACGCCTGCACGAAGGTGATCGAGCGCATACCGCCGCCCACCACGTTCGCGATGACGATGACACCGACCAACGCTGCACCGACCCACCCCGGCACGCCGAGGAGGATGTTCAGTGTCAACCCCGCGCCTTGGAACTGCGGAACCAGATAGAGCGCACAGATGACGACGACCACCACCATCGCGAGCTTGCGGAGCCACAGTGATCCCAGCCTGAACTCGGCAAAGTCGGGAACGGTGTACGCGCCACTTCGTCGTAGCGGTGCGGCGACGAACAACAGCAGGCCGAGGTAGCCGGCGGTGAAACCGATCGGATACCACAGCGCGTCGGCGCCGTATTTGGCGATGAGCCCGGCGACTCCAAGGAACGAGGCCGCGGAGAGGTACTCCCCCGAGATCGCCGCGGCGTTCCAACGCGGGCCGACAGTACGTGACGCGACAAGAAAATCGGAGGTGGTGCGGGCCAATCGGACGCCGTAGATTCCGATCGCGACGGTCGCGACGGCGGCAGCCAACAACGCCGCCACCGTTACCCACGGCACTGCCATGGCTAATCGTCCACGAGGTCGGTGAACTCGTGTTCGTTGCGCTCCGCCTGGCGCACGTAGACCCATCCCACACCGAGAAGCAACGGGTAGATCAGCACGCCGAGCACCAGCCACGGCAGTCGAATCCCGAACACCACGGCATCGGCGAAGGCTGGAACCAACAGTCCGACAAGCGGAATCGCGAACAGTACACCCAACGTAAGTGCGGCCGATCGGATCGACAACCACAATTGCGCGCGCACGAGGCTTCGCACCATCGCGTCGCCCACTTCGGTCTGTTCCTGCACTTCGACGCGCGTACGAACAATTCTTGCCCCACGCCGCTGCGCGAGGATCACACGCTGCCGCGCAGGCTTCGCATCCGTCATGGATTGGACCAGGATTGTTTGGACCAGGACTGTTTGGACCAGGACTGTTTGGACCAGGACTGTTTGGACCCGGCCTGTTTGGACCATGCCTGCAGCGGCCCGCGAACGAGACGGTCCTTCAGCTCGCGGGCATGTCTGCGGCTCACTGGCAGCTCGACGGCGGCAAGCTCGCCTTGGGCTCGTAGGCATACCGCCAGCCCCGATCCGACGCTTTTGATGCCTGTCACCAATGCCAAGGACACGAGGTAGGAACGGTGCACCCGCAGAAATCCGATGTCGGCCCAGCGGCTTTCGAGCGTCGAGATCGGAATTCGGACGAGGTGCGATCCCCCGGTGGTGTGCAGCCTGGCATAGTCACCCTCCGCCTCGACCCACCCGACGGACGAGCGCTGCACCAGCGTGGTGGTGCCGCCGAGTTCCACGGGAATGATCTCCTCGCTCCCCGCAGACTCCTGACCGTCGGTGCGGCGACCCGCAGCGACGATCCTGCGCAACGACTCCGCGAGCCGCTCCTCGCGCAAGGGTTTGAGCAGATAGTCCACGGCACCGAGATCGAACGCAGCAACGGCACGGTTCTCGTGTGCGGTCACGAACACCACGGCAGGTGGCCGGGCGAAGTTAGCGAGAATTCCAGCGAGTTCCAAGCCGTCGAGACCCGGCATGTTGATGTCGAGAAATACAGCATCGACGACGGGCGAGGACGGGCCCGGATGCTGCTGTAGCCGTCGCAGCGCTGTGGTTGCGTCCGAAGCCGTGTAGACCTGGCCGACGACATCCTGCCTGCTCAACAGGTATGCGAGCTCGTCGAGCGCAGGTTTTTCATCGTCGACTGCGAGCACGGTCAGACCAGGGTGGGCCGGGGCGTCGGGGGTGGGAGTCATGGGCGCAGCTCATGTTGCCAGATGAAGGTCACGCTCGAATACCTGCTTTGAACTTCGGCACCCGCATGCTCACCTTCGTACCCGATCCCGGCGCGGTGTCCACGACGAGGCCGTAGTCGTTGCCAAAAGCAGCACGCAACCGGTCGTCGACGTTCGACAGCCCGACGTGAGCGTGGGTCGACCCGTCGGAGTCGGTGCTCGGGAAGCCTGCTCGCAACAGTTCCGGATCCATCCCGACACCGTCGTCCTCGACGCTGATCAAACAGTCGGTACCCTCGTCGGCCGCCACGATCGTGATGCTGCCGCCGCCGGGGTTGCCGGCGAGCCCGTGCCGTACGGCGTTCTCCACCAGTGGCTGCAGTGCCAGGAACGGCAGCGCAACGCCCAGTACCTCGGGAGCTACCTGCAGAGTCACCTGGAGCGTGTCGCCGAAACGCGCGCGTTCGAGCGTCAGATACCGGTCGATGTTGCGTAACTCGTCGGCGAGGACGGTGAACTCTCCTGCTGTGCGGAACGAGTATCGCGTGAAATCGGCGAACTCGAGTACCAGTTCACGCGCCCGATCCGGATCCGTTCGCACGAACGAGGCGATGGTGCCGAGGGCGTTGTAGATGAAATGTGGGCTGATCTGCGCTCGCAGTGCCCGTACCTCTGCACGATCCAGCCTGGCGCGGGATGCGTCGAGTTCGGCGAGTTCGATCTGGCCACACGCATAGCGCGCGACCTCGGCGATAGCGCCGAGCATGCCGGGCCCCGGCACGTTCGTCGTCACAGCACCGAGAACACCGACCACCCCGACGTCCTCGATCAGCAAGGGCTGGGCGATCAACGCACGTACCGCGTGGTCCCCGCCGAGCGGATACGCCAACAGCACCCGCCGCTCTCCGTCGATCGCGCGTCGAGCAGCATGGTGAAAGAGCTCCGACAGCTCTTCGTAGGGGCCGTTCCAGGTCAACAGTTCGCCGTCCGAATCGCTCACCCCGAGTGCGTCGGTCCCGGTCAGTGCACGCAGATGAGGGGCGGCCTCGGCTGCGGATTCCGCGCCCAGTCCCTGCCGAAGTGGCCGTGCCGCGAGTGAGGCAGTGTGCAACGTCGAATGGACTGCCCGCTCCTCCGGCGTCGTCAGTGCGCGGCGTCCGCGCAGGCTGATCACCGCGATGGCCACGACCGCGAACGCCACAATGACGGCGAACCACATGAGCGCAGAACTCACTCCGGTTGCCGCTCCGCATCGAGTTGGGTGACGAGCGTTCTCGGCGCGACGGTGCGGTACGCGTCCTCGACGATATCGGCGATCTGCTCCCAGTCCTGCTCGACGTCGAGGTACACCCCGATCCAGCCACGACCGCCGACGTACGGTGGATCGTAGAATCGGCTCCCATCACGAGAGATCCAATCCTGTTGCGCCCCTCCAGGTGCTGCGGCCACGAACCCGATCCGGTCGTCGTGATGATGGTCGGCGAACATGACGAATTGCGGTGACTTACGGACGAACCATGCAGGCTCGCCGTGACTGACTCGTTCGGTTGCCTCCGGCAGTGCCATGCACAGCGCGCGCAACATCAGCAGTGGCTCGGCGGCCTCTGGTGTCGGTCGATCGAACATCCTTCAGCCTCCCTGGCAGGTATCGCGTGCAGGTTGCCGCGCGAGACGACCGCTGAGCCACTCGACTGCGTCGTTCGTCGCGCCTTGATCGGAATGACCCTGGTCCGGCGATCGACGAAGCTCGACGACGTCACCCATCGAGCATGCCTGTCTTACTGCGTCCTGTGTCCATTTCGGGTCGAACAGTTGATCCTGCTCGCCGACGACGACCAACAGCGGGACAGCAGTCGGGGTTCGTGGCAGTGCTACCGAGCGCAGCCAGTCGACCATTGTGATGCGTGCGGCCTCGGTAGTGGGCTTCGCGTCGCCCGGCATCAATCGCGTTGCTGCTTCCGCCTTCTGGAAACCGAGCAGGTCCGTGCACGCCGTCAGTGCCCGCCGATCTGTCACCAGGGCGCCGCTGATGTAGTCCGAGTCGGAAACTTCGGGCCGCTGTGAGCGGAGCCCGTCCACCAGAAACGGGACCAACAGCATTTGTGCAAGAGTGTTCGACGCGCCAAAATCGAACATGGGGGCGAGATCGAGTGCGGGCGATAGCGCAGCACTGCCGACGAGATCGAGACCGTCGCCGTAGTCCGTGCGCTCGGCAGCGGCCCAGACCGCTTGTCCACCTTGCGAATTGCCGACGGCACCCCACCTGGTTCCGGCATCGGGAACGACATTGCGGGCTGCTCGGACGGCATCGATGATGTTGTGGGCCGCTGCATCGGGATCGAGATAGGGATGCTCCCCCGGCGTCCCGAGTCCTTCGTAATCGGTCACTGCGACCACCATGCCGCGTTCGAGGAACGGCGCTACCGTGCCGATAGTGCCCAACAGGTTCGGGTACAGCGAGGGGGCGCATTCGTCCGTGACACCCGTCGTGCCGTGTCCGACGGACACGATCGGCCAACCGCCGGGAGGTGGAGCACCCTTCGGTACGAACACCACTCCCGATACCTCGGTACCTGTATCACCTGTTCCCGATGTCGACCGATACACGACGCGGGTAGCGGTGGCACCGAGGACGCGGACCGCCAGATCGGTATGTCCCATCTCCAGTGCGGAGACGATCGAACCACGCTCGTCCCCCACCGGCGCAGCAGGAACGGGAGCGTGAGCGGGTGGGAGTGTCACCGCCTGGGGCTGGGCGCAGGCAGTCAGGGTGAGCACCGAGAAGGTCAGCACCGAGAAGGCGGCCACTATCGTCTTGCGCATCTACCTGCTCCTACGATCGATGCGAGCCTCGGCAGCGGCCTCTTCGACGTCGAGACCGTCGAGGACGTCTCGAAGAACCTCGTCATCGAGCTCGCCGGAGTCTCGTGCCTCGACAAGGGCTGCACGCTGCGCCACCAGAACGTTTCGACGAAGCGCATCGAACAGTGCCCTTGCAGCGGCTGCCCGTTCCTCATGGTCCTCGGTTTCGTCGGCGTCCATGCGGGCGCGAACAGATCTTCGTACTCGTTCGAGAACGGCATCGACGGATTCTCCACTCACGCCCGGAAGTCCCTCGCGCGCAGCGGCTGTCATGTACCTTTCGGCCGATGTGCGGGAGATGCTCCGCGCGAGAGCCCACTGCTCGTCGTGCTGCTGTTGCTCGAGTGGGTCGGCAACGTCCAAGCGACGGATCAGGTATGGAAGCGTCAACCCTTGGATCAGCAAGGTGCCGACCGCGACGACGAAGGCGATGGCTTGGATGACTCCACGCCCGGGGAACGGATCGCCTGCGTCCGTGACGAGCGGAACACCGGCCGCCGCAGCAAGTGTCACCACGCCGCGCATCCCGGCCCACGACAGGACGAGGTTTTGACGCCACGTCAGACCGGGCGCGTCGGAGCTCTCGGATTTGTTCTTAAGCAACAATTTTCGCACCAGGATCCGGCGACCGGTGTTGAGAAATATCCACCCTGGACGCACCACGATGACGAAGGCGAGAATCACGAGCGCATACGCGAAGATATGCAGCACCGGCAGGCCGTCCGCCCGAACGTCCTCGATGACGAACTTCAGTTGCAAACCCATGTAGGCGAACACGAACGCCTCGAGCAGAAGGTCGAGCGTCGGCCACACCTGACGTTCCTGAATTCTGGTTGTCACCGCGACATCGGCCGTCACGCGGCCCAACACGAAACCAGCTGTGACGACGGCCAATACACCCGAGGCGTGTATCTCCTCGGCGGCCAGATACGCCGCAAAGGGAAGCACGAGCCCGAGGACGGTCTCGAGGGCCGAGTCCTGAATCCGAGACCGGACGAACCGCACTGTGCCGGCAAGGACGAGGCCGACGAGGACGCCACCGACGATCTCGTACGCGAAGAACAGGACCGGTGAATCGATGGCGATGCGTTGCCCGGTCACCGAGGCGACCGCCAGGGTGAACAGCGTCAACGCTGCGGCATCGTTGACGAGGCTTTCGCCGGTGAGAATCGCCATCATCCGAGACGGCAGCCCGAGCTTACGGCCGACTGCGATGGCAGCCACGGCATCGGGCGGGGCGACGACTGCGCCGAGTACGAGCGCCGCTCCGAGCGTGAATTCCGGAACTAGCCAGTTGGCGAAGTAGCCGACTGCAAAGGTCGTGACGAGGACCATCACGATCCCGAGTCGAAGAATGTGCGCAAGGTTCTTACGGAAACTGACGAACGAGAAGTTCAGTGCCGCCGAATACAGCAGCGGCGGCAGTACGACCCCGAGGATCAGATCCGGCGCAAGCGTCACGTGCGGCACGCCCGGAATGAACGACGCAACGGACCCCACTGCAACCAGCACCAGCGGAACCTGGAGGTCGAGACGCTTGGCGAACCCAGCGACCGCGACAGCGGCGATGACGACGAGAAGCAGGATGGGTCCGTCCACAGTTAGATTGTGCCGTCCACCGAGCGCGAACCCATTACTTGTCCGGAATGGCGTTCTTTGCGGCGTCCTGGACCTTGTTGACCTGCTCGGCGTACTTTCCGCCGGTCTTCTTGTCGACGAAGTCTCCGGCTTTGTCCACGGCCTGCTCGATCTTGTCCGAATTCTCGGCGGCGGCTTTCTGCCCCTTACCGATGAGGCCCTTCAACGTATCTGCAAAACTCATGACCGCTCCTTTTCGTACGTGGATAGGCAACAAGACTACGTCGCTCCGCCCACCGGCATGGCACCGAACAGTCGACGCTTGTCACCGTGCAGAGCGGCACTGATCCACCAGGCGGCCTCGACCGCCACGATACCCACGGCCCCGATAATGATCGCCGACGTGGTCATCGCGACATTCGACGGGTCGAGTTTGAAGAACGTGCGACAGAACGGAATGGTGAACAACAGTAGGTAGCCGACGACCGATCCAGTGAGCAGCGCGATCTTCCACCACACGTACGGTCTTGCGACGACCGCGAGCACCCATAAAGCGATCATGATCAACGTGATCAATGCTGTCGTACTGGCCTGGATGGTTTGCGCTTCGGTAGCGTCGGCGCCCTGGTAGGCGAGCAGATACGACACGAACGTCGCGACACCGACGATCACACCCGAGGGGATCGCCAAACGCATCACGCGGGATACCAAGCCGGTTCGGGCACGCTCGTTGTTGGGTGCGAGCGAGAGAATGAATGCCGGAATACCGATCGTGAACCAGGCCGCAATGGTCACGTGCCTCGGCAGGAACGGATACGGAATCGGCTCGAAATGGAAGATCTGCGACAACACCCCGGTCAGCCCGATGAGGAACGCCAGCAACACCGAGTAGACAGTCTTGGTCAGAAATAGGTTCGATACGCGCTCGATGTTGCCGATCACGCGACGGCCTTCGCCGACCACATACGGCAGTGTCGCGAACTTGTTGTCCAACAACACGATCTGCGCGACGGCCCGAGTTGCGGCGCTACCCGATCCCATTGCCACACCGATGTCGGCATCCTTGAGGGCGAGCACGTCGTTGACTCCGTCACCGGTCATCGCGACGGTGTGCCCGCGCGACTGCAGCGCGCCGACCATCGCTCGTTTCTGATCCGGCCGGACCCGTCCGAAAGTCGTCGAATTCTCGACGGTGTCGGCCAACTTTTCCGAATTCTCCGGCAGATCGCGTCCGTCGATCGGCGAACTTGTCAGACCGAGCGAACTGGCGACAGCCCCGACCGAGACCGCGTTGTCACCGGAGATGACCTTGACGGCAACAGACTGGCTTGCGAAGAATTCAAGCGTTTCACGGGCATCCGTGCGCACTTTCTGCTCGAGAACGATCAAGGCGCGGGGCGTCACCTCGCCCGGGGCAGAGGGGTCGTCGACGGGGAGGGTGCTGCTCGCCAACAACAGGACCCGCAGACCGGCCGATCCGGCTTCCTCGGCCGCCCGCGCGGTGTCCGATTGCGGGTCGAGCAGGACATCGGGCGCACCGAGCAGCCAATTCCCGTTGTCGCCGTAGGACAGTCCGCTCCACTTCTTTGCCGAGGAAAACGGAGCTACCGCGGTCTGCGTCCAACCGGGAGCGTCGGGATACGCCTCGGCAATGGCGAGCACGCTCGCGTTCGGCCGCGGATCGTCGTTCGCCAGCGCAGCGAGAACCGGCGGCAGGACCTCGGGATCACCTGAATCCACGACCCGCAGCTCGGCCAACCGCATACCGTTCTCGGTGAGCGTTCCGGTTTTGTCGGCGCACACCACGTCCACGCGAGCGAGGCCCTCGATCGCGGGCAGTTCCTGCACGAGACATTGCCGCCGGCCGAGTCGGACCACTCCGACTGCGAAGGCGATCGAGGTCATCAGCACCAGGCCCTCGGGAACCATCGGAACCAACGCCGCGACCATGCCGTTCAGCGCAGGTCCGAGAGACTGTCCACTCGAGAACAACTGGTTGTAGATGATCAGGGCGCCCGCCGGAATCATCAGATAGGTGATGAACTTCAAAATCTTGTCGATGCCGCTACGCAGTTCGGAATGTACGAGCGTGAACTTGCTGGCCTCGTCGGCAAGCTTGGCGGCATAGGCATCGTGACCGACCTTCGTCGCCCGGTACGCCCCACTCCCCGCGACGACGAAACTTCCCGACAACACCTCACCGTCGACCTGCTTGTGAATGGTGTCAGCCTCACCGGTCAGCAGCGATTCGTCGATCTCGAGGCTGTCCGATTCGATCGCCACCCCGTCCACGACGATCTGATCACCCGAACCCAGTTCGATGATGTCACCGAGCACCACCTCGTCCGGCGCGACTTCCATGGCCTCACCATCACGCCTGACGACCGGTTTGCTCTGCCCGACGATCGCAAGCGCGTCGAGAGTTCTCTTGGCTCGAATCTCCTGAATGATGCCGATACCGCTGTTCGCGACGATCAGCAGCCCGAACATCCCGTCGATGATCGAACCCGTCGACAGCACGATGGCCAGCAGGACACCCAGAATCGCGTTGATGCGGGTGAAGACGTTTCCGCGAACGATTTCCTTGACAGAGCGGCTCGCGCGGGCTGGGACGTCGTTGGACTTGCCCTCGGATCGAAGTGTCGCCACCTCTGCTTCGGTGAGTCCGTTCTCGCGCTGAGCGTCCGTTTCGATCGACATGGCAGTAAGACTAGGCCGTCGAGAAGTAAGACTAGGCCGTCGAGAAGTAAGACTGGGCCGTCGAGAAGTAAGACTGGGCCGTCGATCAGCCCAGCCGAGCCCACCAACGGTCGCCGGCCGACGTACGCGCGAGGTCTACCCGTTGGCCAGGCATCGGTACCGAAACCTTCACGTCCGACTGCTCGGCTGCCGCGGTCAATCGGACGATCGGCTCCGACCAAGGGTGGAACGCCAAATTGAATGTCGCCCAATGCACGGGAACCAGGACGTCGCCACCGAGGTCGCCGTGAGCGCGCACCGCTTCCTCGGGATTCATGTGAATGTCCGCCCAGCGTGGGTCGTAGGCTCCGACGGGCAACAACGTGAGATCGAAGGGTCCGTACTTGGCGCCGATCTCGGCGAATTTGGTGGTATAGCCGGTGTCGCCGCCGAAGAAGACGCGGTGCGAGGCGCCTGCGAAGGCCCACGACGCCCACTGCGTCAGATCCCGCCTGAGCCCTCGTCCGGAGAAGTGTCGCGCCTCGGTGCACGTGATCGTCAGTCCGGCGACCTCGGTCTGCTCGTCCCAATCCAGCTCGATGATTCGGTCCTGAGGAATTCGCCACCGAAGAAGGTGAGCACCGATCCCGAGCGGTACGACGAACGGTGCATCGTGCAGGCCCGCCAACTGCTGCACGGTCGCCTTGTCGAGATGGTCGTAATGATCGTGGGAAATGACGATCACGTCTACACGTGGCAACGCGTCGAGCGGCGCGGGGGTCGGATGCAATCGCGCGGGTCCGACGACCGTGGATGGAGATACCCGGTTGCTCCACACTGGATCGGCCAACACACGGACCCCGTCGACCTCGATGAGGACGCTCGAATGCCCGTACCAGGTCACTGCGATATCACCGGCATCTACGGGAGCGATCAACGGGGCGAGCGGAACTGGACGGCTCGGCCGCCCCTGCGAACGACCGCGCAGCAGCGACCGCAGGATCGACTCGTCGCCACCGCCCGTGAAGCTCGAACTCGGTTCGGAGTTGTGGAAACGTCGGTCACGATATCGAGAGGAGCCCGCGGCATACGGAGCGATCTTGGCGGTGCCGGCTCCCAGCTGCGCTGGCAAACCCCAGGCAGCCCTGGTCAGCCACGCCGCGCCGGCAGCTGCGAGCGCGATCGGCACTATCGTTTTCTTCGTCACCGCACCACAGTAGGTCAGCCGCGCTCCGCGCGAGGTGCGGCCAGCTCGCCATATGCGCGCAGACGTAGCCTTGCACTAGAATATTCGGCGACCGTTTGCCCTAGAAGGAGATCTCACCTACCCATGACCACGGAACAGCGGGAATTTCAGGCGGAGACGCGACAGCTCCTCGACTTGATGGTTCACTCCATCTACTCCAACAAGGACAGTTTTCTACGCGAGCTGATTTCCAACTCCTCCGATGCACTCGACAAGCTGCGCCTCGAGTCGTATCAGAACAAGGACCTCGACGTCGATGTCTCCGATCTGCACATCGAACTCGACATCGACAAACAAGCACGCACACTCACCATCCGCGACAACGGCATCGGCATGTCGCGTGCAGAGGTCATCGACCTCATCGGCACGCTCGCCAAGTCCGGCACTGCGGAAGTACGCAAGAAGCTCAAGGAAGCCAAGGATGCAGCAGCGTCCGAGGAGCTGATCGGACAGTTCGGTATCGGCTTCTACTCCACGTTCATGGTCGCCGAGAAAGTGACACTGCTGACGCGCCGGGCAGGCGAGGCCACGGCAACCAAGTGGGAGTCCACCGGCGAAGGCACCTACGAGATCAGTGACGTCGAGGACGCCCCTCAGGGCAGCTCGGTGACTCTGCACCTCAAGCCTGCGGACGAGGAGGACCACCTCCACGACTACGCAGACGAGCGCAAGGTCAAGGAACTCGTCAAGAAGTACTCCGACTTCATCGCCTGGCCCATCCGCATCGATGTGGAGAAGAGAGTCACCAGCCCGAAGGACGAGAACGGCGAGGGTGGCGAAGAGACCGTCACGATCGAGACGGAAACCGTCAACTCCCAGAAGGCGCTGTGGACCCGCTCCAAGGACGAAGTGTCCGAAGAGGAGTACAAGGAGTTCTACAAGCATGTGAGCCACGCTTGGGACGAGCCACTCGAGGTCATCCCGTTCAAGGCCGAGGGCACCTTCGAATACCAAGCGCTGCTGTTCATTCCGTCGCAGGCACCGTTCGACTTGTTCATGCGCGAGGGCAAGACCGGCGTACACCTGTACGTCAAGCGCGTCTTCATCATGGACGACTGCGAAGAGTTGATGCCCGAGTACCTGCGTTTCGTTCGCGGTGTCGTCGACGCAGCCGATCTCTCGCTCAACGTCTCGCGCGAAATCCTGCAGCAGGACAGGCAGATTCGCGCGATCCGTCGTCGCCTCACCCGCAAGGTACTCGCGACGATCAAGGAAATGCAGGCCGAGCAGCCCGAGAAGTACAAGACGTTCTGGTCGCAGTTCGGTCGCGCGATCAAGGAAGGTCTGATCTCGGACAACGACAATCGCGAAACCCTCTTGGGCATTTCGTCTTTCGCTTCCACGAACTCCGAGGACGGCGTCACGACGCTGGCCGAGTACGTCGACCGCATGAAGGACGGGCAGGAGCAGATCTACTACATGACGGGCGAGTCCCGTTCGCAGATCGAAAGCTCCCCGCACATGGAGGCCTTCAAAGCTCGCGGCCTCGAAGTGCTGTTGCTGACCGACTCGGTCGACGAAGTGTGGGTCGGAAACGTCCCCGACTTCGACGGCAAGGAGTTCCAGTCGATCTCCAAGGGTGAGGTCGACCTGGACACCGAGGAGGAGAAGAAGGAGGCCGAGGCCCAGCGCGAAGAGCAGGACAAGGACTTCGCCGACCTGCTGACGTGGATGACCGAGACTCTCGGTGACGACGTCAAAGAGGTTCGCCTCTCTTCACGTCTGACCACTTCACCTGCCTGTGTCGTCGGTGACGAGTTCAGCTTCTCGCCGCAACTCGAGAAGATGTACAAGGCGTCGGGGCAGTTCGTTCCGCCGTCCAAGCGCATACTCGAGCTCAACCCGGTTCACGATCTGGTGACGGGCCTGAAGAAGGCGCGTGAGGATCGGAGCGAGGACCCGAGCCTCGCAGAGACGGCCGAGTTGCTGTATGCGACAGCACTACTCGCTGAGGGCACCGAGCTCGCGGACCCTGCCAAGTTCTCCCGCTTGCTTGCCGATCGGTTGACACGGACGGTCTAGTCGGCTCGGTGAGTGTGCCGCTGTCGCGCTGACCGCGCACTATTTTTCTCGAGTGAACACCCTTGCTCTCGGAAGAGCTTGGGGGTTCACTCGATAAAAATGGTGTTCACTTACCCCGGCGATGCACGTTCACGCACACAATAGAGAGAAATTGGTCAACTCCGAGCGCAGATTGTTCAGCGCTCGGTGTTGCGCGACCCGAACCGCCCCGGCGGTCATATTCAGGGCGCGGCCTGTTTCCGGGGCCGTCATGCCCCACACGACGCGCATCAGAATGATTTTTCGGTGCTGCGGCGACAGGGTGTCCATCAACGCCTGCGCGTGGCTCTGCAATTCAGTTTCCAGCACGCGGGCCTCGGGCGTTTCTTCCGACACCAGTTCATCGGTTACCGTTTCGAGCGAGTAGGCCCGCCGAACCGTCGCTCTTCGACCCGCATCGGCCAGTTTGTGTGATGCGATGCCGAACACGAACGCCATGAAGGGCCGCCCAATGTCGCGGTACTTCGGAACGGCAGTCACCAGAGCGAGGCATACGTCCTGCACGACGTCGTCGGCCGATACGTCCAGATTGCCCAAGCGTGCAGCGCAGTACCTCTTCAGTCGTGGTTGTACCAGTTCGAGCACCTTGCCGAGCGCCACGCGGTCTCCGGCTACCGCCAGCGCCACCTGCGACTCGAGCAACTCCACGACGTCGACATCGGTCATCGCCTCGTCCTCCCTGCTCACCCTGCGCCTGTATGTAGTTCGATCCTGTGCGGTCGATGGTTTGGTCGATACCCACCCGAGGGTGAAAATCGCGACCCCTGGGGTGCGGCTCTACCCCCTCTCAGGTGCGTTCCCGAGCCAGGAGTTCCGCGGCACAGTGATGCAGGTAACACAAGTGGCGGTTCCCGCGAATCACCACTAGAGACCATCGAAGACATCGGAGTCCCTCATGAACGAGCAGCGCAGGCACAGCACAGTCGTGACAGACGACGGCACCACGCTGGCCGTTCACGAGAGCGGACGCCTCGATGCCGGCCTGACCGTGGTGTTCGTGCACGGTCACTGCCTACGGATGGAATCCTGGTTCGACGTCCGAGACGAACTGGAGCAGTCATGGGGAGCGGACGTTCGGATGGTTTTCTACGACCACCGCGGACACGGTGCTTCCGGATCCGCCGACACCGAGTCGTACACGATCGACACTCTCGGCCACGACCTCGGCGCAGTGGTACGAGCAGTCGTCCCGAACGGCAGATACGTGATCGTCGGTCACTCGATGGGCGGTATGACCACGATGTCCTATGCCCGTCAGTACCTGGGTGAAGTAGGCGAACGCCTGGTAGGCGTCGGATTGGTCGCCACCGCATCCTCGGGATTGGCAGAGGAAGGCCTCGGCGTCTGCCTCGCACATCCGCTGGTCACGTTGTTTCAATCAGCGGTTCGACGCGCCCCGTCGATCATGGGGATCACCAAGCGCATGAGCCGGGGAGTGTGCGCTCCCATCGTCCGGGCTGCCGGTTGCGGATCCCGTCGCGTCAAACCACGGGTCGTCGCGCTGGCGACAGCGATGCTCAACGACACCTCCGTCGTCACGATGGCAGGATTCCTCGGTTCACTGCACGACTTCGACGAGAGCGAGAGTCTTGCAGCCCTGGCCGTCGTACCGACCTTCGTGCTGTGTGGATCCGAGGACTTGATGACGCCCATCCGCCACTCGCGTGCCATTGCGGCCCTACTGCCCGCCGCCCGAATGGTGAGCATCGAGAATGCCGGGCACATGGTGATCCTCGAACGTGCAACCGAAGTAGCCGACGCGATCCGTACTCTCGTCGTGGCAGCCGAGACCGCCGCGACCACTACCGGTTCCGCACTACAGGTCGCGTTGTGAGATGGCACCGCTGTGCAGGGCGCGTTCGGCGAGCCTGACTCGCTTCTGATTCTGCGGTAAATCCTCGACCCCGAACTTGGCGAACAAGACGCGCAGGTGAGTCTTGACGGCATCGATGCTCAGGAAGATTTCCGCTGCAATCTGCTGATTCGACGACGGGTTTGCAAACGTCGCGTTGTGTTTGTAGGGCCTACACAACGCGATGAGAACGGCGCGTTGAGTGTCGGTCAGTGTCCTGGCCTTGGGGAGGTCCGCGGCGATGCGAGTGGCCTCGTCGCGTAGTCCGGAGTAATCGTGAAAGGTCAGAGTCGATCCACCGACGCGGATCGTGTCCCCCTGCCGCAGACTCCGCCTACCGGTGAGCCGGTCCCCGTTCAGGTAGGTACCGTTCCTGGACAATCCGTCGTCGACGAGAGTCCAGTGCGTTCCCATCCACTCGATCGCCGCGTGTAGCCGTGAGACCTCGTGATCGGTTTCGAACGCGATGTCGGCCTGTGGGGAGCGTCCGACGGTGAGTCGGGCGCGTTCGGGCAAGAGGATCACCTCGTGTCGCACGCCGTCGGATCCCTCGTACTGCAGGCGCGGATTCTCTTCGGTGCTCACCACACCTCCCGGTTCACGTGAAAAGCATACGCACGCGAGGCGAGGTTGGCAGCTACCCGCCGAGGACCGGATTCAAGTTCACTTGCCGAGGAACTTCGGCGGGCGCTTCTCGTTGCGTGCACGCCGGGCTTCGAGCACATCCTCGCTCTTCCACGCGGCCCCGAACGCTTCCCACTGTTCGGGCTTCGGCTCGTCGTGCGCACCGTCGTCGTTGAAGACGAGCTTGAGATGCCGCAATGCCAGTGGCGCGAGCTCGGTGATCGACTGTGCCCACCGCTGCGCGACGTCCGCTCCGCCGCGCTTGTTGGCGAGACCGCTGTGATGGGCCTGTTCTGCGTGCAGACGTTCACCACCGAGAAGGATCGTGCGCGCGACCGAACCACCTGCGAGCGAGGAGAGCCGCTTGATGGTCCAGTTGTTCACCGCGATACCCAGACGGGTCGACGGGATCTCGAAGTAGCCTCCGTCTGCGACGACCCGAAGATCGCTTGCGATGGCGAGCTGGGTCCCGGCGCCGACCGCTGGACCGTTCACGGCAGCGATGACGGGGATCGGGACATTCTGGATTGTCTGCAGAAGCGTGTTCAGGGTCTCGGGGAAGTCGCTCGCGAACGCATCACCACTGAGATCTGCGCCTGCACAGAAGCTCGAGCCCTGACCCGTGATGACGATTACCCTGGCGTCGCCGGCGACGGCGTCTTCGATTCCTTCGCGCAGGGCCACACACAGTGCAGAGTTGAGCGCGTTACGGCGTTCCGGTCGCTGAAGTTCGAGTGTGACGACATCGCCGTCACGAGTCTGTCCGATCATGAGCTAGACGTTACCCAGCGGTAGAGACAGTGGTGCTGCGCGGGCTGATCTACTGGTCGATGTGATCGAAACGGATATTGCGGTGATCGGCGCGGGACAGGCCGGATTGTCGGCCGGCTACCACCTGCATCGGGCAGGGCTGCAGGCCGAAGAAGACTTCGTGATGCTCGACCGGTCTCCGGCACCGGGTGGAGCATGGCAGTACCGCTGGCCGTCACTGACGCTGAGTACCGTCAACAGAGTCCACGATCTGCCAGGAATGGAGTTTGCAGACACGTTGACGGGTGAGGCCCCCGAGTCCGTCGTGGCTGCCGAGGCAGTACCCCGCTACTACCGTGCCTACGAGGACAAGTTCGACCTCCGGGTGCGACGGCCTGTCACGGTGAACGTCGTCTGCGACCGCGAACCACGCTTCCGCATCGAAGCCGGTGCGACAGTTCTGTCGGCACGAGGATTGATCAATGCCACCGGTACGTGGGAGAAACCGTTTATCCCGCACTATCGGGGCGCCGAGTTGTTCACCGGCCGGCAACTGCACACGAAGGACTATCGAACGGCAGAAGAATTCGATGGCGAACGCGTGATCGTCGTCGGTGGTGGCATTTCGGCCGTCCAGCTGCTCGACGAGATTTCTCAGGTCACCAGCACGACGTGGGTCACGCGCCGCGAACCGGAGTTCCGCGAGGCGAACTTCGGACCCGAGGCCGGGCGAGCTGCCGTCGCGATGGTCGAGGATCGAGTTCGACGCGGACTGCCGCCCGGCTCGGTCGTATCCGTCACCGGATTGCTGCTCACCGACCGTCTGAAAGCAGCGCGGGATCGGGGCGCATTGACCCGCCTACCGATGTTCTCGCAGATCACCTCGAACGGGGTTCGGTTTGAGGACGGCACGAGCGTGGATGCCGATGTGATCCTGTGGGCGACCGGATTTCGCAGCGCACTCGACCACTTGGCGCCGCTACGACTACGCGGGCCTGGCGGCGGAATCGTCATGGACGGCCGTCTTGCGACCCGTGTCGCGGCGAACCCGCGCGTGCACCTGCTCGGGTACGGGCCGTCGGCGAGCACCATCGGCGCCAATCGGGCCGGGCGGGCCGCGGTCACCGAGTTACTCGACACACTGAGCAGCAACTAAAAATTTCAAGCAATCCACCTACTCCTGCACTCGGTGTCATATACCTTCGAGCGTGTGTCCGACACGGACATCGCGCCGCACAACGCCCTTGTCCACTTCGACGAAGCGTTCTGCGCTCGAACTGATTTCACCGATAGACAAAAAGGAAGCTCGATCATGGGAAAGCTCGACGGGAAAGTAGCCCTCATCACCGGTGCGGCACGCGGCCAAGGCCGTAGCCACGCCATCAAGCTCGCGCAAGAAGGTGCCGACATCATCGCCGTCGACATCTGCGCACAGATCGATACGGTCCCCTACCCCATGGCAACACCGGAAGATCTCGCGCAGACCGTCAAGGAGGTCGAGGCACTCGACAGGCGGATCATCGCCACGGAAGCCGACGTCCGCGACTACGACGCGCTGAAGAACGTGGTCGACAAGGCGGTCGCCGAATTGGGTCCGATCGACATCATTCTCGCCAATGCCGGTATCGCACCCCTGGGTGCCGTGAACCCGGATCACGTCAAGACCTTCCGAGACGTCATCGAGGTCAACCTGTTCGGCGCGTGGAACACCGTCCACGCGGGTGTACCCAGCATGATCGAGAAGGGCCAGGGCGGATCCATCGTCCTGACGAGTTCCACCCAGGGCCTGTCCGGTGCAGGTGGCACCGGATCGGGAGCGGCCGACGGCTACACGGCAAGCAAGCACGCCCTCGTCGGGCTGATGCGTACCTTCACCAGTTGGCTGGCGCAGTACTCCATTCGAGTCAACAGCGTGCATCCGACGGGCGTGAGCACCCCGATGGTGCTCAACGAGGCGATGCAGAACTATCTCGTCGCCAACCCCGAAGCCATTGCCCTGGGGGGCAATCTCCTGCCCGTCCCGATGATCGAGGCTATCGATATCAGCAACGCCATCGCCTGGCTCGTCTCGGACGAGGCCCGCTATGTCACGGGCGTCACACTGCCCGTCGATGCCGGATTCCTGGCGAAGTAGCGAGAACCCATGGCACAGCTCGACGGCAAGATGCAGCTCGCTCCGTTGACGATCGTCGAGATCCGCCGCCGGATCGCGGCGCGCCTCGTCGGGCGAGAGCACGAACTCGACTTGCTGTTGGCGGCAGTTGCAGCCGGGCGGGACCTCCTCATCGAGGGTCCGCCCGGCACCAGCAAGAGCACTCTACTCGGCGCCATCACTGCCGAGTGGAACATTCCTTTACTGTTCGTCGAGGGCAACGCGGACCTGACACCCGCCCGAATCGTGGGCCACCACAACCCTGCCCGAGTTCTTCGCGAGGATTACAGCGAGGACAACTTCGTGCCGGGACCGCTTGTCGAGGCCATGCGCACCGGTGGATTTCTGTACATCGAGGAGTTCAACCGCGCACCGGAAGACACCTTGAACACGCTGCTCACCGCAATGGCAGAGCGGCGCATCGCCATCCCGCGTGTCGGCACCGTCCATGCTCTCCCGACGTTCCGTTTGATCGCATCGATGAACCCCTACGACAACGTCGGCACCACACGATTGTCGACGAGCGTGCACGACCGGATGTGCAGACTCGCCATCTGGTACCAGGATGCCGAGGCGGAACGTGGAATCGTAGGGCTACGAACCGAATCCGACTCCCTCCGCTTGATTGCAGATTCGGTGGCGATCACCCGAGCCACGCGCGAACACGAGGACATCACGCAGGGCAGCAGTGTGCGCGGCGCGATCGATCTGACCCTGATCGCGCAGCAGTTGGCTTTGCTCCGCTCCGTCGAACTCCCCGCGAGTACCGACGTCGAGCCCCCGCGTGATCTACCGGAGAGCTACCAGCAGGTGATGCTCGACGCGCTCCTTCTCGCACTGTCCGGACGCATCCACGTCAACGAGACATCGGATGCGACACCGGAAATGGTTCTGCGCTCCATCTGGGAGGACCACTTCGTGCTCCGCCCCGCCGCAGCGGCACCCGGTTGAAGAGCCGTCACTGCCGACTCACCGGTCCGTAGGCCCGGTAACCGAGGCACCGGCGGCGGGTTGAAGCCGTTGCGGCGCAAGCCCAAACAACTCACCGAATCGCCGTCACTGTTCCGTCCCGGCGGTGGGGCGGGCGCGGTACTGATCGCCGACGGGCGTCCCGTGCCGGGAAAGGCTGCCGGGGAGAACAACTCGTCGGTGCCAGGGCTCACGGAGGAGACTGCCGAGGTGATCGCACTCGCAGACGCCACCACGCAAGACCCGGCGTCCGACGCCGCGACCCGAGCACGCGCTCGAAAGATCGCTGTTCGCTTGGCTGTTCGACGTCCCCGTCGCGACCCCCATGCCCGACGCGGGGTAGGCGAACTGACCTCGCTCCGATACCGGGGCAGCAGCGATGAGATCGACCTCGACCGCACGCTCGATGTGCTCGCTGCCATTCCGATGCCGGAGGACGACGACATCGTGGTACGAGAACGCCTGCACACCAAGCGGTCCGTCGTTCTCGTCGTCGACATTTCTGGATCGATGAAGGGTGAACGAGTGCGGACAGCCGCGGCGACCGTCGGCGCACTCGCAGGTGAACTGAATCGCGACAACCTTGCCGTGGTCGCATTCTGGTCCGATGCAGCCGTTCTCACGCGTTTCGGCGACCCGATGACGCCCCTCGGAATCCTCGATACCGTCCTGCGGATTCCGGCCCGCGGTCTGACGAACGTCCAGTTCGCGCTCGACACCGCGTACGGGCTGCTAAGGACAGTGTCCTCGCCGGACTCGCGAGTGCTTCTGCTTTCCGACTGCGTGCACAACGCCGGGCCCGATCCACGCCCTACCGCGGCGAGGATTCCGCGTCTGGACATCCTGCTCGACACCTCGGGCGAGAACGATGTCGACCTCGGGCGCGATCTCGCTCGCCTCGGACACGGCCGCATCAGGGTCATCCGCACTTATCGTGACGTCGGCCCCGCGCTCAGCGCACTTTTCGAGCGTTGACCGTATGGTGCCCGCCACCATGACCCCTCTGGGCCAATGGAACTGGCGGACACCATTCGGCCGTGAATCACTTCAGACGCTGAACCACCATCGCCATGCCCTGGCCACCGGCGGCGCACATGGTCTCGACGCCGATCTCCTTGTCGCCCCAGGAGAGAGCGTTGAGCAGCGTCGCCGTCATCCGGGCCCCGGTCATACCGAACGGGTGCCCGAGCGCAATAGCACCGCCGTGCACGTTCACCCGATCGACGTCGACTCCCAAGTCGCGGTAGCTGGGAATGACCTGTGCGGCAAAGGCTTCGTTGATCTCGAACAGGTCGACATCGCTGACGTTCAAGCCTGCCGAAGCGACGGCCCGACGGGTAGCTTCGACCGGGCTCAAGCCCATGATTTCGGGAGATATTCCGGAAACCGAGGTCGACAGAATGCGCGCGAGGGGCTCGATCCCGAGATCCTTGGCGCGCTGCTCGGACATGATGACCAAGGCCGCTGCGCCGTCGTTGACCGGGCAGCAGTTGCCTGCTGTGACTGTTCCATCAGGTCGGAAGACCGGCTTGAGCGTCGACAGCGAATCGACGTCGACGCCGGCGCGGGGGCCGTCGTCGCGAGAGACCGTCTGTCCGTCCGGAGTCTGGACAGGTGTGATTTCGCGATCGAAGAATCCGGAAGCGATGGACTCCTGAGCGCGTGCCTGACTGAGCGCGGCGTATTCGTCCTGTTCGCGACGGCTGATGGAGCGAAGGCCTGCAACGTTTTCCGCGGTCTCGCCCATTGCGAGGTAGACGTCAGGAAGTAGCCCTTCCTCGCGTGGATCCGTCCACGTGCTGCCTGCCTGCGCTGCAGCACGCTCCGCGGGTGCAGCAAACTTGCTGTTCTTGGTGTCCGGCATCCCGTCGGACTTACCCAGTCCGAAACGCGAGACCATCTCGACGCCACCGGAAATGAAGGCGTCGCCCTCGCCGGCGCGAATGGCGTGGAAGGCCATCCGAGTGGTCTGAAGGCTGGAGGCGCAGTATCGCTGCACCGTGGTACCGGGCACGGTGTCGTAACCGAGAAGAACGGAAATCACGCGAGCGAGGCCGTAACCCTGCTCGCCTGCGGGCTGCGCACAACCGATCATGATGTCGGTCAGTTCCCGCGGATCGAACGCCGGGATTTTGTCCAGCGCCGCATGAATGATGGTGGCGGCGAGATCATCGGCGCGAAGATCCTTCAGTGATCCCTTGCGTGCGCGCCCGATCGGCGAACGGGCGGCAGAGACGATTACAGCTTCGGGCACGTGGGGCTCCTGAAAGTGGGTTGAGTCGAAATCGATGGATGAGCGAAGGCAGTGCGAGCGTTCAGGCTCCGTACACGGGTGTCGGCGGTACGGCGCCACCGATCAGCTCGTCGACGACGGGTCCGAGTTCCTGCGGATCCCAACGGGCGCCCTTGTCGATGACGGTCCCGTGGCGCCAGCCGTCGGCGAGAGACACCTTGCCGCCCTCGACCTCGAAGACCCTTCCGGTGACATGAGCGGAAGCTGCGCTACCCAGCCACACGACCAAGGGAGAGACGTTCTCCGGCGCCATCGCGTCGAAGCCTTCCTCGGGCGCCGCCATGGTCTCTGCCATCGCGCCTCCCGCACCGACGGTCATGCGCGTACGCGCAGCGGGTGCGATCGCGTTGACGGTGATTCCGTACCGAGCGAACTCGGCTGCGGCCTGGATGGTGAGCGCCGCGATGCCAGCTTTGGCCGCCGCGTAGTTTCCCTGTCCGATGCTGCCCAGCAGGCCTGCACCCGAACTGGTGTTGATGACGCGGGCATCGACGGTATTGCCTGCCTTCGCCTGTGCGCGCCAATAGGTGCTGGCATGGCGCATCGGTGCGAAGTGGCCTTTGAGATGCACTCGGATGACTGCATCCCACTCTTCCTCGCTCATCGTCGCGAGCATGCGGTCACGCAGAAATCCACCGTTGTTGACAAGAACGTCGAGACGTCCGAAACCATCGAGTGCCGTGTTCACGAGCCGCTCGGCACCGTCCCAGTCGGCGATGTCGTCTCCGTTGACCACTGCTTCGCCGCCCGCTGCCCGAATGGCATCGACGACCTGCTCGGCCGGGCTCTCCCCCGCCGGACGTCCATCTTTGCCTGGGTCGAAATCGTTGACGACAACTTTGGCGCCTGCGGCCGCGAAAGCCAAAGCGTGTGCACGCCCCAAACCGCGGCCGGCTCCGGTCACGATTACAACGCGTCCCTCGAGCATGTCATTCACGTGTATGTCTCCTTGACGTTGCTGACGTGGAAGTCGATCGGTCGAGCTGCAGACAGCTCTCATGATTGCCGTGTTAGCGTACCAAGCAAGTGCTTGGTTGTTCAATCTGCCATTCGGCAACGAAATACGCTGAGCCTCCTCGATAGGATAATCTGCCAAGCAAGCGTTAGGTTAGGAGCCGAATGATCGAAGGACCGAGCACCACACCGGCAGCGCTCACTCGCGCCGCCGAGAACCATCCCGACCGTCTCGCGATCATCGACGGCGATTGCAGCCTGACCTTCGCCCAGCTGCACGAGCAGGTAGAAGCATTCGCTTCCTCGCTCATTGCCTCCGGGGTCGAAGCAGGTGCGCGCGTAGCGATCTGGTCGCCGAACACCTACCACTGGATCGTGGCAGCACTCGGTACCCATTGGGCAGGCGGCGTCGTCGTTCCCATCAACACCCGCTACACCGGCACCGAGGCCGCCGACATCATCGACCGCGTACACGCCGCGGCCCTCGTCGTGGTCGGTGACTTTCTCGGTACCGATCGACTCGATCGACTGCAGGAGGCCGCACCGGAGTTGCAGGTGCCGCTCGTCGTGCGAATCCCACTGAGCGGCACCGATCAACCGAAGCCCGGTGTCACCGACTGGGACGAATTCTTCGACGTCGGGACCGCCACGTCCCACACAGAGGCCGACATCCGCAGCGCAGCGGTCGACGCCGAATCCGTCTCCGACATTTTGTTCACTTCGGGTACGACAGGTCGCAGCAAAGGCGTGCTGAGCGCGCATCGTCAGCTCATGTCAGTGGCGCAGTCCTGGACCGAGAACGCCGCACTCACCGCAGAAGACAACTACCTGATCATCAATCCGTTCTTTCACAGCTTCGGATACAAGGCAGGTTTCGTCACCGCGCTACTCGCCGGGGCCACAGTGGTCCCGATGGCGGTGTTCGACGTGGAGGCAGTGATGGCCATCGTGTCCGAGCAGCGCATCAGCGTCCTGCCGGGCGCGCCGACGATCTACCAGAGCATTCTCGATCACCCCCGGCGTGCCGACTACGACATGTCCAACCTTCGAATTGCCGTCACCGGCGCGGCGCCGGTCCCGGTGGCTCTGGTCGAACGGATGCAGACCGAACTGTCCTTCGATGCCGTCCTCACCGCCTACGGCCAGACCGAAGCGGTAGTGGCAACGATGTGTCGCATCGAAGACGACCCGGTCACCGTCTCCACCTCGTCCGGACGCGCCACCGCAGGTTTCGAAATCCGGATCGGGGAACACGACGAGATCCTCTTGCGCGGTCCCAACGTGATGCTCGGTTATCTGGACGATCCCGAGGCGACGGCCAAGACCATCGACCCGGATGGATGGCTGCACACCGGCGACGTCGGAGTCCTCGACGACCGCGGCTATCTCGACATCACCGACCGCCTCAAGGACATGTACATCAGCGGCGGATTCAACGTCTACCCGGCTGAGATCGAAGCAATGTTGCTGCGACTTCCCGGGGTGTACGAGGCCGCCGTGATCGGTGTACCCGACGAGCGGATGGGCGAGGTCGGCCGCGCCTACGTCGTCCTGGCGCCAGGCACCGATCTGTCCGAGGAGGCGATCGTCTCGTTCTGCAAGGACAAGCTAGCCGGCTTCAAAGCACCCCGGTCGGTGCAGTTCACCGAAGTTCTGCCTCGGAATGCGTCGGGCAAAGTGCTGAAAAACGAATTGCGCGAAAAGAAGTCGTGACCGAATAGCAGAAGCGTGAACGAAAAAGACCGGGAGGGTGGCAATTGCCACCCTTCCGGTCTTTTCGATTCACTCTCAGAATTCGATTTTCAGCCTGTCACTTACCGGGCGTGCTTGGCAGGCGAGAATGTATCCCTCTTCGATGTCCGCAGGATCGAGTATGGACGAATTCGCCATCTCTACTTCACCGTCGAGGACACGGCATGCACACGAACCGCATTCGCCCTCTCGGCACGAATACGGAACGTCGAGATTCTTGGACAACATCACGTCGACGAGCGTCGAGCTACGTGGCCAGATCATCTCGTGAGACTCACCGTCCATCTCGACTTCCACCGAAGCGGGTGCTGGCCCGTCGGTAGCGTCGAGTGCACTCAGCTCTTCGACCACCGGCGCAAAAGGGTCTCCGGTCAGTGAGACAAAAATTTCCGTATGAATCCTGCTTCGCGACGCACCGGCGGTCGTCAGCGCCCCCTGGATGGCATCCATGAACGGCTTGGGCCCACAGATATATGCACGTCTGTCGATCCAATGCTGCGACAGCGTTGCCAGTTGGCCGACGGTGGGTCGCCCCTGCACCGATTCCAACCAGTGCACGATGGTCAGTCGATCGTCGAATTCGGCAGCGAACTCTCGTAGCTCCGCAGCGAAGATGACCGAGTTCTCGTCACGATTGGCGTAGAACAGCACAACCTTGCCATTGCCCTGGTCGAGAAGCGATTTCAGGATCGACATCACCGGGGTGATGCCGCTGCCTGCTGCGAAGAGCGCGACGTCTTCGTCGAGGTCCACCACGGTGAACACCCCCGCCGGGGGAAGCACTTCGATGCGATCACCGACAGCGACGTTGTCGCACAGCCAGTGCGAACCGAAGCCACCGTCGGTGCGTTTGACCGTCACCTTGAGGAGTTCGTCGGTGAACGGCGAGCTCGCCAACGAATAGCAGCGCGCCACCGAGCCTTCGCGATCACTCGGAATCCGCAGCGTCAGAAACTGGCCCGGCTTGTACTTCAAGCGCTCCCGACTGTCTGTCGGTACGTCGAAGACCAACGAGCGCGCGTCCGTGGTTTCCTCTACTACGGCAGCAACTGTCACCACCACCGACCGTGAACTGTGCGGCGCCTCGACTAATGTCATCGCGTTCGTGCCCTTTCCGATGCGAAAAATATCCAGACTGACTATAGTTTCGCCTCG
Organism: Rhodococcus sp. H29-C3; assembly: GCF_030063405.1. Lineage (NCBI taxonomy): Bacteria > Bacillati > Actinomycetota > Actinomycetes > Mycobacteriales > Nocardiaceae > Rhodococcus > Rhodococcus sp. H29-C3. The sequence goes on along the minus strand of NZ_JASITC010000003.1, from coordinate 320,955 downwards.
GAACAGGTTCAGCGCATTCCCGCTGTGCGAGACTCGGCAGGAAGAGGAATCATCCCCAGCGCGACTGTCCTCCGTCGAGAGGAATCGTGGCTCCGGTGAGGTAGCCGGCATCGTCGCTGACGAGGAACACCACGGCACGGCCGATATCAGCTTCCGGGTCGCCGACCCGGCCCAGCGGAATACTCTCGACGAACTCGGCTGCCTCCTCTGGATTCTTCCCCATCCACCGTTCCAGGGCCGGGGTCTTCGCGTGCGGGGCCACGGCCAGAACGCGAATTCGGTCCTCGCCCCATTCGCAGGCAGCCGACCGGGTGAGTGCGCGCATACCCTCCTTGATCGAAGCGTAGGCACCGTAGTTACTCGCATCCCAGCGCACCGAAGCCGCAGTCACCATATTGATGATCACGCCGCCCCCACGCGCCTTCATATGTGGATGACACAGTTGCATCAAGCGCAGAGCCGCCAGGGGCCCCGATGCGAAAGATCTTTCGTACTCTTCGTCGACTATCGACAAGATCGGTCCGGGCTTGCAGTCGTTGGCATTGTTCACCAGGATGTCCACCGAACCAAGGGCACTCACCGTCTGTTCCACAGCGGCAACGATGTCCCCTCGATCTTTCACATTGCACACGACTGCTTCGCTACGGACTCCGATGTCGGTCAGCATTGCGCAGGTGTCGTGCAGTTTGCTTTCGGTGCGGCCGGCAACGGCAATGGACGCGCCTTCCTTTGCCAACGCAAGTGCGATACCTTGGCCGATACCTTGACCCGCACCCGTGATGAGTGCAACCTTGCCGTCGAGCTTTCCCATTTTCACTCCTGATATCTAGAATTGAATTCTTCGGACTGCTCGTCCGCCGACCGTAACCGAATGCGTTCTGTTCAACAATCGGCATTTCACCGATTCCACCATCATCGAAAAAGGATTTACTGTGACTACCCCTCGAGCTTTCGACTTCTCCAACCGCAGCATCGTCGTCACCGGCGGCACCAAAGGTATCGGCTTCGAAATCGCCACGGCGTTCTTGGCTGCCGGCGCGGACGTAATGGTCTGTGGCCGCACAGTTCCCGAGTCGTTGCCGAGCTTCGACGGACGCAGCGCGACATTCCGTGCGACGGACGTCCGTGATCCAGCGGACGCCGCAGGATTGATCGATGACGCTCTCGCAGCGCACGGCCGACTCGATGTGCTGGTGAACAATGCCGGTGGCTCACCGGACGCCGATGCTGCAACCGTCTCACCACGATTCGTCGAGAAGATCGTGGCATTGAACCTTCTCGCGCCCTTCAATGTGTCGCAGGCCGCCAACGCGGTGATGCAGACGCAACCCGAAGGTGGCTCGATCGTCAACATCGGCAGCGTTTCCGCACATGATCCGCAACCCGGAACCGCCGCCTACAGTGCAGCCAAAGCCGGCCTTCTGGTGCTCACCAAGGCCCTTGCACTGGAGTGGGCCCCGAAAGTACGGATCAACCACATCACGACGGGCCTCATCCGCACCGACAGCGCCGCCGCGGTGTACGGCGACGATGGCGGTGCGGCTGTAGTTCGTACCCTTCCAATCGGCCGGATGGCCGTTCCCCAGGACATCGCCGGAGCGTGCTTGTTCCTCTCCAGCGAGTGGGCGTCGTACGTCAACGGAGCAGACCTCGCGGTACATGGAGGCGGGGAGTACCCCGCCCGTTACCTGGCAACCCATCCCTGACCTCGGTCGCTCATTCTCGCGAGTGCGAGTGGAACCGCGCACGGGCCCCGGCGATGACCGGCTGCCCGTCGCGGACCAACTCGAAGGCGGTGCTGTCGGGCTCGTCCCACGAAAGCAGGTCCGGTGAGTCTCCTGGGAAGAGAGGCGCTGCGAAACGCCCGCTCACGCTGGAGAGATCGGCCGGGTGGACACCGAGCCTGCGGGCCAGCGCGAGTGTGCTCGCCGCCAGAGTGCAGAGCCCGTGCATGATCGGTCGCGGCTGACCGATGGTCTCGGCCGCCTTCGGATCGATGTGGATATGGTGGCGATCGCCGGTGAGTCGGTACAGCGCAGCTTGATTTGTGCTGGTGCGGAGCACATCGGTCGAGGAGGGACTCTGCTCGGGTCGGGTCGTTTTCGCCGGTCCTCGCTCGCCGCCGAAGCCACCCGACCCCGGCGCGAAGATTGCCCAAGTTGCCACGAAGAACGGCGATTCGACCTTTACCTCGAAGACGGCCGCCGCGCCCTTGTCCCACACCTCGCCCACCGATGCCTGCATGGTGATCGAACCGCTCGTGGGTAGCGGGGCGATGACCTCCATGCTTTGCGATCCGTGAAGTGCGGTGGTGGTATCGAAGCCGCCACGTGAGCCCAACTCGTCGGGCGCCCATTGTGCAAGGGTCAACGCGAAGGTGGGCAGAACACGAAGGTTCTTCTCGAAGACCAGGTCCAACTCGCCGGCCTCTGCTCCCACCGCCAGCGCATAGAGGATGGCGTCCTTCTCTTCGTAGGACACCGTCCGGGTGCCGAGATCCACGCCTTTCCACTGGTCCGGGGTCATGGGGATCTGCTCGGTCGGGCTCATTGCTCGCGTCCTAGGATCAGCCCACTGGTGGGCACGGCTGTACCGGCAGTGACCAGTACGTTGTTCACTTCGTTCGGTTGGGTGGTCGACGTCCCGCGCAGTAGGCGCACGGCTTCGGCGATACCGTTCACCCCGTGTAGGTAGGCCTCCCCCAGCTGGCCGCCGTGCGTATTGGTGGGCAAGGATCCACCGATATCGAGATTTCCTTCGCGAATGAAATCCTTCGCCTCGCCGCGCCCACAAAAGCCCAGTTCCTCGAGCTGCGGAAGCACCAAGGGAGTGAAGTGGTCGTAGAGGATTGCGGCGGATATATCCGAGGGCTTCAACCCACTCTGGCCGTACAACTGCTTCGCCACCACTCCCATTTCTGGAATGCCGGTAATCTCCGGACGGTAGTAGCTCGCCATCATGTGCTGATCTCGACCCGATCCCTGCGCAGCACCTCGGACTATCGCCGGGGCGTGCTTCAGATCCCGTGCACGCTCGGCAGAAACGATGACCAAGGCCTGGCCCCCGTCGGTTTCCTGGCAGCAGTCCAGCAAGTGCAGCGGCTCGGCGATCCATCGAGAACTCTGGTGATCTTCGAGTGTGATGGGCCGGTTGTAGAACCACGCGGCGGGATTGACCGCAGCATGTGCCCGGGCCACCACGGCGACGCGGCCGAAGTCTTCACTCGTCGCGCCGTATTCGTGCATGTAACGACGGGCGAACATCGCAACCCACTGAGCGGGAGTCGACAGGCCCTGCGGCGTAAGCCACGCGTACGCGGCCCGATCGGCCGTGCTGTCCATCGGCCGGTCATGCTGGCCCAAGCCGTAACGCGTACCGGATCGCTCGTTGAATGCGCGATAGCAGACGACGACGTCGGCGACGCCCGTGGCGACTGCCATCGCCGCCTGTTGCACGGTGGCACATGCGGCCCCGCCGCCGTATCCGATGCGCGAGAAGAACTTCAGTTCACCGAGACCGGTGTTGCGAGCAACGATCGCCTCACCGTTCGTCTCGGCAGTGAAGGTGGACAATCCGTCGACCTCGGAAGGATCGATACCGGCATCTGCCAAGGCTGCAACGATGGCCTCGCAGGCGAGCTGAAGTTCGCTGCGCCCGGAATTCTTGGAGAACTCGGTGGCACCGATTCCGACAATGGCTGCAGCACCGGATAATTGGTTGCTCATCGAGCACCCGGGGATTCGTACGCCACGGTCACAGTCCCGTTGACGTGTTCACCGAGACTGTTGCGGCCGCGCACTGTCACCACAATCGTGTCGCCGTCCTTGCTGGACACCGTTCCGCTCAAATGCATATCGTCTCCAGGATAGTTGGGCGCCCCGAGCCGGACCTTGATTCTTTGCACGGTCGCAGCAGGGCCCGCCCACGCGCTGACGAACTGTCCCACCAGACCATTGGTGGTCAAAATGTTCATGAAGATGTCCTTCGACCCCCGCGCGACTGCCTGCACGGCGTCGTGGTGAACGTCTTGGAAATCGCGCGTCGCGAGCGCACCTGCGACGATCAGTGCCCGCGTGATCGGCACGACAGACTCCGGTAGTTCCTCTCCCACTACGCAATCACTCGATACTCGATCTCTCACCGCGGGGTTGCTCATGCGATGACCTCGACCCCGGTTGCCAAGAGGTCGCCGAGCCGGTTCAGATCGGACGCCGCGCCTCCCAGCGTGGCGCCGATCTGCTTGCCCCACAGCAGGTAGCGATGAATCGGGTACTCGGTATCCACCCCGATACCACCGTGGACGTGCTGTGTTCGGTGCACGACTCGCTGTCCGGCGTCGCTGGCCCACCATTTGGCGACCAACACCGACGTACCCGGGTCCTCTCCCGCCGACAGCAGCCAGGCTGCCTGCCAGAGGGTGACACGCATAGCCTCGAGGTCGATGTAACAGTCGGCGAGCTGATGCGCCACCGCTTGAAACGTGGCGAGCGGTCGCCCGAACTGGACTCGCTCGTTCAGATACGCCACTGCCTGCGTCACTGCACTCTCGGCGACACCCAACTGAACTGCAGCCAAGGCGATTTCGACATAGGACTCGATCTTACCGACGGCACTGCCATCGGCTGCACCGAGAATATCGACGCGCGCACCCTCTGCGGTGATATCTGCACATAGTTCGTGTGTAGTGGATTCGTTGATCTGCTGGCTCACACCGTCGGCAGACGGATCCAACAGGAAGAGCGCAGAGCCCGAGGATGTTTCGGCAGAGACCACAACTCGTGCGGCGACATGTACCGACGGGACTGCAACTTTCGATCCCGTCACGCGCCAGACGCCGTCGACCTCTGCGGCGGTCATGGACGGTGCACCGCTACCGAAGGGACCGAAACCTTCGAGTCCGACCGTCAGAATTTTCGAACCATCGGTTGCGGCGGGAAGCCACTCGTTCTTCTGATTCTCGGTTCCGAACTCGTCGATGGCCAACGCGCTCACAAGGTGTGGCCACAGCGGGACCGGCGCAACCCGGCGCCCTTGTTCGACGAGCACGACGCAGAGTGCGGAGAAATCGAGGGCGCTTCCACCGAATTCTTCACTCACCGCGATACCGAGCACACCGGTGCGGCCGAGCTCGTCCCACAGGTCCCGATCGATCCGATCCGTCGAGGCCTCCACGGCCACGATTCGATCAGTGCTTGCGCGCGCTCCGAAGACATCGGCGGCAAGTTCACCGATCGTTCGCTGCTCTTCGCTGAAACTGAAATCCATCAGTGCTCCTGAGATGAAATAGGCCGGAAGGCAGGCAAAGTCAGATCCGAGTCGGCATCGATCCAGGTCAACTCGACGGCCATGTCGATGGTGACGTCCGCGGGCTCGATGCCGGTCATATTCGCGACCAAGCGAGTGCCCTCCTCGAGTTCGATGACAGCGACGATCAACGGATAGTCGAAGGCATCGATCTGTGGATGGTGGTTGACGACGAAGCTGTACACATGACCGCGCCCTGACGCGTCCACGGTGTCCCAGTCGGTGGATTGGCACTGTCCACACATCGGACCGGTCGGATGTCGAAGCACACCGCAGGACGCGCATCGCTGTATCACCAACCGGTGTTCGAGAGCGGCTGCGAACCAGAACGCATTGTCGTCGTTCAGCGCCGGACGAGGTCGCAGGGCGCGAGCAACGGCTTTCTGAGCCGGCCGGTACCGCAGCGTACGCCACCGCTGCGTTCCGACGACCATGCCGTCGGTATCGCGATACGTCTTGAGCGTGGTGATGAAATGCCCGACGCCCAGCCCGGTCTTCTTCTCCTCGGAAATTGCTTCGACAACTTCCGACACCTGAAGATGGTCACCCGGACGTAGCTCCCGAAAGAACTCCATATCGGAATCGGTCGCGACCACCGAGGTGAATCCGGCCTCGTCGAGGATCGCGATCAGTTCGGTCCAGGTCGGCGAAGGGTCGACTCCGGACATCTTGTCCGTGTAGGACTTCATCGTCCACACCTGGAGCATCGCGGCGGGTGCAACCGAACCGTCGGCATGCTTTGGATCCCCAACCGTCGAGTCTCCGCCCCCCATGACCTCCGTCCAATGTCTGATCATCGGCGCATTCACCGGGTCCGGTCCGAGTGTCGGTGGGACCAATACCGCGCCCTCGAATTCGCGCAGGCGCGCGCTCACCTCGATCATGCGTTCCTCTTGGCGCGAACCAGGCCGAGGCCCATCGTGCCGACCATGTCGCGCAGGACTTCGTTGACCCCACCGCCGAAGGTGTTCACGACGGATTGCCTGGAGATTTGTTCGATCTGACCGCCGAGAACTGCACCGGGAGAACCGGGCCGAAGACGCCCCACCGCACCGAGGATGCCCTGCAGCGCGCGGTAGACCTCGATGTGCGTTTCCGTACCGTAGGTCTTGATGGCGCCCGCGTCCGCTCCGGACAAGGTGTCCTGTGCGACGGCAGCGGCCATCTTCCAGTTCATCAGCCGCATCGCCTCGAGCTTTGCGTGGGTGCGGGCGAATTCGATACGCACCCAGGGAATTTCGAGGGCACCGTTGTCTTGCGCCCAGTCGAACACCTGACGCCAGAGACCGAGGGTTCGGCCGCCGAGCGCGGCGAGGCCGATCCGTTCGTGATTGAGCTGCGCCGTGATGAGTTGCCAGCCACCGTTGATCTCGCCCACCACTTCGGCGTCCGTGATGCGAATATCGCTGTAGTACGTCGAGGTGACCATCAATCCACCGACAGTGTTGATGGGCGACCAGCTGAAGCCCTCGTCGTCGGTGGGCACGATGAGAATCGAGATTCCGCGATGCTTCGGCGCATCCGGGTCCGTGCGGGCTGCGAGCCACACATAGTCGGCCGTGTTGGCGCCACTGGTGAAGATCTTGTTGCCGTTGACAACCCAGTCCTCACCGTCCCGGACTGCTTTCGTCCGCAGCGACGCGAGATCGGTGCCTGCCTCGGGCTCGGTGTAGCCGATGGCGAAGACGATCTCGCCCGCCAGGATGCCGGGCAGAAAGCGTTCTTTCTGCTCTTCGGTACCGAATTTCATCAGCGTCGGACCGACCGTGTTGACGGTGACGAACGGGAACGGCAATCCGGCCCGCTGAACCTCGTCGAAGAACACGAACTGATCCTCGGCAGAGCGTCCCTGGCCGCCGAACTCCACGGGCCAACCGATTCCGAGCCATCCGTCTTTGCCGAGCAACCGCACTATCTCCCGAAAGTGCTCACCGCCGACACCTTGCTCTCCGGCGACGCGTCGCTTCTCCGGCGGCAGCAGCTCTGCAAAATATGTGCGTAACTCCTGCCGGAGAGCGCTCTGTTCTGGTGTTTCCTTGAGATCCATCTCAATACTCCTCGTGCCTGACTCCGGCTGTCACTACCAATGGGTGGATCGACTCAGGCGGACAGGAACCGTCGACGCCCATAGGTGTCGAATTCCTTTTCCAACAGATCTTTGTCTTCTTCGGTCATCAACCGGTACTGAGGAGCCCCTCGACCCTCCCACCGGAAGATCAGGTCTTCGCAGCGCCAATTCTGCTGCTGCAGCTTGTTTTTGACGATTTTGTTGGAACCGGTCACGGGCAGATTCGCCGAGACTCGAAGAAAGCGCGGCGCCGACTTGGTTCCCAGATCCTCCTGCGCAGTGAGGAAGGATGCGAATTCCACGACATCGAATGCCTCGACGTCGGGCACCTCCAGCGCAGCCATCACCTGATCACCCGAACGCGGGTCGGGCACCGAGTAGACACCGGTGGCTATGACGGACGGGTACCGCTTGCAGATGCGCTCGACCATCAGCGCCGAGGTGTTCTCACCGTCGACCCGAATCCAGTCGCCCTTGCGTCCGGCGAAGTAGATGAAGCCGTCCTCGTCTATGTAGCCGAGGTCGCCCGTCCAGTACCAGCCGTGCCGCAACCGGTCCGCGATCGCGCTCTCGTTCTTGTAGTAGCCCTCGAAGGCCGACGCGCCGGCCATATCGACCATCTCACCGATGGACTCGTCTGGGTTGAGAACCCGGCCGTACTCGTCGCACCGGGCGAGCCCTTTCTTCTCACGCGTCTCGGGGTCCACGATCGCGATGTTCTTGTGAGCGGGACGACCGAGCGCGCCCGCCGGTGCATTGGGATCCAGAGTTACCGAACCGGCGCCTTCGCTCGATCCGTATCCCTCGAACAGTTCGGCTCCGAATCGCCGAACGAACTCCACCTTGTCCTCCGGGGACGCTTCGGTACCGAATCCTCGCACGAGCGTGTTGACGTGGTCGTCCTCGGATTCCGGCGTCGCCATCAGGTAGGCAAGAGCCTTCCCGACATACGTAAAGAAGGTCGCGCCGAAGAATCGCACATCAGGCAGAAATCCCGACGCGCTGAACTTGGGGGTCAAGCACACGACGGCGCCGTTGGCGAGAGCCGGGGCCCACAGCGCCATCAGTGCGTTGCCGTGGAACAACGGCATGCAGCAGTAGTCGACGTCGTCGCGCGAATGTCCGTACTTGGCCGAGTTGGTGTAGGCAAGCCTGGCAAGCCTGCCTTGACTGCAGCGGACCGCTTTGGACGCACCCGTCGTCCCAGAGGTGAACAACAACAACATCAGGCTCGAACTGTCGACCGACGGTGATACTACCGGTGTCTCCTGCATCGAACCGGCGCATCTGTCCAGGTATTCGGGCTCGTCCACGAGGACGAAACGATCCGGTGTCAGGCCCAGATCCAGGCTGGAAAGCATGGTCATACCGGCAGTGTCCGTGACGATCAACTGGCAGTCGACGTAGCGAATCTCGGCTTCGAGTTCCGCACCCCGCTTGGTCGGGTTGATCCCGACGATCGTTCCACCGACCAGCGCTGCGCCACCTAGCCAGAACACGAATTCAGGGGTGTTCTCGAGCAGGACACCGATGTGGAACGGTCCGTCGACCCGCATCGACTCGGCCAGCGCACCCCGCACTGCACTCTCGTGGACTACCTCGTGCCACGTCCAGTCCTGTTCGCGGGTTCGTAGTCCGTCGTGGTGATCGCCCAGTCGATCGAGAAGCATCTCCGCGATGGTCCCGCGATGCCCCTCGTCGTCCAGCGCAAGGGTCTTCTCCTCGGAAGCCAAGTCCTGAGTCATGCGCACATCTCTGTCGTCGTTGTTTCGATGTTGCGGCTGCGCAGCGTGATCGGCCCGAATGTGGCCGGTGCCGAATGATCGACCTGCACGGTGGGCGAGTCGAGATCTATGGTCATAACTGTCCTCCAGGTCCGATTACTCCCGTAACGTATCGGCGGATGGTGACTGCCCGGGGGGGAGTCTCGCTCAGTGGCAACGACCGTCTGCCACTGAGCGCTACGTGCCATCTTGTGGCGGTACACCTGCCCGAGGACGAAAGGCCCTTTCGATGACCGCTTCTACTGATCCGCAGTTCTTCCTGGATCAAGTGATCACCCGGCTCACTGGCCCCGGCGGGAGGTTCGAACTGACCGAGGAGCCTGTCCTGGGGACCCGTATGCCCGTGATGAAGAACCGGACACAGGGAGTAGGAGAATTGCTGGCAGCGTCAGCGAAATGGGGTGAGCGAGACTACCTCGTCACCGCCGACCGCAGGATGTCGTACGCGGACCATATCGCCGCCGCTGCAGCATTGGCGACTGCTCTGCGCGAGGACTACGGGGTCCGCAAAGGCGATCGTGTAGCGATTCTTGCCGCGAATTGCATGGAATGGGTTGTCGCGTTCTGGGCGACCCAGTCGCTCGGTGCCATTACCGTTGCCCTGAACAGTTGGTGGGTTCCCCGCGAGATCGAATACGGCGTCAAGCACAGCCGGCCAAGTGTGATCATCGCCGACACCAAACGTGCTGCCGCATTGGCAGCCGTCAACGTCGAGGTACCGGTACTGACGATGCTGGAAGACCTACCGAGGATCTTCGAGCAATACCGCGGTGCCGAGCTCCCCACCACCGTTGTCGACGAAGACGATCCCGCAGCCATCCTCTACACGAGCGGGACGAGCGGAAAGCCCAAGGGCGCTCTGCACTCGCAGCGGAATATTCTCGCAGTGGTCGATTACCACCGGTTCAGCGACGCCCTCGTCGCAGCCTTCAGCGGTGTCGAGTTCGATCCGTCGGTCCCGAGCGAGAAGAAGTACCTACTCACCTCGCCCCTGTTCCACATCGCCAGCCTTCACAATCTCGTGATCCCCCGCCTCGCAACCGGTGGCGCGGTCGTCATGAACGAAGGCGCCTTCGACGTCGACACCATCCTCGGTCTCGTCGAACGTGAGCGAGTGACCGACTGGGGCGCGGTCCCCACCATGGCTGCCCGTCTCGTCGAACACGGCAATCTCGATCGCTTCGATCTGAGCTCACTGACCTCGTTCGCACTTGCCTCCGCGCCTTCGTCGATCGCGTTCAAAGAACGCCTGCGCCAAGAGGTTCCGTTCGCCAAGAACTCCCTGGTGGACAGCTACGGTTTGACCGAGTGCAGCACGGCCATCGCCGTCGCTGCCGGTCCGGACCTCGAACGCCATCCCGGAACCCTGGGCCGACCCATCATCACTGTCAGCCTGGAAATCCGTGATCCGTTCGGCGAATGGCTTCCCGACGGCACCGAAGGTGAGATATGTGTACGTAGTCCCTTCGTGATGCTCGGATACTGGGAAGACGAAGCGGCAACCAAAGCCGCGATCTCACCGGGACGATGGTTGCAAACCGGAGACTTCGGGTTGATCGAGGACGGCAGACTTCGACTGACCGGCAGGCGGTCGGATCTGATCCTTCGTGGTGGAGAGAACGTCTATCCCGTCGAGATCGAGCAGTGCCTCGACGAACACCCTGACGTGCTCGAATGCGCGGTCATCGGAACACCGCACACCGATCTCGGCCAAGAGGTGTCTGCGGTGGTGGTTCTTCGACCAGGCGCTGTGCTCGAGGAAAGCGAACTGCGCGAGTGGACGGCGGAGCGGTTGTCGTATTACAAAGTGCCAACCCGCTGGCGAATCACCGGAGACAGCTTGCCCCGCAACGCAACCGGGAAGCTTTCGAGGCGCGACATCAGCGTGTAGGAGAAGTCACGACAACGGCGTCGCACCGGGTGAAAATCCGATGCGACGCCGTTGCCCTTTCCAGCTCGACCACTCGACTCAGCGTGGACGTGGCACCGTTTTATCGATGAACAATCCCTCGACGGAAACGCATATTCGACCGTCCGCTGTCCTGATGTTGCCGACAGTGTTGATCTTGCGCCCGTCGACTGTGTCGAGCTTTGCAGTGACGGTGAGCGGCTCGAACAAAGGCGTCGGGCTGTGGTAGCGAATGTTCAATTGTGCTGTCATGCCGGACTTTCCGGACCACGCATTGGCAACTCCAAGTGTGTGATCGAGCAGCAGTGCCGACACGCCTCCGTGCACGTGCCCCGGGGGGCCCTGGTACGCAAGCGTCAATTCGACGGTGCCTTCGACCGAGCCGTCGGACTTACCTTCCAGCACCAGCGGAGGGGCAATTGCATTCTCGAGACCGGTAACCGGATCGTGCCTCGTCACACCCTCGCCGTTCCACATGTCGATCAGCCGCTCTTCCACAGCGGGAGAGTGACTTTCCAAGTGCTGGGCGACACCGTTCAACTCCTCGGCTACCCGTTCGAGGTTGGCATTGCCGCGATCGGTACGCAGCAGCGCGTCGATCACTCGCCTGGCGGCCTCGGTGGCTCGATCGACGGCGGAATCATTGCGACCCGAGGTCAGCACCGTCCCTGAAGGGCTGGTGTCGTGAGTGGGGTGTGTTCCGGCGTTCACAGATCGCTTCCGTTCATGAGACTACTTTCATGGATGCGTGGGTCAGGACGGCTTGTCCGTCGCGCTCGGGAGAACTCGTGCGGAGAATCAAGAGTCCGTCTTCTTCCCAGACAGAGGTCTCGAGTGGTTCACCCGGATAGGTGGGCCCGGCGAAACGGACCGAGAAATCACTGACTCGGCTCGGGTCGGAGTCCAACAGACGCTCGGTCACTGTCCTGCAGACGATCCCGTAGGACGCGAGTCCATGCAAGATGGGCCGATCGAATCCCACCGCCGCGGCGATGCTCGGGTCTATGTGCAGTGGATTGAGGTCACCGCTGAGGCGATAGAGTGCCGCTTGATCGGGACGGGTCGAAGATTGCAGAAGGTGATCCGGTTTCCGATCCGGCACGGTGTCAGTGGTGTCCGGTCCGGCCTCGCCGCCGAAGCCGCCCTCGCCACGAGCCCAAATTTGCATCACCGTCGTGAACAGTGCACGGCCGTCATCATCGGTTGCAGCATGTTCGAGTTCGATCACTGCTGCCTTGCCCTTGTCCCAGATGTTCGCCACACGCGTCGTGATGCGGGCGCTGCCGGTCGACGGTATCGGTGCATGTGCAGTCAGCGATTGGCCACTGTGCAGAAGCTTGCGCAGATCCACTTCGACGCCCGGCATCTGCAGACCTGCGCTCTTGGAGACACCCGCTGAAATACCACCTCCAGCAACCAGCGCGAAGGTCGGCAGCACACGTAGGTTTTTCTCGTACACCCAGCCCAGCTCAGCAGGGTCCAGTGGGTTCTCACCCGCGCCGACGCCGAGGTGATAAAGAATCACATCACGGTCGGTCCACGAGATCTCGCGCACTGACGGCTCCGCCGCCAGTGCTGTTTCGAGGTCTATAGCCATTGAGGGTTCCTTCGATCTTTCGAGTGCGGTTGTCCGATGGTCACTTACCCGGCTCTGGATCCCGTGGCAGTCCTAGCAACCGTTCGCCGATGATATTGAGCTGAACGTTGGTGGTACCGCCCGCTATCGACATGCACTGAGCGTTCAAGAACATGTGCTGTGCCGAACTTCTGGTCTGTTCGCCGACCAGAGACGACGGTCCGGCCCACTCCATCGCCACTTCCCACACCTGTTGAATGTGCTCCACGCCGATGACCTTTGCCACCGAGGATTCCGCCCCCGGCTGATCGCCTGCAAGTGTGCGCAGCGTCGTGCGCAATGCAAGCAAACCACCGGACTGGGCGTCGCACAGAACTTCGCCGAGGACTGCGGACTGCCCGGCATCGAGGCCGCCGGGCAGTTCTGCGGCGAGACTCAACAAAGCCTCACCGCCCGAACCGAGAGATGAATCGTTCGACAGCGAGACACGTTCGTTGGCAAGCGTTGTTCGAGCCAACTTCCAACCGTCGCCACTCTCCCCCACCAACATCTCGTCCGGCACGAACACGTCGTCGAAAAAGACCTCGTTGAACAACGATTCGCCGGTGATCTCGCGCAGAGGCCGGATATCGAGGCCCGGACTGTTGCGCATGTCCACCAGGAAGTAGGACAATCCCTTGTGCTTCGCCACCGATGCGTCGGTGCGCGCAAGACAGATCCCCCAGTGCGCCTCGCGCGCCATGGACGTCCAGACCTTTTGGCCCTGCAACCGCCAGCCGCCCTCGACCTTCGTGGCCTTCGTGCTCAATCCGGCAAGGTCGGAGCCTGCGCCGGGTTCGGAGAACAGCTGACACCAACGGATGTCACCGCGGAGGCTGGCCGGTACGAAGTGTTCGACCTGCTCGGGGTTGCCGTGCGCAATGAGCGTGGGAACGACCCAGTTGCCGATGATCATGTCATAGGGAACGAGAGAGAACGACGCCAGTTCCTCGGCGATTACGAGTTGCTCGACTGCATCTGCCCCTCGACCCCATGGCGACGGCAAATGCGGTGCTGTGTAGCCCTTTTCAGCCAGCAGCCGAATGCGGTCGGTGTCTTCGGAATCGGCAATCGCGGCAAGCTCGGATCGTACCGTCGCGCGGACCTGCTCAGCTTCGGGCGGAAGCTCGACTTCGAGTGAACGCCGGGCCCCGGCGAGCGTCGCAGCCGTGACCCGCGAACGCCAGGAAGCGGTCGAGCCGAGCATGATCTGCAGAGTCTGCGCCCGCCGCAGGTAGAGGTGTGCGTCGTGTTCCCAGGTATAACCGATGCCGCCGAGGATTTGAATGCAATCCTTCGTCAACGAGAATGCAGTACCCGGCGCGGTAGCTCCTGCAACGGCAGCAGCCAGCGATACCTCCGTGGCAGACGCACCACCGTCTGCCGCACGAGCGGCGTCCCACGCACATACGCGTGCTTGCTCGCTACGAATCAGCATGCGTGCGATGCGATGCTTGACGCCTTGGAACTGACCGATGACCCGGCCGAACTGGCGACGCGTTCGCGCGTAGTCACCGGCCGTGCGTACCGCCCAGTCCGCGACACCCGATGCCTCGGCGGAGAACAGAGTTGCCGCAAGATCCAATACCCGCTGGGCATCGATCGATACGACGTCGCCGGGTTCGAGCGACACACTGTGTGCTGTCACAGTTGCGTTGCGTCGCACCAGGTCGTAGCTCTCCACGGCTGCGACCTCGAGGCTGCCTCGAGGCACCACGACGAATACCGTCCTGTTGTCGTCATCCAGTGCCGCCAACAAGAAGAGATCGCCGACCTGACCACTCATGACGAAGTCCGACGCCCCGTCGAGCACATGTCGATTCGCATGCGAACTCAGGCGCAACGCGCCGGGGTGCAGCGAGATCGCGCCTATCGTCGAGCCGTCTGCCAACCCAACGAGCTCCTCGCTGCGACCTGTCTCGTCGAGGACGGCACTGAGAAGGACGGTCGAGAGGAACGGCCCCGGAACCAAAGCTCTACCGAGTTCCTCTGCTACCACGGCAGTTTCACTCAATCCGCAACCAGCGCCGCCGACTTCTTCCCTCAGATGAAGGCCGAGTACGCCGAGCGCGGCCAGTGAGCCCCAGAAGGCGGGCGGCTTCTCGGTATCGGCATCGACTGCACTACGCAGGACATCGGGGGTGACGGTACGGGATGCCCATGCGCGAACCGCATCGGTGAGGTCCCGTGCGTCTTCGGTCAGTGCCATGGTCATGAAAGGTCTCGGCTCTCTCGTCGGTGGGATGCGCGCTTATCTGATGCGTTCGATTATCGTCGCTGTGGACTGAGCACCACCGGCACACATCGTCACCAGCGCGGTGGACTTGTCGGAGCGTTCGAGCTCGTGCAACGCCGAGGTGATCAACCGAGCTCCGGTCGATCCGACCGCGTGCCCGAGCGCTATGGCGCCACCGTTCACATTCACCTTCGACATGTCTGCGTTATGAACCTGAGCCCAGGACAACACCACCGACGCGAAGGCCTCGTTGATTTCGACGAGATCGATGTCGGCAAGCGACATCTTGGCACGCTCGAGCACGAGTGCGGTGGACTCGATTGGACCATCGAGATGGTAGTAAGGGTCCGAGCCGATCATGGCGGACGCCAGAATTCGAGCACGCGGACGAACTCCGAGCTCATGCGCCCGTGCCTCGCTCATCAACAGCACTGCGGCGGCGCCGTCACTGATCTGCGAAGAGTTACCGGCGGTATGAATCTGGTTGGGCATCACGGACGAGAGTCCGGCGAGGGCGGCCGCGCTCGTCTCACGCAGCCCGCCATCACGTTCCACACGGACGCTCTCGCCGGTAGGGGCACCGTCCTCGCCCAGTACAGGAACATCGACCGGGACGATTTCGCGCTCGAACACCCCGTCTGCCCACGCGCGGCCGGCCCGCTGCTGCGAGCGAAGACCCAACGCGTCGGCGTCCTCCCGCGTGATCCCGCGAAGCTCGGCGATGCGTTGCGCCGAGGTGAACTGGTCCCCCATGTCGATGGTCCAGTCGGGTGGGTACGGGTTTCCGGTGTCCGGAGTGGCGGCTTGTCCGAGGAAGACCCGGCTCATGACCTCGACGCCGCATCCGATGCCTGCGTCGATCTGGCCTGATGCGATGAGTCCGGCGACGATGTGTATTGCTTGTTGGGACGATCCACAGGCGCAGTCGACGGTCGTCGATGCGGTGCCATAGGGCAATCCGGCGTGGAGCCATGCCTGCCGAGTCACATTGTTCGACTGTTCGCCCGCTTGGGTGACGCAACCGCCGACGACCTGACCCACGCTCGCTGCCGGGACGGAAGATCGGTCGAGAACTGCGCGCTGCGCTACGCCGAGGAGTGTGGCGGGATGCACACCGGACAGGGCCCCTCGGCGACGTCCGATAGGTGTTCTGGCCGCCTCTACGATCACCGGGGTGTTCTGAGCAAGCATGTCGACTCCTCGAGACATTACCGCCGCGCGAGGCGACGTCGATTTCTGAAATGTATTCTATTTTTTACGATACTGCACTGCACTCGACCAGTTCGGGGTGCACCGTTCAGCGAGGCGACAGGTCTACGAGAAGCAGATCGCATCCTTTACGGATGTCCTTCTCGGCGTCGAGAATCGACACGCGTCCGTTGAGACAGGACTGAATGACACCGAACCACAGTTGCACGACCAAGCGAAGCGCAGTCACGTCCGATTCAGTGGGCATTTCGATACCAGCAGACTCGAGCAGCAGCTGCTGGAACGCCCCATCTGCCTTTCCTGCATCCGGCACGGCAGCGACGTTGGCCGTCGTCGTGGACTGGATCATGGCCGCTGACAGCAGTGGCCGGCGCAACAACCCACGCGTGGCGCGAACCAGTACGTCGTACACCGCGTCGCTGGGCAGCGCTGCAGCCGATGATCCTTTGGCGAAGCCCGAACCCATATGGTCGATCTGATCGACCATCACCGCGACGAATAGATGAGTCTTCGACGGGAAGTATCGGTACAGCGTCCCGATGGCAACGCCCGCCGCCTTTGCGACGTCGTGCATCTGAACGCGCGCGAGTTCTTTCTCGGCACCGAGTGCTGCCGCTGCCTGAATGATGCGAACGTGCCGGGCGTGCTGCTCGACCGAACTCGGCTCCGCGGCATCTCGAACTTCGGCGATTCTCGGCACTCTCGATCATCCCTCCCCAGACTTCCCACGCTGGTCCGACGCACCCGGTAGGTCATCTTAGATCTTGACATCTCGCCTCGGATTCTTCGAATATTGCCCACTCAGTGAGACCCGACCACACCCGACCGGGGAAAGTACTGTTGCGTGGTCCACCGCGCCTTCGTGTACTTCGACCCGCCCGCATGTCGAAGTACACGCATCATCATCGCGGGCAATTCGAACGGAGAACATCACCATGCACGAGTCGATCGAGTGCGATGTCCTGGTCATCGGTTCGGGCGGCGGCGCCCTGACCGGCGCATATTGCGCCGCAGAAGCCGGGCAGGACACGCTGGTCCTCGAGAAGACACCACTACTCGGTGGTACGTCCGCCTACTCCGGTGGAGCCGTATGGCTTCCTGGCACCGCAGTGCAGGACCGCGCGAACATCGGTGATTCGACGGCGAAGGCACGCGAGTACCTTCGTTCTGTCGTGGGCGATTACGAAGTCGATCGGCAAGAGGCATTCGTCTCGACGGCACCCGACGTCGTCGATCTACTCGAGAAGAACCCGCATATCGAATTCGAGTGGCGTCCGTTCCCGGACTACTTCCGCGCACCCGGCCGAATGGATTCCGGCCGAGCAATCAACGCACTCGACATCGAGCCCTCCGCCGTCGGCGATCTGCTCGAGCGCGTGCGCCCCGAACTCGATGCAGATCGTGACGGAGCGCCGCACCCCGAGGGCAAGCTCGGCGGTGGACGTGCCCTGATCTCTCGCCTGTTGCTGGCTCTGGAAAGCACGGGTAACTCTCGTGTACTGACCGAGACTGCGTTGACAGAGCTGATCGTCGAGGACGACGCAGTAGTCGGCGCCCTGGCGACCGGACCTGATGGAAAGACACTGCGCATTCTCGCGCGTCGCGGCGTCCTGATTGCCGCAGGCGGCATCGAAAAGGATCAGCCACTGCGAGATGCAGAGTCGATGCCGGGTCTCGCGCGATGGAGCATGGCGCCGGAGGGCTCGAATACCGGCGATGCAATCCAGGCAGCGGTCCGTGTCGGTGCAGACACCACATTGGCCGGTCAAGCGTGGTACTGCCCCGGTGTCGCATTGCCGGATGGGTCGGCAGCATTCATGGTCGGTGTCCGCGGCGGACTGCTCGTCGACGACGCAGGCAAGCGTTATCTCAACGAGTCTCTTCCGTACGACCAGTTCGGTCGCGCAATGATCGAGCACGGCAGCGAGCGGTCGTATCTCATATTCGAGGCCACCGACAGCGCCGCTGTCATTCCGACCATTTCGATTCCGTCGGTAGCCGCGGACGCTCATTTCGAGGCCGGTACGTGGGTCACCGCCGACACGATCGAAGAATTGGCCGCACTGATCGAGGTTTCACCCGAGGTTCTTTGCAGCACCGTCGACCAGTTCAACGAATACGCGACAACCGGTATCGACGAGCAGTTCCATCGCGGCGAGGACCCCTACGACAAGTTCTTCTGCCGGCCTGTTCCCGAACTGCCGAATGCGGCCTTGACGCCACTGAAGAAGGGGCCTTACGTCGCCGCACGCATCGTGTTGAGCGACCTGGGAACCAAGAGCGGAGTGCGCACCGACGTCGACGCTCGGGTACTGCGTGAGAACGACACCCCGATCGCGGGCCTGTACGCGGCTGGAAACACCAGCGCCTCGCTCAGTGGCGCGAAGTATCCAGGCCCAGGCGTGCCGCTCGGCACCGCAATGGTTTTCGCCTACCGAGCAGTTCGCGCCATGCTGTCCTGATCAGACGAGATTGTCCTCTACCGGGAGGCCGAACGCGCCTTGGCCGAACAACGCCAAAGCACGTTCGGCCTCGTTGGCCACGTGGACACTTCCGGCGTGGACATCGCGCCACGCCCGTTCGATCATATTCCCGCGGTACAACGAGTGGCCCCCTGCCGACTTGAACAACAGATCCATCGCCTCCACCGCACGCTCGGTCGCTCGCACTTGATCACGTCGCGCACGCAGACGCATCGACATCGGTAGTTCTTCGCCTTCGAGCGCCAATTCCCACAGTTCGCGAACGTTGCGCTCCAACTGCAGAATCGCTGCATCGATCTCCGACGATGCGCGAGCAATGGCGACCTGCGCGAACTGATCGTGCACGAACCTCCCGCCGCCGAGGCTCAGACGCACCCGCTCGCGCATGTTGGCGAGATAGCGTTCGTAGCACCCCGCCACGATTCCGACTCCGGGCGACGCGACCGCAGTGGTGAAGATCGTGGCGAACGGAAGCCGGTACAGCGGTCCTCGGTTCACTTTCTGGCCCGGACCGCGAAGTTGCGCAGTTTCGTAGTTGCTCTTGGTCCGATGCTCGGGGACGAAGCAATCGACGACACCGATCTCGTTGCTGGCGGTTCCTCGCATTCCCATCACGTCCCACACATCCCGGATCCGGTAGTCCGAGCGGGGAACCAGGACGGTGAGAAAGTCCAGCGGGCGCCCCTCCTCGCCCACCACGATTGCACCGAGCAGCGCCCACGACGCGTGGTCGCATCCGGAGGAGAAGTGCCATTCCCCGCTGAGGCGATACCCACCTTCGACAGGGTGCAGCCTCCCGACCGGTGCGTACGCGGAAGAAACGAGCGTGCCGTTGTCGGGTTCCCACACATCGCTCTGCGCTCGATCGTCGAAGAGCGCGAGATGCCAAGGGTGAACTCCCAGGACGGAAGTCGACCACCCGGTGGATCCACAGGCACCCGAGATCATCCGAACCGCTTCGAAGAATTTCGCCGGATCGGACTCGGTACCGCCGTACCGTTTCGGTTGAAGCAGCCTGAAGACCCCAGTCTTACCCAGCTCGTGGATCATCTGGTCCGACACACGTCCGGTTTCATCGACCTTGACTGCTGCCTCGGCGATCGTCGGCAGTAGATCGCGGACAGCACCCAGGACGTCGGTAGTCATACTCGAACGATAATCCGGTTCCGCTGCCGTCGAGCGAATGGGTCGCTGATCGAGAGCACGAATTCCTTCCGAAAAGTCCGAGTCCCGTCCAGTGAGAACTCTCCGACTTCGGTGTCGGAGGTCACCTAGCGTCGCTACAAACACGGCAACGACCAGATCGCCGTTGGACTTCTCCACAAGACAGGACGGGACCACTGTGACCATCCAGCAGAACACCAGCGAAGAAGTACGAGAGATCGAAGCCGGCGCCGCGCCCACGCGCTTCGCCCGCGGTTGGCACTGCATCGGTTTGTCTGCCGACTTCAAGGACGGCAAGCCCCACTCCATCGAGGCCTTCGGGACCAAGCTCGTCGTCTTCGCCGACAGCTCGGGCACGCTCGCCGTCCTCGACGGATACTGCCGCCACATGGGTGGCGACCTCACTCAGGGAACGATCAAGGGTGACGAGGTCGCCTGCCCGTTCCACGATTGGCGTTGGGGAAGCAACGGAAAATGCAAGAGCATTCCTTACGCGCGTCGCGTGCCCCCGCTCGCACGTACCCGTTCGTGGCATGTCCTCGACCAGGACGGCATGTTCTTCGTGTGGAACGATCCCGAGGGCAATGCCCCGCCGGCAGAGGTGACCATTCCCCGCATCGAAGGCGCACTCGACGATGGTTGGTCCGACTGGGTCTGGTACCGCACCGAGGTGGACACGAACTGCCGTGAGGTCGTCGACAACATCGTCGACATGGCGCACTTCTTCTACGTGCACTACTCCTTCCCCACCTACTTCAAGAACGTCTTCGAAGGGCACGTCGCCAGCCAGTACATGAACGGACAGTCACGCGAGGACATGCGTCCGAACACAGCCGGCCAGCCCAAGTCGCTCGGCAACAGTTCGGATGCGACCTATTTCGGACCTTCCTTCATGGTCGACGACCTGACATACAAGTTCGATACCCACGATGTGAATTCGGTCCTGATCAATTGCCACTACCCGGTCAGCGCAAACAAGTTCGTTTTGCAGTACGGCATGATCGTCAAGAAGTCCGCCGAACTCCAAGGTGATGCCGCCGAGGAAACGGCGAGAAACTTCGGAACCTTCATCGCCAAGGGTTTCGAACAGGACATCGAGATCTGGAAGAACAAGTCACGCATCGAGAACCCCCTGCTCTGCGAGGAAGACGGTCCGGTCTACCAGCTTCGCCGGTGGTACGAGCAGTTCTACGTCGACGTAGCCGACGTCACTCCTGAGATGACGGAACGATTCGAGTTCGAGCTGGACACCACACGTCCTGTCGAGTCGTGGAAGAAGGAAGTCGAAGCCAACGTCGCTCGGAAATTGGAGGAGCAGAATGCAACCGCTTCGGTGCAGTGAGTGCAGTGCGCAGGTGCTCGTTGCGAAGAACAGTTGGGAACACACTTCGATCCAGTGGGACGCGGCAGCTCGCGCTCTCTGCCATGAAATCGACAACGATGCTCCCGATGACGGCCGGCTCGGTGCACCCAGCCGTGGCTGTCACGCACTGAGCGCAAGCATCGTCGATGCTGCCAACCGCGGCGACATCGTCGTCACCGACAGCGATCCGGTTCCGACGCCGATCGTCGTCGACTGACATTCTTCAGAAAGGTTCTTCCATGATCGATATCGAGCAGTACGGCCCGTGGGCGGTGATCGCCGGCGGGTCCGAAGGCGTCGGATCGGAATTTGCCGACCAGTTGAGCAAGGCCGGTTTCAACCTCGTTCTCATCGCTCGCAAGCCCGGCCCGCTCGAGGAGACCGCAACTCGCGTGCGTGCGAACGGCGTCGAGGTTCGGACGCTGGCTCTCGATCTGCTCTCCGCCGATGCAATCGAGAGCATTCGCGCAGCGACCGAGGACCTCGAAGTTGGCTTGCTGATCTTCAACGCAGGCGCGAACAGCTACGGGCATGAGTTCGTCACCGGCGACCTGTCCGGCTTCCAGCAAGTGATCGACCTCAATATCACCTCGCAACTGCATTTGTCGCACTACTTCGGTGCTGCGATGCGCGAGCGCGGGCGCGGCGGCATCATCTTGGTCGGTTCGATGGCCGGATACATGGGCTCCGAACACCAGAGCGTGTATGCGGCCTCGAAGGCTTTCGGGCGTATCTTCGCCGAGGGTCTGTGGCTGGAACTGGCACCATTTGGCGTGCACGTCGTCGACCTGGTCCTCGGGGTCACACGGACACCAGCTATGGCGCGCGCCGGGTTGAACTTCGACATACCCGGCATGCGTGTATCCGAGCCTGAAGACGTCGCACGTGAAGGGCTCGAACACATCACCGACGGACCTGTCTGGGTCGCCGGTGGACACTACGAGACCGCCAAGAGCCGCAGCGGGTTCCCCCGCGGAGAGATGGTGGAAAAAGCTGCGGCCGGTATGAGGAAGCTACTCAACCGGGACTGATTCTCTTCGGCGAGTATCTACCGAGACGCAAAAGCGCTGCGCATTCAGATGAATGCGCAGCGCTTTTCGTTGGGCTGGCGTCAGTTTACTTGGACTGCCTCAGCGGACGGAGTCGGCGCAAATGCTGCGAGCATCTCGGAACCGGACCAGTCGTGTCCCCAATAGCTGTCAGCGGTAATTTCCTCCGAGGAGTAGTACCTCTCGTCGACCAACTTGCCTTCGGTGCCGAATTCGAGATCCCATCCACCTGGTGCGCGGACGTAGAACGAGACCATCTTGTCGTTGGTGTGGCGACCGAGCGTCGAGGAAATGGTGAATCCCAACTTCGCTACCCGATCGAGAGCCTGACCCACCGCGTCGAGAGTGTCGACCTCGGTCATCAGGTGCACCATGCCCGGATCCTGGCTGTGCGGGGCCGGGCACAATGCCAAGCTGTGATGCCGCTCGTTGACACCCATGAACCGCACTCGGCGTGCAGGTCCGGCCCCCGGAGGGCCGACTCGGATGGCCCCACGCGGCAGGAAGCCCAACACCTCGGTGTAAAACGTGTATGTCTCGTCGATTGCCGGTGTGGGCAGAACGACATGGCCGAGTCCTTGCGCCCCGGTGACGAACCGTCCACCGTGCGGGGTGACCACCGGACTGTGATCGAGTACCGCCCCGAAGAACACTTCGACACGGGTGCCCGAAGGGTCGTCGAATGCGATCACTTGCTCGGCATCGCGGTAGAGCGATTCTTCCTCCGACAAGACCTCGACAGCTCGCCCGGACTTCTCCACAGCTTCACGTACGCGCTGAAGAGCGAACTGATCACGGACCTCCCAGCCCACGGCCAACGCCTTGTCGGTGTCACCAGGCAACACGATGAGCCTGGATCGACGCTCGTCGACACGCAAGTAGAGGCCATCGGCCTCCGGCCCCGATCCGACGGCCATGCCCAGCCCGTCGACAACGAGTTCGCGCCAGCGGGGTACATCCTGCGTCTGAATTCTGAGATAGCCCAGACCGCGTATTTCCGTCATCGTAAGTACCTTTCGTCGAGGAGGCTTGTCAGATCATCGAGCGATGGATGCCTTGCGGCTCACCGCCGAGCTGTGTCAAAGCCGAGGAATGGAAAATGGAACCGGGAACGTGAACAGCATGAGAAAGTCCCGCATGCGCGTCACGCCAGAACCGCTGCATCGGGAATTTCACGTGGAGAGCGCCACCGCCTGAACGGGCGAAAATTTCATCCACTGCCCGTACTGCTCGCCATGCTGCAGCAGTCTGAGTCCGACGGCCGATAGCTCGCATCTCGAAGGTGACCTCTTGCTTCTTCTCGGTCAGATCCCAGAAGCGATCCACGGTCTCGAGTACCGCGGCACGGGAGGCCGCGATCTCCGCGGCTGCCTCGCCGATAGCGAACAACACATACGGATCTTCCTTGATGGCTGTTCCCGTCACTGTTACCCGATCTCGCTGAGCATCCAGATGACATGCGAGGGCACCTTCGGCGATACCGATCAGTGAGGAAGTGATTCCGAGTGGGAAAATGCACGAGAACGGGAAGCTGTAGAGAGTTTGCTCTCGACCGAACTCCTTTGCTGCCATCCCGTTCATCACTTTCTCTGCACGCAGAGTCCGATAGTCCGGAATGAACGCGTTCTTGACAATGAGATCCTTTGATCCGGTTCCGCGCAGCCCGACCACGTCCCAGCTGTCCGGGTCGATCTCGTAATCCGAGCGAGGAAGCAACACGTGCAGCATCGTCGGGGGCATCGCGCGTTTGCCTTCGGCATCACCGAGTGCGGCACCGATCATGATCCACCCGCAGTGATCGGTGCCCGAGGAGAACGACCACCGTCCGTTGAGGATGAAGCCGCCGTCGGTAGGCGTCGCGACACCCATCGGTGCGTACGGGGAGGCCATCCACATGTCGTTGTCTTCGCCCCACACCTCGTCCTGGGCTTTGCGATCGAAGAACGCAAGCTCCCACGGATGGACACCGACGATTCCACTGACCCAACCTGCGGCACCGTCCATGGCGCCGATACCCATCGCCGTCTCGGCGAATTCGCGAGGGTGAGACTCGTAGCCGCCGTACTCTTTCGGCGCCAGCATGCGCATGACCCCGGCGTCGCGTAGGCGTTTCGCCGAGGCATCGGACAAGCGCATCAGCTTGTCCCCCTCGACACCTTCTGCGCGAATCTCGTCGGCGAACTGTGAGATGTTGTCAAGAACCTGACCCATGATGATCTCGGCTTTCTACTTCGGTGCCCGGCCGGATGTGCACAGGCTGTCGTCTTCTCCGTTGTACTGCATTTTTTCCACTTCGGTAGAACGGGTCCTTCGAAGCGGATCAGACTCGCTTGGCCTGCCCGTTCGAGTCTTCTCGATCGATCGACGAAACCGTGCCCTGTGAATCGGCAGCGTGCTCGGCTGCGATGTATCCGAAGACCATCGCCGGTCCGATCGTCGCCCCCGCTCCCGCGTACTCGTTCCCCATCACCGACGCGGACGTGTTACCGGTCGCGTAGAGGCCATCGATTGTGGAACCGTCGGGGCGAAGAACCCTGGCATGAGCGTCGGTGCTGAGCCCGCCCTTCGTTCCCAGATCGCCGGGCTCGCAACGAATTGCATAGAAAGGACCACGATCGATCTCGTCGAGGCATGGGTTCTTCATGGTGGGATCGCCGTAGTAGCGGTCGTAGGCGCTGTCACCTCGACCGAACTCTTCGTCCTTACCCGACCGCGCGTACCCGTTGAATCGAGTGATGGTGGCGACCAGCGCGTCGGCAGGAACATCGATCATCGCTGCAAGCTCCGCGAGAGTGTCCGCCTTGTGGGCGACCCCGGAATCGTAAAATCCCTGAGGAAGTGGCACGCCAGGCAAGACCTGTGCAAACGGGTAACGCGAGCGGGCTTTGGTATCCATGACGAACCAAGCCGGAACGTGACCACCTTCGAGCTGGTCGTGAACGAAGTTCACATAAGGAGAGGATTCGTTGGTGAAACGCTGGCCCTTGCTGTCGACGATCACCGACGGCGGAATGCAGCGCTCGGACACCAACGGAATGACCGCGCCCATCGGATGCAGAACTGACGGCATCCACCATGCGTCGTCCATCAATGCGACGTCGGCGCCGATGGAAAGGCCTGCAACGATTCCGTCACCGGTGTTCTCGCGAGCACCGGAACTGATGTCGGCCACTCCATGCTCGGGCAGGTAGCGCGAACGCATCTCCAAGTTGTGCTCGAATCCGCCGGTAGCGAGGAGGACTCCTTTTCGAGCCGCGATGCGTATCGTCTTGTCGCCGCGCAGGGCCACGACTCCGCGTACCACTCCGCCTTCGTCGACGATGAGCTCGGTCATCGAGGTCTGCAGCCACACCGGAACACCGGAGTCTTTGAGAACCATCCGCAGTCGCGCCACAAGAGCGCGTCCACCGGTCGCCATGTGGCGTCGACGAACGACGTTCGACGCCACCCGCCACGCCGCGACCAGGGACGCTCGACGACCCTTCCACGTACGCTTGACCATCGCGAGGTCGTGGTAGTCCTTCGAGGTGACCCAGAGCCCGAGCGGGCCTTTCATGCTGTTGGGACGCTGGAACTTCTCGTCGTCGCCGAGTGCACGGGTATCGAACGGTTGGCATTCGATAGTGCGGCCCAGTGCGCTGCCACCTTCGTTTTCGGGGTGGTAGTCGGAGTAGCCCTTCACCCAGAAGAGCTTCATGTGCGGACTCTTGTCCAGCAGCTGCATCAACGCCGGACCGTTGTCGACGAACGCATCCAGACGCTCTGCCGGAACAGTACCGACGGTGATGCTGTCCAGGTACGTACGAACCGACTCACGAGAGTCGACGACACCCTTGTCTACCAGTGTGGGAGCATTCGGAATCCAAATGCCGCCGCCGGATATCGCGGTGGAACCACCGAACGTCACACCCTTCTCGATGACGAGTGTGTCGAGCCCGCGATCGGCCGCTGCGACCGCAGCGGCCATACCTCCGCCGCCGCTTCCCACGATGAGAAAATCGACTGTTTCGTCGAACTGTTCCGTATCGATACTCATTTTTGGACGGCGTCCTCTCTCAGAAGAAAAGCAATAACTGCACTCTCGAAGGCGGCTTTCTGTTCGATCATCGCCCAGTGACCACACTTCGGGAATACATGTAGTTCGGCATTGGGTATCAGGCGCATCGGCAGCAGCGCCATGTCCATCGGACTGACGCGATCATCTCGACCCCAGGTCAGCAGGGTCGGAGCTTGTACGCGGTGCAGCTGAGCCCAGTACGGTGCCTCCGTCGACTTCGCAGCGGCTGCCGCATTTGCGGCAAAAGCCGCGCTGCTGTACATCTTTCGGGCACTCGCGAGGGTCTCGGGATCGGTTGCCTGAACCCACCGTTCCTCGATCAGTTCTTCGGTGACCATGGCGGGGTCGTACACCATGGAGTGCAACCAAGAGATGAGGCGTTCCCTGGTCGGATCGTCGGTGAACTCCATCAGCAGTTTGATACCTTCACCCGGTCCGGGGCTGAAAATATTTCTTCCGATCCCACCGATGGTGACCAGCTTCGAGACTCGCTCGGGGTGTTCGATGGCGAATCGAGTGGCGACTATCCCGCCCATCGAGTTGCCCAGCAAGGCAACTTTGTCGAGGCCGAGGCCGTCGAGGAATCGCACGACTGCATCCATGGCGGTGACCATCGGGTGTCCACCGAAGTCGTCGCTGACGCCGAAGCCCGGAAATTCGAGTACGTAGGTGTGGAAATGCTCGGCGAACACATCGATGTTGCCGCGAAAGTTCCGCCACCCCGTGACACCGGGGCCCGATCCGTGCAGCAGCACCAGGGGTGGGCCGTCGCCGGCTTCGTAGTACCGAAGTACGCCGAGATCGGTGCGAAGCTCCTTTTTCGAGCCTTCCTGGACACTCGAGACATTGGTCATGTGAGCACACGTTGCCACCAGCAGGCCGCTGGATCGTCCCTCATCCCGGTCAGCGAGACCACCCGATCTGCGCGAGCGGCGTAACCGACTGATTCCACTGAACGAGACGACAATTCCGGCGTATGCACGGTGCTGCCTAACCTGGAACCCGATCGCCGAATCCCTTGGCGACACAACGAAACCGAAAGGTGCGCGATGTCGATCGAGTCGATGGAATCCGACCTCACCACCGTCAACACTGCACCGACGCCGCTCGAGATGCGCCACGCCATGGGCCACTTCGCCAGTGGCGTCACTGTGATCACAGGTCTGTCCGACGACGGTCCGATCGGGTTCTGCTGCCAGTCGTTCGCGTCGGTCTCACTCGAACCTCCACTGATTCTCTTCTGCGCCGATCACCGTGGTCGTGCCTGGCCGAGCATTCGAGAGATCGGCCGCTTCACCGTCAACGTGCTGCGCGAGGACCAGGCGGACATGTGCTCTCGCTTCGGTTCCAGTCGAGGAACAAAGTTCGAAGGCCTGGACTGGACACGGTCGAGCTGGGGAACTCCAGCCCTGCCGGACGTGTTGGCACGCGTGCATTGCGAAGTGGAGACAGTCCATCGCGCCGGTGATCACGACGTTGCCATCGGACGCGTTCTCGGCCTCGAAGCCCTCGGCGAGCAGCGCCCGATGGTCTTCTACCGCGGAGCCTTCGGACTCGCCGACACGGCCGGCATCTCGGGCACCTGAGGCCCGAAAGCTATGCCGACTCAGCGGACACTTCCGAGGTGCAAGCGTCGAGCAAGGTTCGACGCTTGCACATCAGAGCCAGTGCCCGGACTGCACCGACAACAGCTGGTCCAACGTTTCGGTCGACCAGGAGCTCTCGTGCGCGTGCGGAACGAGAGAACGTCGCCGAGATTTTTCGAGTGCGGGGAACATGGCCTTGGTGACCTCGCGCACCGCGTCGACGACGAGTGGAGCAACCCGTTCCAGTTGGACGGTTCCCGCATCGCCGGAGAGCGAGATGCCGGCCACCGGCCCCTCCACCGTTCGGACAGCAGCACCGACGCACCCGATTCCGCGGACCGATTCACCTCGCTCGAACGCCAAACCGCGCCGCTGCCGAATGCGGTTGAGTTCTCGGTGCAACGTGGTGATGTCGGAAATGGTGGTGTCGGTACTACGATCGAGACGTTCCCCGAGCAGCCGATCCACTTCTTCCGGGTCCAACCACGCAAGCATCGCTTTACCGCTCGCGGTTGTGTGGGCGGGTACACGACCACCGACCCGGGTCGGGATGGCGGTCGCGCCGCGGCCGCCGAGCTTGTCGAGGTACACGCTCATGCCACCGTCGAGGACAGTGAGATGCACGACCATTCCGGTGCGCACGTGCAAGTTGTGCAGCAGGGGTGCGGCCGCAGCTCGGACCTGACTGTGGTTGTTGTCGCCTCCACCGAGACCGATCGAACGACGACCGAGGCAATAGCCGAAGCTGGCGTGCTCGACCCAGTTCAGACGTACCAGCTGGTCGAGGATTCGGTACACGGTGGACCTGGGCAGCTCCGTACGGCAAGCCACCTCCTCCAACGTCAGTCGGGAAGCGCGACCATCGAACGCATCGAGGATCAGCGTCATGCGTTCCACCATCGAAGGAGGTAGATCCTTTTTTTCTGCAGCACCGGGTGTTGAGGTGTTTGGACCGACCGAGTTCATCCGGTGCCTCCGCAATCGGCAGTAAGCCTGCCGGTAAAATTGAAATGAATTCTTGAAATGGTAACAGCTGTTCGCCTCATAGAGAAGAGGGTCCGCCCTCTTGATGCCGGCACCGCGTCCGGTGAACGGGAACTACCACCGCATCGAACGGCCAGAGGTACTACAGATGAAGGCATGCAACCTTCTCGGCCAACCTCGGAGCGTCACCGATGCACATTGGCATAACGTCCCCGATCGTCGTCCAACACCCGAGCAACGCCGCGGAGTGGGAGGCGAGCGCAGGCATCGAGGAGCTGGTGCGCATTGCGCGCCAAGCCGACCATCTCGGATTTCATCACCTGACCTGCAGTGAGCACGTTGCCGTACCGGTAGATATCGCCGCCGAGCGCGGGGCGACCTACTGGGACCCGCTGGCCACACTCGGGTTCCTCGCCGCGCACACCAGCCGAATCAAGCTGGCCACCCAGGTTCTGGTTCTCGGATATCACCACCCACTCGCCATTGCCAAGCGCTACGGAACACTCGACGTCGTCAGCGGCGGCCGACTGATACTCGGTCTCGGGGTCGGCAGTCTCCAAGAGGAGTTCGACCTGCTCGGCGCCGAGTTCGAGGGCCGCGGAGCTCGCGCAGACGACGCACTGGCAGCATTGCGGGCATCGCTGTCGAAATCGAATCCGGAGTATCACGGAACGCACTACGATTTCGACAACCTCGTGGTCAAGCCCCACGCCGTCCAATCACGAGTACCACTGTGGATCGGCGGCCGGACCCCCCGTTCCCTTCGGCGAGCGCGAACCCAAGGAGACGGATGGGTTCCGTTCGGCTTGCCGCTGAGCGACCTCGAACGCATGCTGGCCAAGGGTGAGCAGCGAGCCGACTTCGAAGTGGTCTTGAGTGCAGGCGCGCCGCTCGACCCACTCGGCAACAGAGCCGCAGTCGCCGACTCGCTCGAGCGCCGACGCCTGGCCGGTGCCACCATCGTGAGCGCCGCAATTCACGCAACAGGCGTCGATCACTACTGCGATCAACTGTCCGCCCTCCGCGACATCGGCGACGAGCTGGGCGTGGAGTTCCATTCGAATCAGACCGGAGCAACACCATGACAGACACCGACCAGCTGCTGCAGAACCTCCTCGATCGAGTCGAGGCCCTCGAGGACACGCTCGCGATCACGAAGTTGCTGGCCACCTATGGCCCCGCCGTCGACAGCGGCTCGGCTGAGGCCGTCGCACGCCTATGGACCGCGGACGGGGTGTACGACGTCGACACCGGGGTACTGACCGGCCAGGCCGAGATTTCGGCCATGGTTCGCTCCCGCGCGCATCAGGGCTACATCCATGGTGGCTGCGCCCACCTGCTCGAACCCGGACATGTACAACTGGACGGACTTCAGGCCGTCGTGACATGCAAATCGCAGTTGATCCTCCGTGACGGTGACGCTTACCGAGTCGCTCGCATCACCGCGAACCGGTGGGAATTGTCCAAGATCGAAGGGCAGTGGAAGGTGACGCGCCGGACGAACCGCCTGCTCGACGGCCGCGCGGAAGCTCGGGAACTGTTGGCGAGGGGCGTTCAGGACTGACCAGGACGGTTTCAGGCCGACCACGAAGAGCGATTCACGTACCGAAAGCGTGCGCATTCCAAGTATGTGCGCTAGAAATAGAATCAACTCTAATTTTGAAATGGAGGCATTTCGTGAGCACAGCACTCGAATTGACCGGAAGAACAGCAATCGTGACCGGCGCAGGTGCCGGACTCGGCCGTGCAGAAGCAATGGCCCTCGGGGCTGCAGGTGCCGCAGTCGTCGTCAACGACATCGGCGACAATGCGCAGTCCGTCGCTGACGAAATCGTCGCTGCAGGCGGCCAGGCGATCGCGGTCCTCGGGGACGTCTCCGACTGGTCTCTGGGCGAACGACTCGTGCAGTCGGCAAACGAGAAGTTCGGTTCGATGGACATTCTGGTCAACAACGCCGGGATCATTCGCGACAAGATGATCTTCAACCTGACCGAATCGGATTGGGACGATGTCATTCGAGTGCACCTCAAAGGACACGCGGCAACCTCCCACGCCGCCGCTGTTCATTGGCGAGCACTCTCGAAGAAGGTCGGCGGTCCGATCTACGGTCGGGTCATCAACACCTCTTCCGAAGCTTTCCTCTTTGGCTCCGCCGGCCAACCGAACTACTCGGCAGCCAAGGCTGGTATCACCGCCCTCACCCTGTCGACCGCGCAAGGGCTCTCCCGCTACGGCGTTCGGGCGAACGCGATCTGCCCTCGTGCGCGGACGGCGATGACGGCTCAGGCATTCGGGGAGAACACCGCTGCTGAAGCCGCCGAGGATCCACTCTCCCCCGACCGGGTCGCAACCCTCGTCCACTACCTCGCCAGCGAAGCTTCGGACGAGATCAACGGACAGGTCTTCGTCGTCTACGGCAAGATGGTGGCGTTGATGGCAGCGCCGAAGGTCGAGAACAGATTCGATGCCGCAGGTTCGAAATTCACGATCGACGAGCTGGCAGAGAATCTGACTCCCTACTTCTCCGGCCGCGGCCCCTACGAGACCTACTCCGCATTCAGCGTGGCAGAACTCGAAAAGTTTGCACTTGCGACCGACGATTCGGTTGGCGGCGAATGAGGCTCGAAGGCAAGACTGCAATAGTCACCGGCGGTGCGGGCGGTATCGGCTGCGCGATCACCACCGTCTTCGTACGCGAAGGTGCCAAGGTGTTCTTCGTCGACATCGACGAGGAACGAGGAGCTGCACTCAGTGCCGAACTGGGCCCGAATGCAGAGTTTCTCTGCATCGACATATCGCTCGCCGAGTCGGCACAGACGATCTGCGACGCTGCTGTCGCCGCCTTCGGATCCGTCGACGTACTGGTCAACAACGCTCACGCGTCACGGCAAGCACTGCTTGTCGATACGACGAGTGAGATGTTCGATCTGTCGTTCAACACCGGCTTCTACCCCACGGTGCACCTCATGCAGGCCTGCTACCCCCACCTCAAAGCCTCCTCCGGATCGGTGATCAACTTCGCCTCCGGTTCCGGGTTGGACGGAATGCCCACTCAGGCCTCCTATGCCGCAGCGAAAGAAGCAATTCGAGGGCTCAGCCGCGTGACCGCCAACGAGTGGGCTGTGGACGGCATCAGAGTCAACGTGCTCTGCCCCTTCGCAGCAACCGAGGGTGTGCGTGCCTGGCAGGCTGCCCACCCGGAGCGCGCTGCAGCGAGTGCCGCTAAGGTCCCGCTACAGCGAATCGGAGATCCCGAAACCGATATCGCTCCGGTGGCAGTGTTCCTCGCCTCCGAAGATTCCAAGTACATGACCGGACAGACACTGATGGCCGACGGTGGAAGCAACAAACTGCGCTGACGTCGATCGACCACCGAGGTAAACAAACCAGGAGGAAAACGACACATGGAACGTTTCGACGGCAAAGTCGCCCTGATCACCGGCGCAGCACGAGGCCAAGGACGCTCTCACGCAATCGCTTTCGCTGAACAAGGCGCCGACGTGGTGCTGTGCGATCGTTGCGAGGACCGCGACGTAGTGCGGTATCCGCTTGCCACACAGGAGGATCTCGACGAGACGGTCCGGCTCGTGCAGGCAACTGGACGCAAGGCGATCAGTGCCACCTTCGACACCAGCGACCGACAGGCGATGAACTCCCTCGTGGAGCGCGCTGAATCCGAACTGGGCCGCATCGACATCGCTGTCGCGAATGCCGGCGTATCGGTCGCCGCGCCGGTGCAGTCGATGTCCGAGGCTCAATGGGCAGAAACGATCGGCTCCAACCTGACCGGAGTCTTCAACACCGTCGGTGCTGTCGCACCCGGAATGATCAGTCGCGGATACGGCCGCATCATCACCATCTCGTCGATGTTGGGCCGTGCCGGAAACACCAATATGGCCGCCTACGCAGCATCGAAGTGGGGGGTCATCGGACTCAGCAAGAGTGCCGCACTGGATCTGGCACCACACGGAATCACAGTGAATACGATTGCACCCGGGAATATTTCGACTCCCATGATTCACAATGATTCCCTGTACGCGATGATGCGACCGGACCTGGACAAGCCGACCGCAGACGACGTCGCGCCCATCTTGCAAACCCTGCATGCGCAGCCGGTGCCGTGGCTCGACGCGGAGGAGATCACCCGCGTCGTTCTGTTCTTCGCCGCAGAAGCTAGTGCACATATCAGCGGCACGGTGCTTCCGGTCGACGCCGGAAACGCCGCGCGCGTCACCGGCTGACGCACACCCGAATCGGTGACGTCACGCAGTGAAAACCGCTGTGACGTTGCCGATTCCGGTAATGGATGCAGAGTAGGTCGAGCCTGCGGTCACCGAGACCATCGGTCCGAGGGCACCGGATAGAACGACTTCTCCCGCACGCAGCGGTGAACCGTAGGACAAGCTGGTGTTCGCCAACCATGCAAATGCGGCCCAGGGGCTGCCGAGGCAGTCGGATCCTTTACCCGTCGAGACCTGCTCCCCATCGGCGTACAGCGTCATCTCGACTTCTTCGAGATTCGGGGCGTCACTGCGGTCCAGAGAATCTCCGAGAACGTACAGACCGGAAGAAGCGTTGTCTGCCACGGTATCGGCCAAGCTGATGTCCCAGTCGACCACGCGGCTGTCGACGATTTCGAATGCCGCGAATACCTTGCTCACGTAGTCCGGTGCAGTACCGGCATCGATGGGCACTTCGATGTCACGGGAAACCGTGAAGGCGATCTCGGCTTCGATCCGCGGCTGCAGTAGCCGGGTGAAGTCGACCGCATCGTCCTGCGTGCAGTCCATGTCGTCGAGAAGAACACCGAAATCAGGTTGATCGACACTCATCTGCTTCTGCACAGCGGGCGAAGTCAAACCGATCTTTCGTCCTACGACAGTTCGGCCGGAAGCGACGAGCGCCTCGATGTTGCGCGTCTGGACCAGGTAGGCGGCGTCCACGTCCTCACTGCCGATGAGGTCCCGAACGGGTGAACAGGGGGTGGAAGTTGCAGTCGCAGTCGCAAGGCGCTCAGCAGCTTCGCTGATCGCAAGAGGTTCGATCGTAGTCATGCTTGTGACGTTATGCGCAGAACTCGACAGGGCCCAGCATCTGTCCCATCAGGCGGGACGGAGCGGCTAGTCACTCAACTCCTCGACGACGAACTTGGCGAGACTGCCCAGCCGCGCGCGGTCCGGCATCCGCGTCGGGACACCGAGTACATCGAGGGGCGCAGAGGTGACCGGACCGACACAGATCGCGGCGACCGGGCCCTTCAGCGCCGCCAGAAACTGTTCGAGCATCCCGTTGTCCTTCGCCGTCGACAGCAGCGACGCGACGGCCGGGGCACTGGTGAAGGTGACGGCGTCGACGTCGTGATCGGCAATCTTGACCAACAAGTCCACCAGTGGGCGCTGATCCACCGGCCGGATCCAGCGGTAGACGGGAATGGGACGCACCCTCGCGCCGAGTCCGGCTAGCGATTCGCTCAAATGAATCGTCGGTTCCCATTCGGTGATGGTGCCGTGCAGTTGGACTGCAACATCAACTCCGGCAATACCTTCGGCTTCGAGGTGGTCGGCCACTTCCTGTGATGCTTCGGTGGTCGGCGACCACTCCTCACGTAGGCCGACGCCGCGGATCGCGCCCCGCGCCTTCGGGCCTCGCGCAACAATGCGCGAGGCCCGAAGCGCTTCGAGGAGCTCGTCTTCGGTGTTCCACCCCTTCGCCGCGTCGAGCCACCCACGAAAACCGACGGCCGTGCTGATCACCACCATCTCCGGTGGCTGCGCGATGATGCCCGAGGTCACCTCACGCAGCTCGGAATCGTCGAGCAGCGGCAACACGTGAATCGCGGGCACGTGCACCGTGGCCGCACCGCGACGCTCGAGCATCACCGCGAACTCTTCTGCTCGGCGCTCGGCCGTGAGGGCGATCGTCTTGCCTGCAAGCGGTTCGGCCATGGGGCCACCCTAGTGGCGAACTAGCTGCTGAACTTGTCCGGATCAGGGCCGGTACGTCCGTCGACCGAGTCGAGTGCATTGATCTGCGCTACTTCTTCGTTGGTCAGCGTGAAGCCGAACACGTCGAAGTTGCTCGCGATCCGCTTCGGAGTCACCGACTTGGGGATCACCACGTTTCCGTGCTGGATGTGCCAACGAAGCACTACCTGAGCTGGAGTTACCCCGTGGGCCTCGGCGATCGGGGCGAGCGCCGGGTCGTCCAGGACGGTTCCGGAACCCAGCGGACTCCACGCCTCGGTAGCGATCCCCTTCTCGGTATGGAACGCGCGCAGTTCGGTCTGCACGAAGTGCGGATGAACCTCGACCTGGTTCACCGACGGGGTCTCCCCGACCTCCTCGATCAGCCTCTCGAGCGTCGGGATGGTGAAGTTCGAGACGCCGATGGAACCGATACGGCCATCTGCCTTCAGCTTCTGGAAAGCCTTGAACGTCTCGATGTACTTGTTGCGGCCGAGCTGCTGCCAATGAATGAGGTACAGGTCCAGGTAATCGAGCCCGAGCCTGGCCATACTGGCGTCGAACGCCTTCAGCGTCGAGTCGTATCCCTGGTCGTCGTTCCACAGCTTCGTGGTGATGAACAGCTCGTCGCGGGCGATTCCGGACTCCGCGACGGCCTTACCGGTGCCGGTCTCGTTTTCGTACACCTTCGCTGTATCGATGCTGCGGTAGCCGACCTCCAGCGCTTCGGTCACGGCGGCTTGGGCACCGTCGTCCGGAACCTGCCACACACCGAATCCGAGCTGCGGAATTGCATGCCCGTCGTTGAGCACAATTGTCGGGACGGTACTGGTCTCGGAAGAAAAGGTCATACGAGTGCCAACGGGTGACCGGGCGAGTCTGTTCCCGAGGGGTGACGAGTCTGTTTCCGAAGGCCTGGGATACCGGGAGTGGAGCCTGCGGAACGACCCACGAGATACCGGGAGTGGAGCCTGCGGAACGACCCGTTGGATACTTGCGGCGTGACTGCAACCTTGCGCGTGGATGATCTTGCGGCTTTCCACGGAGACCGAACGCTTTTCTCCGGCCTTTTCCTCACCGTCACCGAAGGCGATGTCATCGGTTTGGTCGGTGCCAACGGAGCCGGTAAGTCCACCTTGTTGACGCTGTTGGCAGGCGTCGGAACCGCAGATTTCGAGGGCGATATCTATACCTCTCCGCCCGATGCCACTGTCGGCTATCTCGCGCAGGAACCCGAGCGCGTTCCTGGTGAGAAGGTTGTCGAGTTCCTCGGCCGTCGGACGGGCGTCATGCTGGCCGAGGAGTCGATGAACGCTGCGGCGGAAGCACTCGGATCCGGCGATGGTAAGGATTTGTACACCCCGGCGCTGGAGCGGTGGCTCGCGCTCGGCGGTGCCGATCTGGCCGAGCGCACCGAGAAGGTCTTGGCAGAATTGGGTCTCGACACCGGTGGAGAGGTCTTGATGACCTCGCTCTCCGGTGGGCAGGCGGCCCGAGCCGGGTTGGCAGCGATCCTGCTGGCCCGTTACGACATCCTGCTTCTCGACGAGCCGACCAACGATCTCGACCTCGCTGGGTTGGAACAGTTGGAACGATTCGTCGTCGACACCCGCGCGGCGATCGTCGTGGTCAGTCACGATCGTGAGTTCCTCGAGCGCACGGTCACCGGCATAGTCGAACTGGATCGGGCGCAGCACCGAATCGACGTCTACGACGGCAGCTATCAGTCGTATCTGGACGAGCGTGAGATCGCTCGGCAGCATGCGCGCGAGAAGTACGACGAGTTCGCCGACACCAAGTCCTCGCTGGAGTCTCGCGCCCAGATGCAGCGCAACTGGATGGAGTC
This sequence comes from Rhodococcus sp. H29-C3, assembly GCF_030063405.1. Taxonomy (NCBI): domain Bacteria; kingdom Bacillati; phylum Actinomycetota; class Actinomycetes; order Mycobacteriales; family Nocardiaceae; genus Rhodococcus; species Rhodococcus sp. H29-C3. The sequence goes on along the minus strand of NZ_JASITC010000003.1, from coordinate 284,335 downwards.
CGGGGTTCGCAACGCTCGTCGCAAAGCGCCCGACAACGACAAGATCGCGCGTAAGACTCGTGCCGAATCGACCGAGAAGCAGGCGGCGAAGGCTCGACAGACCCAACGCAGAATCGAGCGGCTCGAAGTCGTGGAGGAACCGCGCAAGGAGTGGGAACTGCGGATGGAGATCGCGAGCGCGCCGCGCAGCGGCACCGTCGTTTCGGTGCTGAGCGGTGCCGTGGTTTCTCGGCCGGCGTTCACTTTCGGACCGGTGACGACGCAGATCGAGTGGGGTGATCGCATTCTGATCACCGGCGAGAACGGGTCGGGTAAGACGACGTTGCTGTCGGTACTACTGGGCAAGCTGGTGCCGGACGAGGGCACCGCGTCACTGGGTTCGGGTGTCGCGATCGGCGAAATCGACCAGGCACGTGAGCTTTTCACTGGTGTTGCGACGGTGTCAGACTCGTTGAGCGCCGCAGTTCCTGAGTGGCCCGACGCTGAAGTCCGGACTCTGTTGGCGAAATTCGGTCTCCGTGGAGACGACGCACTGAGGCCCGCAGGATCATTGTCTCCGGGTGAACGAACCCGTGCCGCCCTGGCCTTGTTGCAGGCGCGAGGGGTCAATCTCTTGGTACTCGACGAGCCGACGAACCATCTGGACCTCCCGGCGATCGAGCAACTCGAGCGGGCGATGGAGAACTTCGAAGGAACATTGCTGCTGGTCACGCATGATCGACGAATGCTCTCCACGGTGCGCAGTACGCGACGCTGGGTGATGTCCGACGGGAAGTTGTCAGAAATGTAAGGTTGACGAATCGTTGGGTTTATACAACACTTTGATACATGAGCCCCATAAAGCGTGGGAACACGCTCCCGATTTACAACCGGGTGGGAGTCCTGCGGGCAGAACGAAAGATGAGCCGCGCGCAACTTGCCGAACTCGTCGAAGTAAACCCCCAGACCGTGGGCGCCCTCGAACGTGGTGACCACTACCCGAGTCTCGATCTCGCATTGCGAATGTGCGACGTCTTCCACCTACCCGTGGAAGCAGTGTTCTCGCGAGAAGAGTTCGGACCGCTCTCCGCAGAGTTGTATCGAAGGGAGAAAAACCCATGACCACACCCGACGCCGCGGACATTTTGACCCGCTACCAGGCCTTTCGAACCAGACGCTTCCTCGAGAACGACGCCAAAACGCGACACTGGCTCCCGACGTGGCGCACCCAGCGGCGTCGACGCATCCTCGGGGTTTCCGTCGTTGCCGTTCTCTTCACGCTCCTGGTGATCTCGATTCTGTCCCTGTTCTGGCAGTACGCTCCCATCGCCTGGCTGCCGGCCACGGCGGCGTTCCTCGTCTTGTGGACGATGCTGCAGACAGTGTCCGGTCGGCACAGTGACGCGCCGGCGGGCGCACTCGACGAGTGGGAAGTCCAGCAGCGCAACGAAGCTCGCTCGATCGGGCTGACAGTGACCCAGGGCCTGGTGCTGGTGGCGGTCATGGCGTCGATCTTCCTCTCGACCTGGATCGAGAACGATCGTCTCGCCTACGCGGGAGCGCTCTGGACGCTGACCGCATTGCTGGCCGGAATCTGCTCTCCCGCTTTGATTCTCGCCTGGATAACCCCCGACCCCGATCCAGAAGACCTCTGACCGAAAGGGATCATGAGCACCCTCACGATCGACTCCATCTCCAAACGATACGGCGACACGGTCGCCCTCGACGCACTGAGCTTCGACGTCCGCCCTGGCGAACTGTTCGGCTTCGTGGGCAGCAACGGTGCAGGTAAAACCACCACCATGCGCATCGCGCTCGGCGTACTGTCCGCCGACTCCGGACAGGTCCTGCTCGGCGGAAAGCCCGTGGACCTCGAAGTGCGCCGCACCATCGGCTACATGCCCGAGGAACGCGGGCTCTATCCCAAGATGAAGGTCGGCCCGCAGCTGGCGTATCTTGCAGAGCTGCATGGTCTCTCGTCTTCCGTTGCCAAGGACGCAGTACAACGCTGGACCGAGCGACTCGGAATATCCTCACGACTCGGCGATACCGTCGACGCACTGAGTCTGGGCAATCAACAACGCGTGCAGCTCGCCGCGGCCCTCGTACACGATCCCGCTGTTCTCGTTCTCGACGAACCATTCTCCGGATTGGATCCAGTAGCTGTCGATGTCATGAGCGAGGTACTACGCGAGAAAGCCGCCGCAGGAGTCCCCGTCATCTTCTCGAGCCATCAACTCGACTTGGTACAGCGATTGTGCGATCGGGTCGGCATCATCGCCGCCGGGTCGATGCGGGCAGTCGGAACCGTCGACGAGCTCCGCGGATCCGGCGACGCTCAGTTGCAGGTGCATGCGCCTGGTGCCACCGAAGGATGGGCCGACAGCATTGCCGGAGTCACCACCCTGAGTCATCGCGACGGACACTTCGTGCTCAGCCTGAAACAAGGCGCCTCCGATCAGGACGTTCTACATGCCGCACTGGCCACCGGCCCGGTACACGAATTTTCCGTCCACAAACCATCGCTCAGTGATCTGTTCCGAGAGGCGGTAGTGGCATGAGCGAAAAACTGACATCGACCCGAGCTGTACGTTTGATCGCCAAGCGCGAGTTCGCGGTACAGGTGATGAAGAAGAGCTTCGTCATCAGCAACATCATCATCCTCGCCGCCATCGTCGGAGGCATCATTGCCTTCTCCATATTCTCCGGCGGTGACGACGACCGCGACGTCATCGGCGTCGTCGGTGATCAGTCGATAGCGGCGGTACTGCAGGCCACCGGGGATGCCGTCGGCAATCCAGTCGAGGTCCGCGAACTCTCCGATGCTGCTGCCGCGCGGAGCGGCGTCGAATCGGGTGACGTTGCCGTGGCACTCGTGCCCGAGAATGCAGGGGCCTACACCGCGATCACCGATTCCGAACTGACCGGAACACTACGGGCCATCATCGAAAGCAGCGTCCAGAGCCAGGCGACCGACATCGCGCTCGAAGCGCAGGGTGCCGATCGCGCCGAATTGACCGCCGCCACCACGTCAGCGACCGTCACCGTCGACGCCATCGATCCGCCCGATCCCGAAGCGGGACAGCGCACTGCACTGGCACTGTCCGCAGTGTTCATCCTCTACGCGCAGATCATCGGCTTCGGTATGTACGTCGCGATGGGCGTCGTCGAGGAAAAGTCCTCGCGTGTCGTCGAATTGCTGCTATCGACCGTGCGGCCACTACAGCTGCTGTGGGGCAAGATAATCGGCATCGGCGCCGTCGGAATCCTTCAACTCGCCCTGTACGGAATCGCGGGAGTCGGCACTGGCCTCGCCACCGGAGTTCTGACCGTCACCGGTGCCGCGATCAGCGTGTTCGCCGGTACCCTCGGCTGGTTCATCCTCGGCTTCGCCTTCTTCGCAGTGCTCTATGCGGCGGGCGGGTCGATGGTCTCGCGGCAGGAGGACGTCAACTCCACGACCATGCCACTACTACTGCTGATCATGGCAATGTTCTTCTCCGCCTTCTATTCCGTCGGCGATCCGGAGAGCACCCTGAGCAGTGTGCTGAGTTGGATCCCACCGTTCTCCGCAGTCATGATGCCGCTACGCATCGCCGCCGGAGTCGCGCCGGTCTACCAAATTGTCGGAACCGCGCTGATCATGCTCGCGACCACCGCGGCCCTCGCCGTCGTCGCCGCGAAGATCTACCAACGGTCCATCCTGCGCATCGGCAAGACCGTCACGTGGAAAGAAGCGTTCGCTCGCTAAGCTTCCCACCATGAGCACACGAACGTCCGCCGCCGAGATACTCGATGCAGTTCTCGACGGCGGATCGTTCGTCTCCTGGGACACCACTCCCCTCGACGTCTCCCCCGGCCCCGCCTACGCGGCAGATCTCGAGGCAGCCCGGGACAAGACTGGCGTCGACGAATCGGTCCTGACCGGCTCCGGCACGGTCGACGGCCGTCGGGTGGCGGTCATCGCGTGCGAGTTCGGCTTCTTGGCGGGGTCGATCGGTGTGGCCGCTGCCGAACGGATCGTCGTTGCAATCGAACGTGCCACGGCCGAAAAGCTGCCACTGATCGCGTCGCCGACGTCCGGTGGCACCCGGATGCAGGAGGGCACTCTCGCCTTCGTGCAGATGGTCAAGATCGCAGCCGCCGTCACGATGCACAAGCAGGCGGGACTGCCCTACCTGGTTTATCTGCGAAACCCGACGACCGGCGGAGTATTCGCTTCGTGGGGTTCGTTGGCGCACGTGACGGTAGCCGAACCCGGCGCGCTCATCGGATTTCTCGGACCACGCGTGTACCAGGCGCTCTACGACAAGCCCTTCCCCGAGGGCGTCCAGACGGCCGAGAACCTGTATCGACGCGGCGTCATCGACGGCGTGGTTCCGGTGGCGAATCTGCGCCATCTGCTCGTGCGGATCCTGCGCGTCGTCGCAGGTGATGCAGCACGGGCCGTCACACTCGAACCCGCGCCGCTGGTCGCAGACATCGAAGAGCGCACGGCGTGGCAGTCGGTGATCTCCTCCCGTCGACCCGACCGCCCCGGGGTTCGCGAATTGCTGGAACATGCAGCCACCGAACAGGTTCCACTGAGCGGTACCGGCCAAGGCGAATCCGACACCACAATTCTTTTGTCGCTTTGCCGATTTCGAGGAATCGCGTGTGTCCTCTTCGGCAACGATCGCAGCAGCCACAGCGTCACCGCCACGATGGGCCCGGGTGCGCTCCGCGAAGCTAGACGCGGCATGCGGCTCGCCGAAGAACTGTCGATTCCGCTGGTTCTGGTGATCGACACGTTCGGCGCAGCGCTGTCGAAGGAGGCGGAAGAAGGTGGCCTTGCGCCCGAGATCGCCCGCTGCATATCCGATCTCGTCACCCTCGACACGCCCACGGTGTCGGTGCTTCTGGGGCAAGGCACCGGTGGTGGCGCCCTGGCGTTGCTACCGGCGGACCGCACATTGTGCGCGGAGAACGCCTGGCTCGCACCACTGCCGCCGGAAGGTGCAAGTGCCATCGTGCACCGCGACACCAGCCATGCCGCCGACATGGCCGAGTCGCAGGGCATCCGATCCGTCGATCTCCTTCGTGAGGGAATCGTGGACGCCATCATCCCTGAAAGCCCCGATGCGGCCACAGAACCGATCGACTTCTCGCTTCGCGTCGCCGGGGCCATCGTGCGCGAACTACAAGACCTGAGTCAGCAGATTCCGGGCACGCGGTTGACCACCCGCCTGAGCCGCTATCGGACCTTGGGACTTCGGGACCAGCGCTAGAACGTCTCGGCCGGCGGTGGAGAGTTGGTCGACTTTCGTCTCCTCCGCACGACCGTCATGATCTCCTCGACCACACCGTCAAGATCCGACATCACCGTCGCCGCCGAATATGGCAGCACCAGCCACCCGTCCAGTACCAATGTGTTCTGCCGTCGACGATCGCTGGTGAATGTCGCCGGATCGATGTGAAAAGCGCGCCCGTCGATCTCCACGATGACGCGAGCGCGGAAGTCCACGAGGTCACCGTAGAACCGGCCGACTCTCGCATTGATCTCCATACGAAAGTTGCGCGTGGTCAATGCCCTGGGCACGCGTCGCTCAGGTTCCGAACGGGTACCCGGGCAGCACCGTCGAAGCTGTTCTCGCAGCGCAGTCGTACCGTTCATACCACCTGTGGTCGCGCAGAATTCGGCGACTCTGTGCTAGGGAATGTGCATGTCGATCGCAGCGTCGAAGAACTGTTCCAACTGGGGCTTCGGCAGCGTCACCGACACGTCCAGGAAGGTCTGCTCGATCGTGACGACCCGCAACCCCCGATATGCCGTAACCGTCGGGAGTGTGCGTCGATAGAGCCGAATCCAGTCGGGGCATCGAACCTGGCCCGACGGGTCCACGGTCGCCTCGACATGCGCAGGCTCGTACTCGATGAGCCCCCACAGCCACGCCGCGGACAAATGGCTGATCACCGCACCCGGTTTCCACAGCGTCACGGCTGTGCACAGGCCCAGATAGTCAGGCTTCTCGTCGTCGTAGACCTGCGGTAGAACTCTGATCAACTTCCCCGAGCGCACGCGAGAGGCGATATTCCCGCGGCTCACCCCCACCGCGATCAGTTGTGCTGATGTACGAACCCCCATGGCGTACACCGTTGCCGACGGGACCGCTTCGCGGTAGAGGCGATCTCGAAACTGTGGACAACTCCTGTCCATCCACAGTTTCGGGTGCCTCAGCGCATATTCTCGGGTGCCTCAGCGCATACTTTCGGCCCAATCCGACGGTATTCCGGCGATCCGCGCCGATAGTGTGCAATTCTCGGCGACCACCGGAGAAGTACCCACATGCAACCGACGCCCAACTAGGGTTGCCCCATGAGCGGCGAATACCGGACAGCATTCGACAACAGCATCGACCGACGCGAGGAATTCTGGCTCGACGCCGCGCAGGCCGTCGACTGGAACAGCGCCCCGACGACGGCGTTCGACGGTGAGCGATGGTTCGCCGACGGCACCCTCAACACCTGCTACAACGCGCTCGACCGCCACGTTCGCGCAGGCCACGGCGACCGGGCCGCGCTGATCTACGACTCCGCGATGATCGGTGTGCAGCGCACCTACAGTTACGCCGAACTTCTGGGCGAAGTGTCACGGTTCGCCGGAGTCCTGCTCGCGCATGGCGTACGGGTCGGCGATCGTGTCGTGGTCTACATGCCGATGATCCCCGAGGCCGTGGTCGCGATGCTGGCGTGCGCACGCATCGGCGCCGTGCATTCGGTTGTCTTCGGTGGGTTCGCCGCGAAGGAGCTTGCCGCACGCATCGACGACGCGAAGCCCACCCTGCTGGTGACGGCGAGCGGTGGCTTCGAACCGGCCCGCGTCATCGAGTACCTCCCACTCATCGCCAAGGCTCTCGACATGTCCACGGCCGCACCACCGAAGGTCATTGTCAAAGCCCGCGACGGGATACCGACCGAACACGACTGGCTCGATTGGGACACCGAGGTCGCCGGCGCCACCGACGCCGATCCGATCCCGGTGCAGGCGACCGATCCGCTGTACATCCTCTACACCTCTGGCACCACCGGTAAACCGAAGGGCGTCGTCCGCGACAACGGTGGGCACGCCGTCGCTTTGACGTGGTCGATGAGCAACATCTACGACGTCGGGGCAGGCCAGGTCATGTGGACGGCTTCTGATGTCGGCTGGGTCGTCGGACACTCCTACATCGTCTACGGTCCCCTCTTCGCCGGAGCGACGACAGTTCTGTACGAGGGCAAACCCGTTGGGACGCCGGATGCCGGGGCGTTCTGGCGTGTCGTTGCCGATCATGGTGTTCGGGCGCTCTTCACTGCGCCCACTGCCCTGCGCGCGATTCGCAAGGTGGACCCGCAGGCAGCGGAGCTGAGCAAGTACGACGTTTCCTCGCTGAAGATGTTGTTCGTAGCGGGTGAGCGGCTCGATCCGGACACCTACGAATGGTCGTGCCGCATCCTGAACATTCCGGTCGTGGACCATTGGTGGCAGACCGAGACCGGGTGGCCGATCTGCGCCAATCTGCTCGGCTTGGAACCACTTCCGATCAAGTCCGGTTCGCCGACAGTGCCGGTGCCTGGCTTTCGCGTCGGCATTCTCGATGCCGTCGGCAACCCCGTCTCGGCGGGCGAGGAAGGCAATATCGTCATCGAACTGCCATTGCCACCGGGCACCCTGCTCGGGTTGTGGAACGACGAATCACGTTTCCGCAGTTCATATCTCGAAACGTTTCCAGGGTACTACCTCACCGGAGACTCCGGGTACATCGATTCCGACGGCTACGTCTACGTGCTCGGCCGCAGTGATGACGTCATCAACGTTGCCGGACATCGATTGTCGACCGGCGCGATGGAGGCGGTGCTCGCGGGCCATCCGGCTGTCGCCGAGTGCGCGGTGATCGGCATCCACGACGATCTCAAAGGCCAACGCCCGAGCGGTTACGTAGTCCTCAAGGCGGGTGAGCAGATCACCGAGGACCAGCTCCGCACCGAACTGGTGGCCATGGTGCGAGAACAGATCGGGGCGCTCGCGACCTTCCGCGACGTCACCATCGTCGGCGCGCTCCCGAAGACACGGTCAGGAAAGATACTGCGCAAGACGATGCGTCAGATCGTCGCCGGGGACGAGTACGGCGTTCCCTCGACCATCGAGGATCCGGCGGTACTGGATGCGCTGGAGAAGCTCCTCCGACACTGACGGCGAGGTTCGCGCGCCCAGATCCGCTCGGCCACAGTAGCGTCCTCGTCATGAGCAAGCTCGGTACCTCACCGAAAGCAGACTGGCTCGCCGTCGCTGCCGTGGTCACAACGGTGGTGGCATGGGCGTCGGCGTTCGTGGCGATCCGCGGTGTCGGGACCTCGTTCGGCGCTGGGCCACTCGCACTGGGCCGGTTGTTGATCGGGAGCACGGTGTTGGGGTCGATTCTGCTGCTTCAGGGCAAGTGGGTCCGGCCGAACCGAACTCAGTGGCTACAGATTCTCAGCATCGGGGTGTTCTGGTTCGCGATCTACAACGTCGCACTCAACGCGGCCGAGCAGCGCGTCGATGCCGGGACCACGTCGATGCTCATTCAGATCGGCCCGATTCTGGTTGCACTGTTCGCGGGCCTGCTCCTCGGCGAGGGCTTTCCTCGATGGCTCGTCATCGGTGCGGCCATTGCGTTCGCGGGTGCCGTCATGGTCGGGGTCACTACCGCTCTCACCACTAGTGATACGACGAAGACCGACGCCGGGTTCTTCGGCATCGCATTGTGTCTGGTGTCAGCAGTGACGTATGCGATCGGTGTACTGAGCCAGAAGCCGGTACTGCGTTCCGTACCTGGCCTGCAGGTGACGTGGATGGCGTGCGCGATCGGAACTCTGTGCACACTCCCCTTCGCGCCGGCTCTGATCGGCGACCTCGCCGATGCGTCGGGAGCCGCTGTCGGTGGTCTGCTCTATCTCGGGTTGATACCGACTGCATTGGCCTTCAGCACCTGGGCGTACGCGCTGACACGCATGGATGCCGGCCGCCTCGGCGTCACCACCTACGCGGTACCACCGATCACCATCACGTTGGCGTGGCTTCTACTCGGGGAGATTCCGCACTACCTCGCAGTGGTGGGTGGGGCAATCTGCCTCGTCGGGGTCGGCGTCTCGCGTCGACGCTAGAGCACCTCGAATGCTAGAGCGCCTTGAACCTCGCGATGGCCACCTCACGTTCATGCTTGTGATCGACGATCGGATCCGGGTAAGCCGCTGGGCGTCCGAACTTCAAGGTGTGCACGGCTTTCCCCTGCTCCCCGCGCAGTTCGGGAACCCAACGCCGCACGTAATCTCCGGTCGGATCGAACTTCTCGCCCTGCGTGATCGGGTTGAACACCCGAAAGTACGGCGAGGCATCGGTGCCCGATCCCGCGGTCCACTGCCACCCGTGCTGATTGCTGGCAAGATCGCCGTCGACCAGGGTGTTCATGAAATAGCGTGCGCCTCGCCACCAAGGAAGATGAAGGTCCTTGACGAGGAACGACGCGACTATCATCCGTACGCGATTGTGCATCCACTTCTCCGAATTCAACTGCCGCATTCCGGCATCGACGATCGGGAATCCGGTACGCCCCTCGCACCATGCCGCGAACATCTCGTCCGCCTGTTTTCCGGAGTCGAGTTCGATCTTGTCGAACTTCTTCACATAATTCTCACGCGCACTGTCAGGTCGCTGAAACAGTATGTCCGCGTAAAAATCTCGCCAGGCGATCTGCCGTCGATACGCGGCCGAGCCCTCACTGCGTAGCGCACCCAGGTCTTTCAGCATGGTCCGCGGGTGGATGTTGCCGTACTTGAGGTAGACCGACATTCGGCTCGTTGCATCGAGGTCGGGACGATTGCGCTCATCGTCGTATCCCTTCACTCGCTCGAGGAACTCACTCCACTGGGTCGACGCGGCCTTCTCACCGGCAGCGAAGTCCGAGCCGTCCTCCTCGGTGGGAATCTGCACCCTCCGCGGACCGGACACGTCGGCGGGGTCGATCCAGTCGAGCGTCGATGCCGAGGTATCGGCAGGTCCCCGCCAGCCGTGATCCAGCCATTGCCGAAAATAGGGAGTGAAGACCTTGTACGGCTCACCGTCGCTCTTGACGACCCGCCCTGGTGCCACGGCATACGGCGATCCCGTCGTCACCAAAGACACCTGCTTCCCGACGCGTTCGTCCCGCTCACGTCCGTAGGGACCGTAGTCGGCACTGACATGGACGCTCTCGGCTTCGATCGCCCGGGCTACTTCCGGCACCACGGTCTCGGGATCACCGTGGACGACGAGTAGTCGGCCGCCCATCTGCTCGTCGAGAGCTGCCAGGCTGCGGAAGAGAAAGTCGCGGCGGGGCCCGCCGGAGGTTTTCAACAGCCGATCGTCCAGGACGAAGAGCCCAAGCATCGGATCGCCCGAATCCGCTGCGGCTGTGATGGTCGGCAGGTCGCCCAGTCGAAGATCACGGCGGAACCACACGAGAGTCATAAGTTCAGTCTTACCCATCCCCACTCCGCACAATCCTGGATAGTGGAAGTATCTTCAAGTAACCGACCACCCGGTTCGTTGGGTGAGAATGGACTGTCGCTCTTCATGTCAGTGAGACGCACCCCTGCCACCTCGATCGCACGGGCACGCGCAGAATCGGTTCGGATCTGGAAGTCGGCGCACCGATACGACATGTTCACCGACTATCTCGTCGACCGCGGCCTCATGCGAAGTACCCGGGTCGCGGTGGTCGTCACGTTGCTCGTCCTCGGCATGCAACCCCTGCTGTTCCGGTTGGGAGAAGATCCGTCCGGCGAACCGCATCTGATGGCGATGGCAATTGTCGTCATCGTCGTCGACACCGGATGGGCCGTTCTGCTCTGGCGGGCACAGCCCTGGCTCGATGTTCGGCTCTCTCTGTGCTTCGTCACCACCAGTTGCATCTTCCTGGGAGAGGCAGCCCTCACGATGCCTGGCCCACTCCTCGGACTGATGGCCTGCTCTTCGTACGCAGCCATCCTCGGCTATGTCGTGTTCTTTCACGGTTCCCGTGTCTTCGCACTTGCCATGGCCTCGGCCGCCACTGTCGTGCTGATCATCTCGATCCGAGAGATCACCGACGGCACTCCGCCCATTCAAGTGATCACGATCGCCACCACCATCCTGGCCGTGATCAGCACGGTGCCGATCATGACTCTGCTCTTGATGGGCATCCTGACCGTCGACGCCGAGGCCTCCGAATTCGATTCGTTGACCGGCACCCTCAACCGACGCGGCCTTCATCGCGAGATCCGACGGCCGGGATCGGAGGACGGCACGATCTTCGTCGTCTACCTTCTCGACCTGGACGGATTCAAATCGGTCAACGACGCCCACGGCCACCAAGCCGGTGATGCCGTACTGGTGGCCGTGTCGAGGGCTCTGAGTGAGGCGATTCCCGATGCCTCTGTTGCCCGCGTGGGCGGCGAGGAGTTCGTGGTGATGGAACGTCGAGTCGCGGGCCGACCGGCGGAGTTGTCTCACCGGGCCGAGTGTCTTCGGACGGTCGTGCGGACCAGCTCGCAACCACCGGTGACCGCGAGCGTCGGGATATCACTGTCGGCGCCGGTGCCGAGCACACTCGCGATCGACTCGACACTGTTGTTGAATCGGCTCATGTGCGCGGCGGACGAGGCGATGTACACCGCCAAGAAGGCGGGAGGCGACCGAACCCACGTAGGCGATGTCGTCGACGTCACAGACCTCGGCGAACGATTCTCATAGAACTCCCACTCGGCCTTCACAGTGGCCGTAAGAATGCCTCCTACCTTGGGAAATACCCCAAGAGAGAGGAACTCTTTCATGAGAACTACACCGAAATTCCCCGGCGCACAGTCCTTGGTCAACAGCACCTGCACCTTCGAGAAGTACTACCAGGCCCTGTACGCGCAGGCGCCCGCCGTAGCGTGGTCGCTCGACACCGACCTCAGGCGCCGAAGCGCGCTCGAGGAGTTCTTCGCGAAAACGCCCGAAGAACGCCAGTTGACCGTCGACAGCTGGGCAGCCTAGGCACAATGGGGCAGTGCCCGAATCTGCGACAGTGCTAGTAGTCGACGACGACGACGACGTCCTGTCCTCGCTCCAACGAGGACTTCAGCTCTCCGGATTCACGGTGATCACCGCTGCCGACGGCGCAGCGGCTCTGACCGTGGTCTCGAGTCGGTCGCCGGACGTCGTCGTCCTGGACATCAACATGCCGATTCTCGACGGTGCGAGTGTCGTGAAGGCCCTGCGCGCGATGGGCAACGACGTGCCGATCTGCGTGCTGAGTGCGCGCGCGTCGGTCGACGATCGAATATCCGGTCTCGAATCCGGCGCCGACGACTATCTGACCAAACCTTTCGTACTTGCCGAGCTCGTCGCCCGTATCAACGCCATGCTGCGAAGGCGAGCCAGTGCGCCCCCGCCCGCCCCGGCATCGACTTCGGAGATCTCGATCGGTGAACTGTCCGTAGATCTGCCCGGCTACCGCGCGCACAGTGGCGGCCGCGAACTCGACCTCACGAAAAGGGAATTCGAGTTGCTGGCTATTCTTGCTCGCAACAAGGGCGTCGTGCTCACGCGCGAGCGGTTGCTCGAACTCGTCTGGGGCTACGACTTCGTAGCCGACACCAACGTGGTCGACGTCTTCGTCGGATACCTGCGTCGAAAGATGGAAGTCGGCGGCGCGCCTCGGGTGCTGCACACGGTCCGCGGCGTCGGATTCGTTCTTCGGGTGCCCTCGTGAGGTTTTCGTTGCGCGCGCGCGTCGCCGCAGCAACGGCGCTGGGCGCCACCCTCGTCGTTGCAGCTCTCGCAGTGGTGACCTCGGTTGCTATTTCACGCAACAACGTCAATCAGCTCGACGAGAGGTTGACGACGGCATCACAGGCGCTCGTTCCCAATGCTGCTGTGCTCGAGACATTCCTCGATCAACTGTCCGCGGCATTCGCCGTGACGATCCGAACCGGCGATACCGTCCGTGCATCGACACCCATCCAGCTTCCCGATCTGGGAGAAGGTTCGGCCACCGTCGATGTGAACGGTCAGCGATTTCGGGTCTACACGACCAAAACTGTGTCCCTGGTGGATATTTCGATCGCTATCGGGGTGCCGGCCATCGAAGCACAGCAGGTCACCGACGAGCAACAGAAGCAAGTCATCTTCGTCGGACTGTGCGCGATCGCCGTCTCGACCGGTCTCGGCTGGCTGTTCGGCGGACGCGCGGTCCGACCGCTGGTCGAGCTGACTCGCCAGGTCAGCGCCCAACCGCCGATGCCACCCGACACGAAAACCGGGGTACGCGAGGCCGACGAACTCGCCATCGCCATCGGCGGAATGCTCCAACGCGTCAACGACGCCCAGGACCGCACGAACGCCGCACTGTCCACTGCCCGCGATTTCGCCGCAGTATCTGCGCACGAGCTACGCACTCCGCTGACAGCAATGCGCACCGATATCGAGGTCCTCAGCACACTCGATCTCGGACCTGCTCAGCGACAGGAGATTCTGGGAGACCTCGAGCGCACCCAGGGGCGAGTGGAAACTACTCTCGGTGCGCTCGAACGGCTGGCCTCTGGCGAGTTGTCGAGCGACAGCGACCGCGTCCCGACCGATGTGGTCGAGATCTGCGACATCGCCGCACAGGACGCCATTCGGCAACATCGAGGATTGGCGGTACACATCGACTCCGAACCCTCGGTGTCCATGCGCGCTCTCCCCACCGGACTTCGGCTGGCGATGGGCAATGCGCTGACCAACGCAGTGCGCCACGGCGGCGCCGACGCGGTGACCATCACGATCGAACGGGACGGCACCCTCGTCACCGTCATCGTCGACGACAACGGAACGGGCCTGCCGGAAGAGGAGCGGAGTTCTGTCTTCGAACGCTTCTACCGCGGCGCCGCCGCAGCCAAGGGTGGTTCGGGACTCGGCCTGGCGCTCGTCGAGCAACAGGCCGAGTTGCACGGTGGCCGTGCTTATTTCACCGACAGCCCTCTGGGCGGTGCCAGGTTGGTTCTCGAACTCGAAGACCAGACCCTGAAGTGAACCCTCGGTGAGCCCGAAAAGCTTATTTGACGTCGAGCAGGTCGATCACGAACACGAGGGTCTTGCCGGAGAGGCGGTGGCCTGCGCCTGCGGGACCGTATGCGAGCTCGGGTGGGATGGTCAGCTGACGTCGGCCGCCGACCTTCATTCCGGGAATTCCGTCCTGCCAGCCCTGAATCAGTCCGCGCAGCGGGAACTGAATCGACTCTCCGCGACTCCAGGAGGAGTCGAACTCTTCACCGGAGTCGAACTCGACACCGATGTAGTGAACTTCCACATCGCCGCCTGCAACAGCCTCGGCACCGTCACCTTCGACCAGGTCCACCACGACCAGATCGGTGGGGGGAGGTCCAGCCTGAAACTCGATCACTGGTTTCGTCATTCGCTCGACTTTACGTTGTGCAGGTCAGCGGATCGGAGCAGGTATGAGAATTGCATCATTTCAGCAGGTCAGCGCATTACCATCGGTGAGCTCGATCCTGAGCACGCGATCGGCGATCGCAGATCCGCTCGAAGCAGTGATTGCATACGATTGCGAACAGCACTCGAGAAACGTCAATCAGGAGATCGAAGATGAGCAGAACGATCCGGATCAGCCTCGCGCAAGTCACCAGCGGTACCGAACCGGCCGACAACCTGAAGATCATCGAGACACACACCCGTGCTGCTGCCGCAGCCGGATCATCACTCGTCGTGTTCCCCGAGGCGATGATGCGATGCTTCTCTGGTCCGATTCGAGGCGTCGCCGAATCCCTCGACGGCCCGTGGGCCGACGCAGTCCGCGAGATCGCGCAGCGGATCGGGATCACCGTCGTGGCAGGCATGTTCACCCCGGCCGACAACGGCAGAGTCGGCAACACCCTACTGATCACCGGCCCCACCACCGAAGCGCACTACGACAAGATCCACCTGTTCGACGCCTTCGGTTTCGCCGAATCCGACACCGTCGCACCTGGGTCCGATCCACTGGTTCTCACGATCGACGACGTCACCGTCGGGTTCGCCACCTGTTACGACTTGCGGTTCCCGGCGCTGTTCCAGCGGCTCGGGGATCTGGGTGCGGAACTGATCGTCGTGCCGGCGTCCTGGGGTTCCGGTCCCGGCAAGGTCGAACAGTGGTCACTGCTGGCGCGAGCGCGGGCGCTCGACTCCACCGCCTTCGTCGCCGCCTGCGATCAAGCCGAACCCGACAACGCCGGGGGCACAGCCCCACTCGGCGTCGGCCACAGCGTCGTCAGCTCCCCGACCGGCGAGGTTCTCGGCGAACTCGACGCGACCCCTGGCCTGCTCACCGTCGATATCGACGCCGCACTCGTAGCACCGATCCGCGCGAAGCTTCCGGTACTGGCGAACCGTCGGCAGTTCTAGCCCTTCGGCTCTTGAACTGGCCGGATACGACAAAAGCCGCCGACTCCTTTCGGAGACGGCGGCTTTCGCGAAGGTTGTACTAGCGGGAACCGAGATCCTTGTAGTCCCGCTCGGTGTAACCGGTGTAGATCTGACGTGGGCGACCGATCTTGGTGGTCGGGTCCTCGTGCATTTCGCGCCAGTGCGCAATCCAGCCGGGAAGCCGGCCCATGGCGAACAACACCGTGAACATGCGCGGTGGGAAGCCCATCGCGCGGTAGATCAGTCCGGTGTAGAAGTCCACGTTCGGGTAGAGCTTGCGCTCGACGAAATAGTCGTCGGTCAACGCGGTCTCTTCCAACTTGAGCGCGATGTCGAGGAGTTCGTCACCGTTGCCCAGCTTCGAGAGGATCGTGTGCGCGGTTTCCTTCACCAGCGTCGCGCGCGGATCGAAGCTCTTGTAGACGCGATGCCCGAAGCCCATGAGCTTCACGCCGTCTTCCTTGTTCTTGACGCGATTGACGAAGTCGGTTGCGTCGCCGCCCTCGGCCTTGATCTTGTCGAGCATCTCGAGGACTGCCTGGTTGGCGCCGCCGTGCAGCGGGCCCCACAGTGCGTTGATGCCACCGGAGATGGACGTGAACAGGTTTGCGTCCGAGGAACCGACGAGACGAACCGTCGACGTCGAACAGTTCTGCTCGTGATCGGCATGCAGGATGAGAAGCATGTCGAGTGCCTTGACGATTTCGGGGTCGACCTCGTACGGCTCGGCCGGGAAGCCGAACGTCATACGCAGGAAGTTCTCCACCAGGCTCTTCGAGTTGTCCGGGTACAGGAACGGCTGACCGACGGACTTCTTGTAGGCGTACGCCGCGATGGTCGGCAACTTGGCCAGCAAGCGGATGGTCGACAACTCCACCTGCTCGGGGTCGTCGGGATCCAGCGAATCCTGGTAGTACGCCGACAGTGCATTGACGGCACTCGACAACACAGGCATCGGGTGCGCATTGCGCGGGAAACCGTCGAAGAACCGCTTGAGGTCCTCGTGCAGCAGCGTGTGTCGACGGATCTTGTCGGTGAAGGTCTCGAGCTGATCATCCGTGGGCAACTCGCCGTAGATCAGCAGGTAGCTGACCTCGATGAACGAAGACTTACCGGCAAGCTGTTCGATCGGGTACCCGCGATAACGCAGGATGCCCTTGTCACCATCGATGTAGGTGATGGCCGACTTCGTCGACGCAGTGTTGACGAAACCACCATCGAGCGTCGTGTAGCCGGTGGTAGCCAGCAACTTTCCCAGTTCGATACCGTCGTTGCCTTCACTTGCCTTGGCAATGGACATGACGTGTTCGCCACCGGGATAGGTGAGGGTGGCTTTTGCTTCATTCTCAGCGGGCACGAATGGTCCCTCTCGAACTCTGGTAACGGACATGTACTTAGATCGGAAACAATCTTCAGTCGATAGAGAAACTAGTCTCTCGGCGCCTCGGACGCCCACGGAGGGTCTGCTCCCGGACGCGAAACCGTGATGGCGGCGGCCCGTGCGGCGAATCTCAGTGCTCGCTCCCACTCTTCCTTGATCATCTCACTCAGTGCGCCAGATGTGAGAATGTTCTCCTCTTCCAAGAAGTGGAGTAACGCGCCGTGAACGGTGTCACCTGCGCCGATGGTGTCGACGACATCCACTGGTACACCGGGCACGCTGATTTCGCCACTCGCGGTGAACACCGATACGCCGGCGCTGCCGCGGGTCATCACCACTGCTGTGACGCCGCTCGCGAGCCAGTCGTCGACCGAAGTACCCTCCGGGCCCGATCCCAGCCAGTGGGAATCATCTTCCGAGACCTTCACTATGTCGACGGCGGGCAACCACGTGTTGAATCTCGCCCGGAAACCGTCGGCGGTGATGTCCCCGCTCGGACTGTCGATGGCCGCAGGCCTGATGTTCGGATCGAGCATCGTCAATTTCCCGGCGGCGTGCGCACGGTGAAGCAATGCGGCGTACACCGAAGCCCCCGGTTCGTACAGCAGCGACAACGTGCCGAAAGACAGCGCGGTGATCTTGTCGGGGAGCTGGCCAGGATCCGCCACGAGACGGTCGGCCGTGCCGTCGGCATAGAACGAGTACTGCGCGCTCCCGTCGTCGGCGAGTGTCGTCATCGCCAACGTCGTCGGTTCCGCGCCTCGCTGCACCCAGGTCGTGTCGACACCGGCGTCGCGAAGGCTGCCGAGAATCTGCTCACCGAACGGATCCGTCGACACCCGTGACAGAAAGGCGACCGGGGAACCGAGCCGACCGAGAGTGACCGCGACGTTGAACGGTCCCCCGCCGAGCTTCGGCGACAACAACGGGCCCTCGTGCACGGGCACGAGGTCGACGAGGGCTTCGCCACAGACGAGGATCGTCATGCTGATCGGTACTCCATTCCCCACGTCCCGGACCACGACTGTCCCGGTTGTAGAACCAGTAGATCGATCTCGGAGTTCAACGCGTCGGGCGGGCATGTCATCGGCTCGATTGCCAACGCCCGACCCCGATCCGGATACGCCTGATCGTGCGCAGGATCGGCCGTGAAGACCTGCACCCAGTCGAATTCACGGTCGGTCCACAGCACCGTCGCGGTCCCGTCCGGTGCCCGAAGAATGTGCTGGGCATGGCCGTCGACGTCGGGCAGTTCGGCGCTGAAGGGAGTATCCAGCCAGACACCCTTCAACGACTTCGGCGTTCGAAAATCGTACTCCGTACCCGCAGTCTCGACGGAAGGTCCGTTGGGCAGCATGCGCTTCGGATCGAGCTGCAATCTGGTGCCCGCCGAGAACTCGAGAGTGCATTCGTCCAGCGGAACATCCCCGACGCGAACGAAGGTGTGAAACCCCATACCGAACGGAGCAGCAACGCTTCCGACGTTCTCTGCGGTGGCTGTCACGACCAAACCGTCGGGTGTCAGCTCGTGCGCCACAGTCAGCGTCAACGGATACGGCCACCCCTGCTGCTCGCCGATGTCCACCGTTTGTACGACGCGGGCGTCCGCCCGATCGACGACATTCCACTCGACACGTCGCACGAATCCGTGACTGGCGTTGTGACGCGAAGGTTCGGTGATCTCGAGCTGATGCTCGATGCCGCCGAAGGTGAATCTGCCGTCGGCGACTCGGTTGGGCCAGGGCGCAAGGACCAGCCCGGCCGACAGCGGCGGCTTCTTCCCCGCTGCAAACGTCTCGGTCAGCGGCAAGCCGTCGAACTCCAGCATGCGCAGGCCTGCACCCGTGGAGACGATCTCGGCTCGATACTTCCCACTGACCAACCTGTAGGTCTCGCTGGCGCTTCGTTCGTCAGGCATGGGTGTCATTGTCCATGCTGGGAGTCCTCTCCGGTGACTCTATAGCGAATGAAGGCAGGTCACGGCTGAAGTCGCTCGACTTCCGACGTCGCGACCGTGAACCGAATTCGGTTGTGCAGACGGTTTGTTCGCCCCTGCCAGAACTCGACGGTGTCGGGCAGGACCCGAAACCCACCCCAGTGCGGAGGAACCGGCACCACCTGGCCGTCGAACTTTCGGTCCACATCCTCGAGCGCATGCTCGAGCTCTGCCCTCGAACTCACCGGGCGCGATTGTTGCGATGCCCACGCACCCAGCTGCGATCCCCGTGGCCGTGATGCGAAGTACTCGGCTGTGTTCTCGGCGGACACCCGCTCGACCGCGCCGCGAATGGTCAGCTGACGCCCGATACCGATCCACGGGAACGTCACGGACGCATAGGGCGTGTGGGTGAGTTGCCTGCCTTTGTCGGAGTCGTAATTTGTGTAGAAAACGACGCCGTCCACGTCGAGGCCCTTGCACAGCACCGTGCGCGTGGACGGATGTCCCGCGGCATCGACGGTGGCGAGCACCAGTGCATTCGGTTCGGGAATGTCCGCCTCGATGGCCTCGGTCAACCACTCCTGTGCCACCGGCAGCCAACCGCTCCGCAATCGACCGACGTCGAGGTCGGTGTCCGTGCCGTAGTCGACACGCAAATCGGCAAGGTGTGGTTTTTGGTTCGGCACGAACCCAGACGCTACTCCCGAGTACGACCGGCTAAAGTTCTTCCTGAAGAGAAAGCCCGGACGCGGCCCGGACCGGGCACTACGGCTGGAGCCGGGCATTTACGGTTACGAGGAGAGTCCAGGCAATGGCTGTTCAACAGGTCCCCGAAGATTTCGTCAGTGGCCTCGAGGGCGTCGTCGCCTTCACCACCGATATCGCTGAACCGGACAAAGACGGCGGTGCACTGCGTTATCGCGGCGTCGACATCGAAGACCTCGTATCCAAGCGGGTGACGTTCGGCAACGTATGGGCACTGCTCGTCGACGGGAAATTCGGCTCCGGGCTGCCGCCCGCCGAACCGTTTCCACTCCCGGTCCACACCGGTGACGTCCGCGTCGACGTCCAGGCAGGGCTTGCGATGCTCGCACCGATCTGGGGCTACGAGCCGCTACTGGACATAGACGACGCCACCGCCCGCGACCAGCTCGCACGCGCGTCCGTGATGGCACTGTCCTACGTCGCACAGTCCGCTCGCGGAATCCACCAGCCTGCTGTGCCGCAGAAGCAGATCGATCAGTGCGACACCGTCACCGCCCGCTTCATGACCCGCTGGAAGGGTGACCCGGACCCGGCACACACCGAGGCCATCGACGCCTACTGGGTCTCCGCGGCCGAGCACGGTATGAATGCTTCGACGTTCACCGCGAGAGTCATCGCCTCCACCGGAGCCGACGTCGCCGCGGCACTGTCCGGAGCGATCGGCGCCATGTCCGGCCCGTTGCACGGTGGCGCTCCGGCCCGAGTACTGCCGATGATCGAAGAGGTCGAGAAGTCCGACGATCCCCGCGGACTCGTCAAGGGAATCCTCGACCGCAAAGAAAAGCTCATGGGCTTCGGGCACCGTGTCTACCGCGCCGAGGATCCCCGCGCCCGAGTGTTGCGCGCGACCGCGAAGCGACTCGGTGCACCCCGCTACGAGGCCGCTGCCGCACTCGAGCAGGCCGCGCTCACCGAACTGCGTGAGCGTCGCCCCGACCGCGCAATCGAAACCAACGTCGAGTTCTGGGCCGCTGTGATCCTCGATTTCGCCGAGGTTCCCCCGCACATGATGCCCGCGATGTTCACCTGTGGCCGCACCGCCGGCTGGTGCGCGCACATCATGGAACAGAAGCGACTTGGAAAGCTCGTACGCCCGGCAGCCATCTACACCGGCCCCGAGCCCCGCACCCCCGAATCCGTCGACGGGTGGGGCCAGATCGCCTGAGTACGGGTCCGACTACCCTGTAGGTGCCATATCCCCACGACGCTAGGATGCGCTACTCAATGGCCGAATTGCCGATCATTCCCACCGAACTCCTGCCCGCCGACGGACGGTTCGGTTGCGGACCCTCCAAGGTTCGCCCTGAGCAGCTGCAGTCCTTGGTCGACGTCGGCGCATCCGTCTTCGGCACCAGCCACCGCCAGAAACCCGTCAAGGACGTCGTCGCGCGGGTGCGCAGTGGCCTACGGGACCTGTTCACGCTGCCCGACGGCTACGAGGTCGTTCTCGGCAACGGTGGCACCACCGCATTCTGGGATGCCGCGGCCTTCGGACTCATCCGTGAGAAGTCTTTGCACCTCACCAACGGCGAATTCAGCTCGAAGTTCGCCTCGGTCGCCAAGAACAACCCGTTCATCGGCGATCCGATCGTCGTCAAGGCAGAACCAGGCAGTGCTCCCGAGCCCACGTCGGATCCGTCGGTCGACCTGATCGGCTGGGCACACAACGAGACGTCGACCGGCGTTGCGATCCCGGTGAGCCGGCCTGCCGGTTCCGAGAACGCACTCATCGCGATCGACGCGACGTCGGGTGCGGGCGGTCTGCCGGTCGATGTCGCCGACTCCGATGTCTACTACTTCGCTCCGCAGAAGTGCTTCGCCGCCGACGGTGGCCTGTGGGTTGCGTTGATGAGCCCGGCTGCACTCGAGCGCGTCAGTGAAATCCAGACTTCGGGCCGTTGGGTTCCGGACTTCCTGTCGTTGCCGATCGCGGTCGACAACAGCAGCAAGGACCAGACCTACAACACCCCCGCAGTGGCGACGCTCCTGATGTTCGCCAATCAGATCGAGTGGCTCAACAGCCAGGGTGGTCTGGACTGGGCGACCAAGCGCACAGCGGACTCGTCTTCGCGCCTGTACGACTGGGCCGAGAAGAGCGACTTCGCCACTCCGTTCGTGTCGAACCCGGCACACCGAAGCCAGGTCGTGGGCACCATCGACTTCGACGAGAAGGTCGACGCTGCTCAGGTTGCCAAGGTTCTTCGCGCCAACGGCGTCGTCGACACCGAGCCTTACCGCAAGCTCGGACGTAACCAGTTGCGCGTCGGGATGTTCCCGGCCATCGAACCGGACGACGTCACGGCACTGACCAAGAGCATCGATTGGGTCGTTTCCACACTGAGTTAGCAGAACTCTCACAGCTCGGGCGCTGCCGAAGAGGCTTACACTTGCGGATACGTTCGCGAGCGCAACGACCTCGGAGGGAGCGCCCGATGCGCGTTTTCGCGCCTCTGTTCAGGTTGCGTGTCACCATCACGTATCTCGCGCTTGCCATCGGCTCGGCGATATTTCTGTCCCAGCTCCGCCCCCGCGCTCAGTGGCACGTACTCCGCGAGGCGAGCACCAATCTGCACAATCTTTCCGACGGCCGTATCGCCACTCTCGTCGCCAGCGTGTTCTTGACCGACGGTGAAGTGAACTGGTTGTGGCTTGCCTCGGTTGCCGCCCTGTTCGCCGTGGCCGAATGGGTGTCCGGGTCGAGGCGATTTTTCTGTACGTTCCTGCTCGGACACATCGGCGCGACGGCGTTGGTGGCGATCGGACTGTTCGTCGGCATCCACGCGGACTGGCTCGCCGACTCCCTCGCCATGGCGATCGACGTCGGGGTCAGCTATGCCGCTGCTGCGGTCGCCGGGTCGTTGATTCGATATCTCCACCGCTCCTGGCGGATTGCTTGGGCGGTGGGATGGGCGGCGCTCGTGGCGGTCGCTGCGATCTCCGACCCGACCTTTACGGCCTTCGGGCACATCGCTGCGCTGACCATCGGGTTCGCGCTCGGCGCGTACTACATCCAAGCAGACTCGATAGCCAAGGGCGCCAACACTTTTGATGCTGCCATCACCGAACCACCACAGCAGGACACTGCAATGACTACGCTCATGACTCACGAGCATCGATGACGCCGGACGCGTGTCGGAGACACACCGTCGATCACGATTGGATTACTGTCGAGCAGGACGATATCGCGAGTCGGCGCGATGAGGAGGTCAAGGTGCGAGATCTACGTGTGGTCGGTCTCGAACCCGACGGTCAGCACGTCATTTGCGCAGATCCAACCACCGGCGACAAATTCCGGCTTCCAGCCGACGACAAGCTCCGCGCGGCCTCTCGCGGCGACATCGCTCGACTAGGACAGATTGAGATCCAAATGGACAGTGTGCTCAGGCCCAGGGAGATCCAGGCTCGTATCCGCGGTGGGGCCACCGTCGAACAGGTTGCAAACGAATCGGGAATGGCGTTGAGCCGGGTAGAGGTCTTCGCTCATCCGGTACTTCTCGAACGGTCCCAGGCATCCAGTATGGCGCAAGCCGGCCACCCTCTTCGTCACGACGGCCCTGCCGTCCAGACTCTGGCCGAGATCGTCGCGCTTGCGTTCCGCGCTCGCGGCCACCATCTCGGCGAAGCAACGTGGGACGCGTGGCGCGACGAGGACAACAAGTGGGTAGCTCAGCTGAAGTGGCAGGCAGGTCGGACGACCAACAAGGCGCATTGGCAATATCTTCCCGACGGCCACGGTGGCACCATCACCGCACTGGACGATGCCGCAGCGGAGCTGATCGACCCGGACTTCGGACGGCAGCTGCGCGGACTCGCTCCGGTGCGCTCGCTGGCAATCGAAGAAGAGACATCCGAGGAATCCTTCGACGAGTACTACGGCACCACCGCGGACAGTGAGATCGAGACCGTCGCACCAGAGGCCCCGGCACCACAGAACCCCGCACCAGAGGACCTCGCACCGGAGAACGCCGCACCAGAGGTCGCCGAGCCCCCGGTGCCCGCGGTCGCCGAGACGAAGCGACACGAGCCTCCTGCGCCGAAGAAGGACAAGAAGGGCAAGCCTGCAATGCCTTCGTGGGAGGACGTTCTACTGGGTGTCCGCAGCAGCGGACACAATTGACCATGATGGGCTGACGTCAGATCGAGAAGGGTGCCAGGAGTGGGGGCCAAAGCATCAACTGTCTGGTACGTCGATACTCCTGACCCGATCGCGGTCCTGAGATCCTCTACAACTTCGGACTGGGATACTGCGTCAGCGCTGGCCGGGCGCCTGTTTCCCGATCGCGTGGCCGTACCGAGCAGGCTCTCTCCAGTGTCGGCCGTGGCCGGAGTGGGCCCCGACGAGATCTACATCGGGGCGTATCCGGGCGTCACGGTGGTCTGTGCGTCCGACTTGGCCGTCGCCACTCCGTCGACTCTGCCCGAGCCCTGGATTCGCCCGGTGGCATCCGAGCGCACGTACCTCGTGATGACTGACCCGGAGACGGCGTGGGGTGCCTTCGCATATTGGGAACGCGGCACCCTGCGACGTTCGTTCAGCGCGACTCCGATCTACATCTACGAGGACTCCGGTCTTCCGCTGGTGTGGGAGCGAGGGTTCTGGGCCGGAGAGCACCCGTTGGTCTATCCGCCCGGCGTCATGCCTGACCCACTCTCGCTTCCGTTCCACCCACAGGAATTTGCCGAAGCAGCCAACTCCGAATGGCTCGGCTACCGCTATACCGGCGAGCCACGCGGCGACGAGTTCGATCCGATCTCGTTGCAGGTGTGTGGATTCACCATGTATGCGCCCGGACAGGAACCCCGACGGGTCGAACAGACCCCACCCGACCAGGCCCCACCCGAGCCGATGCCGGATCGCTCGTTCATGCGCTGGTTGAGACGGAAATCCCCAGAACTACGAAGCTGAGGACGGCACCGACACACGTTCCGTACACGAGCCACCGCCACAGCGGCGTGTGTCGAAAGCGCAGCACAGTCGGTGCAGCACCCCCGACGACGATCAAGTTGATCCCCACTGCCAGGAATACGTTGACGGCTGCAAGTTCGAGGCCGAACGTTGTCAGCGCGGCTCCGACGAGGACAGCCGCGAAGAGCGCGACCGGAACGCCGGTATAGGCTACGTGCTCGGTCACTGCACGCGCACCCGTTCGTAGAACGCCATCGCAGCCGCGGTGGCCACATTGAGCGAGTCGGTATCGGGTGCCATCGGAATTCGTGCGCGAACATCGGTAGCGCGCATGGCATGTTCGGTCAGCCCCGGCCCCTCGGCGCCGAGCAGCAATGCGACCTTCTCCCCCGTCATCGCCTCGGCGAGAGGAATCGCCGACGGATTCGGCGTCAACGATATGGTCTGAAAGCCGCTGTCGTGGAGAATCTTCAAGCCCCTCGGCCAGTCCGGAACCCGTGCGAACGGAACCCGAAGTACGTGTCCCATGGACACTCGTACGGCACGACGAAAGAGAGGGTCGGCGCATGCCGCCCCGAAAAGTACAGCGTCCACCCCGAAGCCTGCAGCGTTACGGAACATTGCGCCGAGATTCTCGTGGTCGTTGACACCCTCGAGCACGACGACAGTCCTGGCATCGCGGACGACGTCGGCGACGTCGAGTTCCGGGGACCGACTCGCCACGGACAGCACGCCACGGTTCAGATGAAATCCGATGACGTCGGCCATCACCTCGGCACTGGTCCGATAGAACGGAACATCCACTCCGTCGAGGCGTGAACCCAGTTCTACGCGCCTGCGGTCGACGCCGAGCAGGCTGATCGTCGGGAACCGCGAGGTCAACAACCGCTCGGTCACCAAAACGCCCTCGGCAATCACCAGCCCCTTCCCGTTGGGGAGGTCCGGTCTGCGGTCGGAGGAATTGAGGTTGCGAAAGTCGTCCAGTCGCGGATCGGCAGAGTCGTCGATGTCGATTACGTTTACCACGTGTCCATCTTGGCATCTGTATGGAAAGGTCGAGTGCGATGAATACCGAGGGCACGATCACTGTCAGGACGGCAACCGACGACGACTGGGATGCCGTGGCGCTTCTGGATGCGCATGCATTCGGTGAACACCAGAATGCCGAGGACCTTGCCGAGACGCAGATTCTCACCAGTTCGCGTCACGTCGTAATGGCGTGGGATGGAAGCACGCCCGTCGGGGTGGCGATGCACTTCCCGATGTCGGTGACGGTCCCGGGTGGCGCTCAGGTGGAGGCGTCGGGCGTGTCGTGGGTTTCGGTCGCACCGACACATCGCCGACGCGGAATCCTCCGGCGCATGTTCACCGAACAGCATCGCAATCTCGAAGCGGCAGGCGCCCCCCTGTCGTTGCTGACGGCGAGCGAGGCCACGATCTACCGACGTTTCGGCTACGGGCCTGCCACCGAGGAACACCGAGTGGTGCTCGATCGGCGCTTCGCACAGTTCCATCCGGACGTCCCCGCAGTGACCGACGTCCGATTGGTGGAGTCCACCGAGGCGTCGACTCTGCTTCCCGAGATCTACCATCGCTGGCAGCGCAAGACGGCAGGCGCACAACCGAAGCCGCCGATCCGCTGGGAGCGCTTCTTCGCCGACCGCGAAAACGGTCGAGAAGGATTGACCGCGCTCTTCTTCATGGTTCACCCGGACGGTTACGTCGCCTACCGCCGAAACATGTCCGGCGACACCAAGGTCGTCGTCGAAGAATTCATCGCCGCCACCGACGACGCGTATGCCCAGATGTGGCAAGTGCTCGTCGGGATCGATCTCGTCGACACCATCGAGGTCAGCCAGGCCCCGGACGAGCCGTTGCCGTTCCTGCTGACGAACAATCGCCTACCGAAGATCACCGGTCATCACGACGCACTGTGGAGCCGTGTCATGAATATCGAAGCTGCCCTCGAAGCCCGTACCTACGCCGTCGACGCGCAGTTCGTGCTCGACGTCTTCGATCCGTTTCTCGAGGCCGGCGGAACCTTCGACGTCACGATCAGTGCTGGAAAAGCCACCGTCACGCGGACCGATGCTCCCGCCGACGCGTCGATGAAGCTCGATGTGCTCGGCAGTCTGTACTTCGGCACTCACCGTGCCAGTAGGTTCGCGGCCTCGAATCGCCTGTGGAGCCGGGATTCGGACGCGTTGCACACGGTGGATCTCGCGTTCTCGACCGACCGTGCATCGGTCATGGGCTGGGAGTTCTAGACCTGACATTTGTCATCGACTCGCCATGACATCGTCATCGGCACCGATGACGCGACGCACTACTGGTCACGGGTCCGTCCGGCCAAGCTTGAACGCATGAAGCAACCAGACGAAGGAAACCTCTTCACCGACCTGATGGAGCTCGGCCCGGCTCCGACGATGGCGCGCGAAATCGTCGTCATCATCATCACGCTGATCATGCTCGGTGTTGTCATGGCGCTGGTCGGGCCCCAGCTGATCACGTGGATCGCGGCCGCGGTGGTCGTCGTTTTCCTCGGTGTGCGTTTCGCACTGGGGTTGCGCGGATGGGCCGAATGATGACCATCATCGACGTCAGCGGTATGACACGCCGGTACGACAGCGGTAAGTCTGCGTTCGAAGCGGTGAGCGATTTGAACCTTCAGGTGCAGGAGGGTGAGCTGTTCGGCCTCCTCGGCACCAACGGGGCAGGCAAGACATCGACTCTCGAAGTGATCCAGGGCCTTTCGCGCCCCAGCGAGGGAACCGTGTCCATCATGGGTATGGATCCGATTCGCGATCGTCGCGACGTCAGGCCGAACCTCGGAATCATGCTCCAGAAGGGCGGGTTGCCGTCCGATCTGACCGCACTCGAAAGCCTGCAGATGTGGGCAGGAACGTGCAGCGATCCGCTCCCCGCCCGTGACGTTCTTGCCCGGGTCGACCTCGCCGATAAGGCCGACACCCGAGTCAAGTTCCTTTCCGGTGGCGAGCAGCGACGCCTTGATCTTGCCTGCGCGATCATCGGCCAGCCCCACGTTCTGTTCCTCGACGAACCGACCACCGGGCTCGACCCCGAAAGCCGACGCAACACCTGGAAGTTGATCGAGGAACTCAAGCAGTCCGGGGTCACGATCATGTTGACCACCCACTACCTCGACGAAGCGGAGAAACTCTGCGACCGACTCGCCATCATGCACAAGGGCCGCGTCGTACGAACCGGAACGGTAGCCGAAGTCGTCACAGGCCACCCCGCCAAGATTCACCTGCAACTTCCCGTGGTTGCGCTCCCCGAACTCGCGGGCGCCACCTTGGACATCGAGAACGACCGCTTGGTCATTCACACCCAGGCCATGCAGGAAACACTGACCGAACTTTTGGTGTGGGCGCAGCGAACAGGCGTGCAGATCGAGGGCCTCGATGCCCGTGCCGCATCACTCGAGACCGTATTCCTCTCCATTGCAGACGAATTCGACGACCGTAAGGAGCACGCCGCATGAACGCCCTCGCCACTCTCTCTCGCTCGGAGTTCACGCTCCTGGTCCGAAACCGCGTACTTCTCTTCAATGCTCTTGTCATGCCGCTTCTGTTTCCTGTGGTTGTGCTCGTCATCGGTACACGCAGCGACGACGGCCTCACCGACACGATCGTCTCCTCGGCCCTCGAGATCTTCGCGCTGTTCCTGCTCGTGTTCCTGGTGTTCTACAACCTGCTGTCGGCCTACGCGACTCGGCGAGACGAGCTGGTGCTCAAACGTCTTCGGACCGGTGAAGCGACCGACAACCAGATCCTCCTCGGCCCTGCAGTGCCGTCATTCGCGCTGACGGCAGTGCTGACCGTGGCCGTCGCTGCGATCATCGTGATACTGGGAGGCAGCCTTCCGACCAACCCGATTCTGCTGATCGTAGGCTTTGCCGGCGGCGCCGCACTGTTCGCCGCATTGGCACTGATCACCTCGACCTTCACCAGAAATGCCGAAGCCGCTCAGATCACGAGTTTGCCCATCATGCTCGTCGCCATGGCCGGTACGTCGTTCCTACGCGGGATCGTCCCCGACTCGGTCCACTCTCTGATCGACCTGACGCCTATGGCCGCAGTTCTCGATCTGGTCAACCTCGGTTGGATCGGATCCACCGACCCGGATTCGACTCCCTTGGCGTTCGCGGATACGTTCTCCCCCGCCATGATGCCGCTACTCGTCGTCGCCGCCTGGATCGTCGGTTCGATAGTGATCGCGAAGACACACTTCCGATGGGAACCGCGGTCCTAGGACCTGTGGAACTGTGAAGCACATGGAATTGCGTCGCTACCTCGATCCTCGAACAAGCTGGCGGGACACCTCGGAGGTCGACAAGGTTCGGCTCTACACACGTCAGTCGCTGGTGGTGATCGTGGTCACCTTCGGAGTCGCAGGTCTGGCAGAGACGATCGTGCAGAGCGCGTGGCTGTCCACGGCAGCACTGATCGTCTCCACAGCAACGGCGGTGCTTGTGCTACAGCGATCCCCGGGGATCGGCGGCATGGGCACAGGCGACATCAACTGGCCGCTTGCACTCTCGGTTACAGCGGCAATCGTGGCAGGCGCGGCCGGGGGCGGCGCAACTCCGTTCTGGGGCCTGATGGTCGTCTCGGTTCCCGTCTGCACGGTCATCTCGCTTCGGTGGGCACTCGTCCTGGCGCTCGTTCTCGGTACCGCGACAACCGCGACGCGCTACGGAATGGTGGGGTCGGCAGCAGCGTTCTTCGTCGTCGTCTTCATGGCGACGACCGTTCGCTTGTCGATCTGGTTGCTGCGCATCGTCACCGAACTCGACGGCTCGCGTCAGGCCGCGTCACAGTTGTCGGTTGCCGAAGAGCGTCTGCGATTCTCGCGAGATCTACACGACGTCGTCGGCAGGGCGCTCTCGGCAATAGCCGTGAAAAGCGAACTGGCAGCTGCGCTCTCGCGTCGTGGAGACGACCGCGCAGCAGAGCAGATGGACGAGGTGCGCGAGCTTGCCCAGCAGTCGATGACCGAGGCTCGACGACTGGTGCGCGGATACCGCTCGATCGATCTGGAGGCCGAGATCGAGGGCGCTTGTTCACTTCTGGCCGCGGCCGGTATCGACACCAGGGTAGGCGGCAGGCCGGATGCAGTGGCGTCCGAATTCGCCGAAGCCGCCGCGTGGGTCGTGCGTGAAGGTGCGACCAACATCCTGCGCCACTCCGAGGCAACGCGCTGCGTCATCGAGGTGACGGCGCAATCATTGAGAATGGTCAACGATCGACCGCATGGCACGAAGTCCGGGGACGGTACCGGATTGGCAGGTCTCGGAGAACGTCTCGCGGCCGTCGGGGGGACGGTGGAGAGGACGAGCAACGCCGACGAATTCGCTCTCACGGCCACCTTCGCGCCTAGGGTTGCATCATGATCCGCCTGCTGCTCGCCGACGACGAGAATCTCATCCGATCCGCACTGGCCACCATGCTGGCGCTGGAGGACGACATCGAGATCGTCGCGCAGAGCGAATCCGGCGAGGACGCCGTGGCCGCAGCGGCGAAACATACACCGGACGTTGCCGTTCTGGATCTGCAGATGGGCGGCATCGATGGGATCGAGACAGCTCAGTCGATCGCCGAGGTTGTGCCGCCGTGTGTCTGCATTATCGTGACCAGCCATGGCAGACCCGGTTACCTCAAGAAGGCGCTGTCGGCAGGCGTTCGCGGGTTTTTGCCGAAGACGACGTCGGCGGCTACGCTCGCCGAGGTGGTGCGGACTGTGCATTCCGGCGGACGCTACGTCGACCCCGAGCTGGCCGCTGAAGCTATCGGCGCGGGCGATTCACCGTTGACCCCGCGAGAGGCGGACGTACTCGAGTTTGCCGCGGACGGCGCGTCGGTAGCCGAGATCGCCCGACGCGCCCATCTGACGCAGGGCACTACTCGTAACTATCTGTCCTCGGCGGCAACGAAACTCGGTGCCGCTAATCGTCACGAGGCGTCAGCGTTGGCTCGGCGCCACGGCTGGATCTGAAGGTTCGGTAGCCGTCGTCCCTCGGCGGGCGCAGAGATGCACAGGCGCAGATTGTTGTGCCGCAGGAGATATACCGCGGCGAAAGTTCCCGACGCCAGCGACACCAGCCCCCCGAACACCAGCGGTGCCCGCGGATCGAGGGCATCGGCGAGCCAGCCCAGCACGGGGCTACCGATCGGTGTGCCGCCGAGGAAGCAGAGCATGTAGATGCCCATGACCCGTCCCCGCATCTCCGACGGCACCGACATCTGCAGAATGTTCATCGCCGAGGTGGTGAAGGTCAGAATCAGCGCTCCGGTCGGGACGAGCAGAACTGCAACGAGTGTGTAGTTCGGCATCAGTCCGACGAGTATTTCGAACACCCCGAAAGCGATGACGGCACCGATGAACAACCGCAGGCGGGGCGTGCCGTATCGGCGGGCCGCAAGGGTCGCGCCTGCAAGTGTGCCGACGGCCAATGCCGTCGACAGTAACCCGTAAGCGTCGGCGCCGCTGCCGAAGGTGTTGCGAGCCAACACTGCCAGGCTGAGCGGAAAGTTCAATCCGAACGTCGACACCATGAACACCGTTGCGAGGAGAACGCGCAGATCGTCTCGCCCCCATACGTACCGGAATCCTTCCCGCACCTGGCCTTTCGCGCGCGCGGCTCGTTCGACGTGGAAAAGGTCGGCAGATCGCATCGCGACGAGAGCGCAGAAGACCGCAGCGAAGGACGCGGCGTTGATCAGGAACACCCACCCGGTGCCGATGAACGTGATGAGAACACCAGACAAAGCCGGTCCGATGATGCGCGCCATGTTGAAAGTCATGGAGTTCAACGCGATTGCGTTTGCCAGCGTCTCTTTGCCGACCATCTCGATGGTGAAGGACTGGCGCACCGGCGCGTCGATGGCGGAGGAACAGCCGAGAACGAACGCGATGACGTACACGTGCCACAGTTCGACGAGATTGCCGACATCGAGGAGACCGAGCACGAGCCCGCAGACTGCTGCGAAGGCCTGGGTGATCATCAGCAGTGTTCTTTTGTCGTACCGATCTGCGAGGACCCCACCCCACACCGACAGCAGCAGCGTCGGTCCGAACTGCAGAGCCATCACGATGCCGACAGCGACGCCGTTACCGCCCGACAGTGTCAGAACGAGCCAGTCCTGCGCCACCCTCTGCATCCACGTTCCGACCAGAGAAACTATCTGCCCGGACGCCCACAACCTGTAGTTGCGGGTTCGCAAGGCAGCGAACATCGGGGAGGCAGAGGGCACTCCACAAATACTAACCTCAGGTAACGAACTACCTACTCGGAGTCGTTGACCAGCGCGCCGATGATGTCGACTGCATCGCGGAGAACGACGAGTTGAGTCTCGTTCAGGCCCGCCAACTGAGAGGTCATCCACGCCTCACGCGCACTGGCCTCGTCGGCGATCAGCGTGTGACCGGACGGGGACAGCGACACGATTACCTGTCGACCGTCGGTGGGATGCGGAGTGCGAACTACCAGTCCGAGCTCCGCAAGCGACGCGATCACGCGTGTCATCGATGGTGGTTGCACTCGTTCACGGGACGCCAATGCACCCGGCGTCATGTCGCCCTCGCGGCTCAGGGTCGCAAGAGCCGACAGCTGAGTCAGCGACACTTGCGAGTCGACACGTCTCCCCCTCAGGTGGCGAGTCAATCGCACCACTGCCAGTGATAGATCGCTTGCCAACTCACGGTTGTCTTTCACGCTGTTTCCCGACGTCACAGCGCAGAGACTACGCCCTGGCGCGCGTTATGGCCTACGTAACCGCGTCAGTGATCGGTCCGACGACGAAATATAGGACGAACATCAAGGCTACGACCCAAAGCAGGGGATGAACCGTCTTCGCCTTGCCGCGTCCCACCGCGAGGACCACCCAGGTGATGAACCCGACTCCGATGCCGTTCGCGATCGAGTACGTGAACGGCATGACGACGATGGTCAGGAACGCAGGCAGCGCGAATTCGAACTTGGAGAAGTCGATTTCGCGAACCTGTCCGATCATCAAGGCACCGACGATGACCAGCGCCGGAGAGGCAGCCTCGATGGGAACGATGGCAGTGAGTGGCGTCAAGAACATGGCGGCCAGGAAGAGCACGCCGGTCACGACATTGGCCAAACCGGTTCGCGCACCCTCGGCGATACCGGATGCAGATTCGACGAAGACCGTGTTCGACGACGCCGACGCGCCACCGCCTACGATCGCGCCGGCTCCTTCGACGACGAGCGCTTTGCCGATTCCGGGTAGCTGCCCCTTGGAATCCATCAGCTCGCCTTCCTTGCCGAGCCCGGTCATCGTTCCCATTGCGTCGAAGAAGTTCGCCAGAACGAGAGTGAACACCAGCAGGCTCGCCGCGAGGACGCCGATGCGGGTGAACGCGCCGAAAAGATCCACTTCGCCGACCAGGGAAAGGTTCGGGGTCTGGAAGAGCTGATCGGGCAAGATCGGAACGCTGAGATTCCAGCCTTTCGGATCCACTCCGTTCGACGGCCCGATATCGGTGAATGCTTCGACTACGGCGGCGAGCACCGTGGTGACGACGATGCCGATCAGCAGCCCTCCGCGCACCTTCCGCACCACGAGAACGCCCATCAACAGCAGTCCGAACACGAAAATCGCCGTCGGCCACGAGGCGATGGAGCCGTCGATACCAAGACCGACCGGGACCGAGGTGCCGGCGGCGTCGGGGATGCGTCGGACGAAACCGGCGTCGACGAGTCCGATGAAGGCGATGAACGTGCCGATGCCTGCCGCGATCGCCGCTTTCAATTCGGACGGAATGGCGTTGAAGACCGCGGTACGAAAGCCCGTCAGCGCGAGCAACACGATGATGATGCCGTCGATGACGACGAGTCCCATGGCCTCCGGCCACGTCACCTGTGGAGCGATGGTGACGGCGAGAAGCGTGTTGATCCCGAGTCCGGCGGCGATACCGAAGGGATAGTTGGCAACGATGCCGAACAAGATGCTCATGAACCCGGCGACGAGCGCTGTCACCGCGGCGACCTGTGCGACGGGCAGGATATTGCCGAGCACATCAGTCTTGGCCGCGGCGTCGTCCGCGGAGAAGCTGCCGAGGATCAGCGGATTGAGGACGACGATGTACGCCATCGCCACGAAGGTGACGACGCCGCCACGCACTTCCGAACCGACCGTAGATCCACGTTCGGTGATTTTGAAGTAGTTGTCCAGGATTTTGGGCGACACCATGGGAGTAACCTACATTTCGTGGATAGTAAGCCGGAAACCCCCGCGCTGAGCGTACGGCTCACAGAGCCTGCGCCTGTCATCGCGGTCGGCATACTCGCGTGGGTCGTTGCTACCGTGGTGGTGCTCGTCAGCGGCGATCGGTGGGCGGATGCGCTGCCGACCTGCTGGACCGGCGTCGCCGTCGGCGTGATCGGCTTCACACTGTTCCTCATGCAGCGCGCTGCCGCTCGTCGTGGGAGCAGGACCGCTCAACGCGGCCTCACGTAACCGCAGTCACGCGTAGTGGCCCGACGTGCGGAAACTCACCTTTATTAGGGTTGAGTAACTCTGGGATTGCGGGGAGTATGGGCTATGTCAGTTGATTCATCCCATGAATTACCCGAAGGCCAGGTCATGAAGCTCGTCTCCCAGTACCGCAATCGTCGCACCCACGCTCGTTCGCTCCGCGCCCTCTACGCACGCGCACATGCAGTCAGTAGCCTCTCGATGCGCGATGAACTCCTCGTCATCGCACAGCGGAGCGACTTCGCGCGCTGAGCGCGTAGACCCACAGCAACCCCCACGCGATACCGAAGCACCATCCCGCCAGGACGTCCGTCGTCCAATGCGCGCCGAGATAGATCCGCGAGAAGCCGATCGCCAGGGATGCAACCGCTGGTATCGCGAGAACCACCGGATTTCTGAGCCATAACGCGGTCGACCGCAGCAACACCGCGGTCACCGTCGTGGCAAGGATCGCCGACATCATCGCGTGCCCCGAAGGAAACGAGTGCGTCGAGATCTCGACGAGCCTTTCCGGTATCGGCGGCCGATCCCGCCCGAAGATCAACTTGAGCAGGCTCATCAGCCCCCAGCCAGTGAGCATGGCGCCTCCCACCATGACAGCTTCCCGTCGACGACCGGCCCGCAGTAGGACTGCGCATCCAGTGACCGACAAGAGAAACATCGCCACGGTGTTTCCGAGCGTGGTGATGATCCAGAAGACTGTGGTCAGCCACACAACCCGGTGCTCGACCATCCATGCCAGCACGTCACCGTCCACGGGGTCGCTCCCAACTCTGCGCGCAATGCGTCGTTCCGTCCTCGGTCACCCACCAGGCGAGGTGACGCTCACCCTCGACCGCCCCGGTGAGTCTCACGAGAAGTTCGCGGTGCACGACAACCTGCCCGACCGGCAGCTCCACGCCCATTTCTGCGCATGCGAGTACCGCTCCGGGCTCGCGGTCCCAAGAACTCACCCTGCCGATTCCCAGCACTTCTGCGTGGATAGACTCCGACGCGGTGCGCACGTCCAGGATCGACGCCAACGACGACGCGGTATCCATGGACGACAGGATAGCGATGTCGGCGGGAACCGTTGCCACACACCATGGGCGGTCGAGCACGATCGCGTCGGCAGGATCGACGAGACAGCCGGAAACAGCACGCACTCTCGTCGGCGCATCCAACTCGTCGAGCTCCACTCGCCCCGAAGTGACAGCGTCGGCGACGAGTCGATGAGCTCGTGTGATGACCGCAGGAGTCGGTGATCGCGAAGGATCTGCCAATCTCGAGAGAATCAGGCCGGTGAACCATGCGCTGTCGCACGAACTGGGGGCAAGAGCCGCCGCCACATCGTCGGCATCCGGGTGATCGAGTGGGTCGAGCAGACCGGCGAACGTGAAGTCCGAGGGCGCTCGATAGCTTCCCAGCCGGTCACCGTCGATCCGGGCGTGCGTGCGCAGCCACCACGCCGTGTACCCGTCACGCGCCTGCACCGCGGCTCGGGTCGCCGGATCGGACATCAATTGCGTCAACGCATTCGGCCACCGCTGCTCATCGACCAGATCGAGGTCGCGCACGGCAGTGAGCACCGCCGGGTCCTCCGCCAGCGAAGCCCACCACGAATCCTCGTCGTCGAGATCGTGATCCGGACCGGTAGGGAGGTCGTCGGTCACGGTGCCGAATCCCCAGCCCACTCCGACCGCGCGAAGCGCTGCAGGCCCGTAGTGCGCGACGACGGAATCTGCGACGAGCCCGAAAGGTGAGTCCTCGACCAACAGTCCTGCAAGTGGGGCGTCGGGCAGCAGCAATTCATCGGCGGCGCGCAGCTCCCCATCGGAATCCTCGAGCGGCAGCGAACCTATCCAGGAAGGCAGCTCCCCCGCGTACGAGGCGAGCGCCAGCACCGAAGTCACGGTATCGCCGACGGCGTCGGAATCGTCCCAGTCGAGGTCTTCGAGTAGCGCTTCGAGCGCCGTATCGGACAGCAGATCCGTTGCGGTTGCCTCCGCCGCGCCCAACCTCGACAACAGTGGGCTCACCGCATCCGGGTGCACCAGCCGAGCCCAATGCACCGACCCGACCCCACTGACGCCCGCTCCGAGAACGGCAGTACGGGGACCGGTTATCGTCCGGCCGTCCGACAGCGGAACCGGCAGCGCTGCAAGCTCTTCCGCGGCCACGCCGTCGGTGACCAGCGGGGTGAGCGCGTCGTACAGCCGCCCCCACCAACGAGGTTCACGGTCGATACCCGTCAGCATCTCGGCGAGTCTGGCGAGGCCGATTCGGTGTACATCGACCGCAGCAAGCGCGGCTGCCTGCCGCGGACCCGAAAGCGCGGCCCCGACCAGATCGGGGAACACATCAGCAAGAAGCTCACCGAGCTCGTCGGTAAGTCCTGGCAGCACCATGGCCCGCGAGGGGATCAGATTCTCACCGGTCACCGAGGGAAGCCAACGAGCAGAGACGGATTCCCGAAGAACCTGCTCACGCAAAATCCCGTCGACCTCGCTGCGCGGAAAGCCCGGGACCGGAACCAATCGAGTTCTGAACCGGGCAGGAAAAGCAGCGATCACCTCGCCGTACCCCTCGACGACGCGCTGCAGGTGCGCACCGGGAAGAACGCGTCGGCGGTCAGGCTGCATCTGCACGTCCGCGACGACGAGCACAGGCAGTGACAACTCCTCGTCCGAACGAGTAGGCGCGCGAAGCACATCCGACGCCACCACTGTCGGCACCCCGTCGGAGACAGGGGCGAGCCATCTGGCGTGAGCGGTACGGAACTGCCACCACTCGCGATCGCCGACCTTCACCGACTCGAGACCCTCCCCCTCGATCGTGCGGTCGAACCGATCCGCGCCGATCTCGATCGAGACCAAGGATTCCAATTCGAGCAACAAGTCGATCGCCTCGGCGCGCATGGCGTCGAGCAGCCCTGCCACCTCGACGTCCCGCAGGATGATCTCCGACGAAAACCCCACTGCTGGAAGCTCTTCGGCAGGCCAGACCAATCGCAACACGGGAACGCCTGCATCGGGTACGTCCAGGCCCGCATCGGTGAGGACACTGCGGGTCCCGGCACCGCTGAAGCTCACTCCACCTGCAGTGGAACGAAATTCGATCTCGTCGCTGACCGAGCGGACCGCAGTGAAACCCACCCCGAAGCGACCGACACCGGATGTCTTGGCCGATACCCGCAAGGCCGTCAGCGCGTGGACGCCGCCGAGATCCAGTGGGGCACCGGTATTGGCAACGTGCAGATCGCGACCGGACACCCAGACCTTCATCTGTCCCGCGACTCCCGCTCGGGCTGCCGCATCGGCAGCATTCTGCGCGAGTTCGGTCAGCAGACGGTCGCGATAACCCCCGCGAACCAAGTCCGCTTCGGTGGCAGCGTCTTCCCGCAATCGGGTAGGCGAATCAGTCCAGGCAGACAAAGTCGAGGCGCGCAACGCCTCGGTGTCGTACGGATCTCTCAACTGTCCGATTGCGCATCCTGCAGTGGCTCGGACGCATGGTCCGACACGAAGGTGTTCTCGGTCTCGGAAGCCGGGGCAGTGACAGTCGGCGCTTGCGCGGTGACATCGAGGGCCGCATCGTCGAACGGATCGTAGGCGGGCGACCCGGCGCCGGTGGGAAGCTCGGTATCGGAATGCGCACCGCAGCCGTACTGGACGTGGACTACATGGCCGTCGGCCGCATACTCGTTGCCGCAGACGCCGAACGCCGCCGACAACGATCCAGCGAGCGGGAGATAGAACCCGCACAGTCCGCACGTCGACGGTGCAGCTTTCGCCATCTCGCTGTCCGGACCGAACTCGCCGTCGTGCCAGCGCTCGGCCGCGTCGAGACGCCCTTCACGGCTGGGAACCTGTGGACGGCCCAGGCCGAGTTCGTACGCGACATCGTCGACCTGGGGATCGCCGGTAGCGACGTACCCGGGGACGAGACGCGGATCGTGCGCTCGCGGTGGGAGCCGATCACCCGGCCCCAGATCGCCGGGTCGGATGCGCTCGTCCCACGGCAACCAGGTCGGCGGCACCAGGGCATCGGGGCCCGGAAGCAGGACGAGTTCGCTGATGGTGGCGCTGTCTGCGTCGGCGGGGGCTGCGACGACCACGGCCCATTGCCATCCGCGATAGCCGGGTAGATCGGCGACGAAGCGATGTGTCGCCGCACTGTCGTCCTCGGCGGTGACACCGAGATAATCGCCGACGCCGCCTTCACCCAGGTCGATCAGAGCACGGCGCGCCAACTCGGCGGCTTCCGTTAGGACAGGACGAATCTGGTCGAGCTCTGGGAAAGATGCGAAACTCACATGTTCATTTTGCCGCATCACTTCCGGAGTGCCCAGTTCGGGCTGCCATGATGGGGCAGATGATCGCCTCGCTCCGCCGCGTGCTCGGTGTCCTCGCGGTGCCGATTCTGCTTATCGGGTGTTCGGCGGAACCCGAGGTCAGCGCAGATTCTTCGGCAACGAGGTCGACGGTCACCGTGGTCAGGACCCTCGAGCACAACCGTTCCGCGTTCACCCAGGGCCTGGAGATCGACGAGGGCGAGCTCTACGAGGGCACCGGCCGCAAGGGTTCGTCGTACGTGCGCGTGTCGTCTTTGGACACTGGCAAAGAACTGCGACGTGTGGATCTATCTGCCGAATACTTCGGCGAGGGGCTGACCGTCGCGGGCGAAACTCTGTGGCAAATCACCTGGCAGAACGGAATCGCGTTCGCCCGAGACAAGACCACTCTGGCCGGCGAGCGCGAGGTCGGCTACGACGGTGAGGGCTGGGGTCTGTGTGCTGCAGCAGACGGCCTGGTGATGAGCGACGGGTCCTCGATGCTGACCTTCCGTGACGCGGACACGTTCGAGGCAACCGGCACCGTGGAGGTAACGCTCGACGGAACGCCGCTCGAATCGTTGAACGAACTCGAATGCGCCGAAGACGGATCTGTCTACGCCAACCTTTGGCGCACGTTCGATATCGCGAAGATCGACCCTGCCACCGGGGCGGTGTCGGAGATCATCGATGCCGAGCCGCTCTGGAACTCGATGACCGAGCGTGAGCGCGACGGTGCCGACGTACTCAACGGGATCGCCCAGATACCCGGCACCGACCGCTTTCTGGTGACGGGAAAGCTGTGGCCGAGCATGTTCGAGGTGGAGTTCACACCCGTGGAGTGAGTCGGTGTACTCACACCCTCCACTTTTAGGACAGAATTGACGACGTGAGCGACCCTCGAGACTCCGACAACCCGCCGGGAGAGGACCACCCGGGGTTCGAGAACTATCCACCGGCTCCGCGCGCCGCCAGCCGCAGAACCCCGCTGCCTCCCCTTCACCCGTCGACTTCCCCGCCGGGTGATCGTCCGCGTGGACCGAAGCCGCCGCCCATGCCCCGCAAGTTGACGGTGACTCGAGTCGCGGCGATGCGCAGCCGCGAGCTCACCAACAAGGGCATCGCGACTTTTCATCGAGCCGCGAAAGCAGACGGTGCCGACAAATCGGGACTCACCGCGCTGACGTACGCGACGATGGCCAATTTCGCCTCCGACGCCGCCACGGCTGTCGCGCTGGCCAACACACTCTTCTTCTCCGCGGCGACCGGTGAGGACAAGACGAAGGTTGCGCTGTATCTCGTCATCACCATCGCTCCGTTCGCGTTGATAGCGCCGCTGATCGGACCGATGCTCGATCGGCTACAGCATGGTCGACGGCTCGCCCTCGCCGGTTCGTTCCTGCTGCGGACTGTTCTGGCCGTCGTGCTGGTGTTCAACTTCGACAGCTGGATTCTGTATCCGGCTGCGCTCGGCATGCTGGTGTTCAGTAAATCTTTTGCAGTACTCAAGAGCGCCGTGACACCGCGAGTGCTGCCACCCGAGATCGACCTCGTTCGCGTCAATTCTCGCCTGACGGTGTTCGGCCTGATCGGCGGAACCATTGTCGCCGGCGGAATCGCGGGCGCTATCGCCTGGCTCTCCGGATCGCCGGGCGCACTGTGGTTCG
Source organism: Rhodococcus sp. H29-C3 (assembly GCF_030063405.1). Lineage (NCBI taxonomy): Bacteria > Bacillati > Actinomycetota > Actinomycetes > Mycobacteriales > Nocardiaceae > Rhodococcus > Rhodococcus sp. H29-C3. The sequence goes on along the minus strand of NZ_JASITC010000003.1, from coordinate 244,396 downwards.
TAGCCGCCATCACCGTGCTGGGCGCCTACCTCAGCATGCGGATCCCGTCGTGGGTCGAAGTGACCGAAGGCGAAGTTCCAGCCACCTTGAGATACCACGGTGACGATGCCGAGACCGAGGTGATGCACCGTGTGAAACCGGGAACCACACCACCTAAGAACCGCCGCCAACCGCTGGGCAAAGCCGTCATCGTCGGCCTGTGGGGCAACGGAACCATACGTATTCTCACCGGATTTCTGACGCTCTACATAGCCTTCGTTGCCAAAGCTCAGACCGAACACGAGCCGATCAAGCAAGCCGCAATGCTCGGACTGGTCGGTGCATGCGCAGCAATCGGCAACTTCTCCGGTAACGCCGCAGGCGCTCGGATCAAGCTCGGCCGGCCGGCCATCATGATCATCCGATGTACGTTCGCCGTCACCGTCGTTGCCATCGTCGCGGCCGTCACCGACAGCCTGCTGACCGCCGCACTGGCCGCGTTGGTCGCCTCCTGTGCGAGTGCACTCGCCAAGGTGTCGCTCGATGCATCCCTGCAATCCGATCTCCCACCCGAATCCATTGCGTCCGGATTCGGGCGTTCGGAGACCGTCCTACAGCTGTGCTGGGTGCTCGGGGGAACACTGGGCGTTCTGTTGCCCACCGAGTACTGGCTCGGATTCACCGTCGTCTCGATCTTGCTTACGGTCGGCCTGGTGCAGACCATACTCACCTACCGAGGCAAGACACTGCTCCCAGGACTCGGCGGAAACCGACCCGAGCACGCCGAGCAGAGCAGTTCCGACTATTCATCCCAAGAGAACGTGAGTTAAGTGAATCTTGCACCGAAGACCAAAAAGCTACTGGCGATCGGCACTGCCGGACTGATCGTCGTCGGCGTGGCGTTCGTCGCTGTCCTCGCACAACTCGTCTCCGACGCTCCAGCGCACCGACCGACCATCACGGCATTCGCGGACGGAAAAGCCGTCACCGTCGAGCCGTACCTGTACTGCCCGGTCGAGGCGCCGCTGTGTGAGAACGATGGATCGAGCGCGAGCGTGCCGGTTCGGGAGGGCTACCCGCTGCAGCTGTCTTTGCCCTCCGAGATCACCTCGGCGCCGTGGATTCTCGCAGCTGTGTACTCCGACGATGCCGGGGCCGACGTCGTCGAGACCGACTCGCTGTATCTTCCCGATCAGAAATTGGGTCTGACAGTGCCACCAGTCGACGCAGACGGACGAGCACTGCTGGGCGTCGAAATCAGGTTGCCCTCCGGCATCATCGACACCGACACCCAGCGGGAAGAGATCATCAGCCACGCGATCTGGTCGATCGCGACGACACCGACCGGTTAGCTGTCGAGCTCGCGCGCGACGGCCCTGACCACCTCGGAGATCTTCTGCGCGGTCTTGCGATCGGGGTACTTACCCTTACGCAGTTCAGGTTGGATCGTTGCCTCGAGGAGCGTGATCATGTCCTCTACCATCCCGTGCAGCTCGTCGGGCGTGTGCTTACGCTCGACGGGCTCGCGACGATTGGCGGTGTTCTGACGCAGGGTGGGAGCCGGCTCGAGAACTTTCAAGCTCAGCGCCTGAGGCCCACGCCGTCCTGCTGCCATACCGAACTCGACGCGCTGACCTGCTTTGAGGCCTTCGACACCCGCAGGCAGCGCTGACGAGCGGACATAGACGTCCTCTCCTTCTTCTTGCGAGAGGAAACCGAATCCCTTGTCGACGTCGTACCACTTCACCTTGCCGGTAGGCACTGCGCTCACCCGTCCATTTGTCTCGGTAAATAGCCTGTTCTGCACAAATTTCGCGCCCAACAGCCGTGTTGGACGCGAATGCCCCAGCATAGCGCGGAGGAGTGCTGGACAGCACGCAGGTTTATCTGCGAGCTGGATAGGCACGCCGGTCGATCGGGCTACCGTTGTCGACGTGGCTGATCAAACACCCCGTAACGGCACGACCCTTCTTCGTATCTCGTTGGCGATCTTTGCGATCGGGCTGATCGCGATCGTCGCCATCTTCGCGGTGCCTGCGCTATCCGGGGACGACCCACCGCTGTGGCTTTATCTGACCGCAATGATCTTCTCGCCCCTGGGCTTCGTGCTGGCGATAGTGTTTGCATTGCTGTCCGGCCGACGGGCGAGATAAAACAGGGGGGCACCACATGCGAGTGATTCTCAACATCATCTGGTTGATCTTCGGTGGACTGTGGCTGGCTATCGGCTACTTCGCGGCGGGCATCATCTGCTGCATCCTCATCATCACGATCCCCTTCGGCATCGCGTCGTTCCGCATCGGCGTCTACGCCCTGTGGCCGTTCGGCAAAACGATCGTCGACAAGCCGACATCAGGGGCGGCGGCGATCATCGGCAACGTCATTTGGCTCATCGTTGCGGGGATCTGGCTGGCCATCGCGCATATCGTGTCGGCGATTGCCATGGCGATCACGATCATCGGCATTCCACTCGCCGTCGCGAACCTCAAAATGGTCCCCATCTCGCTCATGCCGCTCGGCAAAGACATCGTCGACTCCTGACACTCCAGACACACCAGCATCACCCTTGGATGGGTGTGACTTCCATCACATAACAGCGTGGTAACGGATGCGCAACGACCGAGGGTTCACCCGACGGCAGCGCCGCTAGCAGCGCATTCAGCCGTAACCAAAAACTGTGTCCGGGTGCACACCCGGACGACCCGAAAAAGCAAGAGTTACCAAATAGTGACACTTCGCGGGAATTTCAGTACCGTCGTCCACGGCTGAGAAACTTCGGCTGAATCCGGACCCGCAGCGCCAAACCTCGTCCCGCGGGAACGGACCCCCACAAGAACACCCAGGGGACGAGGACGGGGGACCCACACGTCCTCTCGGATAACCGGAAATTCGCTACCTCGGCAGAGAATTTCCTTGGGGTGAAGCCCACGCACTTTCACTTGGAAGCGCTGGGCCGGGCTACCTCTCAGCCCGAACCCGACAGCTGACCTCGCAGGCGCCAGTGGAGAGGATTTCAACTCGTATGAGCGGACGTCACCGTAAGCCGACCACCACCGGCCGGACCGTAGCCAAGGTCGCCGTCACCGGCGCCATCATGGGTACCGCAGGCATGGCCTTCACCGGCACCGCCAGCGCAGCCCCCGATTCCGATTGGGACCGTCTCGCACAGTGCGAAGCAGGCGGTAACTGGGGCATCAACACCGGCAACGGTTTCCAGGGTGGCCTGCAGTTCTCACCGAGCACCTGGAGTTCACATGGCGGCGGGCAGTACGCCGCCACCGCGAACCAGGCCAGCCGCGAAGAGCAGATCGCCGTGGCCGAGAAGGTTCTCGCTTCGCAGGGATGGGGCGCATGGCCCTCCTGCTCGTCGAGCCTGGGCCTGAGCAGTTCGCCCAGCGAGCGCAGCGTGCCTGCGTCGCCACAGTCCGCTCCCGAGGCACCGAAGCTCCCCGACCTCACGAGCATCCCCACCATCGACGGCAGCGCCGAGGTAATCGACGGCATCACGAGCGCCGTTCAGACCGTCACGAACGATCCGGCGATCTCTTCGTTCATTCAGAACGCGACCCAGGGCATCCAGCTCGACCCGCAGGTCGTCAATTTCTACCAGGCAAACAAAGCATTCCTGCCTCAGTAGAAATCTCACACCACAGAAAAAGGGCCCCCGATCACTCGGGGGCCCTTTTTGTGGTTCGGACTTAACGGTTGATGACGGTCACTGGATGGGCGTACAGCAGTTGGTCCACGGGCAACGGAAACTCGGTTTCCTCGCCGAACGGCGACAAGCTTCCCGAGCGCGAGGACGCCAATTCACTGACCGCATGGTCGCCGCGAGCGGTTTCCGGCCAGCCTGGATCTACGTAGGGCTTCTTCGACTTGTTCACCATGGGACCATTTTGACACCTGCGCTGCACCCAAAGCCAGTCCAGGTCTCTAATCTGGTAGTCGATGACCGATACTGCAGTGCCTCCAGACCTCGCAGCGTGGCTTTCTTCACGGACCGATAACGAGCTCGTCAGCATCCTCACGCTGCGACCCGACCTCACCGTGCCACCGCCGACGACCATCGGCGTACTCGCCGGACGGGCCGAACAGCGTGCCTCGATCCTGCGCTGCGCTGACGCACTCGACACGTTGGCGCTGACGATTCTGGAGATCCTTGCGCTCGAGGGCGCCCACGAAATGCCGGTCGAACGCGAACGACTCGATGCTGCTGTCGGCAAGCGAGCCACGACCAAGGCCGTCGACAAAGCCCTCGGATTTCTGCGAGAACGAGCACTCGTCTGGGGAACGGGTTCGATTCGGATGCCGCCGGCGGCGCGGGATGCGGTCCCGTGGCGAATCGGGCGAATACTCGACCCGACCGAAGACCTCACCCCGGAGCGGATCACCGACGCGCTCGCTCGAATCGGCGAAGGTGAACGCACCCTGCTGATGACCCTGGCCCGGTCATCACCGACTGGGCGCACCAGAGATGCTGCACCGGGTACATCCGAGGATCGTCCCGTTCAGAAGCTACTGCGGGCCGGGCTGTTGATCTGGCTCGACGAACAGACGGTCGAACTCCCCCAGCAGGTCGGGCAGGCCCTGCGCGGCGAGCCGATTTTCGATCCGACGTCGTTGACGCCACCGAAGCGCGCCAGCACCAAATACCCTCTCACCGACGTCAATGCTGCCGCAGCGGGTGAGGCCCTGGAACTGATTCGGCATTGTGCCCTGATCATCGAAGCGCTGTCGATCACGCCTGCACCCGCGCTCAAAGCCGGTGGCCTGGGCGTACGTGAAGTCAAGCGCATCACCAAGGCAACCGGGCTCGACGAACACCGCGTCAGCCTGCTGTTGGAAGTGCTGGCAGCTGCATCGCTCATCACCAGCGGAACCCCCGACCCGCTGCCACCCAACGATTCGGGCGAGGACTACTGGGGTCCGACCCCAGCCGTCGAACCGTGGACCACCGCAACACCTGCATCCCGATGGCAGACCCTCGCGGCGGCATGGCTGGACGTACAGCGTGCGCCCTGGCTGATCGGGATGCGCGACCCCAACGACAAACCGGTGGCCGCGTTGTCCGAAGAGGTGCGCTCGCCCGCAGCTCCACGCGACCGTCGAACGATTCTCGAGTTCCTCGCCGAACTGGGCCCGGGCAATGCCATCGCCGAAGGCGAGGTCTCGCGCGGCCTCGCCTGGCGTCGACCACGTGCCATGTCGCGATACGCGCTTCGACCGATATCGAAGATGATCGGCGAGGCGACGGCAATGGGCATCGTCGCCCGAGGAGCGCTGTCGACGCCAGGTAAGGCGCTACTCCACGGCGGCGACGCCGAGGCCGCGATGCGTGCTGCGCTGCCCGAACCGATCGATTACGTCCTGATTCAGGCCGACCTCACCCTCGTTGCGCCCGGTCCCCTCGAACCCGATCTCGAGCATCGGATCGAACTCGTCGCCGATGTCGAATCCGCAGGTGCTGCGACGGTCTATCGGATCACCGAGAACTCCCTTCGCCGGGCGCTCGACGTCGGTATGAGTGCGGCCGAGCTACACGCCTTGTTCGCCGCACACTCCCGTACGCCGGTCCCCCAGGGTTTGACCTACCTGATCGACGACGTCGCCCGCCGTCACGGCCGACTACGCGCGGGGGTCGCGGCGTCGTTCGTGCGATGTGAAGATCCGGCCCTGCTTGCCGAGGTCCTTACCTCTGCTGCGGCCGAACAGCTGGCGCTACGCGCGCTCGCACCGACGGTCGCGATATCCCAGGCGCCGCTCAACGAAGTCATGCGGGCACTCGACGCGGCAGGGTTTGCACCTGCGGGTGAGGATGCCAACGGCATCATCCTCGATTTGCGCTCACGCGGCGCCCGGATTCCGCTGCACCGAGTTCGCTCTACTTTCAGGCAGCCTGCCATCGCCACCGACGAGCAGCTCACCCGCCTCGTCTCGGAACTGCGCGCCGGCGATCGTGCATCTCGCGCGGGTGGGCGCCCGGTCCTCGCCGACGGGACGCGCGCCACTGGATCGGCCACGATGGCGTTGCTCCACACTGCGCTGAAAGCGCGGCGAAGTGTGTCGATCGGGTACGTCGACGCGCAGGGGGTCGCGTCGCAACGCATCGTCGATCCTGTCAATGTCGGTGGCGGCCAACTCGACGCGTATGTGTCGGCCACCGGTGAGGTCCGCCGGTTCACCTTGCACCGCATCACCTCGGTCGCACTGATCGACTAGCGTCCAGGCCTCCGTTATCCGAGCGCGGAGCATCACATGGCGCCGAGGGCGCTATATCAGGACAATGGAGAAGTTGCGCACTTTCTTCCATGCAACGCGAAGTTCTCTAGGAGGAACTGTGACCGACGGCCCCCTGATCGTCCAGTCCGACAAAACCCTGTTGCTCGAGGTCGATCACGAGCTCGCAGGTGCCGCTCGCGCCGCCATTGCTCCGTTCGCCGAACTCGAACGTGCTCCCGAACATATTCACACGTATCGGATCACTCCGCTTGCTCTGTGGAACGCGCGGGCCGCGGGCCATGATGCCGAACAGGTCGTCGACGCGCTCGTCAACTTCTCGCGTTACGCCGTTCCGCAGCCTTTGCTCGTCGACATCGTCGACACCATGGCGCGTTACGGTCGGTTGCAGTTGGTGAAGAGTCCGGTCCACGGGCTTTCCCTGATCAGCTTGGATCGCGCCGTGTTGACCGAGGTCATGCGACACAAGAAGATCGCTCCGATGCTCGGTGCGATGGTCGACGAGGACACCGTTCTCGTCCATCCGAGCGAGCGTGGGCACCTCAAACAGCTGCTGCTGAAGATCGGCTGGCCCGCGGAGGACTTGGCCGGTTATGTCGACGGCGAGGCGCATCCCATCGAACTCGACACCGAGGGCGGTAAGTGGACTCTGCGCGATTATCAGGCGATGGCTGCTGATTCGTTCTGGGCCGGCGGCTCCGGCGTCGTAGTACTTCCGTGTGGTGCGGGTAAGACGATGGTGGGCGCCGCCGCGATGGCCAAAGCCAAGGCGACGACGCTCATTCTTGTCACCAATACCGTCGCCGGCCGTCAGTGGAAGCGTGAGCTGATCGCTCGCACTTCACTGACCGAGGAAGAGATCGGTGAGTACTCCGGCGAGCGCAAGGAGATTCGCCCTGTGACGATCGCCACGTACCAGGTGATCACGCGCCGCACCAAGGGTGAGTACAAACACCTCGAACTGTTCGATTCCCGCGACTGGGGATTGGTGATCTACGACGAGGTACACCTGCTACCCGCGCCGGTGTTCCGGATGACGGCTGATCTGCAATCACGTCGTCGTCTCGGGTTGACCGCAACTCTGGTGCGCGAGGACGGCCGCGAGGGCGACGTCTTCTCGCTCATCGGGCCGAAGAGGTACGACGCCCCGTGGAAGGACATCGAAGCACAAGGGTGGATTGCACCCGCCGAGTGCATCGAGGTCCGGGTGACGTTGACCGACGCCGAGCGCATGGCGTATGCCGTTGCCGAGCCCGAGGAGCGGTACAAACTCTGCTCGACGGCCCACACCAAGGTGGCGGTCGTGAAGTCGATCCTCGCCAAGCACGAAGGTGCGCCGACCCTGGTGATCGGCGCCTACCTGGATCAGTTGAACGAGCTCGGTGAGGCACTGAACGCTCCGGTGATTCAAGGTTCGACGAAGAACAAGGAACGCGAAGTGTTGTTCGACGCCTTCCGAAAGGGCGAGATCCCGACCCTCGTGGTGAGCAAGGTCGCGAACTTCTCCATCGATCTACCGGAAGCATCTGTGGCAGTTCAGGTTTCGGGAACTTTCGGTTCACGCCAGGAGGAAGCACAGCGACTCGGACGCCTGTTGCGTCCGAAGCACGACGGCGGTCAGGCGCACTTCTACTCCGTCGTCTCACGGGACACACTCGACGCCGAATACGCAGCACACCGGCAGCGGTTCCTGGCCGAGCAGGGTTATGCATACCGAATCACCGACGCAGACGACTTGCTCGGTCCTGCCATCTGATATTCGTGCTACTAATGAGCATGTGCGCCGTTTCCAGTTCCCTGTCGATGTAGCCCATGCCGCGTCGGTGAACGAGACGATGGCAGAGGTTCGCAGGCTCAGAGTGTCTGCGATCGTCACGGCCGTCGTGTTGGTTGCCCTCGCAGCATGGTTCTTCTGGATGGCTCATCCGTGGTCGTACATTCTGGGTGCGGTGTTTCTCATCGCCGCAGCGACCTCGCTGTGGGTCACGGTGTGGGCACCGCGGAAGGTGGGCGCCGTCGAGGACCTCTACGCGAAGGGTCAGCTGATTCCGGCCGTCATCGCCGAGACCCGTCCGCGCGGGGTCACCATTCTTGCTCTGCTGGACATCGCGAAGCCCGACGCCCAGGCACGGCACTATGTGCTCGTGACCAGGAGTATTCGCGCCCTGCCCGGCCACGAACTGGTCGAAGGGGAACTGGTTCCGTCGATCGCGGTGCTTGCCGACCGGACCACGAACACCACCGGTGACACCTGGCAGATGGTCTCCCCCATGCCCATTGCCTGGGGAACCACCGACGCGTCCGTCATCGAGCGAGCCACGGCGGAGATCACCGAACCTGAGTGGGCATTGCTGCTTGCCAACATCGGCCTGTCCGAGAAGGTACGTGCGGCCGATAATCAGCAGTTGTCGGTCGATCCACACGACCTGCCCGAAGACCTTCGGTAAGTCGGGGCTCAGGCGAGTGCTGGGATCACTTCGCGCTCGAACAGTTCGATCCCGGATCGATCGTAGGCAGCTTCGGGGAAGTGGAAGATGCCGCAATCGACACTACCGTCGGCTGTGAAGGTAAAATCGGCTCACGCTCCCCGGCTCGGCCTACACTTTTCTGATCATGAGCACTGTTTCGCTCGCGGAACACTTTCAGTCATATCGCAGCCATCTGCTGTCAGTCGGCTACCGGGTGACGGGCAGTGTCGCCGACGCCGAGGATGCGGTACAGGAAAGTTGGATCCGGCTCGCGTCGGCCGACGCCGAGTCCATCGAGGATCTTCGAGCCTGGCTCACCACGGTTGTGGCGAGGATCTGTCTCGACCGGCTGAAATCGGCGGCTTCGAGGCGAGAAACGTATGTCGGACAATGGCTTCCAGAGCCCATTGTCACCGCACGCGACGTCCCGGCCGGGACTACGTTGTCGGCTGATCCGCTCCAGATCGTCGTTCGCACCGAGGACACCAGGCTCGCCGCGCTGGTGGTCCTGGACTCGCTCACTCCCCCGCAGCGCGTCGCGTTCGTATTGCACGACGGCTTTTCCGTCCCTTTCGACGACGTCGCTTCGATTCTCGATGTGAGCACTGCTTCGGCTCGGCAACTGGCCTCGCGTGCACGCAAGCAGGTCGACTCTACACCGGCGCCGGTACCGGATGCCGAGCACGACGCTGCCGTGACGGCGTTGATGGCCGCGATGGCGACCGGTGACGTCGGCCGGGTCGCGCAGGCTTTGCATCCGGAATGCCGAATGATCGGAGACAGTGGCGGCACCACCCGCACGGCTGCACAGGCCGTACGCGGCCCCGACAAGTGCGCCCGCTTCTTCCTCGGGCTGGTGGCGATGTACGGCGAGAACACGCTCGGCTCGCTGGAACCGGCCTCGGGCAACGGCCAGCTCGGATACGTCTCGTCCGGCCTCGTCGGTGCACGAAGCTTTCCGGCGCGGGCCGGTGGGTTCACGGTGCGTGATGGCTCGGTCTGGGCGTCCTACGATTTCGCCAACCCGGCCAAGCTTCGAGGCGTTACGGTGCCGCTGGACTTTCCCAGGGAACCCGGCACGCATCCGAACTGAAGCCCTGCTCGGTGATCCCGAGAGCCGAATTGATCCGGGCACGCATGTTCTCCAGGCCGATCTGATACGTCAGCTCGACGACGCCGGCCCGGCCGAACCGGTCTTCCAGATCGGCGACCTGGGCGTCCGTCACCGCACTGGGGTCGGCCGTCATCACGTCGGCGTATGTGATCGCGGCTCGGTCGTCGTCGGTGTATTTCGTTGACGTCGTATAGTCGCCAATTTCTTGCAGCCGCTCGATATCGAGACCGTCGAGGCGTTGGGTCATCTTGCCGAAATCGATGCACCACGTGCAGCCGAGCGTCCACGCCACTCGGAAGACCGCGAGTTCACGGACACTCACCGGTAGCCGAGTCGAGGCTTTGTCTGCTGCGAGTTCCTGCGTCAGCGAAGCGAAGAACAGCTTCGGATGGTTCGCGAACACGGCGAAGGGCTCAGGAACCTCACCGACCATCTTGGATGCGGCCTTGTACGCCATTCGGACCAGTACGGGAGCGTCGGCCGGGGCTACCGGCGGAATTCTCGACATGTCGTTCTCCTTCTCCGATGATGGGGTTCTTACCTCCTGGACGAGGCGCGCATACCGAATGTGACACCAGCTACGCTGCATGAATGTCCGCGGAGCACCGAAGCCGAACTGTCGAGCGTCTACGCCCCTTCGCGTCGACGATCTTCGCGGAGATGACAGCACTCGCTGTGGCGAGCGACGCGGTCAATCTGGGTCAGGGATTTCCCGACACCGACGGGCCTGCGTCCATGCTTGCGGCCGCTCGAGACGCCATTACCGGCGGCCTCAATCAATACGCGCCAGGGTCGGGTATGCCAGTGCTTCGCGAGGCCATTGCCGCTGATCGCTCTCGCCGCTACGGCATCGACTACGACCCGTCCTGCGAGGTTCTCGTCACCGTCGGTGCCACCGAAGGCATTGCCGCGACGATCCTCGGTCTCGTCGAACCCGGCGAAGAGGTTTTGCTGATCGAGCCGTTCTACGACTCGTATGCTGCCGCGATCGCGTTGGCCGGCGCCCGTCGGTCCACGGTCCCTCTCGTCGCCGATGGAACCGGTTTCGCCGTGGACCTCGATGCGCTCGAACGTGCGATCGGGGTGAACACCAGACTTCTCGTAATCAATTCCCCGCACAATCCGACGGGAATGGTGTTGACGCGTGATGAGCTCGTCCGGATCGCCGAGATCGCGTGCGAGAACAACTTGCTCGTCCTGACCGACGAGGTCTACGAGCGCCTGGTCTTCGAAAATTCCGAGCATGTACCGATTGCATCCTTGCCCGGCATGTTCGAGCGGACCGTCACCGTCTCCAGTGCCGCGAAGACCTTCAACGCAACGGGTTGGAAGACCGGGTGGGCGCTGGGCCCAGCCGAACTCATCGATGCCGTGCGCTCGGCCAAGCAATTCTTGACGTTCGTCGGGGGAACCCCATTCCAGCCTGCGGTAGCGCACGCGCTCACCCATGAAGGCGCCTGGGTGGACGAACTCCGAGACTCACTGCACGCCAAACGAAACGTACTCTCCGCCGCGCTGACCAAAGCTGGTCTGGAGGTGAAGTCCAGTAGCGGAACGTATTTCGTCTGTGCCGACGTGGCACCGCTCGGTGAGACCGACGCCCTGAAATTCTGTCGCACACTTCCCGCGAGAATCGGCGTGGCGGCCGTCCCTGTCACCGCGTTCGTCGATCATGCCGAGCCGTGGAAAACTTTGGTGCGCTTCGCCTTCTGCAAAAAAGACGACGTGCTGGCCGAAGCGTCCGACAGACTGCTGAGACTCTGACAACCACCATGACCGCCAGAACCATCCCCGTCGCTTTCGTCGTCAATGCCACTGCTCTCGCGGCGAGCAGCGGCGTCGATCTGTCGTATCCACTGTCGATGGCGGGAATCGGACCGGAAACGTTGAAGGATCCGCGCGCACGACTCACCGCCGAACAGGTCACGTTGTTCACCCAGTCCGCATGGCAGATCACCGGCGACGAGCTGTTCGGATTGGCGTCGACGCCCATGCGGCGCGGCAGTTTTCGCGTCATCTGCCAGACCCTCATACACAGTCCCGACCTCGCGTCGGCGTTGAACCGGATGACGGAAACCACGCGCGTGCTCTCGGGACTCCCGACAATGACGATCACTCGCGGTGAGAGCACAACGCGATTGACGATGCCGCCGGTGGACAACACACATCTGCCGGAGCAGGCCAGGGAGCGGGCCGGCCAATTGCTGACCGACTTTCGAATGTTACTGGTACATCGCTTCGCCGCGTGGCTCATCGGTGGTCGAGTGAAGCTGCACTCGGTCGAACTGCCCTATGACATGGCCGACGCGGAAACCGCCAAGCTCTACGATCGAATGTTCGGCACCCGAGTCGCATTCGGTGCATCGGTCGCAGTCCTCGAGTTCGACAATGCCGCGATGCGAGCGCCGATCGTGCAAACCGAGGCGAGCCTGACGGACTATTTGCGTGAGTCACCGAACTTGTTGTTCACTGCGCGCGATTACGACAGCACCGCATCGTCACAAGTGCGACGAGCACTCGAACTGGGACTTCAGGGCCGCAGTCCAGCTACCGACGAAATCGCCGCCAAGCTGACGGTCAGTACCGCGCACCTTCGCCGACTGTTGCGGCAGGAGGGCACGTCGGTGAACCAGATCCGCGAAGAAGTACTACGCGACGCCGCCATCTCCGGGCTGAGTCGCGGCGATTCGGTCGACGACCTTTCTCACCAGCTCGGATTCTCGGAGCCGTCCGCCTTCCGACGGGCATTCAAGCGGTGGACCGGGCAGACACCGGGCGCGTATCGGTGAAGTACCTCTAACACAGGCAGAACTCGTTGCCCTCCGGGTCGGCCATCGTGATCCATGTACTCGGGCCGAGCTGACCGCGATAGAGGATCGATGCTCCTGTCTCGACGAGGCTTTCTGCCACCGCTTCGCGATCGTCTCCGATCCTCAGGTCGAAATGTAGCCGGTTCTTCACTGTTTTCGACTCCGAAACCCACTGAAAGAGCACGCGTGGCGCCGAGGGTCGTTCGGGATCGACGATTGCGGCGCCGATCTTCCAGACGAGCCGACCGTGAAAGAGGAGTGTGTCGTCCTCGCTCGCGTGACCGGCGTCCACCATTTCCCTGATGAACTTCTCGTCCTGTTCCTCCACCTGCCATCCGAGGGTCGCAGCCCACCATGCGGCCTGCTCATGAGGGTCGTCGCTGTCTATCGTGACTTGAATTTCGTATCCCATGCGCACACGATAGGACACGAGGGCGACAAAATTCGATGGATCCATCGTTGGAACGTACGTTCGAATGTCGCTAGGATGTCGGTCATGAGCGTGGAACTGCAGGGGTCGCTGTTCACCGACACCGACGAGGACTTCGGTCCACTCGGATCCACGGTTACGCGACGCGCTCTCACGAACGGCGCATGGATCGATGTTCGCCCCGGATGGGCGAGCACCATGGACTTGTTCGATAAACTCGTCACCGACGTCGACTGGCGAGCCGAGCGACGCCAGATGTACGACCGCGTGGTCGACGTGCCGCGTTTGGTGCGTTTCTACTCCGAGCACGAGAGCTGGCCCGAGGCACGGTTGCTCGAGGCCAAGTCGGCACTCGATGCGCACTATCGGGCCGAGTTGGGCGAGCCCTTCGCCACCGCGGGATTGTGTTACTACCGGGATGGATCCGACAGCGTCGCCTGGCATGGAGACAACATCGGCCGCAGCGCCACCGAGGACACGATGGTTGCCATCGTGTCACTCGGTGCCACCCGCCAACTGATGCTGCGGCCGCGTGGCGGCGGCGCATCGTTGAAGTTCACACTCGGCCACGGCGATCTGATCGTCATGGGCGGTTCGTGCCAACGGACGTGGGAGCACACCGTGCCCAAGAGCGCTCGTGCCACCGGCCCTCGCGTCAGCGTGCAGTTCCGCCCGCGCGGCGTTCGGTGACAGCGGCTGCGAGTGCATCGAGTTGCGCCGCTGTGGTGTCCCAGTCCAGGCAGGCATCGGTGATCGACTGACCGTAGGTCAATTCGTTCGCATGACCGAGCGTCAGGTCCTGCCGCCCAGCTTCGATGAAGCTCTCCAACATGAGACCGACGATCCCGTGCTCGCCTGCTGAGAGCCGTGCCGACACGTCCGTCACGACATCGACCTGCTTGTTGTGGTCTTTTCGGCTGTTGCCGTGGCTCGCGTCGATCACCAACCGCTCGGGAAGATTCGACTTCCGGAGCCGCGCGATGGTGTCGGCGACAGTCTCTGCGTCGTAGTTCGGACCGTCGGTGCCGCCGCGCAGGATCACATGGCAGTCAGGATTCCCGACGGTTCTGATCAACGCGGAATGACCGTCGAGGTCCGTTCCGGGGAAGACATGGCTCGACGCCGCTGCCCGAGTTCCGTCGACCGCGACCTGAACATCGCCTTCGGTCGAATTCTTGATTCCGACGGGCATCGACAACGCGCTGCACAGTTGACGGTGCACCTGACTGGCTGCGGTTCGTGCGCCGATGGCACCGTAGCTGACCAGGTCCGCAATGTACTGAGGGGTGATGGGGTCGAGGAATTCGCATCCGACCGGAAGACCGAGACTCGAGATGTCGACGAGCAACTGACGGCCCACACGGAGGCCTTCGTTGATGTCGAAACTGCCGTCGAGATGCGGGTCGTTGATCAGGCCCTTCCAGCCGAGAGTGGTCCGCGGCTTTTCGAAGTACACGCGCATGACGATGTGCAGGCGATCATCGAGTTCGGCCGCCTTCGCGGCCAATCTCCGGGCGTAGTCCATCGCCGCGATGGTGTCGTGCACCGAGCATGGTCCGACGACGACGATCAGCCGGTCGTCACGTCCGTCGAGAATGTCGATGACGCCGTCGCGCCCGCGTCGAACCACGGCCGCCACGGCGTCGTCCGCGGCATGCTCACGCCGAACGGTCCGCGGCGACAGAAGCGGACTGATACTGATCGTCCGTCGGTCGTCCAAAGCCGAGTCGTCGAGAGCTGGATCGCTGGTATTGATGTCGATGGTCATGAAGGAAGATCCTGTTCCCAGACCGACTCGTTCACGGTGAATCCACGCGCACTTCGAGCCGGTCTGATTCCGGCTCGTGGGGTGGGGTGTCAGCGCATGGTGTCGCTGGCTGACCCACCCGGGGCCGGCCTGCTAAACCAAAAATACGTGCGCGTCATGGGTTCGAGAGTAGCAGCTCTTTCTCCGGAGGCAGCCGAGCGCCTATGCTCATGCATGCAGTCGGTTCGCCCGCGGCCAAGAGGAGCCCCGAAGTCCGCAAGGGCGACGCAAGAGGGAACCCGGTGAGAATCCGGGATTGTCCCGCAGCGGTATGCAGGAACGACCGCCGTCTATCAAGCACTGGAGAAGCCTCTCTGGGAAGCGACGGCCACTAGGAGCGATCTCGAGCTTTCTTAGGAAGATCGCGCGCCTGCGAGTCCGAATACCTGCCTTCTGTGCTGCGCACGCCGTGCGTAGCGGTTCACCGCCCCGTGGAGTGGGCGAGTAGACCTGAAGTCTCGTCTTGGGCTCAGGCGTACTCGCGCGCACGGTGGTGTTCCACCCATCACGCCATGTATCTGGAGACACACGAAGTGACATTCGAATTCACTGCGACAGTTCTCGGTTCACCCCGAATCGGCCCGAAGCGCGAACTGAAGAAGGCTGTCGAGTCCTACTGGGCCGGAAAGATCGATGCCGCCGCACTCGGCGCTGTCGCCAAGCAGTTACGCGAGGACGACTGGCTTTCGCTGAAGTCCGCGGGGCTCGACTCCGTGCCGATCAACACCTTTTCCTATTACGACCAGGTGCTCGACACCGCGGTCCTCCTCGGTGCGCTGCCCGAACGGGTAAGCGCCATCGAGGACGATCTCGATCGGTATTTCGCCGCCGCGCGTGGCAACGACACCGTGCAGCACTTGGAAATGACCAAGTGGTTCGACACCAACTATCACTACCTCGTACCCGAGATTGCACCGAGCACAACGTTCGCTCTCCACCCGGAGAAGATTCTCGGCGAGCTGAACGAGGCTCGCGCACTGGATATTCCGGCCCGCCCGGTGATCGTCGGTCCAGTCACATTTCTGCTGCTCTCGAAATCGGTCGGCGGTGACGCTCGGCTGCTGGACCGCCTCGACGAAATCCTCCCGCTGTACGCGGATCTGTTGACACAGCTGTCCGACGCGGGTGCCGAATGGGTCCAGATCGACGAGCCTGCTCTGGTCGCGGATCGAACCGAAGCCGAACTCGCCGCCGCCGGACGCGCCTACGACTACCTCAGCGCCGTCGAGAGAAGGCCGGCAATACTGGTGGCGTCGTACTTCGGGTACCTCGGTGACGCGTTGCCAATACTGGCCTCGACCGGCATCGAGGGGTTGTCGGTCGATCTCACGGGCCCGGGAACCGTCGAGCAGGTCGCTGCGGTGCCCGCTCTGGCGAGCAAGCTTCTTGTGGCAGGCATCGTCGACGGCCGCAATGTCTGGCGGACCGATCTGGACCGGGCCCTGGCCACGCTGGCGAGCCTGTTGGGCAGCGCTGGCGCGCTCGCCGTGTCGAGTTCCTGCTCGCTACTTCATGTTCCGTACACGCTCGACGCCGAGACCCAGATCGTGGATCCACTGCGGTCGTGGCTGGCGTTCGGCGCAGAAAAGGTCGAGGAGGTGACCGTGCTCGCGCGTGCACTTCGCGAGGGAACCGATTGCGTTGCAACCGAACTCGCTGCGGCACGCGTCGCTGCGGAATCCCGTCGCACCGACCCCCGAGTGCACGACAATGCGGTTCGCACGCGACTCGAGAATGGTGTGAGAGTCGATCGCAGTCCCGCTGCCGAGCGTCGGGTGGCCCAGACTGCTCGACTCGACCTCCCACCGCTCCCGACGACGACCATCGGTTCGTACCCGCAGACAACGCAGATCCGTCTCGCCAGGGCCGAATTACGCAAGGGCGAGATCGACGATGCCGAGTACGTGTCTCGCATGCACGCCGAGATCGCCGATGTCATTGCACTGCAGGAGAAGTTGGGCCTCGATGTTCTCGTACATGGCGAGCCGGAGCGCAACGATATGGTGCAGTACTTCGCGGAGCAGTTGCACGGCTTCGCAGCCACGGCCAATGGCTGGGTTCAGTCCTACGGTTCACGATGCGTGCGTCCTCCCATTCTGTTCGGTGATGTGAGCCGGGCCGGTGCAATGACCGTCGACTGGATCGCCTTTGCTCAGTCACTGACGGACAAGCCGGTCAAGGGCATGCTGACCGGACCTGTCACGATCCTCGCGTGGTCGTTCGTTCGCGACGATCAGCCGCTGGCCGACACCGCGGATCAGGTCGCACTGGCCATCCGCGACGAGACCGTCGACCTGCAATCGGCAGGAATTGCGATCGTCCAGGTAGACGAACCGGCACTACGCGAACTGCTTCCGTTGCGCACAGAGGACAAGAAGGCCTACCTGGAATGGGCTGTGCGTGCATTCAAGCTGTCGACGTCAGGGGTAGCGGATTCCACGCAGATCCATACGCACCTGTGCTACTCGGAGTTCGGCGAGGTGATCGATGCGATCGTCGCACTCGACGCCGATGTGACGTCGATCGAGGCCGCCCGCTCCCACATGGAAGTCCTCGACGATCTCAATGACGTCGGATTCGATCTCGGTGTAGGTCCAGGTGTGTACGACATCCACTCACCGCGGGTTCCGAGCGTCGAGGAGATCACCGCTTCCTTGCAGGCGGCATTGAAGGCCGTTCCTGCTGGTCGTCTGTGGGTCAATCCGGATTGCGGGCTGAAGACCAGAGGTAACGCCGAGGTCGAAGCCTCACTGCGCAACCTCGTAGAGGCCGCTGCTCTGGCTCGCTAGTTTCGACCCCTGACTGCACACTGTCTGGCCCGACCGGCGGAATCCCGTCGAAACGGCGAGATAGTGTGCAGTCGGTCCATGTAGGTTGCGAACAACTTAAACGTGCGCTACCTTTGTGCACGTGACCAACGAACTCGCACTCGATCGCCAGGTGTGCTTTGCGTTGTACTCGGCATCGCGAGCCACCACTGCCGCCTACCGTCCGATCCTCGACAAACTCGGGATCACCTATCCGCAGTACCTGGTACTCCTGGTGCTGTGGGAAAAGGACGGGCGCGGCGTCCGTGACATTTGCACCGCCCTCGATCTCGACACCGGGACGTTGTCCCCGCTGCTCAAACGGCTCGAAGGCCTCGGCTTCATCGAACGTCGGCGCCTCACGTCCGATGAGCGAAGAGTCGAGATTCACCTGACCGAAGCGGGCAGCGCGCTACGCAGCGAGGCAGCCGGCATACCGATGCAACTCGCCTCGCAGACCGGCATGAGCGTCGACGAACTCACCAACCTCAAGAACGTCTTGGCCGCACTGGCCGACGCACTCCACCAAGAAAAGGGATGACTGTGGCTACCATTTACACCGCCGAAGCATTGGCAACCGGAGAAGGCCGCAACGGCCGCGCCCGCAGCTCGGACGGTCGTCTCGACCTCGAACTCGCGATCCCCGAGGCCATGGGTGGCAACGGCCAGGGCACCAATCCGGAGCAACTGTTCGCTGCAGGTTACGCAGCCTGCTTCCACTCCGCCCTGCAAATGGTCGCCCGTGCGAACAAGGCAGATGTGACGGACTCGGCTGTCGGTGCCCAGGTCGGCATCGGCCCCAACGATGCCGGCGGATTCCAGCTCGAGGTCACGCTCGAGGTCACGCTACCGAATCTCCCCCACGACGAGGCCCAGGCACTTGCCGACAAAGCCCACCAGGTCTGCCCGTATTCCAACGCGACCCGCGGCAACATCGATGTGACCGTCACGGTCACCGAAGACTAGGAGTATCCCTTGCGCGCCAAGGAAATTCATCTCGCTTCACGTCCACACGGTGAGCCGACGCCGGAGAACTTCCGCACCGTCGAGATCGACCTTCCCGAACTTCAGGATGGTCAGGTACTCGTCCGCAATATCGTCATGTCCGTCGATCCCTACATGCGCGGCCGGATGAACGACGTCAAGTCGTACGTTCCGCCGTTCCAGGTCGATGCACCGCTCGACGGCGGCGCCGTGGGCGAGGTAGTCGAAACCCGCAGTGACGCTTTCGCAGTCGGCGACGCCGTGCTGCACGGGAAGGGATGGCGGGACACCGCTGTCCTCGACGGCAGATCGGCCATGAAAGTCGACCTCGACAAGGGGTCCCCTTCTGCCTACCTCGGGGCTCTCGGCCTGACCGGGCTCACCGCCTATGTCGGTCTCACCGCGGTGGCACAGTTCAAGCCCGGTGACGTGGTGTTCGTCTCGGGTGCAGCGGGCGCCGTCGGTTCACTGGTCGGCCAGATCGCCAAGGCACTCGGAGCGTCTCGCGTAATCGGTAGCGCAGGGTCCAAGGCCAAGGTTGCTCGGCTACGCGAGCTGGGCTTCGATGCTGCGTTCGATTACCACGACGGTTCGGTGACGAAGCAGCTCGCCGAGGCCGCTCCGGACGGAATCGATGTGTACTTCGACAACGTCGGCGGCGACCACCTCGAGGCTGCCATCGCGTCGATGAACAAGAACGGCCGAATTGCATTGTGCGGAGCAATCTCTCAGTACAACTCGACCGAAGCCACTCCTGCGCCTCGAAACTTGGCTCTGGCCATCGGCAAGGAACTTATGTTGAAGGGCTTCATCGCCGGCTCCTACCAGCATCTCGTCGGTGAGTTCAGCGGGAAGATGGCGACATGGCTTGCCGACAACGTCATCGAGTGGGACGAAACCGTTGTCGAGGGTATCGACAACGCGCCGCAGGCATTCATCGGTCTGCTCCGCGGAGAGAACACCGGAAAGATGATCGTCTCCATCTAGAACGCCAGAGGACAGCTCTGCCGTCGCGTCTTCGTTACAGCGCTCGTGTTGCACCGACAGATCCGACGTTAGAGTTGTTCCATGGCACGCGCACCGCTTCCCCTGCGTGACGGCCTCGGTCCTACCCGGATTCGAATGCCGGATACCGAGACCTTCCCCACCGTCATGGACTATCTCGTCGATCGTTTCCCACACGATGAGAGACGTCTGCGAGAAAAAGTCGCGGCACGGGAAGTGGTGAATGCGGCAGGGGTGCCCCTCGACCCGAGCTCACCGCTCGTTCCGCGCAGCGATATCTATCTCTATCGCGATCCACCGCTCGAACCCGTCGTGCCGTTCCCGATCGACATCCTCCACCACGACCGAGACCTGCTGGTCATCGACAAGCCGCACTTTCTGGCGACGATGCCCCGTGGGGCGTACATCGCCAGGTCCGCGCTCGTTCTACTGCGCCGAGAGCTGGGTCTACCCGACCTGAGCCCCGCCCATCGACTCGACCGTCTGACCGCGGGAGTGCTGATCTTCACCGTCCGCCCCGAAGTTCGCCGTGCCTATCAGGAATTGTTCGCGCAGCGGGCCGTGACGAAGGTCTATCACGCCGTGGCACGATTCGATCCGGAGCTCGAGCTTCCACTCACCCTGCGTAGCCGGATGATCAAGGTACGCGGCGTACTTCGCGCCGAAGAAGTACCTGGCGAACCGAATGCCGAAACGCATGTCGAGCTCACCGACCACAACCTGAGTCACGGTCTCTACACTCTGCGACCCACCACCGGACGCACACATCAACTGCGCCTTCACATGAACTCGATGGGGGTGCCGATTCTGGGTGACAACTTCTACCCCGACTTCTACGACGTCGCCGGTGACGACTATTCGCATCCGCTGCAGCTGCTGGCTCGATCGATCGAGTTCCGAGATCCGTTCACCGAGACGATTCGAACTTTCTTCAGTACTCGCACACTCGAACTCCCTAGCGGGGCATAGAGAGAACATCGCCGTGTGCGGCATTCTCCTCGGCAATCTCCACCGTCCGAACATTGATTCGATGTGAAAACACAGCCAGCGCCATCAATCCGATCGCGACGCTGGCCAGCGCACTGAATCCCTCCTGAGCAAAATCGACCAACGCGTTCAACAGCGTGAAGATCAAGGCCGCGATGCGAAGCATGTGCAGTGGCCACAATTTTCCTCGACGAAGCCGAATCGCCGACGGCAGTGCGAGCGCAAAGGTCAGCACGGAGGACACGAACAGAATTCCGCTCGCTACCCCCATACCCTCGACCTCGATATTCATGTCGCGAGTATCGAGATGGAGATTCCCGAGAACCAACTCGACGATCCCGAAGACCACGCCCAGGAACGACACGAGGGTCATGCCCCACGCAACAACGGACACCCATCGAGGGCTCTTGAAGAACTTCGGGATCAAGCGAGGCGCGAACTGCTGGGCGTCGTACAGGCGTGCCGATCCGGTCCTGCAGTTCTCGAGAAGGAGTCGGAGCCCGGCGATGGTCGCGGCATCCTCGCCCTCCGCCTCGGCCCGGTCGACCATCCGCAGAGCCCACGCGCGCCGGTGGTCCGGCAATCCGTGTGCGATGCCATGCGCGGCTATCAGTGCCGCGTTGGCCAACGTCTCCTGATGCGACGGACGTCGAATGTCGCGCACGATTCGATTACCCACGAGGACGACGACGAGCACATACATGATTTCCGAAGACGGGCCGTAAAAGTAGTCGTTGTCCTTCGTGACGAATTTGCCGACCTCGTCGAGGAACAGGCCGAATCCGATACCGCCGAGCAGGACGGCAATTGCGCGGACCGCGAACCCGATGAACATCCACCCGATCAACAGGGCGAACATCATCAGGGCGCCGCCGTACAGCGCGTGTGCGATGTGAAGGGTTTTACCGCCGACCTGTGGGTAGTCGGTCAATTCCAGATACAGGCGAGTGAGCAGAATCGTCGCGATGGCGATGATCATGAAAGCCTCGGCCGCCGTCGAACCGTATGCATCTCGCACGACACGCGAGCGGCGTAGAGGTGTTTGCTGCGACGTAACGTCGGTGGTCACATTCACAGTATGTAGGTCGAGAGGACGCTCGATCACTACTTCGGCGATCGACTCACCCTGCGCATCACCGTTTGACAAATCCGTTTGCTGAAACTGCAATAGGTGCATGGCCAGCCTTGAAACGGACTTCGACGACATCATCGCAGCTGTGGGTCCACGTCTGAAGCGACTACGCGGCGAGCGTGGCACCACGCTCGCCGCACTCGCCGAGACGACCGGAATCTCGCTCAGCACACTCTCCCGACTCGAATCCGGCGACCGAAAACCGAACCTGGAGCTACTCCTCCCGATCGCCCGGGCACACCAGATCCCCTTGGACGAACTCGTCAGCGCACCACCCGTCGAGGATCCGCGGGTGCGCTCGGCTCCGATTCGACGCGAGCACGTGACGATCCACCCCCTTACCCGACGACCGGGTGGGATGCAGGCATACAAGCTCGTCGTCGATCCCGTTCGCACCGACCCTGATCCTCGCGTTCACGAAGGTTACGAATGGCTCTACGTTCTCAACGGCAGATTGAGATTGGTACTCGGTGAACACGACATCGTCATGAAGCCGGGCGAGGCCGCGGAATTCGATACACGCGTGCCACATTGGTTCGGTGCGGTCGACGATCGACCAGTGGAGATACTGAGTCTCTTCGGCCCCCAGGGCGAACGCATCCACGTTCGAGCATCACCTTCGTGAGACTTGGAGCTTGTCCTTGTGTACCCGTCGACTGGGTGTGGGAGAGTGGGCGCGTCTGCGCAATGGGCAGCAGAACCGAACCAAACCAATAAGGAACCGCTCATGATCGATAGAAGTCCCGACACAATGACGTCTCGGGGACCAGCTTCACGCACCGATGTCGACATCGCGACGGGTGTCCTCGTCGGCGTTCGCGGTGGGAGTGCCGCGCGGGCAGTAGCGGATCTTTTCGCGACCGCCCGAGACAATCGCGTCAGCCTGTTCGAACTGTCCCGCACAGTGATCACCATCGCCGAAGGCAGGGACGGCGGTGAACCGGAAACACGTCGGGTCGCCCTGGCCCGATGGGGAACTGCACTCGCCACCCAGGAAGAACTGATCGGAAGCTAGCAACTGCTGCGAACGCGTGAAGAAGCGGTCAGCCGAACACGATGGCCAGAATCACCGAAGCCGACGTCGCAGCAATTGCCAAGATGATCAACGATGCCACCACGCGCTGCCGAATCGGACGACTTCGGTCGCTGTAGGCACCGTTCGAACCGGGAAGGTCGTCGTCGAGAAAGTCGTCGGAATCGACGCCCACCTCGTCGAAGTAGACCGTGTCGCGAGGTGGAACCCACTGTTGGCCGTTCGCACGGATAGCCGAGGACAATCGTTCGAGTCGAGCCTGTGCCGGGGCCGGATAGTACTCGGAAGGTGCGTTTATCGGTAGGCCTCGTGCCAACGAGATCGGCGACCGATAGCGCGCTTCCAATGCTGCGAACGCAGCTGATGCTGTGGGATCGCCGTCTGCTTTCGAGGTCAGGAACCAGGCGGCACCCGCTGCTGCACGTTCGCCCATCAGCAGATGGGTGTAGGCGAGTAGTTCCAAAATCGGCTGGGACGCTGGAGTCGTACGAAGTGCCGCATACAGTCGGTCCCGAGCGTGTGCATTGTCCCCACGCGCAAGATCGCGCTGGGCTTCCTCGATCACATCCACGGGCCAAGCCTAGCGAGTTCGAGCCGGCGGGTACATTACAGACGTGCTCGACGACCACGGCACCCCAGCATTCGTCCGCTGGGGTGCCGTGGTCTTATCGCTGTCGAGGCTTCGCTGATACTCAGGCCTCGGCGTAGACCGTGCCTGGCCGCAGCATCAGTGCGAGTGCGATGGTAGCCGCGGTGCCGATGAGGATCACCACAACGACCAAGTTCAATCCACTGACAGTGGGTGCGATACTCCCCGCGATGGCGGACGATGCCAGGATTACCGTCGCGATCGATGCGCCGATCCCCTGCCCGGCAGTTCGAACAACTGCATTCAAACCGGTTGCTTCGCTGGTGTTTTCGACCGGAACAGACTCGACGACGAGGTTCGGGAGCGCAGTGTAGGCGAACGATGTCGCGATGGACACGGTGACGACCATTGCGAACATCCCGAGCTTGGCGTCGTTGAACGCGTAGAGCAGCACCGCCGACACCGCATACATGAGTCCGCCGATGAGCAGCGAAACGCGAGAACCCACCGTTCGTGAGAGACGCCCGCTCAACGGAGTGAAAGAGAAGCCCAGCAACGCGCCCGCAAGTGTCAGAGCCCCAGCCGCGCTGGGTGACATGCCGAGACCGAAAGAGCCACTGGACGGCGACTGCAGGACGATGGGGACGATCAAGTTGCTGATTCCGAAGGGACCGACCGCGAGGGTCAGCGTCGCGAGCATCGTCAACGCGAGTTTGCGATCGGTAAGCAGACGCACGTTCGCAATCGGGTCGGTCACGCGAAGCTCCCACAGAACCCACAGCGCGAGAACGACCACACCGCCGACAAGCAGGCCGAGGGTCTTTCCATCGGTCCAACCCCATGAACTGCCCTTGGTGATGGCCAGCAGGATTCCCGCGATGGCGGGTGCGAATGCGATGGTGCCGATCCAGTCGAGCTTTTGGGTGGTCCCGACGGGGGGAAGCCACGGAAGCACGAACGCCACGAGCAGCAGCATGCACGTCGCATATACAGCCGCGACGATGAAAATCATGTGCCAGCTCGCGTAGTCGATCATCATGCCGGCGATGAAGGCCGATCCAGCACCGGCAGCCACGGCGGTACCCGAGATAACCGCGATCGCAACCGGAACCTTCACGTTGGGCAGATGCGCACGTGCCAGTCCGATGCACAGCGGAAGAATCGCACCTGCAACGCCTTGGATGGCGCGGCCGCCGATGATCGCGCCCACGCTGTCGCCGATGGCGCTGAACAACGAGCCGAACGTGGCGATAGCCAGGACGACGATCAAAACCCGCTCACGCCCGTACATGTCACCGAGACGTCCGCACACCGCGGCAGAGGCAGCGGCGACCAGGAGGAATGCGGTCACTGCCCAACCGACCGTCGCGGCGTCACTGTTGAAGTCGCTGATGATGGTCGGGATTGCAGCGAACACCATCGAGGTTTCGAACGCGCTGATGACCTCGACCAAACTGAGAACGAGGATGATCACCGCAGCCGAACGCTTTCTCGTGTAGCGGGCAGCCTGCGGCGCCATCGTCTCTGGAGCCACTGAACCTGGACTCGTCGTCATCGACGTCCCCCAAGTACTGGTCGCGAGACAGGGGTGGTCATCGCGCACGGGCGGCTTCGATCCTCGAACTCGAATCGAGTTGACTTGTCGTGCAGCATTTTTGGTCCTTGGCTCCTCAGGAGGCGGCACATTCCCGCTCGGTAGAGCCAAAAAGTAGCAGTGGCCGACAGCACAATGGGGATGAATTCTCACTGGGTGAAAGTCCGGAGGTTTCGGCGCCGGATTTCCGATCTCGCTCGCCGCCCGAGAGAACAAAAAAGCCCCACTCGGATGAACCGAATGAGGCTTGGTACTGAGACTGTGGTGGCCAGGGCCGGGATCGAACCGGCGACCTTCCGCTTTTCAGGCGGACGCTCGTACCAACTGAGCTACCTGGCCGGGCGGCACCGGTGACAATGCCATGTACTGAGCTGAACTTCGTACTGATTTATTAATTCGGTATCTACACCGAACTTGCGACCCTGACGGGACTCGAACCCGCGACCTCCGCCGTGACAGGGCGGCGCGCTAACCAACTGCGCTACAGGGCCTAGCGTCGAACTCAACTGGCGCAAACTTTAGCAGGTGATCAACCCGCTTCGAACCGCACCAGCCTGCAAGAGACTGCTGTACTGCACACCGGATTGTCAATTCCGACGATCGAACGTACCCCCTACGGGATTCGAACCCGCGCTACCGCCTTGAAAGGGCGGCGTCCTAGGCCGCTAGACGAAGGGGGCCCGCCGAACTGCTCGAACTTGTAGCTACTCGAACTACGAGCTTCCACAATCTCGAACTGCTCTGACGTTACCCTCAACGGCATTCCGTTGGGAGCTTGGATAGCTTAGGGCACTTCTTTCGGAAAACTCAAACCGGCAGGTCAGAGGCGCTTTTTGAGGCCGCCGGTTCCAGCGGTGGCCATCCGACACGTTGCCAGGCGTCCAACCACTGAGGTGTTGCCATCGCATAGAGGAGTACTTCGAGGGATTCCTGGAACAGCGCACGCAGTTCGGTGCTGTCCGACACGAGGTCGGCCATGAACCGCTGACCCGCCAGTGACGCGCTCAGCACCCTGGTGAATATGTCCGGGCCGAACTCCCGCTTCATGTCGCCCATCTCCTGGGCCCTACGTGCCAATTCGTGTCCGGCCAGGCCCCATGCTCGGCCACTCCCGGATTTGACCTCGCTGTAGAACTCCGGTTCGACGATCAGCCGAAACTCGGCTCGAACTATGACGTCGGTCTGAAATCCGAGCGCTATGTCGTCGATGATGCCGCGAATGATTTCGAAGGGATGCAGCGTCGAGCCCTGCCACTTCTCGGTGATAGCGGTGTACCTCTCCAGCGCAGCTACGAGCACTGCCCGGGCCAGATCTTCCTTCGATTGGAAGTGGAAGTACATCGCACCCTTGGTGGCGTTGGAGCCCTCCAGGATCGCATTGACGGACGCAGCCGCGTATCCACGTCGGGCGAACTCCGTCGCCGCAGCCTCGACGATCGCCGCTCTGGTCCTGCGTGCGCGCTCTTGTTGTGCCATTACTTTTCGTGCCTCCGAAAAAAGCGCTCTGCATATCAGCAGTCCATACCGCTGATCGAGCGTACGTCACCATGTCCTCGACAAAGCTGTTCATAGCCCCAGAAATACCTGAGAAACCTAGAAAACAGACAAATCGACGACGAGAAACAAACAATCCGAGTGGTACGCTTCACCCGGCTCGAGTGCGCTGCAGGGGGTGCGCACTCGAGCCACTAGCTCACGCAGGGCAGGGTGGACGCTCCCGAGAAGCGCATACTTTACAAATAATACCCCACTGTAAGGCCCCGAACCGGTCGGCCGACTTGCCGACGGCCATCAGAGCCAATCGCGACGTTTGAAACTCCACCGCAATCCTGTCGCCAGTCCGCTCAGCAGCACAGTACTCAGCCAGACGCCGAGAGCGCGGTCGTAACCAGGGAACGGTGCGTTCTGACCGAAGTATCCCACCACCCCGGCATGCATGGCCTTGATCGCCGCCAACGCCGTGAGCTTCTCCATAACCTTGTTCAACGAATTACCCTGCATTGCAGGACCTGTCGACAAAATGACCTCGATCGCATCACGAAGGCCCTCGCCCCCTCCGTCAGCCGAAGCGATTGGTCGTACAAGTACTGCGACTTCGTTATCGACTCGATGCCCGTTCGGCACGAGCAAGCCTGCGCATACCTCGGCCATCGGCAGAACCACCTTGGAGACTGCGGCGACCCAAAGTCGAACTACGAAGTTGCGCAACTGAATATCGCGAACCGGCATCCTCGCGTCGATCAAAGACATCCTCGATCGACTGCACATACTCCTCCAGCCAATCCACAACGGTGCCAAGAGGTCGAACCACGAGAAACGCCTTGATTCAATGTGTTTCGGTGACAACTTCCCAACCCCGGTTTTCCTCGACGCCTCCTGGGCGGCCCACCCATTCCGATGGTTATCCGATTGCCCCAGTCCAGGTCTCGAAAGAATCGGATAACGATTCGAACTCGACCCGTCGCTGACAACTCGCGACGTCGAAGTTGGACATAGTGTGATCAAGGACACACAAAGCCGGTCGTAGATGACGAATTCGGGTGACAGCATGGTTGTCAAAGAGCTCTTATATCGTTGGGCAGGAATAGTTCTCATAACCGCACTGATCGCTACCCATCCGTGGTCGGTCAGCGCCGATCCCGTGACGGACTTCATCACGCCGAAGCAGGATCCCGCATCTGCCGCGGCCACATCGCTCTCGGACCCATGGTTCGACGCGCCTGCCGGATACGAGAATTCGAGCCCTGGAGCCATCCTCGGCACCCGGCAGGTGAACGTCGGCCCACTGATCACACCGGTGACCTCCACCCAGATCCTGTTTCGATCCACAGATTCCAAGGACCGCCCCGTCGCAGCTGCCACCACCGTGATCGTGCCCACCGCACCATGGACCGGAAAAGGTAGTCGACCTGTCGTCGCCTACAACATGGCAATAGATTCACTGGGCAACACGTGCGCACCGTCGTGGACACTCCCCCGCGGTATTGCACCGGAAATTGTTGCAGTGCAGCTCTTTCTGGCCAAAAACTATGCAGTGGCGGTCACCGACCACCAAGGCCCCCGGCAGGCGTATGCCGCCGGACGGATGGCCGGACACGCAGTACTGGATGCACTGCGAGCAATGGTCGCTCTACCGCAGTTGGGGCTCGACAAGAAATCTCCGATCGCCGTGACCGGTTATTCCGGAGGCGCAATCGCATCCGGTTGGGCCGCGCAACTCGCACCGTCCTACGCCCCGGAGGTGAACATCGTCGGTACCGCGTTCGGCGGTGCGCCGATCGACTACCGCATTCTGCTCGGATCCATGAACGGAACCAATGCAGCATCGACATTGTTTCTCTCCGCAGCACTCGGCGTCGCCCGTGAGTACCCGGAAATGTTCCAACTCATGAACGCGAACGGACTTCGGCTCGCGCAGATCGCGAAGGACATGTGTGTCTATCTACTCGCCCCAGGCGGGCTGGTGGCACCGATACCCGTCCAAGCACTCTCGGACATACCGAACGTGGATCGCACTCCGATCGCGGAGGAGATCATTGCTCAGACGCGGATGGGCGGCGACCTCGCACCGTCGGCCCCAGTCTTCATCTACCAAGGACAGCAGGAATTTTGGATCCCCCGAGAAGGCGCCGAGACCCTGTACGACGAATGGTGCGCCCACGGATCCGACGTCCGGTTGGAGGAATACCTCGGTGAGCACATGACAGTCGCAGTGTCGGGCTTGCCTGGTTCCCACGCGTGGATCGACGAGCGGCTCGCCGGAATCCCCGTGCCCGAAGGTTGCAGCAGCTTCGGCAAATAGCTGCTCGACACTCTTTGGGGGTACCTGCCTGCCGACTGGGAACACCCATTACACTTTCGATCCGCGCCCCTATAGCTCAGTTGGTAGAGCTACGGACTTTTAATCCGCAGGTCGTAGGTTCGAGTCCTACTGGGGGCACCGAGGAGGTCCACGCGGTGGCGGATGCCGTCCACCGCGTGTTCGGCTCGGACGCCCTCATCTCCACCGACGGCCCGGGCAACATCCGAAATACATCGTCGTACACTTGGTAACAGTTCGGCTACGGGGAACGAACTGTCAATGGGGAATTGAACTGCTACGGGGGCTACTACGCCTTGGTTCCCGGCCGACTACTGTGCGCCACGCAACTCGGGAGCGTTCACAGCGAAGTTACGGTGCCGTAGGCTAGGTCCGGATATCGGCAATGTATGGAGGCAATGTAATGGCGAGGGATCTGACACAGCTGGAGCTGCTACACGAGCTGGTTCCTGTTGCGGAAGACAACGTGAACCGCCACATGTCGATGGCGAAGGAGTGGCACCCGCACGATTACGTGCCGTGGGACGAAGGCCGCAACTTCGCTGCACTCGGTGGGGTGGATTACGACCCGGAGCAAAGCGACCTCTCCGAGGTAGCGCGAGCAGCGATGATCACCAACCTGCTCACCGAGGACAATCTGCCCTCGTACCACCGCGAGATCGCCGAAAACTTTTCGCAGGACGGCGCCTGGGGCACCTGGGTGGGACGGTGGACCGCCGAGGAGAACCGGCACGGCATCGTCATGCGCGACTACCTGGTGGTCACCCGCGGTGTCGATCCGGTCGCGCTCGAGCAGGCCCGGATGATTCACATGACCAACGGTTTCGCCTCACCGGCGGGCGCACAGACCGGACTGTTGCATTCGGTCTCGTACGTCACCTTCCAGGAACTCGCCACGCGCGTCTCGCATCGCAACACCGGCAAGGTGTGCGACGACCCGATCGCCGACCGGATGCTCCAGCGCATCGCGGCGGATGAGAACCTGCACATGATGTTCTACCGCAACGTCACCGCTGCAGCCCTCGACATCGCGCCGGATCAGACGTTGGAAGCGATCTCGCATATCGTGATGAACTTCCAGATGCCCGGTGCCGGGATGCCGAACTTCCGCCGCAACGGTGTGTTGATGGCCAAGCACGGTATCTACGATCTGCGTCAGCACCTCGAGGACGTGGTGTGGCCGGTCCTGCGGAAATGGCAGATCTTCGAACGTGAGGACTTCACCGGCGTCGGGGAGGCCAAGCGTGAAGAATTGGCCGTGTTCCTCGAAGACCTCGAGCGTCAGGCCACCAAGTTCGAAGAAATGCGTGATCGTTCCCTCGCACGCGAAGCCGCCAAAGCGGAGGCTCGCGCCTCCTGAACTGAGATTCCGTGTGCCCGGTACCGGTATCGGTGCCGGGCACACGGCATTTCTCCCGTCCACAGATTCAAGAGGCTTCTCCCATGACATTGCAGATCGGCTCACTCGAGCTGAACAGTCCCGTTGTTCTCGCTCCGATGGCAGGTGTGACCAATGTGGCGTTCCGCACATTGTGCCGAGAGCAGGAGATTGCGCGCGCCGGCAGTACTTCCGGTCTGTATGTCTGCGAGATGGTCACTGCTCGTGCGCTCGTCGAGCGCCAGCCCGCCACGATGCACATGACTACCTTCGGTCCGACCGAAACCCCGCGGTCACTGCAGCTCTACACCGTGGATCCGGACACGACCTACGCCGCGGCGAAGATGATCGTCGAAGACAACCTCGCAGACCACATCGACCTGAACTTCGGTTGCCCGGTCCCGAAGGTGACGCGAAAAGGCGGTGGCGCCGCGCTCCCCTACAAGCGCAAACTGTTCGGACGCATCGTAGCGGCGGCGGTGAAAGCAACAGAGGGAACATCGATTCCGGTGACGGTCAAGTTCCGCGTCGGTATCGACGAGCAACATCACACGCATCTCGACGCCGGCCGGATCGCGGCAGGCGAAGGTGCGGCAGCCGTTGCGCTGCACGCACGTACGGCGTCGCAGCGTTACTCGGGAACGGCCGACTGGAGTGAGATCGCTCGGTTGAAGGAGCACGTCACCGAGGTCCCCATTCTCGGCAACGGCGATATCTTCTCGGCGTCGGACGCGGTTCGAATGATGGCCGAAACCGGTTGCGACGGAGTCGTCGTCGGTCGAGGTTGTCTGGGACGTCCTTGGTTGTTCGCCGAACTCAGTGCACGCTTCGCGGGGCACGCGGAGCCTACGCCCCCGACACTCGGCGAGGTCGCAGTCATCATTCGTCGCCATGCCGAACTTCTGGCTGCACACCATGGCGAGGACAAGGGCCTTCGTGAACTACGCAAGCATGTGTCGTGGTACCTGCGCGGTTTCCCAGCCGGATCCGACCTGCGCGTGGCGATGGCATTGGTGAAGACCTTGACCGAATTGGACGATCTTCTCGGCCAACTCGACCCATTGGTGGCATTCCCGAAAGATGCCGAAGGCCCACGTGGCAGACAAGGTTCGCCCGGCGTTGTGTCGCTGCCCGAGGGATGGCTCGACGACCCCGAGGACGATCGAGTGCCGGTCGGGGCAGATTTGATGAACTCCGGCGGCTGACCGAAGTCATGACCGCGATGATCGGGAGTGGACCCCACAGGTTTCCTCAGTATCATTGCGGGGATCGCCTGACTCGGCGGCAAGAGAGATACGCGGAAGGCCAGGTTCACATTCGTGGGTGACGATCGAGACTCGGGCCCACCTGCGCCCGAAGGACGAGCTCCCTGGGAGCGTCCGATCTCCCGAATCTCACACGAGCCTCGGTCACCAAGTGGTGCGCCGGTGCCGCCGAATCCGCCTGCATCCTCCCCGTCTGCATCCTCCCCGCCCGCCTCCGACCGCAGAGTGCCCGAGCCGAACGCCAAGTCCACGGACAGCGAAACCCCCAGCGGCAAATTCAACCGGCCAGGTAAGCGTTCCTCTCGAAAGTCCGACTCGGTATCGGTCGCCGACCTCGTGGACAAGATGGCCGACGACGATCCACCCGCCGAGACGCCGCCTGTGCGCGTGTGGCCCAGCCGGCCCGAGGTCGAAGACCCCACGGAAAAGATCGACCCGATCAAGGACTCGACGCCGCCACCGGTGAGCCCACCCCCGGTTGTCGCGCTGCCCGAGGCCGTCGGCGTCGCTGCCGATGATCGCCCGGTTCTCACCCGCTTGGCCATGAGCAAGGTGCGTCGGCAAAAGCGACTCCGCAATATCGGCCGCGGATTCGTCTCCCTCGTCGCCGTTCTCGCCCTTGCTCTCACCGGAATGGTCTGGGGATATCTTCGTAGCACCGACAAAGGCTTTGCGCAGGTCGCCGCTCTGGACCTGGATTCGACGGACGTCGTGGACGCTGCCGGTCAATATGGTGACGAGACTTATCTGATAGTCGGAACGGACACTCGGACCGGTGCCAGCGGCGAGGTCGGCGCAGGCACAGTGGCCGATGCCGAAGGCGCTCGCTCGGATACCGTCATGCTGGTCAACATTCCTGCTGATCGAAGTCGTGTCGTCGCGGTCTCTTTCCCACGTGACCTGGACGTTGTTCGCCCTGAATGCGAGGGCTTCGACAACGCCACCAACACGTACACCGGTGAGATGTACCCGTCCGCGGACGGCGACAAGCTCAACGCGACCTATGCGCTCGGCGGACCCAAGTGCCTCGTCAAGACGATCCAGAAGATCTCCGGCTTGAAGATCAGCCACTTCGTCGGTATGGACTTCGCCGGATTCGAATCGATGGTGGACGAAGTCGGTGGTGTCGAAGTATGCACGCCGCAGCCCCTGATCGACTATGAACTGGGCACCGTGCTGGAAACAGCTGGGGAGCAACGTATCGACGGCCGCACGGCGTTGAACTACGTACGGGCACGCAATGTAGAAAGCGAGGGCAACGGTGACTACGGGCGTATCAAGCGTCAACAGCGGTTCCTGTCCTCCCTCCTACGCTCTGCGCTCTCGAACAAGGTCCTGCTCGACCCAGGCAAGCTCAATGGCTTCGTCAGTGCATTCACCAGCGACACCTTCGTCGAGAACGTGAAGACCAAAGACCTCGTCACTCTCGGCCGTTCTCTGCAGAACGTCGATGCAGGAGCCGTCACCTTTCTGACGATCCCCACTTCGGGTACCAACGACTGGGGCAACGAGATCCCGATCGACGACGCCATCGCCGTGATCTTCGATGCCATCATCAACGATGAGCCGTTGCCCGGTGAAGAACGTGAAGATCCGCCGCCCAGCGCGGAGCCGTCGATTCAACCGACAGTGCCGCTGCTGGCAGTCGATCCGACAACCGTCTCGATCCAGGTCTCCAATGCTTCCGAGATGGTGGGGATGGCAGCCACTGCGTCCAGCGAACTGTCCACCTACGGTTTCCAGATTCTCGATGTCGGCAACTTCGTCGGAACAGCCAAGCAGACCGTCGTCCGCTACTCGGAGGGCCAGGAATCCGAGGCTGCAACGGTGGCGTCGGCGATACCCGGTGCAGTCATCGAGCAAGCGCAGGGGCTCGACAGCATCGTCGAGGTCGTGCTCGGCTCGGACTATCCCGGGTACACCACTGCACCGACGGCGTTCGGTGAGCCGATCGAAGCTACGCAAGTTCAGGGTTCGACCGAGGGCGCGCCGTTGCCCGAGGATCTCTCGTTCACGAACGCCGCCGACGATACCTGCGCCTGAGCAAGGCATTCACGCTCCGTTCACCCTCTCGACGGTGACCAGATGGGTGTGACCTACTAAACTCACAGGTATGCGCGTCGCCTACAAAGAACAGATGAACGACCTTGCCGATGCCCTCGGACAAATGGCCACACTGGCCGGCTCTGCGATGGAGAAGGCAACTCAGTCACTACTTCAAGCAGACTTGCTCCTCGCCGAGCAGGTCATCTCCGATCACGACAAGATCTCCGAACTGAGCACCATTGCCGAGGAGAGGGCATTCACCCTCCTCGCGCTCCAAGCTCCGGTTGCTGGGGATCTCCGCTCGGTCGTATCGGGAATCCAGATCGTCGCCGACATCGAGCGGATGGGGGCGCTCGCCCTGCACGTCGCCAAGATCACCCGGCGTCGTCACCCCAACAACGCTCTCCCCGAAGAGGTCAACGGCTACTTCGCCGAAATGGGTCGAATCGCCGTCCAACTCGGAGCATCGGCGCGCGAGGTTCTCGAGACCCGCGATCCCGAGCGCGCCGCCAAGCTTCACGAGGAGGACGAGGCGATGGACGACCTCCATCGCCACCTGTTCACCGTGCTGATGGATCGTGAATGGAGTCACGGCGTCGCCGCGGCTGTAGACGTCACCCTTCTCGGGCGGTTCTACGAGCGCTTCGCCGACCACGCAGTCGAGGTCGGGCGCCGAGTTATCTTCCTCGCGACCGGTGAGATGCCGACCGAATTGAGCAGCACACACTTGCCCAGCAGCTGACCCTTCGCTCGTATCGAACGCGCACAAGGAGAACCCCCGAACGCTCAGCGTTCGGGGGTTCTTTTCATGTACTTCCCTACCCGAAGCGACCGGAGATGTAGTCCTCGGTGGCTTTCTGGGTCGGATTGGAGAAGATCTTCTCGGTGTCGTCGATCTCGATGAGCTTGCCTGGCTTACCGGTGGCCTCGAGGTTGAAGAAGCCGGTCTGATCGCTCACGCGTGCGGCCTGCTGCATGTTGTGCGTGACGATGACGATAGTGAAGTCCTTCTTCAGCTCACCGATGAGGTCTTCGATGGCGAGCGTCGAGATCGGGTCCAGTGCCGAGCACGGCTCGTCCATGAGGAGGACGTCGGGCTTCACTGCAATGGCACGGGCGATACATAGTCGCTGTTGCTGGCCCCCTGAGAGACCACCACCAGGCTTGTCCAGGCGGTCTTTGACCTCGTTCCAGAGGTTCGCGCCTTTGAGAGAGCGCTCGGCGATCTCGTCGAGTTCCTTCTTCTTTCGTCCGCCCTGCAGCTTCAGGCCTGCGATAACGTTGTCCCGGATCGACATCGTCGGGAAAGGATTGGGACGCTGGAAGACCATGCCGATGGTGCGACGGACACCGACCGGGTCCACGCCGGAACCGTAGATGTCCTCGCCGTCGAGCAGCACTGATCCTTCTACGCGCGCACCCGGGGTGACCTCGTGCATACGGTTGAGCGAACGCAGCACTGTGGATTTGCCGCAGCCGGAGGGCCCGATGAAGGCAGTCACGCCACGCGGAGGAACCGCGAGGGTGACACCTGCGACGGCTTGGAACTTGCCGTAGAAGATGTTGACGTCTTTGAGGTCGAGACGTTTTGCCATGATCGGCTCCTGTGTTTCTCGAGCGGGGAGATTCGTGGGTGGCGCAGTGGTCAGAAGTTCTTGGGTGCGAAGAACTTGGAGACCAATTTCGCGCCGATGTTGAGCAAAGCAATGATCAGGATCAGCGTCAGTGCTGCTCCCCACATGCGCTCGCTGGTGAGTGCGCCGGTTCCTGCTTTCTGCAGGTCGACCATCATGAGCGGCAGGGAGGTCTGCGGCCCCTCGAACAAATTGAAGTTGATCGCGGTAGCGGAGCCGACCAGAATCAGCACCGGCGCAGTCTCACCCATGACCCGGGCCAATGCGAGCATGATGCCGGTGACGATGCCGGACAGTGCCGTCGGCACGACGATCTTCGCGATGGTCTTCCATTTCGGCACACCGAGTGCGTACGACGCCTCGCGCAGGTCCTGCGGGACGATCCGCAGCATTTCCTCCGACGACCGCACGATGACCGGAATCATCAGCAGAACCAGGGCAAGCGCGACGGCGATGCCGGACCGGTCGAAGCCGAATGTGGCGATCCACAGTGTGTAGATGAACAGCGCGGCGACGATGGACGGGACTCCGGTCAGGATGTCGACCATGAAGGTCGTCACCTTGGCGAGGCGTGTTCCGACACCGTATTCCACGAGGTAGATGGCGACGAAGACACCGATCGGAATCGAGATCAACGCGCAGAACAATCCCTGCATCAGCGTGCCGACGATGGCGTGATAGGCGCCGCCACCAGCGATGAACGGGGTGAGGCCTGCTTGCGAGTTCATCCACCATTCTGGTGCGACCACTGCACTGATGCCGCGCGAGATCACCGTGTAGAGCACCCAGATGAGCGGAACCAGCGCGACCAGTACTGCCAGACTGACCAGCACGGTCGCGAATCCGTTGGCGAACTT
Organism: Rhodococcus sp. H29-C3; assembly: GCF_030063405.1. Taxonomy (NCBI): domain Bacteria; kingdom Bacillati; phylum Actinomycetota; class Actinomycetes; order Mycobacteriales; family Nocardiaceae; genus Rhodococcus; species Rhodococcus sp. H29-C3. Next base: position 208,420 of record NZ_JASITC010000003.1, on the reverse strand, counting down.
ACGTCGAGCACTGACGCCCTTGAAGGTCTTTTCCTTGACCGGACGATCCAGCGTTGCGGTCATGGCCTAGGCCTTCTTTCCGGCGATGGCGGCGCGAGCGCCCGCGTTGACGACGAAGGTGAGTACGAAGAGAACGAGGCCCGCCGCGATATAGGCGCCCGCCTGGAGCTGGTTGTTGAACTCACCTGCCGCGAGTGCAATCTTTGTCGCGAAGGTGTTTCCGCCGTCGAAGAGTGTCCATCCGAAGGTCGCTTGTGTGCTGCGAATGATGATGTAGAGCGCGATGGTCTCGCCGAGTGCGCGTCCGAGCCCGAGCATCGAGCCGCTGACGAATCCAGATTTTCCGAATGGAATGACGGTGGTTCGGACGACTTCCCACCGTGTTGCGCCGAGCGCGAGGGCCGCTTCGATCTGCCCTTTCGGCGTCTGGACGAATACTTCACGTGTCACTGCCGCGATGATCGGCAGGATCATGACGGCGAGGACGATGCCGGCGGTGAAGATGGTGCCTCCACCGGCGATCGATACCGAACCGGTGGCGAAGAGCGGAAACCAGGCGAGGTTGGTGTTGAGCCATTCGGCGAACGGGCTGATGGCCGGCGCCAACACGTACAGGCCCCAGAGTCCGAAGACTATCGACGGAACTGCAGCAAGCAGATCGATGACGTAACCCAGCGGGCCCGCCACTTTCTTCGGCGCGTAGTTGGTGAGATAGACCGCGATTCCGAGCGCGACCGGCATCGCCAGAATCAGCGCGAAGATCGACACGGTCGCGGTCACCAGGAACAGGTCCCGGATTCCGAACACCATGGCCGAGGTGTCCGAGGTACTCCAACTACCGTTGTACGTCAGGAAGTTGACCGTGTTGTTCTGCAGCGCCGGGATCGCCCGCCACAGCAGGAACAGTCCGATGGCGGCGATGAGCACGATGATGAAGACACCCGAGCCCTTGGCAAGGGTGGCGAAGATGCGGTCACCAGGGCGAGTGACGGTACCGCCCTTGGCCTTCTTGTCCGGCAATTGAATGGACTCTTCCGTGTTCCGGGGCGCCCCGGTCGCGGTGGTGTCATCCGCGGACGTAACGCCGGTGATCGAGTTGGTGTCTCTCATACCGCTCACGTCTCTCGTGTGGTGGTCGAGGACGGAGCCTGCACGATGTCGAGGAGATCGATCCACGACATCGGCACAGGCACTCGTCTCATTGAATCAGGCGATCGCATCGATCGCAGTGACCAAACGCTCTTTGAAGGACTCCGGCAGCGGGACGTAGCCTGCTTGTTCGAGACCCTGCTGGCCTTCGTTCGCTGCGCTGAGCAGGAAGGACTTGACCGCTGCACTGGTGTCGGCGTCGTAACCCTTCGAGCAGACAACTTCGTAGGTAGCGAGAACCAGCGGGTAGGAATTTTCGACGTCGCTCGCATAGAGGGCGTCGATATCGATGACGAGGTCGTTGCCCTCACCGGAGAACTCAGCTGTATCGATGGCCTTACCCGCGGTCTCGCTGCTCAGTTCGACAGGTCCGTTCCCGAAGTCGACGTCGGCGGTGCCGAGGTTCTCCTGTTCGGCGAAGCCCTTCTCGACGTACGTGATCGAGCCTGGGGTCGCAGCAACTGCCTGGGCGACGCCGGACGAACCGTTCGCGCCTTCACCGACGCCACCTGCCCAGTCGGAGCTGTGGTCGAGTGTCCACGCCTGCGGAGCAGAGGCGGAGAGGAACCGCTGGAAGTTGTCGCTGGTGCCCGAAGAGTCCGACCGATAAACCGGAATGATCGGCGTGGACGGTAGCGAGACACCTTCGTTGACAGCGGCGATCGCCGGGTCGTTCCAGGTGGTGATCTGGCCGGTGAAGATCCGGGCCGCGAGCTCGGGGGTCACCACCAAGTTGTCGACACCGTCGAGGTTGTACGCGATAGCAACCGGGCCGAAGACGAGTGGGAGATTCCAAGCGGGGTTGCCCTGGCATCGTTCGGCGGCTGCGGCAGCCTGCTCTTCCTTGATGGCCGAGTCCGAGCCTGCGAAGTCGACGAGGCCGGCAACGAACTGGGTACGGCCGTTGCCCGAACCACTTGTCGTGTATTCGACGGCTTTGCCGGAGCACATGCCCGCGTAGACGGATGTGAAGTTGTACATCGCGTTCTGCTGAGCAGAGGATCCTTCACCGGTCAGCGGTGACTTGCCCTCACATGTTGCGGCCGTGGTCCCCGATGCCGCTTCGATGTTCGAGTCGCTGCCGCACGCAGTCAGCAGCATGGCACTGATCGCCGCTGCGCTGATCAAAGCAGCATTGCGCTTGAGGTTCACCGTTTCCTCCGAGGATTCTTGTTGCCGTTGTCGCTGATAGGGCAGCGTCGGCGCTACCCACAGCAAAACGTAGAGGGGGCCGGTTGACAGCTACCCCCGAAACAGTGAACGGCGAATGAACAGAGTGGGCATTTGTCCGTTTACGGACGCGAGTAGGCGGCGTCGACGTGGAATCGCGAAAAACCGAGACGCTCGTAGGTGTGCACTGCAGCGGTGTTGTCCGCCTCGACGTAGAGCAGCACTTCGGCAAGTTGTAGCTCGCGCAGGTAGTGCAGGCCTGCCAGGGTCAGAACCCGACCGAGACCACGCCCCTGCGACGCCGGGTCGATACCGACGACGTAGACCTCACCGATCTCGTCTTCGCCTGCCTCGGCGGCGTGCACCTTCGTCCAGTGAAACCCGAGCAGATGATCGGTGTCTTTTTCGAAAGCAAGGAACACCCCGGCTGGGTCGAACCATTCTTCGTCGCGGCGATCGGCAATGTCCTTCGCGGTCCAGCCACCTTGTTCGGGATGCCAGGCAAACGCTGCACTGTTGACGCGAAGAAGTTCCGCATCGTCGCGAGGTCCTTCATAGGTGCGCAGCGTGATGCTTTCCGGAACAACCACTTCGGGCAGTTCCGGCGTCGCCGTCGGGCGACGCATCTGCAACAGTTCGCGCGCCACCGTCAAGCCGAGTCGGGCGGCGACCGCCTGTGCGGGTTCGAGGTTCCCGTGGGCCCACACTCTGGCTCCGTCGCCCCCCTCGGACAGTGCACGGTCGACGAGGCTTCGACCCGCGCCTCGACCGCGGAACTCCGGATCCACGACGACTTCGGCCATCGACGGAGCCTCGGCCGAACCAGCTGCGATGCCCGCGTAGCCGACGATACGAGTGCTCTCGGAAACAATCAGATGCTGCACCGAACTGTCCGCCGAGAGTGCTTTGACTGCCTGTTCCGACAGGGGTGCGGTGCCGTCGGTGACAGCGGCACGTGACACCACGTTCTTGACGGCCTCGGACACCTCCGAGGTCATCGCGGCGGAGTCGAGTCGGGAGATTTCGAACGAGGGGGTCATCTACTGAGCCGTGCTTCCATGTGTCGTGCCGTGGACCGAGGTCAGCTCGGGGCTGTCTTCGCCATCGTCTTCATGACCTGCTGATACCGGCCCACCCTTTGTGGTGCGAGAAGGGCGCACCGCCTTGTATCCGACGTTGCGAACGGTGCCGATCAGCGACTCGTACTCGGTGCCGAGTTTCGCGCGGAGGCGTCGAACATGCACGTCCACGGTTCGAGTGCCACCGAAGAAGTCGTATCCCCACACCTCCTGGAGCAGCTGTGCACGCGTGAACACTCGTCCGGCGTGCAAAGCCAGATACTTGAGGAGTTCGAACTCCTTGTACGTCAGATCGAGGGGGCGTCCGCGCAGTCGCGCGGTGTAAGTGCCCTCGTCGATGACGAGTTCGCCGAGAGTGATCTTCCCCGATGCCTCCGGACTTGCCACTCCCCCGGAACGTCCGACGAGCAGACGTAGACGGGCATCGAGCTCGGCGGGTCCGGTGCCGGGGAGCAGAATGTCGTCCAGGCCCCATTCGGAGTTGACGGCCACCAGACCGCCCTCGGTGAGTACGGCGACCACCGGGATCGCCGAGCCGGTACTGCCCAGCAACCGGCACAATCCGCGCGCGGCGGCCAAATCGGTGCGCGCGTCCACCAGGGCAATGTCAGCGGAACCTGCCTCCAGCAGCGAGGACACTTCGGTGGGAACAGGCCGCACATGGTGCGACAGAAGCGCAAGCGACGGTAGGACGGCCTCTGGATTCGGATCGGAGGTCAGAAGCAGGAGCTCCACACAGCCTCTATTCTTACCGCTGTCGTGCCGATATCGAACTGAGTCGAATTCTCGGCGGGACGCCGTCTTCGGGAGCGAAGCCGACGGCTTTCTCAGGGGGTAAGACTAACTTGCCCACGGGGACCACCGTCCAACGCAGCCCCGGATCCGTCGGTCACAATGGTCCCCATGCGCAAACTGATCATCGGTCTCGTGAGTCTGCTGGCACTCGCCCTCGTCGTCGACTTCGGGGTTGCGGCCTACTCCGAGTACCGCGTCTCGCGCGCAATTCGTGAGGGCGGGGACCTTACCTCCGACCCTCAGGTCACGATCCACGGTTTCCCGTTTCTGACCCAGGCCGCCGAAGGCAAGTACCAGAACGTGGAGGTCCGAGCACAGGACGTCCCCAACGATTACGTCGGGTCGACGACGATCGAAGCCAATCTGCGGGGCGTGTCGATCCCCCTGTCGGACTTGGCCGACGGGTCGGTTCAGACCGTTCCCGTCGATAAACTGGACGGGCGGGTGCGCATCGAAGCGACGGACCTCGGACGCTTCCTCGACATCGTCGACCTGCAGGTTTCTGCTCCACCCGCCGACAAGTCGGACGGAACGGGCGGTTCGGGTGGGTCCGGAAAGACGACGAACGGCGGAGTCGTGCTCACCGGCACCGTTCCGGTCGGCCCGGTCGAGACCGAAGTCAGCGTCCAGGCAGATCTGATTCTCGATGGCGATCGGGTGAGCATCGTCGCGACCGATTTCTACTTCGGCCCCGAGGGCAGTGCCGATTTCACGATCCCCGACTTCGCGAAGTCTGCTGTGCTCGGTCTGTTCACCAAGACGATCGATCGCCAGACGCTTCCGTTCGGAGTGCTCCCGACCGATGTCTATGCGGAGGGTTCGCAAATCGTGATCGAAGGCTCGGCGGAGAATGTGACGATCGACTTGGACGAGATCGAAAAGTCATGACCGGAATCACAATTCTCGTTGTCGTACTGGTTGCTGCATCGGTGGTCGGCGTCGTTCTCACCTCACGCGCTGGAAAGGTAAGGCATGCCGCCACGGAGGGAACCTCCCCACTGTTGACCGCCATGCTGACGGACGCCGGTGCGGTCTCGGGGCACGCGACGGTTTTGCACTTCTCCGCTGACTGGTGTGGCCCCTGTAGTGCTGTGCGACGCGTGGTGGGTCAGGTACTCACCGAACTGGACGGTCCCACCGAGCTCGAACTCGACATCGACGAACACCAGGCGCTCGCTCGGGAGCTGGGGGTTCTGTCGCTTCCCACGACTTTCGTTCTCGACTGGCAGCTGAACCAGCGCGTTCGGATTGCCGGAGTCCCGAAAGCGGCCGCCCTGAAGGCTGCGTTGCTCGACCTGTAGTTCTGCTGGTCGGAGTTCTCGGGGTAGGGTGTTCGATGTGTTGTCCCGCCATGAGCTGTTGCTCACCAGTCGTCGCACGGTAGACCTGTGCCGACTGGGCGGTTGTTGCTGTCGCTGCTGCTGATCCCTCGTTCCGCCGGTGCTGTTGGTGCGCACTCCGGGAAGCTTTCAGCCGATCACGGGTAGATCCCTCTTTACCCCTCTGCAGATATGCCGGTTCCGTAGATCGGACCCGCCTCGACACCCGACTCCGTCAACAAATCCAGTGCAGGAGCACCTTCACGATGTCTACCGACCTACATTCCGCAGTCGAACAAGTCGATGCCCGTGGCCCACGATTCGCGGCGTGGATCACCACCGCCGTGCTCGTCGTAGTTCTTCTGTTGTCGTCCTTCTCCATTGTTGCCGCGGCAGTCCTTCTGGCTGCTCAGGCCGTGGTCTTCGCGATCGGCGCCGCCTTCGGTCCGCGGCGCAGCCCCTACGGCCGACTGTTCGGACTGTTCCTCGCACCCAGGTTGTCACCGACCAGCGAACGCGAGCCGACGCCACCACTGAGGTTCGCGCAGCTCGTCGGCTTCCTGTTCGCGGCCGCCGGTGTCATCGGTTTCGCCGCTGGGTTACCAACTCTCGGCGCTGTGGCCACTGGTTTCGCACTGTTCGCGGCTTTCCTCAATGCGGCCTTCGCCTTGTGTCTCGGCTGCCAGATCTATCCCCTCGTGGCGCGAGCGCGATCGCACGCCGCTCGCACCTGACATACCTACCTACCTACCCACCCATCCATCACCGACCGACACAATTTCTACCCTCAGATATCCATCACCGAAAGGAAACCCATGGCCCGCTCCGACGTCCTGGTCTCTGCCGACTGGGCCGAGCAGAACCTGAACGCCACGAAGACCGTTTTCGTCGAGGTCGACGAAGATGCAAGCGCCTACGACGGCGGTCACATCGAAGGCGCAGTGAAACTCGACTGGCGCAAGGACCTGCAGGACCCGATTCGCCGCGACTTCCTCGGCCAGGACCAGTTCTCCGATCTCCTGTCGGCGAAGGGAATCGCCAACGACGACACCGTCGTGCTGTACGGCGGTAACAACAACTGGTTCGCCGCCTACGCGTACTGGTACTTCAAGCTGTACGGCCACAACGACGTCAAGCTCATCGACGGCGGCCGTAAGAAGTGGGAACTCGACGGCCGTCCACTGTCGAGCGATATCGTCACTCGGGACACGACGCAGTACCGGGCACAAACGCCTGACCTGTCGATCCGCGCATTCCGTGACGAGGTCATCGACGCCATCGGCAACAAGAACCTCATCGATGTTCGCTCCCCCGACGAGTTCTCCGGCAAGATCCTCGCGCCGGCGCACCTGCCGCAGGAGCAGGCGCAGCAGCGCGGACACGTGCCCTCTGCGATCAACATCCCGTGGAGCACCACTGCCAACGAGGACGGCACGTTCAAGAACGACGACGCCCTCGAGGCGCTGTACAAGGAAAAGGGCTACGACGAGGGCAAGGCGACCATCGCTTACTGCCGCATCGGCGAGCGCTCGAGCCACACCTGGTTCGTTTTGAAGGAACTTCTCGGCAAGTCCGACGTCAAGAACTACGACGGCAGCTGGGTCGAGTACGGCTCCCTCGTCGGAGCACCCATCGAGTTGGAGGTTCACTGATCATGTGCGGAGCACCCGTTCAAGGCCAAACGATTCCGGCAGGCGTCGATGTCGGGAAGGAGACCGTCATCACCGGTCGTGTTCTTGCCACCGACGGTGAGCCTGTGGGCGGCGCATTCGTGCGTTTGCTCGACGGCACCGGCGAGTTCACAGCAGAGGTAGTGGCGTCGGGAACCGGAGACTTCCGGTTCTTCGCAGCGCCCGGCCGGTGGACATTGCGTGCACTGTCCTCGTCCGGCAACGGTGACGCGGTGATCACCCCGGAAGGTGCAGGCGTGCACTCGGCGAATGTGACCGTCGGAGCCTGATTTCTCTCAGAACACCAAAGAGCCCCGCATCGATTCTTCTTCGATGCGGGGCTCTTTCGTGTGTGTCCTAGTTCTGCGGCACGATCTCGATCGACGGCGCAATGGTCGGCTCGGGAACCGTCGAGTACTGGGGTGGGAAGACACCTGGCGGTAGCGCTACGCCGAAGGAATCGAGCAGCGCTCCCAGATCGGTGTCACGAGTGAGGGTTCCGGGCGTCGGGAGTGTCTGCGGATTCGGTTCCTGCGATGCCTCGGGTACCGGTGCAGCATCCGGAGCCGGGTTGGGATCGACCTCGGAGGTGGCCAGAGGTGCATCGTCGACGCCCTTTTTCTCGCGTTCCGTTTCGGCCAGATCCGTCACCCAGGCGACAATCTTTTCGCTCTCCCACGCGCGGCCGTCCTTCGGATTGTTGTTCCAGTACAACAGGTGCTGGAGAAATCCGAGAAATATGTACGGCTCGATGAGGACATCGACTATTCCCTTGTTGTTCTCCACCAGACCTTCGCCTTCGGCACGCACTTTGGCACGCACCGTCTCGGCTCCTGGCCCCATCGCCCAATCGAGGTCTTCGCGTAGACGCTCGGGGGTCAGATCTGCACGGGCTTTCCCCTCGTCGACCTGGTAGGTCTGATCGGAAACCTTGAGAAGCACTTCGAGCAGCGTCTCTTCGGACCCGACCCAGTCCTTCTGGGTGACGATATCGACGATCGTGCGGGTCGCTATGGAGGTCACCGTGCGGGCGAAGTCGGCGACGGACTGGACGGGGTCGATCACCGTCAGCCGCATCTGTCCGAGTACTCCGAGTGCCAGTTGCAGCGCGAGAATGTTCTCGGGAGCGTCGCAGGCAAGATCGTAGGGTCGGCAAGCCCATGTCATCTTGTCGTTCAGCGTGCCGTAGTCCTTGGCCTCCGGCGACTGGAACCCACCGCGTGTCGGGCCCGGCTCGTCGATATTGGGTACGCCTGCAGGTCGGTAAGGATCCCCCAAGAGTGCAACACCGGCGATGTCTTCGCCCGTGACGAGCGCATCGGGAGCGCGGTGGCCCAGTTCCATCGCGACCCGCTCGACCACCTCGCCACCGACGCTGTAGCCGAGGAGGACGAACTTGGTGTTCTCGCCGCATTTGTTCTTGTACTCGTCGAGCAGACGGTTGGTCGAGGCAACGCCTGCGGCAACCGATTCTTGATACGTGGGTACGTCGGAGAGGAATCCCACTCCGTACGTCGATGGATACGGGACGTAGAGCCAGCCGACCGATCCCGGGTTGTTCGCGCCGGCCTGGCCGACAGGAAGCGTCACGTTGCCCACCCAGTTGGCCATCGGCGACCGGGGTTCTTCGTTCAGCGGATCACGATCGGTGTCCGAGTCGGTGGCGCCGGACACGGCGAGCATCAGAATGTCCGGGCATTCCAGGGCAAAGTTGTTCGGGTCGATATTCGGGCCGTCTTCTTCGGGCGAGGGCATGCCGGCAGACCCCGTCGTGGACGAACCCGATTCCGGGGATGCGGCCGCGGCCGCGGGAACTGCAAGGAGCAACGCCACCCCCAGCGTCGCGGACTTCGTCAATATCGAGCCCGCGCGTGTTCGGCGACGCATTCGAGATCCTCTCCAGCACACTTCGAGACAGCTTTCGACCAGACAAAAGGTGTCGGGCGTACAACGCCCGACAGACACTGGAGAAGGTACCGTGCCGAGCCCCCATCGTTTGCTACAGAGTGTGAATCCCCGATGTCAGGGGCCCCATACTGGGAGATCGCACTATCGACTTCGGCGTTGTCGTGACCGCGATTCTGCAGAGTCGATAGCGTGGGTCTAAACTCGGCGTCGTGGTCATCTTCTTCGAGCTTCTGCTGGCACTGGCTGCAGTAGCCATCATCGCGTTCTCGCTCTACGTCGTCTACCGCTTGGTCACCGAAGAATCGTGACCGAGCGCGCAGCCGACGGGTCGGGCGAGACCACACGGTCCGCTAATGATGCGATCGCCGAAGCTGCCGAGAAGTTCGAGGCAGCGTCGGCACGCAACATTCCGACGTTGCCGGATCTTCCGCACCCCGAGGACACCGCCAACCTTCGCCTCGGACCCGAACTGAATCCAGCGATGCTTGCGCTGCTTCCGCTGGTCGGCGTCTGGCGCGGCGAAGGTGAGGGACGCGATCCTGAGTCGGGAGAGGAGTACCCGTTCGGGCAGCAAATCGTGGTCTCACACGACGGCGGTGCCTACCTCAGCTGGGAATCTCGCTCGTGGCGTCTCGACTCCGACGGAAACTACGCGCACCCCGACCTTCGCGAAACCGGCTTCTGGCGGATCACCGGCGATGACGTCAAGGGCGGCGAAACACCGGAGGTCATCGAGTTTCTGCTGACGCACAGCACCGGCGTCGTCGAACTCTATTACGGGCACGCGCTGAATCAGACTTCGTGGGAACTGGCGACCGATGTCGTCATCCGGTCCACTTCGGGTGCTCTCGTCGGTGGCGCCAAGCGGCTCTACGGCATCGTCGATGGCGCCGACCTCGCGTACGTCGAGGAACGCATCGACGCCGACGGAGAGCTAGCACCGCGGCTGTCTGCTCGCCTCGTCCGCTATATCGGCTGAGATCTTCTTCGGTCTCGACAATCGGGTCCCCACGCACGCGAACGGCCCCCGAGCCATACCTGCTTTCAGGTCTCGGCCGGATAAGGCCGAGGGCTCGGGGGCCGGGCAGCTGCCTTGGATTCGCTTGCCGCTCGCGCGGTCTTCGAAAAGTGAATCCGTCAGCGGTTGCGGCTAGCTGACAGCCACCTCACGTGTCCTAGAGTTCTTCAACGTCAGACCACCTCCTCTCCCGTGTACTCAACAAAGTACGCCGTGATTCCGAAGTCGGCAAAGGAATATTTCTGTCGGCAACGCCGAGGTCCAAGACCAGGTCAGCGTGGTTGTCCGCCGGAAGCTGATGCGTCACCACCACGACCGCACGATTCCCGTCGACGATACTGTCGGAGCGGTCGAGGAGCCGTCGCAGGAGCTGCGCTCCCCCGTCGTCGTCGAGGTGTTCGGTCGGTTCGTCCAGCAGCAGGATCGGCGCGTCGGACAACAGCGCCCGAGCCAGCAGAATGCGTCGACGCTGTCCTCCGGACACGGCCTGCGCACCGCCGACAAGTGGCGTGTCGATGCCGTCCGGGAGCGAGGAGATCCAGGCGCCGAGGCCGACTCGGTCGAGCGTCTCGACCGCCTCGTCCGACTGCACGTCGCCGCGTGCCACCCTCAGGTTTTCGAGAATCGAGGTGTCGAACAGGTGCGCATCTTCGGCGAAGAAACGGGCGCCGGAGCCCTCGACGGTGCCGCTGATCGGTGGCAGCAGTCCCGCGAGCGTCATCAGGAGAGTGCTCTTACCGATACCGCTGGGACCGACGATCGCTACCCTCGCTCCGGGACCGACATCGAGATCGACCGGCACCGTAGTCGAGGAAGACCCCGGCCAGCCGCACCGCAAGTTTCTCGCAGTGACACGGTCGGTGAGCGAGTCCAGATCATTCACTGTCTGCGGAGCGGCCTCATCCGCAGCGTCCAGCAGCTCCACGATGCGTGACGCCGAAATGCGGGCCCTCGTCAGTGCAATGGCAGCACCAGGCAGGGCAGAGGTCGCCTCGAAGGCGGAAAGCGGCACGAGCACGATGATCGCCAACGCCATCGGCGTCATACCACCAGCTGTTCCGCCCGTGCTGCCGTACAACGAGATACCGACCAGCAGGGAGCCCAGCACCGCCGCACCGATGGAGAGAGGTAATGCCGCGTCGGCGAAGGCTGCAGGCAGTGCCGCTCGGTCGCGGGCCTTCACCGATTCGCGGTTGGCTTCGGCAGCATCCCTGAGGGTCTCGTCCAATCGTCCGGCGACCCGCAATTCCCCGGCGTGATCGAGGGCGCGGACGGCGGTTTCGCTGAACTCCGACCGGGCCGAAATGCCCTCGGACTCGGCGATGACGGCAGATCTCGCCGCCCAGTAGGGCGCGAGTACCCCGGCGACCACGAGAGCCAGCAACAGAATCAGTGCTGCAGCCGGCGAGACGAACGCCAACACCACGACAGCTGCAATCGCCAGAACTATCGATACGCAGATCGGCACGATCGCACGCACCACGACGTCACCGAGCACGTCGACGTCGTTGCCGGTGCGCGACATCAGATCGCCGCGACGCAATCCCGCAGCTGCGGCCGGATTGCCTGCGGCGAGCCGTTCGTAGAGACGAGTTCTCGCCGACGTCGTTCCGCGCAGGGCGGTGTCGTGGGTAGCCAGGCGTTCCAGGTATCGGAATACGCCGCGCGAAATGCCCAGTGCTCGAACCGCTACGACGGCGACCGTCAGATCCAACACCGGTGGCATCTGCCAAGCGCGGGTGATGAGCCAGGCCGATACTGCCGCAAGGGTCAGTGCGCTGCCCAAGGTCGCGACCCCTGCCGCCACGGACATGGCGACTCGAGACGGACGAAGTTCGAGAAGTTCCAGAGCGCGCCGAAGGTCAACGAGCATGGCGTGCCTGCACTTCGATGATCGTGTCGGCACTGATGAGAACCGAACGACGGTGACCGACCACTACGACGGTTCTGCCCTCGTCGGCGAGGCGACGAATGGTTTTCAGTACTGTCGCTTCGTGGGTCGCGTCGAGGTGAGCCGTGGGTTCGTCCAACAGAAGCACCGGGGCCGAAGAGGTCAGGACTCGTGTCAGCGCGAGGCGTTGGCGCTGTCCGAGGGAGAGCCCGACACCTCCGGCACCGACGACGGTCTGCCATCCGAGCGGTAACTCTGCCAGAACCTGATCGAAACCTGTTGCTGCGCAAATACTGTCGAGCTCCCGGGGATCGGGCCATGTCCCGGTGAGCAGGAGGTTACTCTCCAGAGTGCCGGGAAGAAGGACGGGTCGCTGTGGGAGCCATGCGATCTGACGCCACCAGGAATGCACATCGACGTCGGTCAAGTCTCTTCCGCCGACGGTGACCGTGCCTTCGTCGGGCGCAGTCAGCGCGAGAATCACGCTCAGCGCCGTCGACTTTCCTGCCCCGTTCGCACCGGCCAGCACTGTCACGGTGCCTGGTTCGAATACGGCGTCGAGTCGGTGTGGGGCGCTGCCGCCACGCGCATCGACAGAAATCGAAGCAAGCTCCAGCCGTGCGCCACGGGCTTGAATCGATCGCGCCCCCGTTCTCTCCGCCGGGCGATCGTCCAGCACGCCGAACGCCTTCTCCGACGCGGCGACGCCGTCCTCGGCGGCGTGGAATTGGGCCCCTACCCGGCGTAGCGGAACGTACACCTCGGGTGCGAGTACCAGCGCGATGATGCCGGCCTCGAGAGCCATGTCCCCGAAGACCAGTCGGAGTCCGATGCTCACGGCGACGAGAGCTACACACAGAGTGGCAAGCAGTTCGAGAACCATCGAGGACAGAAACGCGATCTTCAGTGCACGCATGGTTGCGCGGCGATGTGCCTCGCCGAGTGCCCGGACCCGCGCTGCAGGCCCGTGTTCACGACCAAGTGCACGGAGCGTGGGAAGTCCGGCAATGAGGTCGAGTAGTTGGGCAGACAGTCGCGTCATCGATTCGAGCGTCGCCTCTGCCTTCCCCTTGGTCAGCAGGCCGATCAGGATCATGAAGATCGGAATCAGCGGAAGCGTGACAAAGATGATCACTGCCGATGTCAGATCCTCGGTCAGGATGACCACGAGCGTCAGTGGCGTCAGCGTTCCCGCGAGGATCAGCGCGGGCACGTAGCCGGTCAGGTAGGGAGCGAGGCCGCCCAAAGCCCTGGTCACGACCGTCGCGACGCCTTCGCGCTCGGAATCGAGTCGACGTGGATCACTGTTCGACGCGGCGGCGAGGACGTCGTTCTCGAGTTCTTCGACTACGCGCGAGGCCGCACGATGCGCGTAGCGCGATTGCAGCCAGGTCGAGGTAGTTCTGACCACGATGGCTCCGGCGAGAACTGCCAACTGCCCGGACCAGTGCGAGATCGATCGTGCTGCGGGATCGGTGATGACACCCGCGAGCACTGTGCCTGTCATGACCGCGGAGACGATGATCGCCCCGGTATCGACGAGCGATAGAAGCACTGTCGACAGCAAATACCGCCGCGCCGATCGCGAGTATCGCCACAACCGAGGGTCGATCGGGCCGCGGCGCGGCGCGGCGGTGACTGTCATGACTTGCGACCGAGTGACAATCCGATCGAGTCGGGGATGTGTGCGGTGGAGATGCGCTGGCGGAATACCCAGTAAGTCCACGCCTGATATCCGATGATGACCGGTGCGGTGAAGGCCGCTGCCCAGGTCATCACCTTGAGCGTGTACGGGCTCGACGACGCGTTCTCGATGGTCAAACTGAACGCAGGATCCGTCGTGGACGGCATCACGTCGGGGAACAGTGATCCGAACAGCAGTACGACGACGGCGATGACGGCGATCGTGGTGAACACGAATGCCCAGCCCTCGCGCACCTTGGCGGTGAGAGCGACGACGGCGATCAGCGCGAGAGCGGCGATCCCGACCATGATCCACGTCCATCCCGTCCCGTAGGCGAGTTGGGTCCACAGGGCGAAGGCACCGCCGACCACGACGGCTGGAACAGATAGCCGTACCGCCATTTTGACCGCGTCCTCGTGCACGTCGCCTGCAGTCTTGAGCGCAATGAACACTGCTCCGTGCAGCGCGAACACCAGAGCCATCGTGGCGCCACCGAGCAGGGCATACGGGGAGAGCAGGTCGAAGAACCCGGCGGTCACTTTCTTGTTCTCGTCGATCGCCACTCCGCGCACGATGTTGGCGAACGCGACGCCCCACAGCACGGCCGGTATCCACGATCCGATACCGATGCCGAGATCACAGCGTCGTCGCCACACCGGGTCGTCGATTTTGCCGCGGTACTCGATGGCGCAGACCCGCAGTATGAGCGCGACGAGGATCAGCAGCAGCGGTATGTAGAACCCGGAGAACAGGGTTGCGTACCACTCCGGGAATGCCGCGAACAGTGCACCTCCGGCGGTGATGAGCCACACCTCGTTTCCGTCCCACACCGGGCCGATGGTGTTGAGAACTGCGCGACGCCTGCGTTCTCCGACTTTCGGATCCGATGCCCGTCCGAAGACCGGGATCAGCATGCCGACGCCGAAGTCGAAACCTTCGAGGACGAAGTAGCCGGTGAACAACACTGCGATCGCTACGAACCAGAATTCTTGAAGTCCCATGATCGTTCCCCTCAGTACGCGAACGAGAGTTGTTGCGGAGCATCGTCATCCGTCGGATCGTCCTGATCGCTACCCGGCGGGTGCTGATCGTGTTCGAGCGGGCCTTCTACGACATATTTGCGGAGGAGGTAGAACCACACGACGCCAAGAGCTGCGTAGACCACCGTGAACGTCACCAGCGAGGCAACGACGAGGGAGGCCGGATGATCGGACACTCCCTGATCGACAGTGAGTCTTATTCGATCGACGCCGGTCGGGTTGGGAGCGACAACCCACGGCTGACGTCCCATTTCGGTGAAGATCCAGCCGGCACTGTTGGCCAGGAACGGCGTCGGGATCGCGGCGAGGCTCAGCCAGGAGAACCAGCGCTGGTTCGGGACGCGTCCACCTCGGGTCACCCAGAGTCCGGCGATCGCGAGCAGTGCCGAGCCCGCAGCCAGGCCGATCATCGCGCGGAAAGCCCAGTAGGTGACGAACAGGTTGGGTCGGTAGTTGCCCGGCCCGTACTGCTGTTCGTACTGAAGTTGTAAATCTTCGACGCCCTGCAGGGTTACTCCGGAGAACTGCCCCTCGGCAAGGTAGGGCAGCACGAACGGCACTTCGAGAACATGGGTGACGCCGTCGCAATTGTTGTGAGTGCCGACGGTCAGGATCGAGAAGTCCGGATCGGTTTCGGTGTGGCAGAGCGATTCCGCCGAGGCCATCTTCATGGGTTGCTGCTCGAACATGAGCTTGCCCTGGACGTCACCGGTGTAGATCAGCGCGATGCCGGACAGGATCATGACCACGAAGGACATTCGAGCGGCCGGTCGGAACATGCTCCGAGAGTTGGTGTCGCTGCCCTTGCGTGCCTCGCGCACCATCCACCAGCCCGAGATCCCGGCGACGAATGTTGCAGCCGTCAGGAATGCACCGGCGACGGCGTGCGGAAATGCGGCGAGGGCGGTGTTGTTGGTGAGCAGTTCCCAGATACTCGTCAGTTCCGCGCGACCGGTCTCTTCGTTGTAGATCGCACCGACTGGATGCTGCATGAACGAGTTGGCGGCGATGATGAAGAATGCGGAGGCGTTGACACCGATAGCGACGAGCCAGATCGTGGCCAGGTGAACGAGTTTGGGCAGCCGGCCCCATCCGAAGATCCACAGTCCGAGGAAGGTCGACTCGAGGAAGAACGCGACGAGCCCTTCCAGCGCGAGCGGTGCACCGAAGACGTCACCGACGAAGCGGGAGTACTCGCTCCAGTTCATGCCGAACTGGAACTCCTGGACGATGCCGGTTGCGACACCGAGCGCGAAGTTGATGAGGAAGAGTTTTCCGAAGAATTTGGTCAGTCGATACCAGGAGTCCTTCTTGGTGATCACCCACATCGTCTGCATCGCGGCGATGATCGGGGCAAGACCGATCGTCAGCGGAACGAGAATGAAGTGGTAAACGGTGGTGATACCGAATTGCCACCTCGAAATGTCCAAGGTATCCATGACGACTCCGACTCTCCCGCCCCCCGGGCAGGTAACTGAAGTTACCGCTGACGCGGGCTTGTTGCAGCGAATCCTAGATTACTACTACGCGGAGTAGTAGCTCAAGCGTCGACAGTGTCACCCTCCCCACGTTCGATCGCGAAATCGACCATCGAACGGATGTCGTCGGCGCTCTCAGGGGTGCCCAGTGTGACACCGTTCAGGGTGACGACACGCGCCGCGAGCGTGATACTCGAGATCAACCAAACACCCTCTGCAGCAATCAGATCCGCGGGAAAAATGTTCGACTTCTCGCAGGTGTATCCCTTTGCGGTCGCGACGTCGAACAGAGCGTCGACAGTGGTTCCGGCCAAGATCCCGTGTTCGACCGGTGGTGTGATCAGTGTCTTACCGCGGGAGATGACCACTGTGGACCGCGGACCCTCGAGGACCTGCCCCTCGTTGCTGGTGTAAATCACCTCGTCGGCGCCCTGCTGGGCGGCATATCGCAACGCAGCCATGTTGGTCGCATACGACAGCGTCTTGGCACCCATCAACTGCCACGGCGCCGCCGCGGCAAAATCCACCGAGTACCCGCGACCGAGGGTGATAGCCGACACCCCTTCTGTGCGGGCCTTCGCGACCCGTTCGTTCAGTGGACCCACGGTCGCGTAACCTGTCGGGCCACCGCCACTCTCCCGGCCACGGCTCAACACCACCCTCAGTGCACCCTCGTTCCGCGTCTTGCGCTCCCACTCGTCCACCGCAAGGCCGATAACCAGCCTCCAGTCGTCCAGGTCGGGCTCAGGCAGATCGAGTGCCCTCGCCGAGGCAGCCAGACGCGTGAGGTGCCTCTCCACCCCACACGCCGCTCCATCCCGAATCAGAAGCGTCTCGAAAATTCCGTCACCCCGAACTGCGGCAAGGTCGTCGGCACACAGAAGCGGTTGATCTGCGTCGTGAACTTGCCCATCGAGGGTCACTACTACACGGTCTGACATGGCGCCTAGCCTAGTGGGGTCGCTCCGCAGGCTGCACTCCTGCCAGATGGGTCGCTCCGCAGGCTGCACTCCTGCCAGATGGGTCGCTCCGCAGGCTGCACTCCTGCCAGATCGGGTCGCTCCGCAGGCTGCACTCCTGCCAGATCGGGTCGCTCCGCAGGCTGCACTCCTGCCAGATCGGGTCGCTCCGCAGGCTGCACTCCTGCCAGATGCTCCTACTATGGGAGACGTGCCCGATACCGCCCCGATCGACCCGAGCCCACTTCTCACTCTCCCCGGCGCTGTGCCTTCGCCCGAAGACTCTGCAGACCGCGCCGTGGCCTGGCACTACGGCAATCCCTTCGGTGAGCAACGAGACGCGACATCTGCTGCAGCAGTCATCGACCGCTCCAACCGCTTCGTCATAGCGATCAGCGGGGAAGAGCGCCTGACCTGGCTCGATACGATCTCCAGTCAACAGGTGCTGGGCCTGGCCGACGGCACGTCGGCAGAGAACCTGAGTCTGGACATCAACGGACGCGTCGAACATCACTTCGTACAGACCGATCTCGACGGCATCACGTGGATCGACACCGAGGCCGCGAACGGGCCCGATCTCCTCGCGTTCCTGAAGAAGATGGTGTTTTGGTCCAAAGCCGAGCCTCGGGAAGGAGACGAGCTCGTAGTCTCGAGCGTGCTGGGCTCGGACGCGCATCGAGTCCTCGAGGCTGCCGGCTTGCCGACCCCCGAGGACGTCTATGCCGCACTCCCCCTCGAAGGTGGCGGGTTCATCCGACGGATGCCGTGGCCCGGCCAGAACGCGTACGACCTACTCGTCCCGCGCACGTCGCTGACCGCGTGGTTCAAGAAGTTGCGCGAGCAGGGCGCGACCCCTGCCGGTACGTGGGCATACGAGGCGCTACGGGTGGAGTCGATTCGCCCGCGGGTCGGTATCGACACCGACGAGAAGACGATCCCCCACGAGGTCCGTTGGATCGGCGGGGTGGCCGAACTCGGCGCCGTGCATCTGAGCAAGGGTTGCTACCGCGGGCAGGAGACCGTCGCGCGCGTGCACAACCTGGGTCGGCCACCACGCCATCTGGTTCTTCTTCATCTCGACGGTTCTGCCGACGGCAGGCCGGAAACCGGGGATCCGGTGACGGCCGGAGGGCGTACCGTCGGCCGGCTCGGCACCGTCGTCGATCACTTCGAACTCGGCCCCATCGCGTTGGCTCTGATCAAGCGAACCATTCCTGCCGGCACCGAGTTGGTCGTCGGTCCGTGTGCGGCGTCGATCGACCCCGATTCGATTCCGAACTACGACGACGTTCAGGCGGGCCGCGCAGCAATCGATCGGCTCCGCGGGAGATAACCGGAAGACAGGTCACTTTTGCGGCGCGATGCGTCTTCGTGATCCTTACCGATGCTACGGGCATTGCCGCAGGCCAGCGGCCCTGACCGGCACTTCTGGACACGTGATACATACAAGAAGGAATAATGCCACCCAGAGGCGTATGAGCATCTGAGCCGTTCTCGCGCTAGAGTGTGGTCCAGGAAGAAATACCAAAACCAACGGGGCGCCCAAATTTCCCCAGGCCGCCCCGCAAGTCCGCGAGGGGGCAACGCCATGGGCCGAGGCAGGGCTAAGGCAAAGCAGACAAAGGTCGCTCGTGAGCTCAAGTACAGCTCTCCAACAACGGACTTGGAGAGTTTACAAAGAGAACTCTCCGGCGGTTCGTCCAAATCCCACCGTGGCGGCATTACCTCGGGCGGCATATCCTCCTCGTCGGACGCGGAAAGCTATACCCGCGTCGAAGAGGATGAATACGAGGATTGGCGACGCTGATCTGCGATCTATACAACTGAGGGGGAGCCGCATTGCGGCTCCCCCTCAGTTGTATAGATTCCCCATAGTTGTCATGGAGTAGTTGTCATGGAACGCTGTGCGCTCAGAAGCGTGGGTGATTGCCCAGCAGTACGGCGCGCTCGGTTGCAACCGTCTTCTCCGTCGACTTCTTGACCGTTCCCAGAGTCCAGCAGTCGATGTGCCGTGCAGTCAGGACAGCGAGTGCGCGGTCCACATCCTCGGGCGCGACGATGGCAACCATGCCGACACCCATATTGAATGTCTGCTCCATCTCGCTGCGTTCGACGCGTCCACGCTGAGCGATCAGTGAGAACACGGGTGCCGGACTCCATGTTCCACGGTCCAGTTCGGCGACGAGCCCTGCGGGCATGACGCGTCCCAGGTTGTTCGCCAATCCGCCTCCGGTGACGTGACAGAACGTCCGCACCTCGGTCTCGGCAGCCAACGCCAGGCAATCCTTTGCATAGATCTTGGTGGGCTCGAGCAGCTCCTCACCGAGAGTGCGGCCGAACTCTTCGACGTGGCCGCCGAGATCCATGTGGTTGATCTCGAGCAGAACCTTGCGCGCAAGGGAGTACCCGTTGGAATGCAGACCCGAAGATCCCATGCCGATCACGACGTCGCCGGGGCGCACCCGATCGGGACCGAGAACAGAATCGGCTTCGACCACGCCTACCCCGGTTGCCGACAGGTCGTAGTCGCCGTCTGCCATCAAACCTGGGTGCTCGGCCGTCTCGCCTCCCAGAAGCGCACAGCCTGCAATGACACAGCCGTCTGCAATGCCCTTGACGAGCTCGGCGACCATTTCCGGTACGACGCGGCCTACGGCGATGTAATCCTGCAGGAAAAGCGGCTCAGCACCGCAGACGACCAGGTCGTCGACGACCATGGCCACGAGGTCCAATCCGAGGGTGTCGTGCTTGCCCATCGCCTGTGCGACGGCGACCTTGGTGCCTACCCCGTCTGTCGAGGCGGCGAGAATCGGCTCCCGGTAGTCGCTCTTGAGCGCGAACAGTCCGGCGAATCCGCCCAGACCGCCCATGACCTCGGGTCGACTCGCCTTCTTTGCGAGGGGGGCGAACAATTCGACCGCTCGGTCCCCTGCGGCGATGTCGACGCCGGCCGAGGCGTAGGAAGCACCACCAGAGGAGGTTGCGCTCGGTGGTCGGGTTTCCTCGGTCATGCGGCTCCAGCCTGTGTGCTCGTACTGTTTGTATTCGCGCATCGTGCGCATAGTGCGCTCTCACGGTACCGGAGCGGACAATCGTCCGGGAACACGACAGACCTAGTCCGAAGCTTGTGACATCGACAACGCTGAACGGGACGTAACGACGATCACACGAGGCTGACGATCACACGAAGCTAGGGCCTGCTCAACGCGCTCGCGTTGGCGTTGTCGGTCTCGGTCTGTTGGCCGGCGGCCGATGCAAGCATGCCTTCGAGCACATGCTTGCCAAGAGCGTTGTCCGGTGGGAGGGCGATCGGGTATTCGCCCGTGAAACATGCAGTACAGAGCCTGGATTCAGGCTGCTCGGACGCCGCGACCATTCCCTCGATCGAGATGTATCCAAGGGAGTCGGCACCGATGGCCTGACGCACCCCTTCGAGGATTCCGTCCCCGGAATCGACACCATTGGCGATCAGCTCTGCTGGTGAGGCGAAGTCGATGCCGTAGAAGCATGGCCAGCGAACGGGCGGCGACGCGATCCGTACGTGGATCTCGAGTGCACCGGCCTCGCGCAACATTCGAATGAGGGCGCGTTGCGTGTTGCCTCGCACGATCGAGTCGTCGACGACGATCAGACGCTTACCGCGAATGACTTCCTTGAGCGGATTGAGCTTGAGCCGAATACCGAGCTGACGGATTGTCTGTGACGGCTGGATGAACGTTCGCCCGACGTAGGCGTTCTTCATCAGTCCTTGGCCGTACGGAATGCCCGAACCTTGTGCGAATCCGACCGCGGCCGGAGTGCCACTCTCGGGAACTGGAATGACCAGATCACCTTCGGCAGGGTGTTCCTTAGCGAGCCGTCGACCGATCTCGACCCGAGTGGAGTGCACGGAGCGGCCGCCGATGACGCTGTCGGGACGGGCCAGGTACACGTATTCGAACACGCAGCCCTTGGGCTCCGGGGAGGCGAAACGAGAGGATCGAACGCCGTCGGCGTCGATGGCGAGCAGTTCACCGGGCTCGATGTCGCGAACGAAGGCAGCACCGACGATATCGAGTGCAGCCGTTTCGCTGGCTACGACCCAACCACGATCGAGCCGCCCCAACGACAGCGGTCGCACGCCGTGCGGATCACGCGCTGCATACAGCGTGTGCTCGTCCATGAAGGTGAGGCAAAATGCGCCCTCGAGCGTCGGCAACAGCTCCATCGCGGCCTGCTCGATGGTGCGATCGGCGGCCTTGTGGGCCAGCAAGGCTGTCACGACGTCGGAGTCCGACGTCCCGTTGCCCTGAAGTCGGTCGCTGATGAGACCTGCGTCGCGTGCTCGGGTGGCAAGTTCGGCGAAGTTGACCAGGTTTCCGTTGTGGCCGAGCGCGATGCCCGTCCCGGCAGTGGTCGTGCGGAAAATGGGCTGTGCATTCTCCCAGATGACCGAGCCACTCGTGGAGTAGCGGCAGTGTCCGATGGCGACATGCCCCGGCATGGCGCCGAGGGTCTGCTCGTCGAACACCTGACTGACGAGTCCGAGGTCTTTGAAGACCAGCACCTGTGCGCCGTCGGAGACGGCGATTCCCGCGGCCTCCTGGCCCCTGTGTTGCAACGCATACAGTCCGTAGTAAGTAAGCTTTGCCACATCCTCGCCTGGAGCCCATACACCGAAGACTCCGCATTCTTCTCGCGGCTCACTTTCGGGTACGTCCAGCGGTTTGCCTACCAAAAGATTCGGACTGTCGACCGACAACTCGGCGTTGGTCACTGGCACTGCTCCCTAAGGGGGACGAGGGCGGGGGGCTGGGACCAGTCTACGGGCCCACGGCAAGAGAAAACGCATCGTGTGTGCACGGCATTCCCTCGGGGCTCATTCCCGCAGGATCGGCAGCCCCATGATCGGCAACCAATGTGCGACGTCACCGGCGCGACTCCCCGAGGCTGTGATGGACCCATCTTTCAACGCATCGTCGAAGGTGCGAACCCCTGTCGCTATCTGTAACCAGGTGTGCGGATCCGTCTCGACGACGTTCGGCGGCGTGCCGCGGGTGTGCCGCGGGCCGGTGATGCACTGCACTGCAACGAAGGGCGGAACCCGCACCTCTACGCTCGAACCCGGTGCGACCTGCGCGAGCGTGCGTACGGTGGTCCGAACTGCATCTGCGAGCGCAGAGCGCGAGGGCTTCTCGACGTCCTGGCCTCTGGTCCAGTCGGCGACGGCCAGCACCGCTTCGCATACCTGTGCGGGGGTTACGAGTTTGCTCGGCGCCATCGCCCTAGCCTAGTTCCAGCGGCCTATTTCCAGCAGCCTAGTTCCAGCCAGAACCGCCCCACTCACGTTGACCGACAGATGCATCAGCGCAGGGGCGAGGACGCTTCCACTGCGTCTGCGTAACCACGAGAACATGACCCCCGCGGCCGCGGTCCCGATCACGGTGCCGACCACAGAATCGCCTGCTGTCCGTGCCGGGTGAATGTGCCACAGCCCGAAGAATATTGGCGACAGTGCGGGTGATGCTGCGTCGAACACGCTTCGGAAGACGAGTTCCTCGCACGCCACGGTTCCGAACGGAATGCGAAACAGGATCCATTCGGCAAGGTCGTCGTCGGATGGACGCACGCGCTCCAGCCACGACGGTCGGGCCGCGATGACGACTGCGCTTACCACCGGAACAGCGCCTGCCGCGGCTCCCCAAGCGAGCCCCGAACGCCAGGACGAACGCCGCAGGCCTGCGGGGCGGATGCCGAGCGTGCGGGCGAGAACGGCCGTGCCGATTCCGAACGAGAGATTCGCGACGGCATTGTGCCGGTCGGACAACGCCAACCGCGGCAACACCCAAGTACTCCAGCCCGTGGTCACCGCGCCGAGCACTATCCCGCGGATCACTTTTCCGGGCCGTCCTTGCCCTTGTAGGCGTCCATGACGGCGCGCACACGTTCGGTGTCGGCAGCGGTCCACCCATCGGGGGCGGCGATCGATACCCACCCGTCGAGGACCAGCGTTCCGTAATTGTGTCCGTGCCCGTCCGGGACGCCTGCAGCGTTGGTCAGATCCGCAGCTACCTGCCAGAACGTGACGATCGGGAACCAGCGCATATCGGGCAGTCGATCGGGCCCGGGCGCCTCGGACAGCCAGTCCGGCCGCTCGAACAGCAGGTCCGGCGACCACCAGACGACGGGATCCGACGCGTGCTGGACGTAGAGCACCCGCGGGCCGTACCAGGGTTGATCGGCCGGCGGGATCGCCCCCGAGTTGTCCGCGAAGCGCAGCACGAGACCGTCCGAGTAGACCGGGAGTACTTCCGGACTGCCGGGGTCGCGTCGATCCACGAATTGGCTCCAGAGGCGATTGGCGTTCGGCGGTCCCACCCACAGCACACCGTCGGTCGTGTCACGGATGTCGGCCACACCGTCGAACGCGCCCTCGCCGGCATTGGTGCCGAGGCTTTCGCCGTAGACGTAGAACTTGGGGCGGGTCGCCTCCGGCTCTTGCAGCCAGCGCTCGTGAACCTTGTCGATGAGTGCCTTGCCTGCCTCCGATGCGATCTCTCGTTCGGCGAGAAAGGAAATCCAACTCGGCAGATACGAGTACTGCGCGGCCACCGTGGCCACGTTGCCGTCGAACATCAACTCGGCGGCTTCGATGGCGGTCGGATTGACCCAGCCCGTCCCCGTCGTAGGTACGACGACCAGGGCGCTACGTTGGAAGGCACCGGTTCTTTCGAGTTCGTCGACGACGAGGTCGAGCCGCTCGTCCTGGTTGTCAGCGGATTCCAGTCCCGCGTATGCACGGATCGGCTCCATGGCCTCCCGCCCGAGCGCCCGCGTCATCTCGTCGGCGTTCATGCCGCTGGAGACAAAGTTTCGGCCTTCGAATCCGAGTGATTCCCACGACGCGGCGGACTGTGGACTTCCAGATCGTTCCGGCTCGGTGGGCTGGATTGCGCCGTCACGAGTTTCGTCGTTCTGGAGGCTGAAGATCGAGTTCGTCACGTCCGACACCGCACGAAGCAACACGCCTTGAACGAGCGCGACCACGAGAACGACCACCAAGACCACACCAATGACGTTGGCGACCTCACGCGGCATCTTGATCACTTTGTTGATCTGCCGGACCACGAGGCGTACGAAGTCTCGGAGCACCCGAATGGCCGAGATCAACAATGCGGCCGTGGCGATACTCAGAGCACCGGTCCGTAAGTACCCGGTCGTGGTGGTTCCTTCGGCGTCCATCAGCGCAGCCAGTTCGCGTTGCCAGCCTGCGGAGTAGGCGAGCATCACAAGCGACGCGAGGACTGCCACGATCGGGACGAAGATCTTCAGGCCCAGCTCGGCTCGTGGTGGCAGCGGCCACCACGAACGTGGCCGCAGAAACACTCGGAGTACCAACCATCCGACGGCGACACCGAACCCGTAACCGATCGCGGAATTGATTCCACCGATGAGGCCCTGGAACAACCAATCTCGGGGCAGGAGCGACGGCGTCAGCGACCAGCAGAAAAACAGCGCACTGAAGGCAAGGCCGGTGAAGTCGAGCTTCGGCAGACCCCACAGCCACATGAGGAAGGGGTGCGCGAGCGGGGAAGGCATCGAGAACTCGACGGGAATGCGGAGGTAATGAGCATGTTCGCGCTCGACTGTGCTCACGACCTCCGCCGCGTCCTCCGATACCTCGCCCCGCGACACGTCCCTATCCGAAGAGTCGGGGAAGAGTACCCTCGAACACTTCCCGCAACTCGGTCATCGGGACCGAGAACTGACCCTGAACCTCGATCTCGTCGGAGCCCTCGTCGACGACGCCGATACGCGTCCACGGCAGCTGACGAGCGGTGCACATGTTGGAAAAGCGAGTCTCCTCGGTGCGCGGGACCGCGACGAGAACACGACCCGAAGACTCCGAGAACAGCGCCACGAAAGGATCTGCACCCTCGGGGAGCAGAATGCGGCATCCGGTTTCACCGGCCAACGCTGCCTCGACGACGGCCTGAGCCAGTCCCCCCTCGGACAGGTCGTGGGCGGCGGTGACCATGCCGTCACGCGAACCGGCAAGAAGGATGTCCGCAAGCAACTGCTCCCGCGCGAGATCGACCTTCGGCGGGACGCCACCGAGATGATCGTGCTCGACCTGCGACCAGATGGAACCGTCGAGCTCGTCGTGCGTCTCACCGAGCAGGATCAACGTTTCGCCGGGCTCGAGACCCAGGCCCGTCGGGATGCGTCGGTGCACGTCGTCGATCACACCGAGGACGCCCACCACGGGTGTCGGCAGGATCGGCTCGGAGCCTGTCTGGTTGTAGAAACTGACATTTCCGCCGGTGACGGGGATACCGAGAGTGACGCAGCCGTCGGCGAGACCGCGAACAGCTTGCTGGAACTGCCACATGACGCCCGGATCCTCGGGGGAACCGAAGTTGAGGCAGTTGGTGACGGCCTTCGGAGTCGCACCGGTGACGGCGACGTTGCGAAACGCCTCGGCAAGGGCCAGTTGAGCACCCTGATACGGATCGAGCGCGGTGTATCGGCCCGACGCATCGGTAGCGAGCGCGATACCGCGACCGGTCTTCTCGTCGATGCGAATCATTCCGGAATCGGCGTTCTCGGCCAGCACGGTGTTGCCGCGGACGTAGCGGTCGTACTGCTCGGTGATGAACTTCCGGCTGCAGAGCTGAGGGGAGGCGATCATCTTCAGCAGCGTTGCCTTCAGTTCATCCGGCGTTTCCGGACGCTTCAGCGACGCAGTCGTGTTCGTGATCAGTGCGTCCTGATGCGCGGGACGCTGCACCGGACGGTTGTAGACCGGGCCGTCGTGCGCGACGGTCTTCGGCGGAACGTCGACGACCGTCTCTCCATGCCAGGTGATCTCGAGGTGGTCGCCGTCGGTGACCTCGCCGATGACAGTGGCCAAGACATCCCACTTCTTGCAGACCGCCATGAACGCATCGACGTTGTCCGGAGTCACGACGGCGCACATGCGCTCCTGCGACTCGCTCGAGAGCACCTCGGCAGGGGTCATGCCGGTGGCGCGCATCGGCACCTTCTCGAGCTCGATGGACATTCCCCCACTGCCAGCGGACGCCAGCTCTGAAGTGGCACAAGACAATCCGGCACCACCGAGGTCCTGGATGCCGACGACGAGCTTGCCGGAATACAGCTCGAGGCACGCCTCGATGAGGACCTTCTCGGCGAACGGGTCTCCCACCTGAACCGCCGGAAGCTTCTTGCGCTTGCCGTCGGTCTCGTCGCCGTCGAAGGTCTCCGAGGCGAGAACGGAAACGCCGCCGATGCCGTCGAGACCGGTACGAGCCCCGAACAGAATGATCTTGTTGCCCAGCCCCGATGCGAACGCGAGATGCATGTCCTCTACCCGCATGACACCGGCACACAGAGCATTGAGCAGCGGGTTACCGGCGTAGGAGGCGTCGAACACCGTCTCTCCACCGATATTGGGGAGGCCGAGGGAGTTTCCGTATCCGCCGACCCCGGAAACGATGCCGCTCAGCACGCGACGAGTATCCGGTGCATCAGCGGCACCGAAGCGCAGCTGATCCATCACTGCGATGGGACGTGCACCCATAGCCATGATGTCGCGGACGATACCGCCCACGCCTGTCGCGGCGCCCTGATAGGGCTCGACGTACGACGGGTGGTTGTGGCTCTCGACCTTGAACGTGACGGCCCAGCCGTCACCGACGTCGACGACGCCTGCATTCTCGCCGATGCCCGCGAGCATCGAGGTGCGCATCTCGTCCGTGGTGGTCTCCCCGAAGTACTTCAGGTGCACCTTGGAGGACTTGTACGAGCAGTGCTCGCTCCACATGACCGAGTACATCGCCAACTCGGCATCGGTGGGGCGACGGCCGAGTATTTCCTTGATTCGGACGTACTCGTCTTCCTTGAGTCCGAGCTCTTTGTACGGCTGCTCTACATCGGGTGTGGCGGCTGCGGTTGTCACTGTATCGACGGACACGAGGAGTGGGGTCCCTTCTTGGAGCGAAATGCCAGCTGAAGTCTATCGGGCGCGGCCGACATGCCCGAATCTCGTCCCTCACCCGGTAGCGAGCCAGGACGAAATCAGCGTGCGAACATGACCCGGAGGACATACCGCTTACCGAGAACGATCCGAAGAATCGGGCGTCATGACGCCCCAGATGGTGGTCAAGGGTGTGGATATCCCCCGCAAGGCTGTCATGTGGTTCTTCGCGGAAGTGATCGAATCCATAGCCGGTCAGGGCCGGGCGCCTGTAAGCGCGCACCCTTTTTCCTGAGCGCACCCCCGCGCTAGCCGAACAAGTCAGGGGTCTACCTGGGAATAAGGGTGCGCGCTTACCGAGCCGGGGCGAGAAACGCAGCGAGCGCGGCGGCGTAGGCGGAGACGTCGGACGCGCCCATCAACTCGCGCGCCGAGTGCATCGCCAACTGCGGCGCCCCGACGTCGACGGTGGACACGCCTGTGCGCGAGGCGGTGATCGGCCCGATCGTGGACCCGCACGGCAGGTCGGCGCGATGGACGTAGCGCTGTAGCGGCACCCCAGCCTGATCGCAGGCCAACGCGAAGGCCCCGGCGCCCACGGAATCGGTTGCGTACCGAAGGTTCTGGTTGACCTTCAACACCGGTCCGCCGCCGAGTTCGATGCGGTGCGCGGGCTCGTGTCGATCCGGGTAGTTCGGGTGCGTAGCGTGCGCCATATCGCCTGAGGCACAGATGGAAGCGGCCATCGTTCGCAGGAACTCCTCGCGTCCCCCGCCGCGCCCGAGCACGATTCGCTCCAACACTGTGTTGAGCAGATCGGAGAAGGCGCCGCGATCGGACATGCTGCCGACCTCCTCGTGATCGAAGAGGGCCAGCACCGGAGTCGCGGTGGTCGGGTTCTCCACTGCCGCAATCAAAGCCTGCGTTCCGGCGTAGCACGTCGCCTGGTTGTCCAGACGCGGAGCGCTGACCAACTCGTTCTCGACACCGACGACTGCGCTCGGCGCCAGGTCGTGCGTCATGAGTTCCCAGCCGAGCACCGCAGACGGATCCACTCCTTCGCGCTCGGCGACGTATCCCAGGAACGATCGGGGTGAATTGCCCAGTCCCCAAACAGCGTTGACGTGACGCTGCGGATCGAGGGTGACGCCCTTGCGATCCTCGGACAGGTGGATCGCCAACTGCGGTACGCGGAGGATGGGTTCGTCGATCTTGACGAGCACTTCCCTCAGTCCGTTGCCGTCTCGAACACTCAGCCGTCCGGAGATTCCGAGGTCGCGGTCGAGCCACGAGTTGAGCCAGGCACCGCCGTACGGCTCGAGACCGACAATTTGCCACCCCGCCGACTCGAGGTCGGGGTTTTGCTTGACGCGCAGGTTCGGGCTGTCGGTGTGTCCGCCGACGATACGGAATCCGCCGGGAGTGGAGCCTGCGGAATGACCCGAATCGCCGGGAGTGGAGCCCGCGGAGAGACCGGGCTCATGAGAGTCGCTCTCAGTGGACCATGCCACCAGCGAGCCGCCACGAATCAGGTAGTACCGCCCTACCTCCGTCGGCCAGGCTGCGGTCTCCTCGACGCGGACGAACCCGACTTCTTCGAGTTGCACCGACACCGTGCGGCACACGTGGAAGGGCGACGGCGAGACGTCGACGAAGTTGCACAGACCGGCGGCAGTCGCATTGGAATCACTGAACGGCATGGGGACCATTGTGTCAGCTGCGGCGTCGAACAGATCAAGTCACATACGACCGGATCGCGTGGCGTCCCCAACCTGGCTTCACCATTCCCAACACCCACGGAATGGCTTCTGCACCGTCGAAAATGCCGCGCACTCGGCGCGCGCCGGCTCCCGGACCGTGACGGCTAGTGCGCTCCTGAAATGCAGAAAACGTTGCCGTCGGGATCGGCGAAGGTCACCCACGTGAAGTCGCCCATCGTGTGCTCGGCCACCTCGGATGCACCCGAAGCCACCAGCCGAGACCGCTCAGCCGCGAGGTCGGACGTCGTCAGATCCAGGTGGATCCGATTTTTGCCGGGCGTCGGCTCATCGACCTTCTGGAATGCGAGGCGGTACGGCACCGACGGCAGAACGACGGTGTAGAACCAGCCGTCGTTCTCCTCGTCGATGCGGCCGTCGGTCTGCTCGGCCCACCACCGCGCGAGCGGGCCGGGGTTCGAAGAATCGAACGTGATCATCGCCGGAGTCAGAGTCATGCCCGGAGATTAACCGAGGCCACCGACAACTACGCGGAGACGATCGCGTCGAGCGCCGAGTAGAAGATGCCGAGACCGTCGTCGCTCGGGCCGGTGAGGGGCTCGGTCGCGTGCTCGGGATGCGGCATGAGTCCGACGATCCGACCGTTGGCCGAGGAGATACCGGCGATTGCGCGTTGCGAACCGTTAGGGTTGGAACCGCTGTAGCGGAACACGACTCGGCCTTCGCCCTCCAGCTCGTCGAGAACCTCTTCGGAGGCCTGGAATCGACCTTCGGCGTTCTTGACGGGGATGAGGATCTCGGCGCCGCTCTCGTAGCGCGAGGACCACGCGGTGTTGCTGTTCTCCACCTTCAGCCACTGGTCGCGGCACACGAAGTGCAGATCCTCGTTACGCGTCAGAGCACCTGGCAGCAGACCTGCTTCGCAGAGAATCTGAAAGCCGTTGCAGATACCGAGGACGGGCATGCCGCCTTCTGCTGCCTTGACGACGGATTCCATGACGGGTGCGAACCGGGCGATGGCGCCGGCGCGCAGATAGTCACCGTAGGAGAAGCCGCCCGGAACGACTACCGCGTCGACGTTCTTCAGGTCGGCGTCCGCGTGCCACAAGCTGACGGCCTCGCCGCCTGCCAACGTGACCGCACGGGAGGCGTCGACGTCGTCGAGAGTTCCGGGAAAGGTGATGACACCGATACGAGTGCTCATGCGAGACGGGTCACTTTCCAGTCCTCGATGACCGTGTTCGCGAGCAGCGATTCAGCAATTTTTTCCAGCTCGGCGTCGTCGACACTGTCATCGACCTCGAGCTCGAAACGCTTGCCCTGACGCACATCGGACACACCTGCGATCCCGAGACGCCCCAGCGCGCCTGTGATGGCCTGACCCTGGGGGTCGAGAATTTCGGTCTTGGGCATGACGTCGACAACAACACGGGCCACGTGAGAGCTCCTCGAGATATAGGTACCGGCAGGTGAGAGTCTACGCAGGCACTGCCGTGCGGATGACACTGCGTTTACTGTGGGGTGATGCGGCTGACTCACTTCGGACATTCCTGCCTCCTCGTCGAACTCAACGGGACGACCGTCCTCTTCGATCCCGGCAACTTCTCCCACGGATTCGACGGCATCACCGATCTCGACGCCATCCTGATCACTCACCAGCACCCCGATCACGTGGATCTCGAGCGCCTGCCGGCATTGGTGCAAGGCAATCCGAGGGCGGCGCTCTACGCCGACCCGATGACGGCGTCGCAGCTCGGCGAACGCTGGACGGCGACGCACCCTGGGGATGTGTTCGGGGTCGGCGGCATTCAGGTGACCGGAGTCGGCGGCACTCATGCGGTGATTCACCCGGATCTACCGGTGATCGACAACACCGGCTATCTCCTCGGAACTCCCGAGAATCCGTCCCAGTTGTTGCATCCTGGCGATTCACTGTTCGTCCCCGAGCAGAAGGTGGACATTCTCGCGCTCCCCGCCGCGGCGCCGTGGATGAAGCTCTCCGAAACCGTCGACTTCCTACGCGCAGTCGCGCCCCGCACGGCCTTCCCGATCCACCAGGCCATCATCGCCGAGCAGGCTCGCGGGATCTACTACGGGCGCTACAAGGAGTTGGCCGACGAGAACACCGAATTCCGGACCTTCCCGGAAGAAGGTTCGATCGAGCTCTAGGACCCCGTCACCTCGACGGGAAGCGCGTCCAGCATCGTCACCGACGACCCATCCCATTGGTAGCGGATCAATGCGGGACCGCCGCTCGGGTTGGCGTTGGCATCGTCACCGACGAGCCAGCGGTACCCGACGGTGATGGTGTCGACGGACTGCGAGTCGACGAACGTGAATGCGTACGGCTCGGACGTTCCGGTGCCGAGGTAGTCGCCGTCGGCGAAGAACAACACCTGCACCGGCGAGCTGGCGGTACCGCCGGACGTATCGGCGCGAACCCAGGTGAACGACCCACACGGGTCACCGATCTCCGTTGCCACCCACGGAACGCCGTCGAAGTACTGCGGCAGTGAGGCGAGAGCATCGGTCACTGTCGTCGAGGCAAGATCCAAGCAGACGGGATATTGCGAACCGGGCGTACGCGTGGCAGGCGCAGCCTCGACGCTCGGCGCCCCTTCCGCTCTCTCGCCGGGCGGGCGATCCTCGATGATCGGCGGGAGTGCCCCAGGCGAGGGCACGACGGTCTGCGGCACATTCTGTTGTCCAGGCGCCGCCGAGGATTCCGGGGCTGGAGTCGCCTTCCCGTCCTCGGAATTCCCGCACGCCACCAAGGCCATGACGCTGATCGCTACGAGAAGAAGTCGTTTCATGTCGCCACCTGCGATATCGGTTGCTCAGTCGAGGATTACATCCCGCGAACCGAATGGTCCGTTACAGCAAGGGATACACCACTGACTGCTATGCGGCTCGTCGAACCGTCCGCACGTGCTCGTAGACGCCAGGCACCGCCCCGCTGTAGAGCGCGAGGTCGATCGCGTCGAGCATCGCCCGGCGCGGCCCGCTACACCCGAGTTGTTGTGCGCTGACGGCCAATCGCACCAGGCCGTCACGTCGAGCTACGCGGCCCGCACCGATCACGAGTGCCCTGCACCACCACGGTTCGGCCTTCATGCCCTCCCCGATGCCGAGAACTCGCCCCCGCTCGGCGGTACCCGTTTCCAGGTCTCGAATTGCATTGATACCGGCGATCATTCGAAACCCGGCATCCGGCAAGGCCGATACCGCGCCGGGCGAAGCAAGCCACCGGGGCGGCGCGAAAACCCTTGTCCGCAAGCCGGTCTCTTCCATGACACGATCGGCAGCCATGAGCCGCAACCGGGCCTCGTGGCGCGGCAGGGCAGCGAACTCGGCGCGACGACGCTTGGTTGCCGCCTGATCGTAACCGTGCAGGACGATGGCATCCCCACCGTCGCGACGGCCCCGAAGCCACTGCTGGGTAGCCGAATCCTTCACGAGCCGGTATTTATCCTTCAGCCGGGGTGCGACGAGCAATGAGAGTGGCACCGATCGCGAGTCGAGTTCACGGGCGAATTCCGCAGCGTAGTCGCGGGTGTCGTCTCTGATTCCACTTACCGAAACGATCAGTGCTCCAGACATGACTCGAGCCTCGCGCACCAGGGTGAACGAGGCTCGACATCAGCATTGACCGTGTCTAAACGGCGATGGTCTCTTTCGGCAGGATCTTGTCGATCGCTGCGAGAACTTCGGGTGCATCGGGTTCGGTGCGGGGACGGAACCGGTTGGTGACAACGCCGTCGGGCGAAATCAGGAACTTCTCGAAGTTCCACTGGATGTCGCCTGCCGTGCCGTCCGCGTCTTCGACCTTGGTGAGCTCGGCGTAGAGCGGGTGCCGGTTCTCGCCGTTGACATCGACCTTCTCGAACATCGGGAAGGTGACGCCATAGGTGGTCGAGCAGAACGATTCGATCTCTTCGGCTGTGCCGGGTTCCTGTCCACCGAACTGGTTGCAGGGGATGCCGATGACCGACAAGCCCTGTGCCGCGTACTCGGCGGCCATCTTTTCGAGGGTGGAGTATTGAGGGGTCAGGCCGCACTTGGATGCGACGTTCACCACCAACACTGCTCGGCCTGCGTACTCATCGAGCGTGGTGGGCGCGCCGCCCAGCGTGTTGATGCCGATGTTGTGAACTTCAGTCATGCCGACGAACTTACCTGTGCATATCGCGGGAAGCGGAACCGACCATGTGAAAAGAGAACGACCCTCGGTAAGGGTCGTTCTCTTCATTTCCAAACCGGGCGACTTCATTTCCGAACCGGGCGACGGGGGGTGCGCGGCGCCCGGCAGGTATCAGACCCTGGCCGACTCCTTCTCGAGTCCGACGCGCTCGACCTGCTCGAGCTGCTTGTCGTCCTCCGGAAGGTAATCGTCAACCATGGTGGTCTCGTCGAACGGCAGGTTGCCGTCGAGAACTGTTTTGACGCGGGATGCGTCGATCGTCTTGGTCCAGGTGCCGACCAGCAGGGTGGCGACGGCGTTGCCGGAGAAGTTGGTCACTGCACGAGCTTCGGACATGAAGCGGTCGATTCCGACGATGAGGCCGATGCCGTCGAGCAACTCGGGGCGATGACTCTGCAGGCCGCCGGCAAGCGTGGCGAGACCGGCACCGGAGACACCTGCGGCACCCTTGCTGGCGATGATCATGAAGAGCAGCAACGAGAACTGCTCCGGGATCGACAGCGGCAGGTTCATGGCGTCGGCGATGAAGATCGACGCCATCGTCAGGTAGATGGCGGTTCCGTCCAGGTTGAACGAGTATCCGGTCGGAACAACGATTCCGACGGTGGTGCGCTCGACACCGACATGCTCCATCTTGGCGATCAGCCGCGGCAGCGCCGACTCGGAGGAGCTGGTGGCGACGATGAGCAAGTATTCACGGGCCAGGTATTTGACCAGCTTGAAGATCGAGAAGCCTGCCACGAAGCGAAGAATCAGGCCGAGGAAGACGAAGACGAAGATGGCGCAGGTGATGTAGAACGCCAACATCAGGGTGCCGAGCTGGATGACGGCGTCGAATCCGGTCGCGCCGACGACGCCTGCGATGGCACCGAAGGCGCCGATCGGGGCGAGCCAGAGGATCATCGTCAAAATACGGAAGACGAGTTTCTGCACTGCGCCGATGCCCTTGAGGATGCCTTCGCCCTGCTTGCCCATCGCTTGGAGGGCGAAGCCGACGAGGATTGCTACGAACAGGGTCTGCAGCACCGAGCCTTCGGTCAGCGAGGACAGGAGCGTCTCCGGAATGATGCCGGCGATGAAGTCCATCGTGCCGCCCGCGCCCTCCGCGGTGGCCGCGTACTTGTCACCTGCGCCACTGGCCGGGATGTTGAGCCCGCTGCCTGGCTGGATGAGGTTGCCGACGACCATGCCGATCCCGAGGGCGATGGTCGACATAGTGAGGAAGTAGGCGAGAGCCAGTCCGCCGACCTTGCCGACACTGGCTGCGGCTCGCACCGATCCGATGCCGAGGACGATGGTGCAGAAGATGACCGGGCTGATCATCATCTTGATCAAACTGACGAACAATGTGCCGAGCACCGCCAGGTCGACGCCGACTTCCTTCCACAGCAGACCGACGATGACGCCGGCGACCACCGCGATGATCACGGCGATGTACAGCCAATGCGTTTTGTCCCGCTTCGTCTTGGGCTTGGGTGGCGGGGTCTGGCTTGTGTCAGCGTCGATGCTGGTAGTCATTGATACATCCTCTGTGACAGATGAAGTGAGTTGAATCACGCCGTGCTAGGGATCGATGCTGGTGTAGATCCAGGCCACAGTCACGAATACGTTCATTCTGTTCACGGTTCTACTATTCATTCGAGGTGACCTGACATGACCAAGCGTTCGACGAGCGTCGCAGCGCAGGTGTTGCTCTTGCAGCTGGCGGTCATTGCGGTCGTCGTTTTCGCCGGCGGCGTACTCACCGTTCTGAACGAACGCTCCAACAGTGACGAGGCGACTTCCCGAGAAGTCGTCGCGGTGGCCGTCAGCATTGCCAACGAACCGTCGACGCCGATGGCAATCGCATCGGATGACCCGACGGCAATTTTGCAGCCCGAGACGGAACGTATCCGGAAGATCACCGGAGTCGACTTCATCGTCGTCATGGCACCGGACCGCACCAGATTCACGCACACGACCGTCGACCTGATCGGTAAACCGTTCAGCGGCAACATCGATGACGCGCTGCGCGGTGAGACCATCACCGAGACGTACGTCGGGTCGCTCGGTCCGTCGATCCGTTCGGTCACCCCGGTCACCGATACCTCGGGAAATATCGTCGGCCTCGTCTCGGCGGGCGTCACCCGCGCGAAGATCAGCGAACAGTTCGTTCGCGGTCTACCCATGATTTTCGCCGTCGTACTTTCGGGATTCGCTGTCGCAGCAGTTGGATCGATACTCCTGAGTCGCCGTCTGCGGCGTCAGACTCTGGGGATGGCGCCTGCGGAGTTGCGCACCATGTACGGCCATCACGACGCCGTTCTCCATTCGATCGGCGAAGGTCTCGTCGTCTTCGGCGACGGTGAGAGCGCCGAACTCGTCAACGACGAAGCGCGTCGACTTCTCGACCTCGAGGACGGGCCGGTGACGCGGGCCTCGCTGCCGGAGTCGATGCAGTCGATGGACACCGGAATCGTCCGCGGCGAACTTCATCTCACCGATTCCAGGGTCCTGTTCGTCAACCAGGATCCGGTGATGTGGGAGGGCACTCGGCTGGGCCAGGTACTCAGCATCCGTGACCGCACCGAACTGCAGAACATCATGGGCGAACTCGACTCGGTCCGCAGCTTCGCCGAATCGCTCCGCTCACAGGCCCATGAATCGGCGAACCGTCTGCACACGGTCATCACCATGGTCGAGCTCGGCCGCTCCGAAGAAGCCGTCGAGTTCGCAACCGCCGACCTGGAGTTGTCTCAGCATCTGATCGACCGATTGATGGCATCCGTGCAGGAACCTGCGCTGGCAGCACTGTTGCTCGGCAAGATGAGTCAGGCCGCCGAACAGGGCGTGGAGCTGACCGTCACCGAGGACACTGCGCTCGGACCCGTGGGCGTGCTGACGCCGCGTGAATTGGTGACCGTGGTGGGAAATCTGATAGACAATGCGATCGATGCCTCGAAAGAATCCGAACAACCGTGGGTCGAAGTGACGGTCCGTGACTCCGATGAAGTCCTCATCGTTCGTGTGGCCGACAGCGGCCCCGGAATGTCACCGGAAACATTGCGTGCCGCAATGACCCGCGGCTATTCGACGAAGGCCGATTCCCGTGGACTCGGACTCGCGTTGGTCACCCAGATCGTCAATCGCCACCGCGGAGAGATGACGTCCGAGGTCACCTACGGTTCGGTGCTTCTCGCCCGCATCCCGGCCGGGGACCGCTCGTGATCAGGGTATTGATAGTCGACGACGAACCACTGATCGCCGAAGCCCATCGAAGCTACGTCGACCGGGTACCCGGCTTCACTGTCGCCGCCGTCGCACACAGTGGACACGGGGCGATGCGCGCCGCCAGCGACACCGAGGAACCTATCGACCTCGTTCTTCTCGACATCGGCCTACCCGACGCCAACGGAATCGACGTCGCAGCTGCCCTGGGTGGTCTTCGCCCCAGCCCGGACGTCATCGCCATCACGTCCGAACGTGATCTCTCGGTCGTGCGGTCCGCGGTCGCCCACGGTGTGGTGCTGTACTTGTTGAAACCGTTCACCTTCGCGGCTTTCAGAGACAAGCTCGAGCGCTACCGCGAGTTCCACGACGCGTTGGCTGCCGGCGAGAATGCAGCCAGCCAACGCGACATCGACCGTGCAATGTCACATCTGCGGATCGCCGACGATCGCGCCTCCACACCCAAAGGCATTGCGCCGCAGACGATGGACGGCATCACCGCTATCGTCCGTCAGTCGTCTGCCGGTCTCAACGCCTCCGAGGTCGCCAAGGCGGTCGGGGTGTCGCGAGTGACGGCCTGGCGGTACCTCGAACGCCTCGCCGACGACGGCCTGGTCACCCGCATCACCGAATACGGCAAGGCGGGGCGACCGCAGGTCCGTTACCTCTGGCGGTAGTCGAGTGAACCGCCCGTCTTGTCCACGATCCAGGCGTACTCGAAAGCCGCTTCCTTCCACTTCTCGTATCGCCCGCTGACGCCACCGTGACCCGCACTCATCTCCGTCTTGAGCAGCAGGTCGGAGTCACCGGTCTTCGTAGCGCGCAGCGCAGCAACCCATTTCGCCGGCTCGACGTACAACACGCGGGTGTCGTTGATCGAGGTGATCGCCAGGATGCTCGGGTAGTCCTTTGCCTCGACGTTCTCGTAGGGACTGTACGACTTCATGTACTCGTACACCTCCATGTCTGCCAACGGATTACCCCATTCGTCCCATTCGATGACGGTCAGCGGCAGCGATGGGTCGAGGATCGAGGTCAAGGGATCGACGAACGGCACATTGGCAAGAATCCCGTTGAACAGTTCGGGTGCGAGGTTCGCGACCGCGCCCATCAGCAGCCCACCGGCACTTCCGCCGTCGGCGACGAGATGCTGCGGCGAGGTGCGGCCACTGTCGATCAGATACTGTGCGGCAGCGACGAAGTCGGTGAACGTGTTCTTCTTGGTCAGGGTCTTGCCGTTGTCGTACCACGATCTGCCCATTTCGCCGCCGCCGCGAACGTGCGCGACGACGAACACGATGCCCCGATCCAGCAGCGACAGCCGTGCGACCGAGAAGGACGGGTCCATGCTCGCCTCGTACGAACCGTAGCCGTACAGCAGTGTCGGAGCCGGCCCATCCGGCACGTCCTTGCGCAGGACGACCGACAACGGAATTCGAGTACCGTCCGCGGCGGTGGCCCACTCACGATGCTGGACATAGTCGTTCGCGTCGAAGTCGCCCAATACCGGTTGCGACCTACGCAGCATCATCTCACCCGTTGCGAGGTCGTAGTCGTAGACCTTGGCGGGGGTGATGAACGAGGTGTACACCAGACGCAGCAGAGGCTGACTCCACTCCGGGTTGGAACCCGCTCCGACGGAGTAGAGCTCCTCGTCGAACGTCATCTCCGCGTACTCGCCGTAACCGTTCTCGTCGAGTGGCCAGATCGCCAGCCGCGTCAGAGCCTCGCGTCGATAGTTCAGTACGAGGTGGTCGGCAAACGCATCGACGTCCTCGAGTCGAACGTCGGTGCGGTGTGGAACGAGGATCCGCTGGTCCTCGGGGTTGTCGACGGGGGCCTCGGCGAGCAGGAAGTTCTCGGCCTTCTCCCCTTCGGTGCCCCAGCCGTTCACCGATCCGTTGTGCTGGATTAGGAACCGATCCTCGCCCTTCACGACAGCGTGTTCGACGCTGTATTCCACACCGTCGACGCGCGGGAGAACGACGCGGAATTCGCCTTCCGGATCGGCGGATTCGAGGACGAGGCATTCGGTGGTGATCTTCGACCCCACCCAGATCATCAGGTATTTTTCGCTGCGAGTGGATCCGAAGCCGACCCAGTAGCTTTCGTCGGGCTCGTGGAAGACCTTCTGGTCCTGCTCGGTAGGGGTGCCGAGGGTGTGACGCCACACGGTGTCCGGCCGCCAGGATTCATCGACGGTCTGATAGAAGACGTGGCGGTGATCGATAGCCCACGTTGCACCCGTGGAGACGTTCTCGATCGTGTCGGCGAGCAGTTCACCGGTCGAGAGGTCCTTGAAGCGCAGCGTGTATCGCTCGTCGCCCTCGGTGTCGGTCGAGTAGGCCAGGAGGTTCCCGTCCTGGCTGATCGAGAAGGCGCCGAGCGAGAAGAAGTCGTGTCCTTCTGCTTCGAGATTGGAGTCGAGGAGTATCTGCTCGCCGGCGATCTCGGTATCCGCCGATAGTGTCGGCGGAGTCCAATTATCGAGTGAGTCTACCGGGCAACGGCATTGGAGCCCGTACGACTTCCCTTCGAGGGTGCGCGAGTAGTACCACCAGTTGCCCATCCGCGTCGGGACGGACAGATCGGTTTCCTGGGTCCGCGATTTGATCTCGTCGAATATCTTCCCCCGCAGTTCGGCCAGCCCGGCGGTCTCCTGCTCGGTGTACGCGTTCTCGGCTTCGAGGTAGGCGATGACCTCGGCGTCGTCCTTCTCGCGCAACCACTCGTAATTGTCGACGAAGGTATCGCCATGATGGGTTCGCTTCAGCGGAACCTTTTTGGCGATCGGTGGTGTGAGTGTCATGGCTTGACCCAATCTTCGAAGTTCAGACCCGAAATACGTTCGTAGGCCTCGATGTAACGTGCGCGTGTCGCTGCGACGACTTCCTCGGGAAGCGGTGGCGGCGCGCTCTGCCCATGGCGGTCCCAGCCGGATTCACCGGTGAGCCAGTCGCGGACGTACTGCTTGTCGAAACTCGGCTGCACCCGGCCTTCGACGTATCCGTCGGCGGGCCAGTAGCGCGAGGAGTCGGGGGTGAGAACCTCGTCTGCGAGAACGAGATTGTTATCACGGTCGAGACCGAACTCGAACTTGGTGTCGGCCAATATGATTCCACGATCGAGCGCGAAATTAGCGGCACTGATGTAGATCTCGAGGGTTTCCGAGCGAAGCTTGAAGGCAAGCGCCTCACCGACCTGATCGACGACGGTCTGGAAGTCCACGTTCTCGTCGTGCTCCCCCATCGCTGCCTTGGCGGCCGGAGTGAAAATGGGCTCGTCCAGCTTGGAGGATTCGACGAGGCCCTGTGGCAGTTCGACTCCGCATACCGCACCGGTGCTGCGGTAGTCCGACAATCCGGAACCCGTCAGATAGCCACGGACGACGCACTCGATCGGGACCATCTGCAGCTTCTTCACCACCAAAGCCCGTCCGAGGAGTTCCTGCGGAATCCTCTCGTCGAGCGGGTCGCCGGCGAGGTGATTCACTCCACCGAGCTGGTCGAAGAAGAACACGCTCATCGCCGTCAGGACCCTGCCCTTGTCGGGGATCGGGGTATCGAGGACGTGGTCGTAGGCGGAGATGCGGTCGCTCGCGACAAGAAGCAGGTGATCTTCGTCGACGATATAGAGATCGCGAACCTTGCCGCCGGCCAGATGCTGATAGCTATGAAGAGTTGGGCGCACGTAATCACCCTATCTGGGCCTGATGGCGCGCTCTCCCGGCGACGGGAGAACAATGAACCGCAATGGCAACGAACAACGAAGTCGCCGACGTCGGCTTCCGGTCCGAACGCGGGCCCGTACTCATCGCGTTGATGCTCAGCACCTCGCTGGTTGCGTTGGACTCAACGATCATCGCCACCGCAGTCCTGACCATCGTCGGCGACCTCGGCGGCTTCGGTCAGTTCCCATGGTTGTTCTCGATCTACCTGCTCGCCCAAGCCGTGTCGGTGCCGCTGTACGGCAAGTTGTCCGACCTTTTCGGACGCAAGAAGATCATGCTGTTCGGAATCGGTGTCTTCCTGCTCGGTTCGATTCTGTGCGGACTGGCGTGGAGCATGCCGGCACTGATCGCTTTCCGAGCGGTCCAAGGTCTCGGCGCGGGGGCCGTGCAACCGATGTCGATCACCATCGCCGGTGACATCTACACGTTGGCCGAACGCGCGAAAGCACAGGGATATCTCGCGAGCGTGTGGGCCATGTCGGCGGTGCTGGGTCCGGCGCTCGGCGGAATCTTTTCCGAATACCTGTCGTGGCGCTGGATCTTCTTCGTCAACATCCCGTTGTGTCTGCTCGCGGCGTGGATGCTGATCACCAAGTTCCACGAGGGTGCCGTGGAACGGAAGAGGCCGAAGATCGACTACCTCGGAGCAGGCTTGCTCACCACGGGCGCAGCACTGATGCTGTTGGGTCTGCTCGAAGGCGGGCAGTCGTGGTCATGGGCGTCGCCGATCAGTATCTCGATCTTTTCCGCAGGTGTCCTCTCACTCACGCTGTTCGCGTGGGTGCAGACGCGAGTGCCCGAGCCGATCCTGCCGCTATGGGTCTTCACCCGGCGAGTCCTCGTCGTCAGTAGCGTCATCTCGTTGCTCGTCGGAGCGCTGGTTCTGGGCCTGACATCGTATGTTCCGACCTTCGTTCAAGGGGTACTCGGAACCGGCGCGATCGTGGCGGGCTTCGCGCTCGCAACTCTCACCCTCGGATGGCCGATCGCGGCCTCGCAATCGGGCAGGCTCTATCTTCGGTTCGGTTTCCGCACGACCGCGTTGACCGGCGCGTCCATCGCTCTTGTCGGTGCTGCTGCATCGACGTTCATCGGTTCCGGTAGCGCCATCTGGCAGATCGCCGTCGTATGTTTCGTCATCGGTCTCGGCATGGGGCTGATCGCCAGTCCCACCCTCATCGCCGCGCAATCGAGCGTCGAGTGGTCCGAACGTGGCGTCGTCACCTCCACCAACATGTTTGCTCGATCGATCGGAAGTGCCGTCGGCGTTGCCATCTTCGGAGCCATCGTCAACTCCCGGATCTCCGGCCCGGGCGAACCCGATCCGCAACAGCTGTCCGACGCCATCCACGTGGTCTTTCTCGGGGTGGCGGTGGCGGCGATGCTGATGGCTGTTGCTGCGCTGTTCATGCCGAGGAACTCGGCGCGATGACGCCCCCCTACAGCCCCACGCGCTCGAGCATGGCGTCGAATTCCTCGCTCGCCTCTTGTTCGGTGCGCCCGGCCTCGATGACGCTGTTATAGAGCGCCAGTGCCTCGCCCTGGTATTTCTTGTATTTCTCGAGCCACTGTTCGGACCGCGCGCGCCAGTATCCGATGATGTGGAAATGTGCGATGTC
Organism: Rhodococcus sp. H29-C3; assembly: GCF_030063405.1. Classification (NCBI taxonomy): domain Bacteria; kingdom Bacillati; phylum Actinomycetota; class Actinomycetes; order Mycobacteriales; family Nocardiaceae; genus Rhodococcus; species Rhodococcus sp. H29-C3. The sequence continues at coordinate 166,827 of NZ_JASITC010000003.1, read as the reverse complement.
GTAACCTCGCTCCTTGCGGAAGTACTTGCGTACCACGCGCGAAGATGCGGCCTCACCGGCGAACCACACGTATCCGACGCCTTCGGGTAATTCGTAGCTGCGTACAGCGTCGTCGAGAACGCTTGCGCAGTCACCGTTTCCGGAACCGATGCGCCAGTCGTAGGTGACGGATGCTGCCGTGTCGAAACTTTGGATGTCGCCCCGCTCGAGCACCTCCACGACGGCATGAGCTCTCATGCCGGCCGGTAGTTCCTCGATGATGCGTCCGAGCGCTGGGAGTCCGGTCATGTCGGCAACGAGGAGTTGCCACTGAACGTCGGCCGGGACGCGGTACCAGGACCGCGGCCGCGCCAGCAGCACCCGTTGGCCGACGGTTGCCTGCCGCGCCCAGGTGGCCGCGACTCCCCCGTCGTGTGCGACGAAGTCGATGACCAGCTCGCCTTCGGTGCTGTTCAACCGCCGGACCGTGTAGTTACGACCTTCGGGGACGTCTTCGATTCCGTGATACCACCAGACGCCGTCGACCTCGGTCATCGGCGGTGGGGAAGTTTCACCGTTGCGCGGGAAGTAGACGGCGACGCATTCGTCCGGTACACCGATGCCCTCGTACCGGGCCAGGTGTTCTCCGCCGAACGTCACCCGCACCATGTGCGTGGTGAGTTGTTCCACGCCCACTACGTCGGCGTAGTAGAAGCCGAGCTCGCCTTCGCTCATTTCTTCGCCCTCGCTACGATGACCATTTCCGTAGGCTAGCCTACCCTGTGGCTTTCGTACAAGGGTGCCGCGAACTCCAACACCGTCGACCCCCACCCCAGTGACCCCACCCGAGCGGCTCCACCTCCGGATTCGGCTACCAACGCACACACCTCCGCTTCGGTACGACGCCCGGCACCGTAGAGACACAGTCGCAGCAGATCCTCTTCGGTGTCGTGATCGTCGGTCGTCGACGGGTCGAGTAGGTCGGTGATCAGCACGACTCGCGTGGCGGATGCCCCTAGGGTGCGCAACAGCAGCAGAGCGTCGGAGTCCGGATGCGTGTCGAGCACGTCGACAGCGATTGCCAAGTCGACCGGCGCTGCCAAAGCTGTGAATTCGCTGGCGTCGATGCGGGTGATCCCGTCCCGACGCGTCTCCGCGACGTCGCCGAGGTTCCTGGCGTTCGAGGCCGGAAGCCCGACGAGAGAAATCGACAGTTCCGGATGCACGCGAGCCAACGTATCGGCGTACACCCCGGCGCCTTCTCCGTAGATCGCGACCGACGTCACGTCCTCGAGGTCCACCGCCTCCGGCAAGGCCGGGGCGCGGTACACCGCTCCGAACGCGGACTCCTCGTGGAAGTCTTCGATGAAGCTCGGATCGGCCTTCTTGTCGAGGAAACTGTGCGCGGCGGCGGGCAACCCCGTCCGAATCGATTCGAGCAATCCGAGGAACGCCAGATCCAGACGAGTGTGGATCTTGTCGAAGTGCAATGCCTGGCTGGCGAATGTGTCCTGATCGGCGAGAATCGATCCCATCTCGGTCAAGGTGAAGCGGCCGTCGTCGTGGCTGAGGAGATCCATCAGCACGAGGTGTCGCAGCAGCTTCGCCGTCGCACCCGGATGCGTCGCGCATTCCGCTGCAATGGCATCCGCGGTATCCACACCGCCGTCGACGGCGGCAAAGATACCCACAGTCACCGCGGTACGAATAGCGAAAGGTGGCAGTAGTTCCGACATTTCGTGGAGCTGTTCGTCGGGGCTCGGCTCACCTGCGGGATCGAGAACCGGCTGGCCCGCAGCCACCGCGGACGTCTCACGAAAACGCCAGTATCCGGCGATCTCGACGAACTGCTTCGGGATTAGCTTGTCCTGCTTGGCCCATCGGCGCAACGGTTTGATGGTCGACGCCTCACCGGCGACCCAGAGATACGGCTGGCCCGGACGCCACTGCGCGGCCTGCACAGTGTCGACCATCCGCGACTGGCCGTCGTTCTCCGAGCGGTACAGCCAGGTGATGTCCACCGAAGCCGCGGAGAAGAGTTCCTGGCGGTGCGAAGGCTCGGCCACCTCGATCACCACCGTGGCCGGCAGATCTGCCGGCAGCTTCTCCAGGCAATGCGCGATGGCGGGCAGCGCGGTCTCGTCTCCGGCGATCAGCATCCAATCCACGTCACGCGGCAGCGAAGAAGAGTGTTTGGGCCCGGCGATGAGGATCTTCTCCCCCGCCTGCACTCCGAATGCCCAGTCTGCCGCCAGCCCACCATCGTGCATCGCGAAGTCCAGTGCCATCTCGCGGGTGTCCTCGTCGAAGCGGCGCACGGTGTACGTCCGGCTGTACTGGAACGAGCCTGTCGGCCAGTCGACCGTGCCGTTGTCTGAGTTGACCGGAACCGTGAACGGCAGGGTGCCGGTCGCTGGGTCGACGGGCAGAATCTTGACGTCGTCGTCGAAACCTCGGGTACGTACCGGAGGAAGCTCGACGCCGTCGCGAACGTGGCGATCCATCGAGGGACCCCCGACGATCACTCGACGCATTCCCGGGGTGATGTCCTCTACCCGTAGAACGTCCAGTTCTCGTATGCAAATCGGAAAAACCTCGACCTCGCGGACAGTCGCCACCATCGAAAATCCCTCTCTCTCAATTATTTTCAGTACTCGCCGAGTGCGACGGCGATCCAATGCGCGACGGTCGGGTCGGCGGCAAGCGTCGGAAAGTCGATATCGGGCGCACCCGCGGACCGCCATCGTTCCACAAGCCCCATGATGCGAATCGAGTCCAATCCTTCGTCGAGCAGGTTGGTGTCCTCGCTGATCGAGCCGAGCGGCCGATCCAGGGCGGTGGCGATATCACCGATGACGGTCTCGCGGGTGAGCACAGTGTTTTTCCTTCGTTGTTCGGTGAACAGGTTTCGGGCCGAATCGTCCTAAGCGGCGAACATCTCCTGGACCTGGTCCAGAGTTGCCATCACGCCGTCGTAGTCCGGACGGTAGCTGGTAGCAGGCAATTCGTAGACCTTGTTGCCGGCGAATGCAGGCAGGCCAACGTACAGCGGATCCTGTTGGAGCTCTGCAAGAGTGCGTCCGGCGACCGGAACGACGAACATGGCCGGGGCACTGCCTACCGGCGCCAACAGCTCGTTGCTGATGATGAACGAGTCACCCGAGCCGTACAGTTCGGGGTTGTTCGCCTTGGTGATCACATCGTCCGGCTCGAAACCGACGGCCGAAAGCAGAGTGGGCAAGGTGGCGCTCTGTGGGATGAACGCAGGTTCGTTGGTGCTCAGCGACAGGAAGTACGACACGGGCGTCGCTGGAATGGTGATCGAGTCCTTCACCTCGGCGACCTTGTCTTCGTACGCCTGCAGCAAACCGTCGACCTTCTCGCTCTCACCCGCTGCCTCGGCGACCGCGGTCAGCTGCTCCTGCCACGTTGCCAGCGAAGACGAAATCAATACCGTCGGTGCGATATTGCTGAGCTGATCGTAGGATTCGTTCGCCTGGACGGCGGAGATTCCCTGGCCGCCACCGATGATGAGGTCGGGTTCGGCCGCCGCGAGCGCCTCGATGTTCAACGTTTCACCCGCAGGCAGTTCTTGCGTGCCCTGCTTGTCTGCCTTCTCCGCCCACTGCGGTGGGAAGCCGCCGTCGAGATTCGTCACCCCGAGCAGCCTGGTGTCGGTGATCGCGATAGGGGCATCGAGGGTGAACAGGTAGCCGGCGAGGCCTGCCGACAGCACGGCGATCTTCTGCGGCTCGGCGGGCACCGTGATATCGCCCTTGTCGGTGGAGACCATCCGCGTCTCGGTACCCGAGGTGTCCTCGCTCGAACTGTCGGAGCTACATGCAGCCAACCCAAGCGCAACGAAAGCCACCGATGCGGTCGCAACTATGCGAAGACCACGTCGTCGAAACTGTGAATCTGACACTGAGATAGATCCTTTCGAGATCATCGATCGTAACCGGCACGCGGTGTTCGCGGCCGGGCCGGACTTCTTCATTCGCCTCGCCCTATGTCGACGAGTTGCGCTAGCGCCGCAACCGATTGACGGGTGAGAAGTTCGTTGACATCCACCGCGATGCCGGTTTTTCGGGTGAGCATCGACACCAGAGCCATGGCGGCCAAGGAGTCGCCGCCGCTGTCGGCGAAGCCGTCGTCTGCACCGATCTCGTCCAGTCCGAGCACCGCGCAGAACACCTCGGCCACCGTTCGTTGGCTGTCGGTATGCAAGCTCTCGCCGGCTTGTCGAACTGGAGGAGCCGGGAGCGCACCGCGATCGAGCTTTCCGTTGACGGTCAGCGGTATCGACTCGATGTCCACGATCTGCGCGGGCACCAGATGTGCAGGAACCCGGTCCCGGAGCATCTCACGCAGATCCCGCTCCGACGGCGCACCGTCGGTGACCACGTATCCGATCAACCGGGCGCTCGAACCGTGCTGCCGCACGCTCGCAGCGGCTCTCGCCACGCCGGGTAGCGCTTCGAGTGCAGACTCGACCTCTCCCAGTTCGATTCGAATTCCGCGAATCTTGACCTGCCGGTCGGCGCGTCCGAGATACTCCAGCCTGCCGCCTTCGCGATAGCGGACCAGATCTCCGGTGCGGTACATCCGCTCACCCGACCCGACCGGGTCGGCCACGAACACCGCACTGCTCTGCCCGGCCCGACCCCGGTATCCGCGCGCGATACCGTCTCCCGACATGTAGAGCTCACCGGCGGCACCCGGCGCGACTGGACGAAGTCCCGAATCCAACACCCATGCAACAGCATTGCGCACCGGGGTTCCGAGGCACGGAGTCTCGCTGTCGGCGACCGCCGAGCCCATGGCATTGATCGTGAACTCCGTCGGCCCGTACAGGTCGTAACCGTCAACCTCACGCTGATCGCGCAAGCGAGTCCACAATTCCTGCGGGACTGCTTCACCGCCGAGCATGACCAGTGTCGGCGCTCGCTCACCATCGAGCAAACCCGCTGAGATCAATTCCCTTGCATAGGAGGGCGTCACGTTCACCACGTCGATTCCCACGCTGCGATAGTGCTCGACCAACGTGACGGGGTTGGCTCGCGCATCCTCGTCGATGACGTGGACATGGTGGCCGGCGAGCATCCAGAACAGTTCTTCCCACGACATGTCGAAGGAAAACGACACCGTGTGTGCAATGCGTAGCTGCCTGCCCCCCACGATGTGTTCGGTGCGCGCGAAGATCTCGTCGCGATGATTGTGATACATCGAGGTCAGTCCGCGATGACCGATCTCGACGCCCTTGGGTTTACCCGTCGAACCCGAGGTGTAGATGATGTAGGCGGACTGATCTCGATGACGTGGTCCACCGACCTGATCCGGTGACACCGGTTGCGCCGGAATATGTCCGGACAGGATGTCGCTCACTGCCGGATCGGCCAGATCCACGACCGCGATGTCCAGCCCCGCTACGACGGCGGCGGCCGCAGTTGCGGACGAGGTGACGATGGTCGTAGCCCCGCTGTCGGAGAGGATCTCCCGCAACCGAGAAGCCGGGCTCTGTCGATCGAGCGGGAGATACGCTGCACCTGCACGCATCACGGCGAAGATTGCCACCACATGTTCGGTGGTACGTGGCAGCAACAAGGCGACCACGTCACCGACGCCGACACCCGTCGCTGCGAGATATCGCGCCATCGCGGTGACAGCGTCGTCGAACTCGCGGGCGCTCAGTGTCACGTTTCCGCACGTCAATGCGGGTGCATCGGGTGCCGCCGCAGCCCGCTCGGACAGCAACGCATCGATGCTGCCCTCGCGCTCCCCCGGACCTGGAACGGCGACGCGAGCGGCGATCAACGGCGTCCGCTCCAGTTCATCGAACCGGCGGCCGGTGTCGGCGACGGTCCGCGAATCGATCAGCGCACCCAGCATCTCGGTCATGGTTTCCAGCAACGATTCGGCAGTGCGATCGTCGATGAGATCCGGACGGCTTTCCATCGTCACTTCCATCGCGCCACTGCGACTTCGCGGATCGACGTCGACGGTCATGGCGTAGTGCGTGGCATCGTCGGCCTCGGCAGCAGTGATACCCGCACGTTCGAACACCTCGACGCGGGCAGCGTCGCCGCCGATGTTGCGAAACACGAGCAGCGTGTCGAATAAGGTGGCGAACCCTGCCGCACGGCTGATCTCGCCCAACCCGAGATGCTGATGTTCGATCAGCCCGCCCTGCTCTGCGAGCATCTCCTTCAACAGTTCCGGCAGCAGTACCGCAGGTCTCATACGCACCCGGACGGGGACGGTGTTGAGCGTCGGACCCACCATGCGATCGATCGACGGCACTACCGGGTCGCGCCCGGATACGGTGGAACCGAAGACCACGTCGTCGCGTCCAGTGAAGCGTCGCAACGTGAGAGCCCACGCCAATGTCACCATGGTCGAGACGGTGACTCCATGTGTTGCGGCAGCGGACACGATTCCTGCACTCACGTCGGCATCGATGGCACGGGTGCGCCGATGCGGAAGTGCCATGCTCGCGCGGTCGGGCGCAGGTGCCACCGACGTCGGCTCGGCGAGGTCGCCCAGGTATCGAGCCCACGCGTCGGTAGCACCGACGACGTCCCGCTCAGCCAGTCGGCGCAGGTGATCGGTGAAGTCCGCCGGCGGATCGAGCACCCGCGCCAACGCCGACGCCATGTCCGACTCCTCCGGGTACAGGCCGGCCGTCATGCGCGCCACCCCGTACAGCACGAACAGCTCGGTGAACATCACGCCCTGCGACCACGCATCGGTCAACAGATGGTGCTGGGTGACGATGAGTTCCTCGGAACCGCTCGGCGTCACGGCAATCAGCATCCGCATCAACGGCGTGCGATCGAGGTCGAAGGCTCGCCCGAATTCGGCCGCGGCGATAGTGCCGAGTGTGGTGTTGCCGCAATGTATGTCCGTGATGGATATCGTGCTGGGCCCGACGATCGCAACGGGCTCGGCAAAAGCGGTGTGGGTGAACGCGCCGCCCAGGTTCGGATACCGGCGTAGCACTGCATTCGCTGCTGCACCGAGCGCACGTCGATCGATCGACGCAGCGAAGGTGAACCGGTGCTGCACATGATAATTGTCGGTCGAGGTTTTGCCGCCGGTCACCGACTGGAAGTACATGCCTCGCTGCAGCGGCGTCAGCGGGAGAACCTGCTGCCACCCGGGATACGCCGCATCCAGCATTTCCCTGGCCTGCTCGTCCACCTCGACGAGCTCACCCGAGAACCCTTCTGCCTCGGGGACTGCCCCTGATTCCGTGCGGGACGCCCCGGCCGCAAGTTCGGTGAGACTGCTCGCGTCGAAGACGTCGGCGACGGCGATGTCGACCCCTCGCTTGCCAGCGGCGGCAACGAACCGCACGGCGGCGATGCTGTCGCCGCCGAGTTCGAAGAAGCTCGATGCCGGATCGACCTCGATACCCAGAATCTCCCCGGCCGTCGCGAGCAGGTCGGCCGATACGGTGTTCTCCGACACTGCCTTTCCGGACACTGTCTTTCCCGATACTGACGGAGGAGCTGCGATCTCGGGTTCGGGAAGCGCGGATCGGTCGAGCTTTCCGTTCAACGTTCGGGGAAGGCGGTCGATCACCGTGATCGTCTGCGGCACGAACTGATCGGGCAGCATGTCCGCGAGTTCCCCGCGCATCCGAGAGATGTCGGCCACAGCGCCTTCTGGTGTAGTCGCCAATACGACGTAACCGAACAGGCGGGCAGTGCCGTCGGCGATCTCGACGACTTTGGCTGCCGCGTCACGAACACCGGGCAGTGTCCGCAGCGCCGTCTCGACCTCACCGAGCTCGACTCGGAATCCGCGTACCTTGACCTGGTCATCGGTTCGCCGCAGGTATTCGGTGCGTCCTCCTCTGCGACGCACGAGATCGCCTGTCCGGTAGAGACGTTCGGTGGCTCGCTCCGGATCGGCGACGAATCGAGTTGCCGTGTGCCCGGGCCGTCCGAGATATCCCCTGGCCACCTGGGCACCACCCAGATACAACTCGCCGCTCGCGCCCTCGGGAACCGGCCGCAACATGTCGTCGAGAATGCGCGCTCGCACCCCGTCCCACGGGGATCCGATGCTGACGGGATTGCCATGTGTCATCTTGTCCGCAGTGGCCCATACCGTGACCTCGGTGGGCCCGTACACGTTCCACACCTCGGCGCAGGCGCCCGTCAGAGTGTCGGCCAGGGCAGCCGGCACGGCTTCCCCACCGATGAGTGCGCGCATTCGCGCAAGACGTGCACGGTCACCGGAATCGAGCAGCAACCGCCACAGGGACGGTGTTGCCTGCACCACGCTCACGCCGTAGTCCTCGATGATCGTCTCGAGCTTCGCCGGATCCACCACCGATGCCCGTGGCACGAGAACCACGGCCGCACCGACCGTCAACGGACACAGCAATTCCAGCACTGCGATATCGAACGACACGGTGGTCACCGCCGCGAGCCGGTCGGTAGGACGTACCCATCCCATGTCGGTCACCGCATCGGCGAACACCGCCATGTTGGCGGTGGTGACCATGACGCCCTTGGGCTTTCCCGTCGTGCCCGAGGTGTGGATGATGTAGGCCAGCTGGTTACTCGGCCCCGGGGGTGGCGGCAGTACAACATGCTCGGACGGGCGAGCTGCACTCGCGTCGACCTGCGGTAGCTGCATCCACCGGATCGAGTCGGCGACGGCGGCGGTGGTGACAACACAGACCGGATCTGCATCATCGATCATGTACTGCAACCGCTCCCGCGGATAGTCGATGTCCAGCGGGAGGTACGCCGCACCGCATCGCAGCACTGCGAGCAGTGCGATGGGCAGATTCCAGTCTCGTTCGACGGCGATACCGACGACGCAACCAGGGCCCACCCCAGTCGCGATCAATTCTCGCGCAAGCGAATCGACTTGCGCACCCACGTGGCGGTAGTCGAAGACACGCCCGCCTGCCATGATCGCCACGTCTTCGGGTCTCGTGTGAACCTGCTCCACGAACCGCTGAATGACCGAACGGGGAGCAGCACTCCGGCTCGGCTCGTCCGCGGGTGGAAGGTCTGTACCGATCTGGATGATCGACGTATCCGGGCGATGCACCACGACGTCGAGTACAGCGAAAATCTCGTCGAGTAGATACGCCGCAGTGGCCGCGTCGAACAGATCGGCGTCGGCACCGAGTCGGATGTCGGTGTACGGTCCGCGTTCGCGCAACCACACCACGACGTCCATCCGGGCGGGTGGATCGATCGGGTCGACCGGTCTCGCTTCGACCTCGCCCAACCGAACCGGTTCGCCGCCGATCTCGTGTCCGACGAAGGTCTGGAACAGCGGATGACGTCCGTTCGCTCGTGCGGGCGCTACCGCATCGACTACGCGATCGAACGGAACCTGCTGGTAGGAAAGCGCATTCACCCCTACCGTGCGCACTCGGTCGAGGACCTGCGCGAGCGTGGGGTTGCCCGCCAGATCGATCCGATGAACGACGGTGTTGACCAGGTACCCGACCGTGTCCCGATACCTGCCGTCGTCGAACAGTTCTCGCTCCGACACCGTCGTGCCGAGCGCGATGTCCTCTCCTGCGCCGAACCGCTGCCACACCAACGCCACTGCAGTTTCCATCAGCATCAGTGGACTGGCTCCGTAGCGGACGGCGGCAGCGCGGACGGCGGTAGCCATGGCGTCGGTCAGTTCTCGTGTCGAAAACACCGAGGTGTGTGTGGGATGTCGTGGGCGAGGCCGGTCCATCGGCAGTTCCAACTCGACCGGCAGCGAGGCGAGGTGCGATCTCCAGTACTGCAACGCCTCCTGCGCTTCGCTCGAATTGATCCGGGCGCGATCGGCTGTTGCGAACTCCGCAAACTCAGGAGCCTGCCCGGTCGGCGGCACAGCCGTGCCGTCCAGGTGACCGCGATAGGCCGTGGCCAGGGCGCCCAGTATCAGCGACACCGACGCGCCGTCGACGGCGATGTGGTGAATCACGATCACCAGTGCTGCCCAGTCCGGCCCGGTGAGATGAACCGCTCGTACCGGTGCGGCGTTCTCGATATCGAATGCTGCTGTGGTGCTCGATAGTTCACCTCGGACGGCGTCAGTGAGCGAGAGCGCACTCTCACGAGTCAGCACTGCGGGTATCGCGTCCTCGGCAAGGACCACTACCGAGGGCTCGCCGTTCTCGGCAGTTGGATAGCAGGTCCGCAGTATCGGGTAACGGATGATCACATCGCGCCACGCGGCACCGAGGGCGTCGAGATCCACCGGACCCGACAGTTCCAGCACCACCGGCACATCGTGCGTGTGGGAGGAGGGCTCGAGATGCTGCAGAATCCACAGTCGCTCCTGAGCGGACGAGAGCACCGGCACGCTGCTCGCTATCTCGTCGTTGCGTTGCCCAGCAGTCGGAACGAGGTCGACGGAGACCGTGCGCGAGAGCGACGCCAGCGCGCGTGGAGTGCGCGCACCGAAGATGTCGGCGACGGTCACCACGATTCCGCGCTTGCGCAGGCCACTGACTGCACGCATCGCTGCCAGCGAATGGCCGCCGTGCTCGAAGAAGTCGTCCTCGGGCTGCAACGGGGCATCGAGTACCTCGGCCAACACCTCGGTGACGGTCTCCACCGCTGGCACGCTGAAGGCTGGAACACCGATAGCCGGAACACGGACGGCTGCAGGGATATCCGCATGCAAGGAGGTCAGCCTGTTCACGGACGACGGCACGAGATCGGCGGCGGGAGAATCGAGACCGACCAGCATGGCCTCGATGACGTTCGGTAGCGCCGCTGCGACGGCGGAAGCGGTAGCCGAGTCGACGGCGGTCGGATCGTGATCGACCACGAGCCGGAAGCTCTCGCCCGGAGGTGCAAGCAGCGACAACGGGAATTGGGTCAGACTCAGATTGCCCACTGCGGTGATCCGCGTGGCGTCGGGATCGGTGTCGACCGCCTCGCCCCCGAAGAGCGCAGGGTAGTTCTCGAACACTACGAGTGTGTCGAAAAGAGCAGTGCCACTGGGGACGTCACTGCAGGCGGCGATGTCCGGCGATGGCAGGTGCTCGGCATCACCGAGGTCGTATTGCTCGCTCTGACTTTCCCGGAGCACCTGCGCAAGCGGGCGATCGTCCAGACACATACGGACCGGAACCGTCGTACTGAACAGTCCGACCATCTCTTCCACCCGCGCCAGGTCGGCGGGTCGTCCGGACACCGTGGTGCCGAAAACGACGTCCGCGCGGCCGACGAGCGAACACAGCACTGCACTCCATGCACCTTGAACGAACGTGTTGACCGTCAACCCGTTCTCGCGGGCCGCGACTGCAATTCGGTTGCCCAGCGATCGAGACAGTGTCACCTCGGTGGCTACGGCGTGTTCGCCGGTGCTCTCTCCTCGCGCCACCAACGTCGGCTCCGACAACCCGGACAACCGGCTCTCCCACGCTGCACGCATCGCACTGCGATCGCGCCGAGAGAGCCACCTGATGAACTCGGCGTAGTCCGCGGCCGGAGCAAGCGACCGACTTCCATGGTTGTAGTGATGAACCAACTCGCGCAGGACGATCGGAGTGGACCACCCATCGGTGACCAGGTGGTGTGCGTTGAGGATCAGCTGGGTCCGCTCCCCCGGCAACGCCAGCACGTGCGCAGCCAGTAGCGGTCCGGTGCGCACATCGAAGACGCGACCGGCAGCCTGTTGCTGTGCCAGCGATGCGGCTGCCGCCGCGGTCTCCGATGGCAGCAGACGCAGATCGGTACTTCGCCAGGCGATGTCGATCGTGCGAGGCACGGCCTGCACCGGAGTGTCCAGGGTGTCGAAATGGAAGCCCGCTGCAAGATTCGAGTGCCGGGCCACGACGCTCGCGAACGCACACCGTAGCCTCTCGGCGTCGAGGTCGCCTGCGAGGTCGACCACCGCAGTGAGTGTGTAGACGTCGTGATCGGCATAGCGTGCGGAATGAGCGAGCAACCCCTCTTGCAACGGGGAGAGCGCCATCACCCGCTCCAGCGGACCGGTCAGCAGTTCGAGTTCTCGAATCTGTCCCTGGGTGATCGCGACGGCGGGGCAGTCGACTGCGCTGAGTCCGCCCGGCGACAATGCTGCATGCGCGGCAAGAGCGGCGAGTGCACCGTCGAAGCATTCTTGGAGCGAGGTCACACTTGCAGCGTCGAGCACTTCGCTCGCAGCGGTCCACTCGAACTCGAGAAACATCCCCGCAGGACCTTCGCGAAGGAAAGCGTTGAGCGCCAACGCCTCCGAGAGCATACGCAGCGGTGGTTCGACGACCCCGAATGCATCCGAGGACACGCTCCGCCATCCCTGGCCCGCCATCGACGTCGATTTACCGAGGTAGTTCAGCACGATCTGCGGCGACGGTAGGGCCGAGAGCGCCTGACCCGCGTCGTCGAGGAATCGTAGGACCCCGTAGCCGAGGCCGTTGTCCCGGCCGAGCTGTCGTCGCGCTTTGATCTCGTGAAGGAGATCGGCCACGACGCCGCTTCCTGCCAGCGCCTCGCGCAGCACCTTCTCGTCCTCGAGGAGCGATACCGGCACCGAGACCGGATATTCGGTGGTGAACCATCCCACGGTCGAACCCGGGCCGGCCGAGGTGCGTTCGTCCGCATCGCGGCCGTGGCCCTCCATCATGACGGGGAAGTCCGCCAGTGCGCGGCCGCAGTGGGCCCGAACTGCGATCGTCAAGGCGACGAGCAGCATCTCGTCGGGGCGCATCCGGTATTTGCTGCACAGGTCGTCGAGGACGGCGCCGGTGATGGCAGGCGATGCCGAGGTCCGCGTGATCGACGCACTCGCGTGAGTGTCGATGCCGCCGCGAAGCGCCCCACCGGCAAACGGCTCGTTGCCGCTACCCAGCACGGTGTGCCAATGATCGACCTCGTCGAGGTACCGGTGCACGGTGCCGCGAGCGGCCAGATCCAGTGCGCGGTGCCGCCACGAAGTGCCAGTGCGGGGAGCCAGGCCATGTCCGCGGCACGCCGAGACGAAGTCGGTCAGTAGGACAGGCCACGACACCGCGTCCACGGCGAAGTGGTGCACGACGGTCAGTACCACATCCGGTCCATCGGAGACCCGAATCACGTCCGACTGCATCAGGTTTCCACTCTCGAGCGATAGCGAATCCGCCGCGATACGGGCGTAGTTCGCGAGTGCGCCCTCGACCTCGCGAACAGTGAGGGGACCGTACTCGGCCACCTCGACCTCTGCGCCCGATACGGTCTCGATAATTTCCACGCCCGCGGGATCCCGAACGATCATTCGCAGGGCAGGATGGTGATCGAGCACAGCCAGCACTGCCTCGCGCAGGGTAGCGAGATCGAGAGCGTCGTCCACCTCGACGGCGGTCCATTGGGCGTACGCCGCAACTGTTTCGATCGGGTTGTGGTCGAGAACGTTGCGCATGATCGGCGACGTCGGGGCCGGTCCGAACTCGATGTCGTCGACCGAGGCTTCGATATCGGTGGCCAAGGTCCTGCTCGTCTCGGCGAGAGTCACCAGATCACGACCGGACAGCATCTCCTTGGGGGTGAGCAGCACTCCGTGACTACGCAGGCGAGAGCTGATGCTGATCGCAGCGATGCTGTCGCCCCCGAGTGTGAACAGGTCGGCATCGAGAGCGACCTCGTCCAGATCGAGGACCTCGGCGATCACCGAGCACAACGCATACTCGGCGGCGGTGCTCGGAGTTCGCGAGGTCGGTGTACCGATCCGCTGTGGATCGGGAAGCTTCGCCCGATCGACCTTGCCGTTGACCGTCACCGGCAGTCGGTCGAGGACTGTCACCACCGACGGCACCATGTGTTCCGGAATTCGGGTGAGTAGATCGCGTCGAACCTGGTCGCCGACCAGATCGGCGACGTCGCTGTCGGCAACGACGTAGCCGAGCAATTTTGCCGCCGAACCGATTCCGGTGACGACGGCGACCGCGGAGGCGACGCCCACGGTGTGCGTCAATGCCGCTTCGACCTCACCGAGTTCGACGCGATGTCCACGAATCTTGACCTGGTCGTCTGCTCTGCCGAGGTATTCGTAGCCGCTCTCGGCGTCCCATCGAGCGAGGTCGCCGGTGCGGTACATGCGTTCCCCGGTGATACCGAACGGGTTTGCCACGAAACGGTCCGCGGTCGCGTCGGGTTGATCGAGATACCCGCGCGCGAGTTGCGGGCCTGCGAGGTAGAGCTCACCCGTCTCGCCTTCCAGAACGGGCCGTAGCGCGGTGTCCAGCAGGTACGCCGCAGTCCCTTCCAGTGGCCGACCGATACGCACTGTCGGCCCGTCGACCTGGGCACCGATCGCATCGACGGTGGCTTCTGTTGGTCCGTACATGTTGTAGACCTGCGCCGCGCTCGCGACGAGCCGCGCGGCAAGACTCGACGGCAGGGCCTCACCGCCGACAACTATCGTGCCGAGGGGTGCGAGTCCTGCATCGACGAGGAACGCTGCCATCGACGGCGTCGTGTCGATCACATCGATACCGTCCGCCGCGAACCGCTCGACCTGTTGCTCCGCATCGCGCTGCACTTCACTGTCGTACAGGTGGATTCGGTGTCCGTCCAGAATCCACAGCAGCGGATCCAAGGAAGCATCGAAGGCGAACGAGGTGGTGTGCGCAACGCGAAGGCGTCGACCTCCGGCCCGGAGAGTCGCATCGGCGTACAGCGTGTGACGGTGGCGCTGGACCAGATTCCTCAGCCCGCCCGTGCGGACCATGACGCCCTTCGGCGTTCCGGTCGAACCCGAGGTGAATAACACGTAGGCCACGTCTTCGGGGTGTCGTGCAGTCGCGAGCTCATGCGAGCCCAGACGATCACCGCGCAGAGACTCCAGCTCACGCACTGTCCGATCGAGACCCAGTTGCACAACCTCGCACTCGATCTCGGTCACCGACGCGTCTCGTTCGCAGATCAACAGGGACGGCTTCGAGCGCGCGGCCAGATCGTTCAACCGCTCGGTGGGATATGCGGGGTCGAGAACGACGTATCCCGCGCCCGCCTCCCAGACTGCGAACATCGCTGCCACCAGATCCGAGGATCGAGCAAGCGCCAGCGCGACAACGTCGCCGGCGCCTACGCCGCGGTCCCGGATCAGACGCGCGATCCGGTAGACGCGATCCGCCAGTTCGGCTGCGGTGGTGACTGAGTCGGATTCGGCCAGCACCACGGTGTCCGGCCGCGCGGCAACCATTGCCGCGAACATATCGGGTATGAACCCCTGATCGGACTGTGTGGATACTGCGACTGGGGCCCATGCCGGATCGATTCCCCCGCAGCGTAAGTCCACCTGGCCGAGCTGGGGGCTCGCGGGCAAGCACAGCGCCGACAGCAGGGCGGACAACCCGTCGACTCGAGCTCGCACGCGAGCCTCGGGCACCTCACCGGCGTCCACTTCGAATCCCAGCAACATCCGGCCACCCTCGATCGGGGTAGCGGTGAGACCGAACTCCTCGGGCGGCCCGCCCGCGACATTGCGCAGCGTCCCGACCGCACCGGCGAAGTTCAGCTCGAAGTCGAACGCTTTGAGATTGATTCCGACGCCGTGCAAAATCGCGCCTGCGTCGGGAGCGGCGAGGTCTCGAACGAGATCCTCTCCGCGGTATCGCTGGTGCTCGCGAAGTTCCCGTAGTGCGGTCGCCACCGACGTCGCCAATGCGGAGATGTCGCTGACGAGGTCGACCGAAACCCGCAGTGGCAGAACGTTGACGGCCATCGAGGGGGTGGTCAGCGAGGCCCGAGTGGTACGCACCATCATCGGAAATGCGACCACGACATCCGACGTGCCGAGCAGACGGGTCACGAAACCGGTGTAGGCACCGATCAGCACGTCCGCCCACGTGCAGCCACAGTCGTCGGCGATCGCCTTGATTCGGTCCATAGCGTCGCTGCCGACGATGGTCGTGGCCGAATGGGTTCGCCCGCTCGGGCCGTCATCGGAGCCTGCTCGTCGAAGATCTTCCGGAAGTGGTTCGAGTCTGTGTGACCAGTAGAGACGATCGGTCTCGAAATCCGAGGATCGACGATAGCGCGCGTCCTCGTCCACCACTTCACCGAACGATCCGAAAGCATTGGGGCGCAATGCCGTACCCGCAACCGCAGCGGTGTACCGTGCAGCCAGCCGACGCGAGATCATTGCCGCCGAGTAGCCGTCGACGATCAGGTGGTGGTAGAGCTGAACGCACCACACTTCGGTAGGCGACAAGCGCAGCAGAGTGTAGGCGAAGAGTCGACGATCGACCATGCTGCGGCACTCCGCCGCCGCTTGTGCCCTGCATTGCAGGACGCGGTCTGCGGCACTCGCCCGCGGGTTCTCTTCCTCGGTCAGGTCGATGATCGGTACCGACACCGCATCTGCATCGGCTATCCATTGCCGGGGCCCGTCCTCGGTCTCGACGAAACGCAGTCGCATCGTTTCCGCTTCGTGGACGGTCGCGTCGATGGCCTCGACGAGTGCGACCGAATCGATCGGAACCTCGTTCGCTGTTCCGTCGATCTCGAGCACTTCGCCGACGAGGTAGTACGGCGACTCCGGTTCGAGGCGTTGGGCATTCCAGATTCCCACTTGAGCGCCGGTCAACGGTAGCAACGTAGCTTCGTTCATCTTCACTGTCTTTTCTTGTCGATTTTGCCGACAGAGGTCTTCGGAAGCTCGGTCACGAACTCGAAGCGATCCGGCACGGTGTAAGCCGCTACCTTGCGCTCGGTGCGGAGAAATTTCCGGAGCAGATTTTCGGTCGGTGAGTCCGATTCGGGGTCGCGGCGGATGATGTAGGCACAGATCTTCTCTCCCAGAACATCATCGGGAAATCCCATCACCGAGACGTCGTGAATTTCTTCGTGGGCCAGCAGATGGTTCTCCACCATCGCCGGAGCGATCTTCTCGCCGCCGCGGTTGATCTGATCCTTGGTTCGCCCGACCACTCGGAGGTATCCCCGTCCGTCGCGGGTCACGATGTCGCCGGTGCGGTAGAAGCCGTCAGCGGTGAACGAGGTGCTGTTGTGTTCGGGCGCCCGGTAGTAGCCCCGAATCGTGTAGGGCCCACGCGTGTACAGGTTGCCCGGTTCACCGTCGCTTACAGCGCGACCCTCGTCGTCGACGACGAGTACTTCGTCATCGGGCGAAATGGGTCGACCGACCGTGGTGCACTCTGTCTCCTCGTCGTCGCCCCGTCGGGTGTAGTTGACCAGTCCTTCGGCCATCCCGAAAACCTGAGTCAAGGCGCAGCCGAGTTCCGGGGTGACTCTGCGTGCGACCTCGGCCGACAGTGTGGCGCCGCCGACCCAGAGGCCGATCAAGGACGAAATATCGCTACCACCGAGCAAAGACGAGTTCAGCCAGGCGACGAGCAGCGGTGGCACGAGGGCCACGTGTGTCACCGAATAACGCTCTACGAGAGCGAAGCAGGTGTCCGGGCTGGGGTCGGGCGCCATGACCACACATCCGCCGACCGCCAGGACTCCCAGCAGACCGGGCGAACTCATCGTGAAATTGTGTGAAATAGGCAGCGCCGCAAGCATCACCGAGGATTGCCCGAGATGACAGATTCGGGCACTCTCGCGAACGGAGTACAGGTAGTCCTCGTGTGTGCGGGGAATGAGTTTGGGGGTTCCGGTCGTGCCACCGGACAGTTGAAGAAACGCGACATCGGATGCGAGGGAACGATTCTGCCGCGGCAGCGGTGTGCCGCCTGCCCACTCGGCGTCACCGTGGGAAACCACCACAGTGATCAGATCGGGGAAGGCCGCACCGATCTCCGCCGCGATGGCACCGAAGTCGGTCATGCCGAAACGATCGACGCAGACGTACCCGGCCGCGGTCGTCGCAGCACAGAACTGAGCGATGTCCCCGGCACGGTGGGCAGCCAGCGCGAACACCGGCAATGCGCCGAGTTCGAAGAGCGCGAAGACCACCTCGACGTACTCTGTCGTATTCGGCATGTGCACGATCACCCGGTCGCCGCGACGGATCCCACGTGCATCGAGTTCGGCCGCGACCACGGCCACGCGGTTCGCTAACTCCGTGTAGGTCAGGCTGCGCGAATCGTCGACCACCGCAACGCGAGTGGGATGAGCGGCGGCACTGAGCGCCAACAGATCCGAGTGAGTCCGATCGATCCAGTAACCCTTGCTGCGGTACTCGGCAGCGAGATCGTCCGGATAACCGACGACGCCGTCGAGCAGCAGCGGCTCGACGGTCAACTTCTCGCCCCAACCCCAGCCGCAGCCACAGCGGTTGCGCGGCGCAGTGATTCGGTAACCGTGTCGGTAGTGACGACCGCGCCACATCTCTTGGCGGCATAGGTCGCTGCCATAAGGTGTTCCTCGCGGGAGAAGTCCGCGGTCGCGTCGAGGACGAAAAACGGGCACACATCGGACATGAAGGCCTCGGCCGCGCTGAGCATGCACCCCATGTGCGCATAGACGCCCGTGATGATGAGTTGGTCTCGCCCGTGATGACCGAGCAGTTCACGCAGATCGGTCCGCTGAAACGCCGAGTACCGCCACTTGGTGACCTCGATGTCACCGCACTGCGGCCGCAGTGCCTCGATGACCTCCGTGTCGCGACCGGACCCGAGACCCGGGCCCCAGAAATCCGCCAGAATTCCCCGACGAGAGGGGTGTTGGTCACCTGGTTGCATGGTGAACACCACGGGGATATCCAGCTCCGTGGCCAGCGTACGGATCGCGGCGATGTTCTCGGTCACCGAGGTGATCAATTCGGGGGCGTCGCGGTACGCATCGATGAAGTAGTTCTGCATGTCGTGGACGAGAAGTGCTGCCCTGCTCGGGTCGAGTTCCCAGTCGACCGCGTTGGCTGGAATCTCCTCGCGGGTGGGCATCGTGTAGCTCGCAATTGGCGGTATCGCCATCTTTTCGTTCCTCTCGCTTGGTTTCGTTTCTCGCTGTCAGCGGTGACGGCTCCAGGCCGCCCACAGTTCCGCATACCGGCCTGCCCGCTGGAGCAGATACTCGTGCGACCCCGTCTCGATGATCTTTCCTTTGTCCATCAACATGATTCGGTCTGCGCGACGGGCCTGACTCAATCGGTGCGCGACGATCAGCGCACTGCGGCCCTCGATCGCAGCCTCCGCGGATCGCTCCAACAGCGACGCACCGGCACTACCAGCATCCGCGGTCGCTTCGTCGAGAATGACCACCGGCGGATCGAGAAGCACCACTCGTGCGAGGGCGAGCTGTTGAGCCTGCATCGGTGTCAACCGATGCCCGCCATCTCCCACGCGGGTGTCGAGGCCATCAGGCAGTAGGTCGAACCAGTCACCTGCGAGAACCCTTCCGAGCGCCGACTCCATCGCCGCGTCGTCCGCATTCGGATCCGCCAGCGCCAGATCTTCGCGCAGCGTCCCGGTGAAGACGTGTACCTCTTGCGAGACGAGCACGATCCGTTGCGCTCGTTGCACTTCTGGTGCATCGAACAAGGAAACCGAACCGAAGTTCACCCGCCCGCGATCGGGTGAGAACACCCCGGCGAGCAAAGCCGCAAGAGTGCTCTTACCTGCTCCGGACGAACCCACGAGCGCGACGGTCTCACCGATCGCGATGCTGATGTCGACTTCGTCCAACACCGGGGACGACGCCGAGTATCCGAAGCTCACTTGCCTCGCCTCGAGCACCCCGGCGGCCGGCAACGCGATCGACTCCTCTCGCGTCGAGAGCACTCCATCACCGATCTCGATGACCCCGACGATGCGAGCCAGCGATGCAAGTGCCGATTGCAACTCGTCGATGACGAGCAGGAGAGCATCGATCGGATCGAACAACCGAAGGAAGAACAGCATTGCCGTCGTCGTCGCACCGACCGTCAATGCATCGGCGCCGACGAGAAAGTAACCGATGACCAGCAGGGCTGCCATCGCGACGAACTGAGCCGTGTTGAGCCGACCATAGAACCGGTTCTGCACGATGCGCGCTCGCATCGTCCAGCGGACGACCTCCCACGAGTGAAACCCGATGCGGCTCGACAGTTTCGGTGCCAGATCGAATTCGTGCACTGTCCTGAGGCCGCGGATGGACCCGAGTACCTGTTGTGCCCGCAAGCCCATCGCTGCCCGCTCGGCGGCGTAGATACCCGGCGCATGTCGCAGATACCACCGCACTGCCAGCACGTAGATCGGCACCACCAGCACCAGCGCACCGAGGAACCGCCAATCCAACGCCGTCAAGCCGACCGCGGTCAGTATCACCGTGAACAGCGAAGTCGACAGGGCGGGAACGACGTTCTCGATTGCCGAAGAGACCTCGTCGACATCGTCGGTAGCGCGGGAGAGAAGATCTCCGCTTCCAGCTCGTTCGACCCGTTCGAGCGGTAGCGACAGACTGGTGGCGAACATCCGCTCACGCAGTCGAGCGAGTGCCGTTTCGAACAACCGCGAAGACAGCACGACCCCGAGGGCGGTGAACCCGGCAAACCCCAGTGCCGCACACACCATCACGATGCCTAGCACCCAGATTCGATCGGAGGCGCCCTCGTCGATGACGACGTCGACCATTCGACCGAGAGCCCACGGCGCAACGAGACCCAGAGCGGCACCGATGACCATGGTCGTCACGACGGCGGCCAAGGGTCCACCCTGACCGGCCAGCGAACGCCGCACCTCGGCTCGGACGGCGCGCGCGTCCGCTATCGGTAGCTTCACTTGTACTCCAACACTTTCGAGTGGCCCGCGGTCACGGTCTCGACCGTCAACACCCGCGAGGCCGCAGCCAACAGGGCAGGCGCCGAGGTGAACACGATGGTCGTGCGACCGCTTCGCTCCCGAACGATGCGCTCTGCCACCACCGCTTCGGTGACCGAATCGACCGCGGTCGTCGGATCGAGAAGAACCAGCACTGCCGGATCGGCAGCCAACGCCCTCGCAAGGCAGACTCGTTGACGCTGTCCACCGGACAACAGCCGACCTGCCTCACCGACGTCGGTGTCGAGCCCGTCGGGTAGGGCCAGGGCGACGTCGTCGCAGGCGGCAGCGAACACTGCCCGTGTCACTGCGTCGTCGGTGACGGGGCCTGCAGCCTCTATGTTGTCGAGAACCGTCCCCTCGAACAAGTCACTGTGGTGTGGAGCAACCAGCAGGGTCTTCCTGCGGTCGGATCGCTGCAGTGCGTCGATGTCGATGCCGCCGACGGTGACGGAACCTGCTTCGGGTCGGGCGAGTCCGCCGAGTACCGCGGCAAGCGCGGCCGTGGCGACCGGGTCCGCCTGCACGGCAACGAACTCGCCCTCCGGCACTTGCCAATTCACTGCGCTGACGCCGCCGCATTCGGTACCGACGAAGTTCACCTCGAAACCGGTGGCAACTCCGAGATTGGCGGGCCGCTCGCTCGCGTACTCGGCATCGAGAACGCTCGCTACTCGTTCCGCCGAGGCCAGAGCCCCAGCCCAGATGGTGCCGAAATTGGATGCGAATGCCTGGAGCGGGCCCAGGACGAACTGCGTCACTGCAACCACGGTGATCAGCTGACCAACGGTCATCGCACCACCGACCGCCATCAGACCTGCCGCGACCGCAACGCCTGCGATGAACAACCCGGACACTGTCTCCATCGAACCGAGGTAACCGGCCCGAGCCACATTCGCCTTCAACGTCCCCTGCAGGGCGCGCTCGCTGGCAGCCTGGT
Source organism: Rhodococcus sp. H29-C3 (assembly GCF_030063405.1). Lineage (NCBI taxonomy): Bacteria > Bacillati > Actinomycetota > Actinomycetes > Mycobacteriales > Nocardiaceae > Rhodococcus > Rhodococcus sp. H29-C3. The sequence goes on along the minus strand of NZ_JASITC010000003.1, from coordinate 145,243 downwards.
AACGCCGACCTGCCGCGTGCTCTGCACCGATCCCCTTCACGATCCGGAACCCTCCAACCAGGTCGGAGGCGGTACCGGCAGCCTCCCCGGCGACCTGCTGCTGCTGAACACTTCTGCGGCGCAGTGGAGATCCCGCCCGGTCCATCAGCCACAGCATCAGCGGCGTCGCAACGAGGATGGCCAGCCCGAGCGGCCAGGAAATGGTCAGCAGGATCACTGCTGCGAAGAGCACGGCGGCGAACTCACCGAGGGGGTAGATGACGATTGCGACCGAAGTCGCCAGGGCACGCGCGTCGGAAGTGGCAATACTCAACAACATTCCGGGTTGACGAGCAGGTCCGGCCATGCCGCGTGCATCGAGGATGCGATCGGTGATCTTCGTACGCACCTGATGCGCGATGGAATTCATGCCGAGGAATCCGATGCGCCCACCGAAGCGAAAGGTGAACGACACGAAGGCGTAGTCGAGCGCCAGTACCGCGATCCACAGGACCATCTGCCGAGGGTCACGTGCGCTGATCGCTCGGTCGATCGCCAGGCCCATGATGACGGGAACCAGTGCAGCGCAGAGCTGATGGACGATCATCAGCACCCCCGCCGGGATCGTGTACTTCTTCGCCGCGAACATGGTTCGTAACGTCAGCTGACGTGGCGTCGTCGACGACGTGATCGAAATATCGGTGGTCGGGAGTGGAGTCACAGGCGCGTCGAAGAGAATCGGCAGTTTCATCACGTCAGCACGGCGTCGAGCATCGCCCTGGAAGCGAGTGAGTCCACGAGTTCTCCGGATCGCACCGCGATGTTCGACAGCAACGAGGAGGTCAGTCCGTGCGAGTGCTCTGTTCCGCCCTGGAGGTAGATCCCACCGGTGACCTTCTCTGCGGTGCGCAGTCGGTAGTCGCGTTGGACCTCAGGAGTTCCGTCCGCAGCGAAATTGCAATCATCAGCAAGTGGACCCAGGATGGCACGCAGATCCAGCGGTTTAAAACCGGTCGCGAAAATCACTGCGTCACAGAGCAATGTGTCCTCGCGGCCCGTCGGTCGATGATGCACCGATACCTCTACTCCGGTCCCGGTCACGCGCGGCGTCGACACTTCGGACGCACCGTGGACGAACAGTCTGCGGTCGCCGGAGACTCGTTCCCCGTACTCACGCTCGTAGAGTTCCTCGATCAACGGCAAATCGACGGCGGAGTAATTGGTGCTGCGGTGGTAGGCAATCAATTGTTCGCGAAGCTGCGGGGAGGAAGTATAGAAATCGTCGACGGCCTCCGGATCGAAAACGCGGTTGGCGTAGGGACTGTCGTCGGCAGGGCTGTACCCGTACTTGCCGAACACGGCGTGCACCTCCGCGCCGGGGTACCGATCGTGGAGGTGGGCGAGCACTTCGGCGGCGCTCTGACCTGCACCGACCACGACGAATCGCTGATGGCGTATCTCCGGCAATCCCTCGAGATGATCGAGTACCCGGTGATTGTGGAAGACGCGCTCCCCCGTTACGACGCCCGCGGGGAGTTTCGGGGTGAGCCCGCCTGCAAGCACGACCTCGCGCGAGCGCAGAGTGCGACTCTCCCCATCCGATGTCTCGACGGTGACCTCGAAATGCTCACCCGTCCACGCAACTCCGGTGGCCGACGAGCCGTAGAGCACGTCGGCGGCTACTTTGTCCGCCGCCCAGGTCAGGTAGTCGTGGAACTCCAGTCGGGAGGGAAAGAACGTCTGCAGGTTGATGAAGTGCGTCAAACGACCACGCTGCGAGAGGTATTCGAGAAACGTGTACTCACTACCGGTGTTGCGCTGCGTCGCCAGATCCTTCAGAAACGAAATCTGCATGGTCGCGCCGGGCAGCAGCATGCCGGGATGCCAGGTGAAGCCGGATTCCCTTTCCACGAACATCGAGGTGAGGCGGTCACCTGCGGGCACCTGCGCGTTGCGTTCCTCCAGCGCTATCGCAAGTCCCAGATTGGACGGTCCATAGCCGACTCCGAGGATGTCTACTACGTCGGGAAGGGTGTTCGCCATGTGGTTCCAGTCATCCTTTATCGGGTCGGAGTGAACGTAGCCTAACCTATTGCAGGAAGATAAGTTTAGGCTACGCATACCTAACCGTTCCGCGAGTCGACGGATCCAAGCGAGAAGAAAAGAGGTACGCGAATGGGCTCTCACACCGCCGTCCACACCACCACCGGACGGTTCGTTCTCTCACGCCCACACGGCTCGGTATCAGCTCATGGACTGCGCGCCCAGTACGACAGCGTTGCCGCGGCCGAAGCTGCGCTGCACTCGGGAGAAGTCCCCACGATCGTCGGCGCCCTTCCCTTCTCCACGCAGGCACACTGCGCACTGTCCGCACCGGAAGTGTTCACCGTGACGCAACAGCCCTGGAGTCCGAAGTCCGAATACCCCTCTCTACCAACGTTCGTCCTCGCCGACCCACTCGATGACGGCGAACACACCGACCGAGTCCGCACTGCACTCGACGTACTCCGCGAGCATTCGACGCCCCTGCAGAAGGTGGTCCTGGCACGCACGCTGACCCTGATCGCAGACGGCACAGTCGATCCGACCGCCGTTCTAGCGGCCCTGATAGCAGGAACACCCGAGCGCAACGGTTATTGCGTCGACCTGAGCGCCGCAGGCGGCCCCTACGTAGGCAGAACCCTCGTCGGATCGAGCCCGGAGGTACTTGTTCGCCGGCGTGGAACGGTGGTCACGTGTCACCCACTGGCCGGATCTGCCCCTCGCCACCCCGACGCGGCGCGCGATCGGCAAAACGGACGCAGTCTGACCGAGTCGGACAAGGACCGACGCGAACACGCCTTCGTCGTCGATGCAATCAGGGACTCGCTCGCCCCGTTCTGCAGCGAGCTGGACATACCGTCGGAGCCGACCCTGGCTCACACTCCGCAACTCTGGCACCTGGGCACTCCGATACGCGGCGAACTACGTGATCCATCCACTACTGCACTCGATCTCGCACGCGCACTACATCCCACACCCGCTGTGTGTGGGACACCCACCGACCTCGCGTACCGCACGATCGAGGAACTCGAGGGTGAGCGTGGCTTCTACGCAGGCGCCGTCGGATGGTGCACCGCAGACGGGGACGGCGAATGGATGGTGGCCATCCGTTGCGCGGAGATCAGCAGCGACCGAAAGCGCATGACGGCCTACGCAGGCGGGGGAATCGTCGCCGAATCGGACCCGGACACCGAATTACGAGAGACGGTAACCAAGTTCGGCACTCTCCTCGGCGCCCTCGGGGTGGCATTGTGACGCTCGCAGTCGTGGTCGGAGCGGGTAACGGAATCGGCCGCGCTGTCGCCATATCGCTCGCTCGAGCAGGCCACGACCTCGCACTGCTCGATATCGACGCAGCCGGTATGACGCATACGGCGTCGCAGATCACCGGCGTGGCCACCGCTCACGTAGTAGACGTGCGCGACGCCGAAGCCGTACTCACCGCGGTCACGGCGATCGAGGAGTCCGCCGGTCCCATCACCGCACTCGCCCATATCGCAGGCATTCTCGACACCGGATCCATCCTGGACTCCGACGTCGACGACTGGCGGGACATGTTCGAGGTCAACCTGTTCGGGCTACTCAACGTCGTCCGAGCCGTCGGTCGATCGATGCGTGAGCGACGGGCCGGGTCCATCGTTGTAGTCGGATCCAATGCTGCGGGTGTACCGCGCATGTCGATGGGCGCCTACGGATCCTCGAAAGCTGCATCCACCATGCTGACCCGTGTACTCGGCTTGGAATTGGCACCGTACGGAGTTCGCGCGAACATCGTCGCTCCGGGTTCGACCGACACCGACATGCAACGCTCGATGTGGGCGGACCCGAAAGACATGTCCTACGCACGGCCGGTCATCGACGGCGATCTCGCGACCTTCAAGAATGGAATCCCTTTGGGCCGCATAGCTTCTCCTGAGGACGTCGCCGACGCTGTCGAGTTCCTACTGTCGGATCGAGCCCGTCACATCACCATGCAGTCGCTCTACGTCGACGGCGGCGCCACGCTGCGAGCATGACCGGCATCCATCACGAGGGTCGTGGGCGCGCGAGCGGAATGACCAAAGGCGTGAGCGACTCCGGGTCCTCGATGATGCGACACGGCAATCCGAATACCGCCTCCACCAGTTCCGCGGTGATGACCTCCGCAGGATTACCGCGAGTGACCACCGCGCCGTCCTTCATCGCGATGATGTGATCGGCATAGCGACAGGCGTGATTGAGATCGTGCAGCACAGCGACCATCGTGGTGCCCTGATCTCGATTGAGTTGCGCGCACAGATCGAGAAGGTCGATCTGATGCGCGATGTCGAGGAACGTCGTCGGTTCGTCGAGCAACATCAACGGGGTTTGCTGGGCGAGAACCATTGCCACCCACACTCGCTGACGCTGCCCTCCGGACAACTCGTCGACCAACCGTCCGGAGAGATCGTTCACGCCGGTCGCGTTCATCGCGAACACGACAGCAGCCTCGTCGTCCCGCGACCATTGCCTTATCAGCTTCTGATGCGGATAACGGCCGCGTGCAACGAGATCCGCCACCGAAATACCGTCCGGCGCGATAGACGTCTGCGGCAGCAGCCCGAGGCGTCGGGCAACTTCCTTGGCCGGATAAGTCGAGATTGCCTTGCCGTCCAGAAGTACCGTCCCTACCGTCGGTTTCAACAACCGCGACAGTGCTCGCAGTAACGTCGATTTGCCGCTCGCGTTGGGACCGACGATGACGGTGAACTGACCGTCTGGAATCTCGACGGTCAGCCCCTCACTGACGATTCGCTTGTCGTATCCGATCGTGACGTCGTCCGCATGTAAGCGCGGCTTCTTTCCAGTCACTGTTTTCTACCTTCCCGAGCCAACAACCACACGAAATATGCCCCACCGATGGACACCGTCACGACACCGACCGGCAACTGCGTCGGCGCGAATATGCGCTGCGCGGCATAGTCACTGACGAGCAGTAGCAGTGCACCCATCACCGCCGAGGGAATCAGCGCGACACCCGCAGTCTTGGTCAAGCGTCGAACCAGCTGCGGCGCAGCGAGCGAGATGAACGAGATCGGACCGGCCACTGCCGTGACGAGCGCGGTCAGCGCCACGCCGAGAACGATGAGTATCAGCCGCGTCGGCTCCGCCCGGATACCGAGCGCTTTCGCCGCGTCGTCACCCATCTCGAGCATCCGGAGGCGCCCCGCGAAGATGGCCAGCAGCGGTGTGAGAACGATCAACACGATCACCACCGGACGTACCTGCCCCCAGCTGAGACCGTTGAGAGTCCCCGCGCCCCACACCGCTGCGGCCAGGGCATCGGAAAGATCGGCTTTGACGATCAACCACGTGTTGACCGACGCCAGGATCGCGCTGATCGCAATACCGACGATGATCAGCCGAAACCCTTGCACTCCACGTTTGAAAGCGAGGACGTACACCACTGCAGCAGTAGAGATCCCACCGACGAAGGCGCCCACGCCGGTGGGATAGTAGCCACCTCCCAGCGCGAGGATGACGATCAGCGCACCGGTGTACGAGCCGGTGTCGAAGCCGATGATGTCAGGGCTTCCCAACGGATTTCGCGTCAGCGATTGGAAGATCGCACCCGACACACCCAGAGCACCACCGAGAAGCAAAGCCAGGGCTACCCTCGGGAATCGCCACTCCATGACGATCAGTTCGGTGAACCTTCCGGCATCGGAAAACACCGCGGCCAGTACTTCGCCCGGCGCGATGTAGTAGTCACCGGTGCCGAGCGCTAGGACAGCGACGGCGAGCGATACGAGCGCCAGAAGGCAGCAGACCACCACGGTGCGGATGTCTACCCGCCCGCTGAGCTTGTCACCGGCAAGGCGAATGATGCGAACTCTGCGACCGAAATCGACCTCGGTCTCGGTCGTCACAGCCCACTGACTTTCTTGCGGCGCACGAGAAAGATGAGCACTGGCGCTCCGACGAACGCGGTGACGATCCCGACCTGCAGTTCGCCAGGCCTGATGACCAGTCGCCCGACGATGTCGGAGAGCAGCAGCAGGCACGGCGCCGCCACCACGGTGTACAGCAGGATCCATCGCTGATCTGGTCCGACGAACCACCGCACCATGTGCGGAATCATCAAGCCGACGAAGCCGATCGGACCTGCGGCCGCCGTCGCAGCACCGGCCAGAAGAGTGACTGCAATGACGCCGATCACCCGGGTGCTGTTCACCTTCGCACCCAGCGACCGAGCGAGATCGTCTCCGAGCGCAAGTGCATTGAGGGGTCGCGCGATGACGAGTGCGAGCACCGAACCGACGATGACGAACGGCGAGATCGCCAACGAAATGTCCAGTCCTCGACCAGCCAAAGAACCAGCACCCCACAATCGCATCTTGTCGAACGCATCTGGATCGAGCAGCAGCATGCCGGAAGTGATGCCCCCGAGCACCGCGGACAGCGCAATTCCGGACAGCGTGAGCCTGATCGGAGTCGCACCGGCTCGTGACATGGATCCGAGTGCATACACCGCCACCGTCGCGAGGATGGCGCCGAGGAACGCGAACCAGATATAGGACCAGATCCCGGTGAATCCCAGCATGCCGACAGCGAGTGCGACGAAGAAGGCCGCACCGGCGTTGACTCCGAGGATGCCCGGGTCCGCCAACGGGTTACGCGTCATAGCCTGAATAAGCGCGCCGCTGACACCGAGAGCGACACCGACGATCAACCCCAGCACCGTCCGCGGTACACGGATCTCGCGGATGATGACGTGGTTGTTCGACTCGTCGAAGTGGAACAGCGCATTCCAGACCTCGCTCGGCGGAATGTACTTGGTGCCGACCGCGATACTGAGCAGACAGATCGCGGCCAGAACGCCGAGCAGAACGAAAAGGCCGAGAGCGCGGCGCGAGTTCGTCTCGGCGAGCCCACCGGACTGTTCGAGCCTGTCGGACTCATCGGTCTTCTTCGTTGCCACAGGCATGGATCAGTTACCCCAAAGCGTCCGCGATATGTGCAGCCTGGGTGTCGAGCTCGGCGCGTTCGGGGGAAGTCGGTCGGGCACGAAGACCGAATCCGTCACCCGAGGTACGCGGAATGACATGAAGATGGACATGGAAGATTTCCTGGCCTGCGATTTCGCCATCCGCAAGAAACAGATTCACCCCCGCGCATCGGGGGTCGCTCGCCCGCAGCGCGGCCGCGATCTTCTGCCCGACGACGAACAGATGACCGCCGGTGTCCGGCTCCAACTCCGCCAACGAGCGAGCCTGCTTCTTCGGGACCACCAGAACGTGCCCACGCGTGACCGGCCGGATGTCCATGAACGCGATGACCACGTCGTCCTCGTAGACGCGAGACGATTCCGCGTTCCCTGCAATGATTTCGGCAAAGATCGTATAGGGGTTCACAAAGAGACAGTCTAGAACTGCACCGAAACGGTGCTGCGATTAAAGTCTGACCATGAGTATCTTGGGCGGCGTTCTGTTCGACATCGACGGGGTGCTCGTCACGTCGTGGAAGCCTCTCCCGGGTGCCCGCGAGACTCTCGACTATCTCGACCGCAAGGACATCGCCCGCGCGTTCCTGACGAACACCACCTCGAAAACTCGTACACAGATCGCGGAGTCGTTGACAGGAGTCGGTCTTCCGGTCCTTGCCGACGACATCGTCACGGCCGCGAGCCTCACCGCAGACCACCTGCGCGAAACCTACCCGGGCGCTTCCGTCGTACTCGTCAACAACGGCGACATCGCTGGCGACATGCCGGGAATCGAGTTCGTGGACGAGTCGTCGACGCACGATCCCGACGTCGTCGTCGTCGGCGGGGCAGGTCCCGAGTTCACCCACGAGCGCCTGAGCCGGGTCTACGACTGGCTGTGCCGCGGCATCCCCGTCGTCGCAATGCATCGAAGTCTCATGTGGACCACCGGAGCCGGACTCCGCATCGACACCGGAATGTATCTCGTCGGCATGGAGAAGGCATCCGGACACACTGCGCAAGCCATCGGAAAGCCTGCGCCACTTGGCTTTCAGACCGCCGCAGAAAGAATGGGCGCCGACCCGGTCGACGTCGTCATGGTCGGTGACGACATCGACAACGACGTACTCGCAGCCCAGGTCGTCGGCATGACCGGTGTCCTGGTCCGCACCGGGAAGTTCCGCCAGGACGCCCTCGACCGCCGAGCCAAGAACGAATTCGGTCTGCAGCCGAATCACGTCATCGGTTCGGTGGCCGATCTGCCGGAGCTACTAGAGAATCGGTGACGGAGAGTACTTCGCAGCTTCTGGGAACTGCGCGATCAGCGTCTCGACGTCGGAGACGACGGCCGCGACCTGCGATTCCGACGAGCCGATGAACGCCGACTTGTCGGCAAGAGCGGCATCGAGACCGGCGCGATCGAGCGGGATGCGGTCATCGGCGGCGAGGCGATCCAGCAGATCCGGATCCTGCCCCTGCTCCCGCATCGCGAGTGCGACAGCGACAGCGTGTTCCTTGATGGCCTCATGTGCCGTTTCACGACCGACCCCGGCGCGAACGGAAGCCATGAGCACCTTCGTCGTCGCGAGGAACGGCAGGTAGCGCGTGAGTTCCTTGGCGATGACGGCCGGGTACGCACCGAACTCGTCGAGCACCGTCAGGAGTGTCTCGATCATGCCGTCGATTGCAAAGAACGCATCCGGTAGCGCGACGCGGCGGACGACCGAGCAGAAGACGTCGCCCTCGTTCCACTGCGCGCCTGCCAGTTCGGCCGCCATCGATCCGTAACCGCGCAACACCACCTGCAGACCGTTGACGCGCTCACACGAACGCGTGTTCATCTTGTGTGGCATCGCCGAAGAGCCGACCTGACCGGGCTGGAAGCCCTCGGTCACCAGCTCGTGGCCTGCCATCAACCGAACCGTATGAGCGAACGAGGAAGGTGCGGCCCCGATCTGAACGAGGGCGGATACGACGTCGTGGTCGAGCGAGCGAGGGTAGACCTGACCGACGCTGGTGAGCACGTGCCGGAACCCGAGGTGGTCGGCGACGATGCGCTCCAGAGCGGTCAACTTCGAGGCGTCTCCCCCGAACAGGTCGAGCATGTCCTGCGAGGTACCCATCGGGCCCTTGATACCGCGAAGGGGGTAACGCGCGATCAGCTCCTGCATCCGAGCGAGGCCGATCAACAGCTCGTCCGCCGCCGATGCAAAGCGCTTGCCGAGGGTCGTTGCCTGTGCGGCGACATTGTGACTGCGCCCTGCCATCACGAGGGAGGAGTATTCCGCGGCGCGTTCGGCGAGCCGCGCAGCAACGGCCACGCCGTGACTGTGGACGTGTTCCATCGAGCGAAGAATCTGCAGCTGCTCGACGTTCTCGGTCAGGTCACGAGAAGTCAAACCCTTGTGGATGTGCTCGTGGCCCGCGAGAGCGTTGAACTCCTCGATACGGGCCTTGACGTCGTGGCGGGTGACACGCTCACGCGCAGCGATCGACGCGAGGTCGACGGTGCCGATCACGTTCTCGTAGTCGTTGATCGCGGCAGTGGGCACATCGACACCGAGGGTGGCCTGCGCTTTGAGAACGGCCAACCACAGCTGGCGCTCGAGGACGATCTTGTGCTCCGGAGACCACAGGTTCACCAGTTCTTTGCTCGCATAACGGGTGGCCAGGACATTCGGAATAGTCACGAGAGGCAAGTTTACGCAGGAGTGGAGCCTGCGGAACGACCAGGTGGTTCAGGCACGAGTGGAGCCTGCGGAACGACCAGGTAGGCAGGAGTGGAGCCTGCGGAACGACCAGGTGGGGCAGGAGTGGAGCCTGCGGAACGACCAGGTGGTACTGCGTTCATTGTGCGGGGGCCACGACGTCGATGACTCTGATCAACATGCTCCGGGCCATCGCTCGGGGTTCGGGGTCGACCTCGCCGAGAGCACCGACCACGACGCCGTCGACGACGGCCACGAGCCGTCGTAGTTGCAGTTCGTCGACGATGCGTCCTGAGCGTCGCAGGACGTCGGTGAGCAGGTCGTCGATCTGCGCGCGCAACCGCAACTGCACTTCCCGCAACTCGGGGTGTCGCGCCGAGGCGATGAATCGTTCGTAGCGGGCGATGAGCCGTTCGCGTCCTTCGATCAAGTCGTCTTCCGGCCCGATGAGCAGGTCCACGATCAGTTCGACTGTCGACTCGACGTCCTGATCGAGATTTCCGAGTTCGTCGATCCGTCCCCTCATCACTTCGAGTTCGCGGTTGCCCAGTATTTCCACGGCGCACGCGATGAGGTCGGCGAGCGAGTGGAAGTAGTACGTCGTCGATGCGAGCGGAAGATCCGCGCGGGTTGCGACCGCGCGGTGGCGCACCGCGTCGAATCCGCCCTCCACCAGGAGTTCAGCGGCGGCAGACGCCAATGCGTGTCGTCGACGCTCCCCTTTCGGGGTTGCGCCCGACACCTTGGTTGTTGGCCCTGCAGGTGCTTCTGGCATTTGAAAGCCATCGTGCCAGGCCCGCCCTTCTCCGCTGGGGCAAACGGGCCATTCGATCGTGTGCAATCGTGAACTTCATGCAACACAGAACTATCGACCTCCGCTCCGATACGGTGACTCGCCCGGATACGGCCATGCGGGCTGCGATGGCCGATGCCGAGGTCGGTGACGATGTCCTCGACCACGACCCGACGATGGCGCGATTGGAAGAACGCGTCGCGTCGATGCTCGGATACGAGGCCGCACTGTGGGTCCCGAGCGGTTCGATGGGCAACATCATCGCGCTGATGCTGCACTTGCGACGTGGTGATGCGTTTCTGGCGCCGGAGCATTCTCATGTTCTCGGGTCCGAGCTGGGGACGGCAGCGTGGTTGGCGCAAGGAATGCCGTCGGCGCTGCCACACGACGGTGGGCCCGGGCGTCCGACGCCTGCGACCGTGATGGCGTCGGCAGGCGGACCTGGGCCGTACTTCACCCTGAACACCACGCTGCTGTGTCTGGAGAACTCGCATAACTTCGCCGGCGGTGCAGTGTTCGGACCCGAGGAATGGAACTCGCTGCTGGATGCGGCTCGCAACGCGGGCCTGCTTGTGCACCTCGACGGGGCCCGTGTCTGGAATGCGGCCGTTGCGCAGGGTGTGCACCCCCGCGAACTGACAGTCGGCGCCGACACCGTCCAGGTGTGTCTGAGCAAGGGACTCGGCGCTCCTGTCGGGTCGATGCTCGTATCCGATTCGGCTCGCATCGTCGAGGCTCGACGCGTCCGCAAGATGCTCGGCGGCGGCGTTCGTCAAGGCGGAATTCTCGCAGCGGCAGGGCTGGTGGCGCTGGACAACCTCGCTTCGCTCGCGACCGACCACGTCAACGCTCGACTGCTGGCCGAGGGGCTACGCGAGCGGGGTTGGGATGTGGTGGAACCGGATACGAACATCGTGCTCGCGACGTCGGCCGACCCCGTCGGAACCGTCTCCGAGCTTGCAGAGAAGGGCATCGGCGCCGTCACTGTTGCGGGCAAAGTCCGATTCGTGACGCATCGCGACGTGTCCGAGGCCGACATCCGCGATGTCCTCTCACGCCTGTCGGCTGTGCGCGCGTAGGACCGGTGCCAGGCGCACCAATGCCTCCCGCATGTGCTCGGTCGTACCTGCGAACGAGAATCGAACGGTGTGGTGCCCTGCCTCGGTATCGAAGTCGACGCCGGGGGCAAGTGCCACACCCGTCGTCGCGAGCACGTTCTCGCACCATGCCCGTGAGTCCAGGGTCAGGTGCTCGATGTCGGCGTACGCGTAGAACGCCCCGTCCGCAGGCGCGAGATCGGTGATCCCGCCGGCAGCCAAACCGTCGAGCAGGATTGTGCGGTTGACGGCGTAGCGGCGCACGTGAGCGTCGAGTTCGGTGCGTGATTCCTCGGAGAACGCGGCAATGGCCGCTACCTGCGAGATCGCGGGCGGGCAGACGGTCATGTTCGATGCCAGTCGCTCCACCGCCCGGTGCAAGGTCTGTGGCAACAGCATCCAACCGAGCCGCCAGCCCGTCATCGAGAAGTACTTCGACACCGAACCGATCACTACCGATTCCTTCGAGGTCTCCCACGCGCTCGACGTCCGGGCGTCACCGTAGGAGATGCCGTGATAGATCTCGTCGGAGATCAGCAACGTTCCGTGCTGCTCACACCAGCGTGCGATCGCGGCGAGTTCGTCGGCGTCGATGATGGTGCCCGTCGGGTTGGCGGGACTGGCGATGATCAACCCTGCGGGCGGTTCCGGCAAAGCGTCGAGCATCGCGACCGTCGGCTGAAATCTGGACTCGATCCCGCAGTCCAGTTCCACGACCCGACACCCGAGTGCAGCGAGTGAATTCCGGTAGGCCGGGTACCCGGGCCGAGCCATGACCACGGTGTCGCCGACGTCGAAGGCCGCCAGAAACAGCAGCGTGAATGCCCCCGAAGAGCCGGTGGTCACCACGACGTCGTCGGCATGTACCGGGACCCCCGCCTCGTGTGCATGATGCCGGGCGATGGCTTCGCGCAGCGGCAGGATGCCGAGTGTCTCGGTGTACCCGAGTACATGTGCGTCGAGGGCCTCCCGTGCCGCCCGAAGTACCGGAGCAGGCGCCGACGTCGACGGTTGTCCGGCGGCCAGGGAGAGTACGTCGCCGTGCGTGCGCGCTCGCAGGGCAGCGGCTTTGAATACGTCCATCACGTGGAACGGCTCGATCTTGGATCTGTTCGACTCTGTGCGCACACCTCGAGGCTAGCCCGCGGTGAAAGACTGTACGAATGCCGGAATCGACGACCTGCCCCACCGTGACCGACGTAGCGAATGCCCTCGATGCACTCCGCTCGTCGACTCCGCTGGTGCAATCACTGACCAACGTGGTGTCCGCCAACTTCGTCACCAATGTTCTGCTCGCCGCCGGGGCCAGCAACGCGCACATCGACAATGTCCACGAGGCCGCCGGATTCGCCTCGATCGCTTCCGGAGTTCTCGTCAACCTGGGCACCCCCGACGATGGAACCGCTGCCGCCTTCACGCTGGCAGCGGAGGCTGCTCGTGCCGCAGGCACGCCGTGGGTCCTGGATCCGGTGGGCGTCGGCGGACTACCATGGCGGACCGAACTCGCCGCCGGGCTCTTGACGCTCGAACCCACGGCAATTCGCGGGAACGCGTCGGAGATCATCGCGCTTGCAGGGCTGGGCAGCTTCGCGCGCGGAGTCGACAGTGCTTCCGATTCCGAGGCTGCCGTTCCAGCAGCAGTGGCATTGCTCGAGTTCGCGCACGTGGTGTCGGCGTCCGGTCCGGTCGACTACATCGTCGGACGAAGCGAAGCCGGGCCCGTGGGCGTGAAGGTCGGTGGAAGTAGCCCACTTCTGACCAAGGTCACGGCTACTGGATGTTCGCTCGCGGCGCTCGTGGCCGCGTACCTCAGCGTGTCACCGACACCGTTAATCGGTATAACGTCGGCACACGCACACGTGGCAGTCGCATCGGAACGGGCAGCCGAAAAATCATACGGCCCAGGAACTTTCGCCGTCGCATATCTTGATGCGCTGGCTTCGGTGACCCCGGACGACATGCGTTCGGCTCTTGTCGAACCGTTGACGCTCTAGCCCTATCCACAGGCACGGCACTTATCCACAGATCTCGTTTCGAGCCCCCGACAGTGTCGAGAACGGTGCACCGTTCTTTGGCATGGGGGTGTACACACGCATGCAGCTCGAAGAATCAGGTATCGGTCGATCCGGCATCACCCGACGGATGCGCAATGGCAGCATGGTCCGGTTGCTGCCGGGTGTCTATTCGGACCCGGAACCGTCGTATTACGAACTGTGTGTGGCGGCGACGCTATGGCGCGAAGATGCAGTGTTGAGCCACCTCAGCGCCGCGTGGTTGTGGGATCTACTCGACACCGAGCCCACAGTCGTTCATGTGACCCTGCCCAGGAACTCGCGGATCGACGGGCCGGGCTGGCTGAAAGTACACCGACGCTCGGTGTCGCCCGAAGAGCACCGAGGATTCCAAGTCGTATCGGCGGTGCAGTGCTTCGTCGATGTGGCCGCCGCGATGCGGGGTCTACCTTTGGAACAGTTCTTCGACCGGTGCATCTCCTCACGGGTGTCGTGGAGAGATGTCGTCGACCACTGTGAGTCCGCCAAAGGAATGGCGGGTATGCGAGAGCTTCGTCGGCAGCTCGATAAATGTTGTCCAGGAACCTGGTCGGAGCCAGAGCGCCTGGTGGCGCGGGCTGTGTTGGCACGCGGTATTCGGATGGAGATCAACACGGCGTTGGGCCGATACATCGTCGACCTGGCCTGCCGGCTGGCGCGGGTGATCGTGGAAATCGACGGACGCCAGTTCCACATAGATCCGCGGACATTCGACAACGACCGCGTACGTCAGAACACGCTGGTGCTGGACGGCTGGTTGGTGCTGAGATTCTCTGCGGCGACGGTGAACCGCGATCTGGATCGAGTTGCCGATCAGATAGCTGCGGTGGTGCGGCGTCGTAGAAAGAGTAGGGGTGCGTGAAGCTCCACTATTGCGCGAAATTTACGGGATTCGGGAAATTTCGCGCAATAGTGGAGCAAAATTCACGGGGCTCACAAAGAGATTCGGCCCTCGAGGGCTGCGAGGCCGATATCGGTGCGAAAGTGGCTACCCGGCAACCGGATCGACTCGATCTTCGAATACGCATCAGCCCGAGCAGCAGCGAGATCAGCACCGGAACCCACGACGCTGAGTACCCGGCCACCTGCGGAGACAACCTTGCCCTCGTGCGAGGCGGTACCTGCGTGGAAAACGCCAAGACCCCCGGCCCCGGTGATCGCATCTCCGGTGCGCGGACGGCCGGGGTAGTTCTCCGCAGCCAGGACCACGGTTACCGCAGCGCCGTCTTTCCATTGCACAGGTGCCAAGGAAGCAAGCGTCCCGGTAGCTGTCGCTTTCAACGCCTCACCGAGAGGCGAATCGAGCAACTCGAGAATTGCCTGCGTCTCGGGATCACCGAAGCGACAGTTGAACTCGACCACTGCGGGGCCGTCGACGCCGATCGCGAGGCCCGCGTACAGCAAGCCGGAGAACGGGCAGCCACGCTTGACCATCTCGGCGGCGACGGGCTCGACGACCTCGGTGACGATCTGGTCCACGACGGCCTGCGGAAGCCATGGAAGCGGGGTGTACGCCCCCATGCCGCCGGTGTTAGGTCCGGTGTCACCGTCGCCGACGCGCTTGTGGTCTTGCGCCGGCAACAAGGGCATCACCGTCTCGCCGTCGACGAGGCAGAACAGCGACACCTCGGGTCCGTCGAGGAAGGATTCGAGCAACACCGGATGTCCGGTTTCGAGAAGTTCGGCAGCATGATCGCGAGCGACGAGCCGATCGGTAGTGACCACGACGCCCTTGCCTGCCGCGAGCCCATCGTCCTTGACGACCCAGTTGGGTCCGAATCGGTCGAGTGCCGCATCGAGCTTCGCGGGTGAATCGACGATCTCACTATGCGCTGTTCGGACGCCCGCCACTGCCATGACGTCTTTGGCGAACGCCTTCGAACCCTCGATACGAGCAGCTGCTGCAGACGGTCCGAAGGTCGCGATCCCGGCCTCGCGCAATGCGTCGGCGACGCCGAGCACGAGCGGAACTTCCGGGCCGATGACGACCAGGTCCGCTTCGACCTTTCGAGCCAGTTCGGTTACCGCCGCACCCGAGGCGACATCGACGGGGTGTTGCTCGGCGAGCTTCGCCGTTCCCGCATTACCTGGAGCGACCAGCAGCTTGCTGACCTTGGGGTCCTTGCTCAGAGCAAGGAGGAGGGCGTGCTCACGAGCACCGGAACCTATGACGAGTACGCGCACAGTGGACAAGAGTATCGGCTCGACCCGCTCCGAGCGAAAACTCAGCTATCTCAGGTCGGCGATCGTGACGACTACCCTTGCAACTATGGCATCGGTATTCAGCAAGATAATCAGCGGCGAGATTCCGGGACGATTCGTGTGGCAGGACGAGGACGTCGTGGCGTTTCTGACTATCGCCCCGGTTACTCCAGGTCACACGCTCGTCGTTCCTCGAGAGGAAATCGACCAGTGGCAGGACGTCGACGGCGCCACCTTCGCCAAGATCACGGCAGTCGCCCAGATCATCGGCACTGCGGTGCGGTCGGCGTTCGATGCACCGAGGGCAGGACTGTTGATTGCCGGGCTCGAGGTTCCGCACCTACACATGCACGTGTTTCCTGCCTACGACATGGGTAACTTCGACATCTCCGGGGCAGACCCGAACCCGTCACCACAGTCGCAGGACGAGGCCGCCGAGAAGCTGCGTGCCGCGCTCCGCGAGTCCGGCCACGGCGCCAACGTTCCTACCTGATCGGCCGAGCACAAGCCGTGACCCTGACCGACTCTGCCGTCGACCAACGACGGTCCCTCACGATCGCTGCCCTCGGCACTCTGCTCACCCTTGTCGCGTTCACGTCACCGCTGGCGACGATCAACTCCACCGCTGCCACTCTCGGCAGCGACACCGCCGGTAAGACCTGGATTCTCAGTTCCATGAGCATCGGGCTCAGTGCGGCACTACTCACCACCGGAACGCTGGCCGACGACTTCGGGAGGCGTCGCACGTTCGTTCTCGGCGCGCTCGTACTGGCCGTCGCCTCGGTGGTCTGCGCTGTGTCGCCGAATACGTTGATCTTCGTTCTTGCGCGCGTGCTGCAAGGACTGGGCGGCGCCGCCGTGATCGCGTCGAGCCTCGGAATCATTGCGCATACTCACCCGGCAGGCCCACGCCGTGCGCATGCCAGTGGCGTCTGGGGCGCCAGCCTCGGCGCTGGAATCGCACTCGGCCCACTCCTGGTCGCGACGCTCGATCGGCTGGCAACGTGGCGTGATGCGTATTGGCTCGTCGCGGTCGCCGGCGCACTGCTCGCCGTCGCCGCGCATCGATTCGTGCGGGAGTCGACGTCGGATACCCCTCGTGGACTCGATCCCGCCGGCGCGCTTCTGCTGGCGTTCGGGTTGAGCGCTCTTCTCGCTGCCCTTGTCGAAGGGCGCCAAGGATGGGCGCGGCCTCTGCCGTTGAGTCTTTTCGCGGTATCGGCGGTGCTGCTGATCGTGTTCGTCGTCGTCGAATACCGAAGTCGCGCGGCAATGCTCGATCTGAACCTGTTCACCCAACCGGCGTTCGTCGCAGCTACTGTCGCGGCAGTCGTCGCCGGTGCGGGGATCATCGCGCTGATGTCGTTCATGTCCGGATTTCTCGGTAACGCCTACAACATCGATGCCTTGGGCGCGGCACTGTTGCTCTTCGCCTGGTCTGCTACTTCCGTCGCGACAGCTCTTCTCGCACGACATATCCCAGCCCGCGTCACCGGCAGTGTGCAACTGGCAGCAGGTCTGATCGGGGTTGCGATCGGGCAGCTCGCAATGCTCGGCCTGTCGGTGGACTCGACCTGGCCTCGACTCCTCCCGGGCCTGCTGTTCGCAGGTATCGCGAGCGGAGTTCTGAACGCAGCACTAGGGCGCGAAGCCGTCGCGAGCGTCCCGGCCGGACGTGCGGGGATGGGCAGCGGCGCGAACAACACCGCCCGCTATGTCGGATCTGCGGTAGGTGTGACTGTGGTTGCGGTGTTGGCGGTGCCGCGAGGAACGAGTTCTCCTGCCGCGCTCGTCGAAGGTTGGAACTCCGCAGTCCTGTTCACCTCCGCAGTATCGGTAGTCGGCGCACTGGTCGTGCTGCTGTGCCGGGGAAAGAAGAACTAGCGCGCAGGCTGATTCGCGAAGCGGGCAGATTCGGTCATGATTTCCGTGTCAGCGCGAACCCTCTTGTGCCTAGAATGAATCCGATTGCAGCACCGATCATGGCGCCGAACAGAGGGAAGACTGCCAGTACAAACCAGTCCGGATCTCGAAAGCTTGGATCGAACAGCGACTGAGGTTCATGGGACATCGGCACTCCCGGTAGAGGTTCGTACACGCCGTCGTACATGACCTCGGAGGAATTGCTCGTGGTCTGCTGAGCCAACTCCCACAACAACGGAAGCGCACCCACGACAAGCCCGAGAACGATCAGCAGCAGGATGAGTCGACGCACAGTCGAACACTACGACAACTGCTTCGGTCGGTCATCGCTGCTCCACTTCTCAGCAGTAGTGGTTACCGAGCCAGCCGATAACGTAAATCATGTTCTCGGGCAAACGCTCCAGATCCCAGGGCTTCGCGGACTTCAGATTGTGGGAACTACGGCAGAACGGCCCCGATTCGTACCGGCAGTCTGCTCAGTTGTTGAACTATCGCTGCGAAGTCCCTGCGAACCCCAGGCCTGCGACAAGACGGTGCATGGGAGTGTTGTACGCATGGCTTGGTTGATTTTGGTCGTTTCCGGCGCCTTCGAAGCGGTCTGGGCAACGGCCCTCGGCAAGTCCGACGGATTCTCCAAACTTGGTCCGACGCTCGTGTTCGCCGTCGCTCTTGTGATCAGCATGGGCGGTCTCGCACTCGCGATGCGCACGTTACCGACCGGCACCGCCTACGCGGTCTGGGTCGCGATCGGCGCGGCACTCACCGTCACCTACGCGATGATCACCGGCGACGAGGCCGCGTCGTGGATCAAGGTTGCGCTGTTGATGGGCATCGTCGGCTGCGTGGTCGGCTTGAAGGCCCTTCCATGATGTCTCCAGCGGTTACAGTAAAACCATGAACTGGGTGTCGGCGATCACATTCCCTGCGCGTGCCGGGATCGCGATGACGGAAACTGCGCTGCAAGTGACCAGCACGGTCCTCTCCACCACGCGATTCGTCCTGGAATCCGGCGCCGTCAACCCGATGAGCCTCGCGGCGGTAGCCAATCCTCGCGGCGGCACCATGCAGTTGCTCACACAACTCGGCCAGCTGACTTCGGACGACCGTGCCTTCGGTAACGCCCTCCGCGAAGGTGGGCCACTGGACCGGCTCCTCGCACCCGGTGGCGTAGTCGATCGGTTGACATCGGAGGAAGGCACGCTGGAACGGCTGTTGGCCGACGGCGGCCCGGTCGATCGAGTGACGGCAACCGGGGGGCCTCTCGATCGACTGCTTGCCGAAGACGGTCCGCTCGAACGACTACTGGCCGAGGGGGGTCTGCTGGATCGGATCACCGCCGTCGAAGGTCCGCTCGAGCGGCTCACCGCGACCGATGGTCCCCTCGAATTGCTGACGAGGGAGGGCGGAATCATCGAGCGGGCACTCGAGGAAGGCGGCCTGCTCGAACAACTACTCTCCGAGGGCGGTGCCATCGAACGACTGACCGCCAAGGGCGGTCCCCTCGATCAACTCGTCACCCTGTCCGAGACATTGTCTTCGCTGGCCCCGAACCTGGAACGGATGGGTGTCAGTGTCGACATCCTGCAGGATTCGGTCGAGATACTTTCCGCCGCAGTAAATCCGCTGGGTGAACTGGTCGGACGGCTTCCCAATCGCTGGCTCAAAGGAAAACAGCCCGTGTCCGAGCTTCAGTGAAGGTGTCGATCGAAAAAGTCGAACACCCGAGCAAAGGCGTCTTCGGCCTGCTCATCTTTGAATCCGAGGCCACTGATACGCCGTAGAACCGCGGCTTTCTTGTTGCCAGGGAGCGCGTTTGCGAAACTGTGACCGGCGCCCGGATACGTCTTGACGTCGTGCGGTATTCCCTTGTCGGACAACACTTTGCCGAGTGTCTTGCCGGCACCGATCAAGCTCGGATCGCTCTTTCCGTACGAGGCGACGATCGGGCATGCGCCGTCGAGCGCTTTCTCCATGTCTTTCGGCGAGACGCCGTAGAACGGCGCGCTCGCCCCGAACCCTTTCGGCGACAACAGTAGAGCGAATCCACCGCCCATGCAGAACCCGACTATCCCGACACTGTCGGTCGCGTCCTCACGCGCGAACAGATACTCCCGAGCCCCCAGCAGATCGTCCACGGCGACGCCGCTCTGCCCGAGAAGCGCACTGAAGACCCCGACGACGCACTTGCGCATTCCGCCCCGGCTGTACAAGTCGGGAGCCAGCGCGAGGTAGCCCTTATCGGCGAACCGGCGCGCGATTCCCCTGGTGTCCTCGTTCAGTCCGAATGCGTCGTGCACGATCACGACACCGGGCCACGGCCCTTCCCCAGCGGGCAATTCCAGTACAGCGGCAATCGGGCCTGCGGGGGTGTCGACCTGGATGTCAGCCATCACCGAAGATTAACCCACCGACCGCAGTCCCCGCGCGATCACGAGACGCTGAATCTGGTTGGTGCCCTCGAATATCTGCGTGATCTTTGCATCCCGCATGTACCGCTCGACCCGGAAGTCGCGGGTATATCCGTATCCACCGAACACCTGGACGGCGTCGGTGGTCACCTTCATCGCGGCATCGGTGGCGATGAGCTTGGCGACGGATGCACTTCGCGAATAGTCGAGCCCGCTGTCGCGGCGTCGGGCGGCGTCGATATACGTAGCGCGGGCAGAGTCGACGGCGGCTGCCATGTCGGCCAGCAGGAATCCGAGCCCTTGATGGTCGACGATCTTCTTGCCGAA
The DNA here is from genome assembly GCF_030063405.1 of Rhodococcus sp. H29-C3. Lineage (NCBI taxonomy): Bacteria > Bacillati > Actinomycetota > Actinomycetes > Mycobacteriales > Nocardiaceae > Rhodococcus > Rhodococcus sp. H29-C3. The sequence continues at coordinate 124,770 of NZ_JASITC010000003.1, read as the reverse complement.
CGTCGTGCGTTCGTTCGCGTAGGCCACCGCGTCGTCGAGGGCCGCTTGGGCGATTCCGACGGCGACCGCGGCAATCCCGAGGCGGCCGGAATCGAGGGCACTGAAGGCAATCTGCAGGCCCTGCCCCTCGGTACCGATACGTCGTTCGCCTGGAATGTAGGCGCCGTCGTAGTGCGCCGAGGTCGTCGGTACCGAGTGCAGTCCCATCTTCTCCTCGGGTTTGCCGAAGGTGAGCCCGTCGAGGTTCTTGGGCACCAGAAAGCAGGAGATGCCCTTCGATCCCTCTCCGGTGCGTGCGAAGAGGTTGTAGAAGTCGGCGATGCCGCCGTGGGTGATCCACGCTTTCGCGCCCGTGACGGAGTATCCGTCGCCTGATGGCACCGCCTTGCAGGTCAAGGCGGCGGCGTCGGAGCCGGCCTGCGGCTCGGACAGGGAGTAGGCGCCGATCTGCGAGCCTCCGAGCATCTCCGGCAACCAGCGTTGCTTCTGCTCTTCGGTTCCGAATGCCAGTAGCGGCGAGCAGGCGAGGCTGTGCACGCTGACGGCTACGGCGACCGCTGCCCATCGCGAAGCCAACTCTTCGAGGACCTGGAGGTAGACCTCGTACGGCTGCGCTCCGCCACCCCACTCCTCGGGGAACGGCAGGCTGAGCAAGCCTGCCTCACCGAGCTGAGCGAACACGCCGTCCGGATACGTCTCCGCTTTTTCGTGTGCGTCGACTATCGGGTCGAGCACTTTGTCCGCGACGTCACGGGTGAGCTGGATGAGATCTTTGGCTTCCTCGGTGGGCAGCAGGCGATCGACGGGCACTGGGCACTCCTCACGAAACCACGGACAGTACTGCAATGAAGCTCACGGTACTGCATACCGTACTGCGACGTCGACTGCAGTACTATTTTGCGATATGACCGCAGCTCACGCGACTGCACGGCGCGCCCAGCTCTTCGACCAACTGGTCGCGTTGTTCCTCGACGAAGGATTTGCGCACCTGACGCTCGAGGACATCGCGGCACGCCTGCGATGCAGTAAATCGACGTTGTACACGTTGGCTGGGAGCAAGGGTGAGCTCGTGCGGACCGCGACCGTTCACTTCTTCCGTGGCGCGACCGACCGTGTCGAGGCATCCATCGCTACCGTCGACGGGACCGGCGCGCGACTGACCGAGTATCTGTCGGCGGTCGGCATCGCACTGCAACCCGCGTCGGCGCAGTTCATGGACGATCTCGCAGCGTTCCCCCCTGCCCGCGAGGTCTACGAGCAGAACACCGCTATTGCCGCCGAACGCGTGCAGCAACTGATCGACGAAGGAACTTCGGCCGGGGACGTCCGCGGAGTCCACGCCGCGTTCGTCGCCGATGTGGCTGCGACGACGATGGCTCGAATCCAGAGCCGCGAGGTGGCCGGGCGTACCGGGCTCGAAGACTCGCAGGCCTACGCCGAACTGGCCGCGCTGCTCACGACGGGCATCACCTGATCAATCGCGCCGCGGCAGAAGCCGGAGCTGAATCTCCATCAGCATCCGCTCGTCCGGATCGGAAAGGTCGGCTCCGAGAATCTGCTCGACGCGAGTGATCCGGTACCGCAGCGTGTTCGGGTGCACACCCAGTTCCGCTGCAGCACTCCTAATCTCGCCGAAGTGGGAAAGATAGGCTGCCAAACTCGACACCATCGCCGAAGAGTGCTTCGCGTCGTAACTTCTGAGCGTCTCCATTCGCGAATCGAGCAGTTGCGGGTGATGGGAGACGAGTTCAATGATTTCGCCGAGCAGAACGGACGTACGAGACTCGGCAAGTGAGGTCACTCGATGTTCGCCCATGGTGCGGTCGAGCACCCTATCGACTTCGAATCGACCTGCCGGTACGTCGGTGAGTGACGCGACGGGAACGGTCAGTGCTGCACGCAGCGCGACGCCGGTGCGCTCTTCGATCCGAACGATCACTTCCCGCGTCCAGGATTCCACGGCCTTCACCGAGGTGATCGCCGGGAACAGTACATAGATGCGGTCACCGATCGTCGTCGCCAAGGACAGGCGATGAAAGGCACTGGCATGCAACCGAACCGCGGGCGCCACCTCGCCGACAGGGCGGCTACCCGCCGCGGCGAACCCGATCATCGCGGCCGGCCCCGACGTCGGAATAGACAGTGCCGCAGCGAGCGACGGGATGTCGACGCCTCCCCCGCGAGCACCGAGCAATCGCTGAATCTGCACGGCCTCGTTGCTCGGCGCATCCAGAATGCGTGTGATCAACCGAGCCGCGACGGCAGCGGCACCGGTCAGGACGCCATCCGCGTCCTCCAATAGCGGCCGATTACCTTCCTGAACCCAGATCGAGCCCAGGTTTACGACGGTGCCGGACGCGTCGGGAATCGATCTGATCCCCACGACGAGTCGACGCCGAATGCCGAGGTCGGGGGCGGCGGGCACTTCGAGAACGTCGTCGCTGGATCTGATGCGTTCGAATACGCCCCAGTCGGTGAGGGTGCGCAGGTAGTCGGCCGGGCCTTCGCGACCGAGAATGGACAGTGTTCGGAGTTCGTCGGCCGCGCTCTCCGACGCCGAGTACGCCAGCACGTGCGATCGCTCGTCCTCGATACTCACCATCCCCTTGGTCAGGGATGCGACCGTGCGCGCGAGACCGTAAAGGTCGGTGTCGGCACCGAAACGTCCTTCGTCGACATCATCGGTGTCGAGGCACCGAAGCGAATGATCGAGCACACCACGAACGATCGACAACAACCGTTCCCAGTCCGTCTGCGGATGGACGGCGATCAGCGCAATCCCGCACTGCCGCGCCGCGTGTTGGATCGGCACCGAATCGCCGACGCCTTTGGCCATCACTGCCCGTGGCCGCGCGTGCGGCCGCGCCAACTCCAGATCGTCGAACCATGCCAGAAGTCCGGATTCGGAGGCACCGACCACCAGAGCCAGGTCCGCGACCGCGCTGTCGGACAGGTCGCTGCTGTCGAGCAACGCGACCGAGCGGATGTCAGTGTGTCCCCCGGCCGGACTCACGACGAGTTCGACGAACGCAACGGGTAAGGCGTCGAGCAGTGTCGCCAGCTCGACTCTGGAATCTTCGTCCATCTGGACAAGTAGAGCACACACCTCTCGTTCGATCAGCTGAATACAATCGGCTGTTCACAGGCTTGGATTGGTCCCACGTACCCCGAATAGTTCAGCGAGTGCGGTCAGGAGGAATCTTCATGGACGCCGTCACTTCGGTACCTGTTCCGATGAACGAACCGGTCAATACCTATGCCTCCGGCAGCCCTGAGCGCGCTCGCCTGCGCGCTCGATTGGACGAACTTTCCTCGAGTTCAACCCACCTTCACCAGGTCATCGGAGGCGTACATCGCTCCGGTACCGGACCCGAACAGCACGTCGTGCAACCCCACCGGCACTCGTCCGTCATCGGCAGCTTCACCGGCGCCACACACCAGGACGTCCGCGACGCCATCGACGCAGCCCTCGCGGCCGCACCGGCATGGCGTGATCGCTCGTTCGACGATCGGGCCGCGGTGTTCCTGCGGGCCGCGGACCTCCTTGCCGGCCCCTGGCGTGAAACAGTGGCGGCGGCAACGATGTTGGGCCAGTCGAAGTCCGTCTACCAGGCCGAGATCGACGCGCCGTGCGAGCTGGTCGACTTCTGGAGATTCAACGTCTCTTTCGCGCGGCACATTCTGGCGGACCAGCCGGTGAGTTCCCCAGGAGTGTGGAATCGGGTGGACTATCGCCCGCTCGAAGGGTTCGTCTACGCCATCACTCCGTTCAACTTCACGGCGATCGCCGGCAATCTGCCCACTGCGCCCGCGCTGATGGGCAACACCGTGCTGTGGAAGCCGTCGCCGACTCAGTCCGTCGCCGCATATATGACTCTGCAACTACTCGAAGCGGCGGGACTTCCGCCCGGAGTGATCAACCTGGTGCTCGGGGACGGTCCACTCGTATCCGAGCACGCATTGAGCGACCCACGGCTGGCAGGGATCCACTTCACCGGTTCGACGGCGACGTTTCAGCACCTCTGGCGTGAGGTGGGACACAACATCGCCCGGTACAACTCTTATCCGAGGCTGGTCGGCGAAACGGGGGGCAAGGACTTCGTTCTCGCACACAGTTCGGCCGATCCTGACGTCCTCACCACTGCGCTGATCCGGGGAGCGTTCGACTACCAGGGACAAAAGTGCTCCGCCGCATCACGGGCTTTCGTACCGAGGTCCCTCTGGAAACGGATGGGAGATCCGTTCGTCGAACAGGTGTCGCAATTGAAATTCGGCGATGTGAGCGACCTGTCCAATTTCGGTGGCGCAGTCATCGACCAGCGGGCCTTCGACCGCAACGCCGCCGCGCTCGATCGCGCCAAGTCCACGCCGGGCCTCACCATCGCGACAGGTGGAACGTGTGACGACTCCGAAGGTTACTTCGTCTCTCCCACAGTTCTTCTCGGCGACGACCCGACGGACGAAGCATTCGCCACCGAGTACTTCGGTCCGATCCTGACGGTGCACGTGTACGAGGATTCTGCGCGGAATTCCTATCAGGACATCCTGCGCAAAGTCGACTCCGGATCGAAGTACGCACTCACCGGAGCAGTCGTTGCGAACGATCGGACGGCCATCGAGCAGGCGCACTCGGCATTGAGATTCGCCGCAGGCAATTTCTATGTGAACGACAAACCGTCCGGCGCCGTCGTGGGTCAGCAGCCGTTCGGCGGAGCGCGAGCGTCCGGGACGAACGACAAGGCAGGGTCAGCGCAGAACCTGCTGCGCTGGGCCTCCGCGCGCACGGTCAAGGAGACATTCGTTCCGCCTACCGATCACCACTACCCCCACCAGGCGGGCAAGGGTTCGACGTGAGTGCGGTGGTTGCCAATCCGCTCCGACCTGTGCTTCTGGCCGCGGCACGATCCGCGAGACTCGAAGCGACGGTGAGCCGGTTTCCACTCACCAGAACGTTGGTGGACCGTTTCGTAGCAGGGGAATCGGAGTCCGACGCGATGGCGGCAGTGCGTTCGTTGTCGGCCTCCGGCCGGAAGGTCAGTGTCGACTACCTCGGGGAGGACACCACCGACGTAGCGACGGCGAAGGCCACGGTCGATGCGTATCTTTCTTTGCTGCAGTCTTTTTCGGCCTTGCGACCCGAACAACACCACGCCCTCGAGGTATCGGTGAAATTGTCGGCGCTCGGGCAGGACATCGATCGTTCGATCGCACTCGACGGTGCACGCACCATCTGTTCCGCCGCCGCTCGGTCAGGGGCCTGGGTGACAGTGGATGCGGAGAACCACACGACGACGGATGCGAGGTTGTCCGTCGTAAGGGAACTGCGTCAGGAGTTTCCCGACGTCGGCACCGTACTGCAGGCCTATCTCATGCGCACCGAGGACGATTGCCGCGAGTTCGCCGGCCCTCACTCTCGGATTCGATTGTGCAAGGGCGCGTACGACGAACCCTCGACGGTCGCCTACCGCAGCCCCGGTGACGTCGCCGAGTCGTATGTGCGATGTCTCCGAATCCTCATGAATGGCGACGGCTACCCGATGGTGGCGTCCCACGACCCCGAGATGATCGACGCTGCAGCACGATTCGCCCAGTCTTCCGGCCGAACGAAAGCAGACTACGAGTACCAGATGCTGTTCGGAATCCGCGAGGCAGAACAGCTCCGCCTGACAGGCGAAGGGAAGAACCTTCGGGTCTATGTTCCCTACGGCAATCAGTGGTACGGCTACTTCATGCGCCGCTTGGCCGAGCGGCCTGCGAACGTCATGTTCTTCTTTCGCTCACTGCTCGCGCGCAAGTAGGGCCGCTCGTTCGCGTATTTCCTGCACGGCGGACCGGATGAGATCGGAATCGGAACCGTCCGCCCTCGAACCGATTTCGAGCTCGATGACGTCGCGCAACACTCGTGCGGGCAAGCTCTGCACGAGCTGCGGACGCACGGGGAGTACGCCCACCACGAAAATCTGCTCGACGGTCTTCGTGTCGTACATCTCGGCGACGATCTCGGCGACGGTCTTCTCACCTGCGCGGTGTCGGGGCGGAGTTCCGGACTCGACCGTAACCGAACTCGTCGCGACGCCCCGGGCATCGAAGGTGTCGATATCGGCGCCGCGTTGGTCCACCGATACGACGACATAAGGCCCGGCGTCCTCGAGCGGATCGGATTCGGTGTCCACTCTCGGCACACCGACGAACCGGGCCTCGGTCGGCTCGGCCCCCGGCTCTAAGTCGGACGCGTCCCGCGCGGCCTCGACAGGCGCCCCTGAGGACACCGCATCGTCCACCGAATATGACTGCATATGCTCGCGCTCACTGCTCGTCGACATCTGGATGGGGTGCCCAGGTCTCCGAGCACCAAACATCACGACCGTTGTATCTTTCGCCGAGACGTACCGTAGGACTCATGACACTTCGCTCCGCGGACGCCGTGGTGATCGGCGCCGGACACAACGGACTCGTAGCGGCTGCTGCGCTGGCAGACGCAGGCTGGGACGTAGTAATTCTGGAGGCAGGCCCCGAAGCCGGTGGCGCTGTCCGCAGTGCCGAGCTGATACCAGGATTCAGCAGTGATCTCTTCAGTGCGTTCTATCCGTTGGGGGCTGCGTCGCCAGTGATGACCTCACTCGACCTCGAGCATCACGGCCTGCGGTGGTCGCGTTCGCCTACCGTCTACGGCCACGCACGCTCCTCGATGGACGAGTCCGCACCCGTCGTCCACAACGACGTCGCCGATACCGCTGCGGCTCTGGCCGAATACGACCGTCGCGACGGTGATGCCTGGTTCGACCTGTTCGATCAGTGGACGAAGATCCGGAAGCCGATGCTCGACGCTTTCTTCGGACCGTTCCCGCCGGTGCGCGCCGCTGCGTCGTTGGCGAGAACCTTGGGTGCCGCGGACACACTGCGGTTCGGACGGTTCATGGCTCTACCGGCACGCGTCATGGCGCACGAGCTCTTCCGGAGCGAGGCTGCCAGGTGCCTTGTGCTGGGTAATGCCATGCACGGTGACGCCCCCTCCGACGCACCCGTCAGTGGTGCGATGGGCTATCTGCTGACGATGTTGGCGCAGGACGTCGGATATCCAGTACCGACGGGTGGCGCGAGCAAGCTCGCCGACGCGCTCGTCAGCCGTGCAGGCAAGGCGGAACTGCGCTGCGGCAGCCCGGTCGATCGCATCGACGTCACCGATGGACGTGCGTCAGCGGTTCATACCAAAGGTGGGGACACGGTGTTCGTCCGTCGGGCCGTGATCGCCGACGTCTCCGCACCGATGCTCTACGGATCCTTGCTTCCGGCTGACGCGGTACCCCGACGGGTGCACGAGGATCTCCGCAACTTCGAATGGGACACCCCGGTGGTGAAGGTCAACTACGCTCTCGACCGCCCCATCCCGTGGCGCTCGACCAGCCTCTCGGATGCGGGGACCGTACATCTGGGTGCCGACGACGACGGCCTGGTCCGGTGGTTGGCCGACCTGACCACCGGGGTGCTCCCGGAACGTCCGTTCATGCTGTTCGGGCAGATGACCACGGCAGACGCCTCCAGATCACCGGTGGGTACCGAGAGCGCGTGGGCGTACACGCATTTGCCGCGCGGAGTGGCCGACGACGCGTCAGCCGATACGGTCGCCGACCGGGTACGCGATGTGCTCGAGGAACACGCACCAGGGTTCAGCGGGTCGATCATCGCCGAGGTGGTTCAGCGGCCGTCCGATCTGATGGCGGAGAACGGCAATCTCTACGGCGGCGCAGTCAACGGCGGAACCGCACAGTTGCAGCAGCAGTTGATCTTTCGCCCGACACCCGGACTCGGACGTTCGGAAACCGTCGTCGAGGGGTTGTTCCTCGGTAGCTCTTCGGCGCACCCCGGGGGCGGAGTTCACGGAGCAGCCGGGATGAACGCTGCGCGAGCGGCATTGGGCCAGCAGGGCCCGCTCGGCCGGATACGAAAAAAGGTGACCAGCTCCTTGCTGGAGCTGGTCACCCGAGATCGAGAAGAACGTTAAGGCTTCGTTGCCGCTTCGACCGCGTCGGCAACTCGATCGAAGACCTGCACGGCAGGTTGGAGAGACGCAGCCTCCAACAACCGATGTACTGGGTGTCCTTCTACGAGCGACCAGCTCGACCCTGCTTCTTGGGTCCCACTGTCGAGCGCGCTGAACACGGTCAGACCGGCAATTCCGAAGAAGCCGACATCGGACAAGTCGAGTACGAGATGCCGGTGCGCATCGATGTGGGTGGACACGAACTCGGCCAGCATCGGTGCACTTCGGATATCGATGTCGCCGTGCACGCTGACAACGAGCGCGGCCGAGCCGAACGGTACGGCTCGAAATATAGCGCCGGTAGCAGCGACGGACACCGAGGTATCTGCTGTGGCGTGTGTGTTCACTGCAGCGTGGTTGTGTGCGGTTGCGTCGTCTTCGACACCGCGTGGAGTAACAGTCATAGCCATCCCATCGTCTTTTCGATCGGGAGGGAAACGGTACGAGCGCGGTGACAGTCGAATGTGAACATGAGTTCCGCTAACGGCTGCGACAGCCAGGGCGTCTCCCCCGACAACGGCTGTTAGCTCAACCTCGGTCAACCCTACGTTACTCGGGCCGTCCCGCATAGTGAAGACGAATCGAACACCGAGATCTCAGGTGATGCCTGGACGCAGCTCCTCGTGATGCGCACGCATCGAGTCGATCAAAGCGACGAAAACTCGATGAGCCGCAGCAAGATCCGAGTCGGGCACTTGGGCAAGCGCAGAAGTGGTCCGCATACCGAGTGGACCGAAAAATTCACGTGCGACGGCCATGCCGTGGTCGGCATAACGAAGAATCACTTTTCGACGGTCACGTTCGTCTTTTTCCCGTCGAATGTGACCCGACTCGATCATCCGCTCGACCAAGTACGTCATAGCTGCCGACGACAACCCGAGCCGGGCGCCGAGTTCGCCCGTCGTCAGCGGCGTGCCTTCGACGTCGGCGACCATGATCAGGAGCAGTGCACGAAAATCGTTGTGTCGCAGTTCGTGTTGTGCGCTGAATGCGCGCCCGATCTCCTCGGAGACGGCAGACAGCGCACGTACGTCGGACGAGATTTTCGATTCCAGCTCGCGTCGATCGGCCACTGCGGTCCTCTCTCTTCGAAGATGCGCTCAGACTATCCGCACGCCGAGTGGGTGATCTTGCCGGTTGATTAATGTCTCAGTTAGTGAGATTGTTTTCCGGTGGACAGCTCCCGCCGCGACGACGGCTTCTGGATCGGATTCGCCCGGATTGTCACCTCACGCCGGTCGTGGGCAGTCGCGCTTGCCGTCCTGGTGCTCTCACTAGGGTTCATGGCCCTCGTCGGTGAGAACGACTCGGCCGGAAGCGCACCATCCTCGGTACCACCGGAAGCAGAGTCCGCCCAGGTCACCGAGCTGCTGACCCAATTCCCCGGCGCGGACACCGCACCCGCGATACTCGTCGTCAGTCGATCCGATGGCGAGGTGCTGTCCGAGGCCGACCTGGCCGCCGCGCAACAAGCCCTCGATCGGACCGCGGTCGCCGCGGGCACCGACGCCGGTTCGCCTCCGCTCGTGCCGGCACCCGACGGCAAAGCAACGCTCGGCCTGGTTCCGATAGACAGTTCGCTGTCCGGGTTCACACTCGACGACCTCGTCACCTCACTGCGCACCGCTGCCGTCGACGGCCTTCCCGACGGCCTCGACGCGCAGGTGACCGGCGGACCGGCATTCGGTGCCGACATCGCGAACTCCTTCTCCGGCGCCAACTTCACCCTTCTCGCGGTCACCGCACTCGTGGTCGCGATCCTTCTCATCGTGACGTACAGATCGCCTGTTCTGTGGCTGGTTCCGCTCCTCGTCATCGGCTTCGGCGATCGCGTCGCCACCTCTGTCGGAACGGCACTCGCCGAGGTGACAGGCCTGTCGTTCGACGGCTCCACCTCCGGTATAACCAGCGTTCTGGTGTTCGGAGCGGGTACGAACTACGCGTTGCTGTTGATTTCGAGATATCGGGAAGAGTTGCGTGCCGAGTCCGATCATCGACGTGCACTTGCCCGAGCCGTCCGCCACGCCGGGCCTGCAATTCTCGCCAGCAACGCCACCGTCGTGCTGGCACTGCTGACGCTGCTCCTGGCAATCCTGCCCAGCACCCGCAGCTTGGGTGCACTCGCGGCGGCAGGCCTCGTCGTCGCAGCCGTGTTCGTCCTCCTCGTCCTCCCTCCACTGCTGGCGCTGTTCGGCCGCAAATTGTTCTGGCCCTTCATCCCGGGCCCTGACGATCGCGACACCGCCACCTCGGGGGCCTGGTTCTCGATCGCGGCCGCAGTGTCACGACATCCGGCCCGCACCGCATCGATCACGATCGTCGCCCTTCTCGCCTGTGCCGGTGCGCTTTTCGGAACTGGAATCGGCTTGTCGCAGACCGAACAGTTCCGCGTGACCGCCGAATCCGTCGAAGGCTTCGAAACACTCTCCGAGCACTTCCCCGCAGGTCTGGCCGATCCGACGACAGTGGTCGGAAAGACCGATTCGGCTGCCGAGATCGAGTCCGTCCTGGCAGCCGACGACGCCATCACCTCGTTCACCCGTGGCGCCGACTCCGGCACCGGCCTGACTCGATGGTCCGTCGTATCCGACTCGCCGCCCGCATCCGAGGAAGCGTTCGCCGTCATCGAGGACCTACGAGGTGCACTGAAGGACATTCCCGATGCCGAGGCGCTCGTCGGCGGCAGTGACGCCCAAGCCCTCGACACCAGTGACGCCGCCGCCAGGGACCGTCTCGTCGTAGTGCCCGCCATCCTGATCGTCGTTCTCGCCGTGCTGCTCGTGTTGCTACGCGCAGTCGTCGCCCCGCTGGTACTCGTCGGCACGACGGTTCTCAGCGCACTCGCGGCCTTGGGCATCGGGAGCTGGGTGAGCCTGCACATCTTCGGATTCCCGGCTCTCGACGACAACGTTCCGCTGTTCGCCTTCCTGTTCCTGGTCGCCCTCGGCGTCGACTACACGATCTTTCTCGTCACGCGTACCAGGGAAGAGACGCCCGGCCACGGAACGCGTTCGGCCATCGTGCGCGCGGTGGGCGCCACCGGTGGTGTCATCACGAGTGCGGGCATCGTGCTGGCCGCAGTGTTCTGCGTGCTTGGCGTCCTTCCGCTCATCACGCTGACGCAGTTGGGCATCATCGTCGGCCTCGGCATTCTGCTGGACACCTTCGTGGTGCGCACGTTGGTCATTCCAGCCCTGTTCACCCTTATCGGCCCGGGGATATGGTGGCCGAACACATTCGATTCCAGCAGTACCGAACTGGTGGGACAAAAGGAGTGAAATCCATGAAGGTACATTCGATGCTCACACGCGCGCTCGTTGCCGGCGCGTGCGCCACGGGGATGCTGCTCGCCGGCGGAATCGCTCAGGCAGCACCTGCCCCGTCCGGTTCGGCCGGATTCGTACCCCTCGCCCCCATCCCGTCCCTCGATGTCGATCGCTACCAGGGCACCTGGAATCAGATTGCCGCTGTACCGCAGCCGTTCAACCTCGAGTGCGCGCGCGACACACAAGCCAAGTACACGCTGACCGATCCAGCGAATGTGCGCGTCGAGAACACCTGCACCACCTGGAACGGGGAGCAGAACAACATCGTCGGCAACGCCCGCGTCAATGACACGGTGACGAATGCCCAGCTGCACGTGAGCTTTCCGGGTGTTCCCACCCAGGAGAACCCCGAAGGGCCGACCAACTACATCGTCGCCTACATCGCGGACGACTATTCCTGGGCGTTCGTCGGAGATCCGTTCCGGACTTCGGGTTTCGTCCTGTCCCGCTCATCAGAAGCGAGCCCGGAGAAGTTCCGTGAAATCCGTGCCGTCGCAGAATCGCTCGGCTACAACTCGTGCCTGATCCTCACCTCGCCGACACCGGGCGGAGCGGCGGGGATACAGCCTCTCTGCACCGTCTAGGGCTTCGCATGTGGGTGGAATCAGCTCTCGGCGAGGGCGTTCCACTCACATGCGATCAGTCGCATCACTCGACCGCATTACTCGACGTTGAGCGCGACCTTCCGCAGCAGGTGCGCCAACGCCTCTGTTTCCTCCCGGTTCAACCCGTCGAGCAGTTCACGATCACGCGCGAGTCGTAACGGAAAGACGGTATCGACCAATTCGATACCGTCAGCGGTGAGTTGCAACAGCACAACTCGCGCATCGCGGTCCAGGCCGAGTCGCTCGACCAGACCTTCCTTCACCAGACGTTCCGAGATCTTGGTGGTGGATGCCCCACTGAGCATTGTCACCGAGGTCACTTCGCTCGCTCGTAGTGGTCGTCGGGCTCGGCGCAGCGCGCTCAAGACGTCGAACTCGGCCCTCGACACTCCACTCGGCGCGAGTGTGGAATCGAGTAGGTGGTTGGCCTGGGCGGCAATCCTTCCGATTCGCGCGAGAACCTCGATCGGCGAGGTATCGGTGTCCGGAAAAAGGGCGACCCACTCGCGCCGAACCTGGTCCACGAAGTCTCCGCCAGATTGCTGCACCGAGGTCATGCCATCCACCTTACGGCCCAGGTCACAGGCGGCAGCATTTACTTCACTAGTAAAATACTTATAAAGTATCCGGGTGCCTGTTTCCGATACCCGACTCGCCCACACCCGTTCTGCGCTCGCCCACGCCACTTCCCGAGCGGCCTGGCGCCAGGCGATGACGCTCGGGCAGGCCGATGCGACTATCGCTCCAGCCCTGCGCGTCGGCGCCGCCATCGCCGTCGTCCTCGTCGGTGGAGGCATTCTCGGCAGGCCCGAACTTGCCGGGTTCGCCGCGCTGGGCGCCCTGTGCAGTGCCTTCGCACGACACGAGCCGTACCCACGGCGCGCAGGAAAGTTGGCGCTCGTCGGCGGCTCGATAGTTCTCTGGGCGACGCTGGGCGCCGCGCTGGGCACGATGACGGACTCCTCTACCCTCGAGATAGTCGCAATCTCCCTGACGGCCGGAGTCGCGGCACTCGTCCTGTCGGCCTTCTCGATAACCGGACCCGGCCCTGTCATCCTCGTGTTCGCTTCGACCGCTGCTGTCGGGTTCGCGAGCGCAACCGGGGACGCGGCCGAAGTGTTCGTTTCGGTGTCCATCGGTGCTGCCATCGGATGGGTGGCAGCAATGCTCCCGGCATTGCTGCATCCGGTCGGGCCCGGTCAACTCGCGGTCGCCCGCGCTCTCGCGGCCACCGACTCCAGACAAGACGGCATCGCCCGAGCATCGATCGAACGCGCTCGCGTGATCGTCGCACTCAATGCCCGGCCGACCTCGCGCGCACACAGCCTCGGACTGACTGCTCTCCTCGACGACGCCGAGCACCTGCTCGACGCCTGGGCACGCGACGAAGATCCCACTCATGCAGCGGAACTCCTCGCTCACGAGCGCGCGCTGCGAAAGATGCGCAGGTACGACGCGTTACCGATGCGCGCTGCCGAGCTCGCCACTACACCTGAAAACTTCTTTGCCGTCGGCGTACGCATGTTGACCTCACGTGCACTTGTGATCAATGCAGCACGCATCGCCGTGGCATCATTGTTGGCCGCTTGGTGCGCAACTGCTTTCGGCTTCGAGCATCCGTTGTGGGCGACCATGGGCGCGATGGCGGCCATGCAGGGCATCACTTTTCACACGACGGTCGAGCGCGGCATCCAGCGGCTACTCGGGAATGTCGGCGGCGCTGCCATCGCCGCCGCACTGATTGCAGGTGCGTTCGGATACTGGCAGACGACGGTCGCCATCATCGTTCTGCAGATCGTTGCCGAACTCCTCGTCATGAAGAACTACGCCCTCACCACGATCGCCGTCACACCGATGGCGTTGCTTCTGACCGGCATAGCCGGACAGCTGTCCCCAGCCGTCGCGATCAGTCGGGTCGGCGACACCCTCATCGGTGTTCTGATCGGGATCGTCGTCGCTGCCCTCACCATCGGAATCGGAGATCGCCAGCACGAGAACGCACTGGCCTAGAGCGACACTACGTCCGGTGAGACGGTGTTACTGTGCAGTTCGAATCGACGAGCGTGGGGGCAATCGTAGTGAATTCAGGACTCGGTAGACGATCATTTCTCGCCGCCACCGGGGTCGCGGCAGCCCGGCACCGGTCCGACGACCGATGAATTCGAGAACACCCGCATCATCGGCATGCGCCAATTCGATACTGCGCGTGCGCAAACCGAGTCCGCTGCGAGCGCCGTCGGCACCGGCATCGATGTCCGGTGGACATATGCAGACTTCTCCGGATTCACCGTCCGACCGGAGTTCACCGGCGATGACCGCACACACACCACCAGCCCCGCAGCTCTCGGTGCCGCCTTCGCGGCGTCGAGCCAGGAAGACGGCGGTGGGCTGCCGGAGCTCGGCCTTCAAGAGGGCGAACGCGGCGGCAATCCCGCACTGGCAGCGCTCAGCTCGGTGGTGATGCCGCAGTGGCTACGAGATGCTTATGCTCCGAAGGACATCCTTCTCCCCGTCGGATCGATACCAGGAATCGTGCAGCAACAGCTTCCTTTTCACCTCGCGCGGCTGGGCGGTTTCTTCCTGTTCTCCTGCCCGTTCGAGCCGACCATCGTCGCGGGCTCACGCTTGCGGACAGCCCTGGCCGACACACTCGGCGTCGACGCCGATCAGATCGTCGTGCAGGGATACACCAACGGCTACGGCCATTATCTGACCACCCCCGAGGAATACGACCAGCAGGACTACGAAGGCGGCGCGACACCGTTCGGCCGTTGGCAACTGCCGGCAACCGTCCAAATCGCCGTCGACCTCGCAGCCGCTATGCGAGATGGCAGGGCCGTCGACAACGGCACTTCGCAGCCCGACCTGACCGGCGCGATACCGAACTCTCCCAGCGGAGTCGCGTTCGTCGACCTTCCGGCTCCTGGCAGGGCATTCGGCGACGTCCTGAGTCAGCCGGCCCCGCAGTAAGACGTCGGCGCACATGTCGCCGTACGGTTTTCCGGTGCGAACCCCAACTCGAATCTGCGACGCGACGACACCTACTTGGCTGTGGAGCGAGCCGACGGTGTGAACTGGGTTCGAGAGTACGACGACAGTGACTGGTACACCACCATCGTCTTCGACAACTCCGGGCCGATCACCGACACCACGATCGCGTGGGATGTCCCCGCTTCGCAGCAGTCCGGGCGCTACCGCATCGTGTATTTCGGTGATGCCCGGTCGATCGATGGCCGGCTCACACCGTTCACGGGAACCTTTGCCGAGTTCGAGATCCTGCCGTCGTGACCTTGCTGTGATTATTGTGTGACCGATACGTAATGGTCGCTTGGGTTGGCTGTGTCCCCGAGAGGGGAACGTAGAGGACGGTGCTGCGGCGGAACCAGTTCCACGCAGCACACCTTTACCAACGACCTATCGGGAGGCTCGACATGTCCACAGCCAGGATGACAGCAGTGAAGAGAAGTCTGGGCGGCGTAGCAGCCATCGGCACAGCACTGGCGTTCGCCGCACTCGTTCCTGCGACGGCGTCCGCCGCCCCGGTCGGATGTACGACCGCACCGGGCGGCAACGCTGAAGCGTCGCTGGTCGGAAGCTCACAGTGCGACAGTCAGGCCGACGCCAGCAGCGCGGCAGCCGGATACGGGTTCGAAGGCTGGGGATCGGCGAACGCCATGGCGAACGCAGCAGCACTCGCTCTCGGATTCAACGGCGGCACCGCCGTAGCGGACGGCACGGCAGGCGGAGGACCGGCGGCGATCGCTTTCGGACCGGGCAGCTTCGCGGACAACTCGGCCGTAGGGCCAGGGCTGTCCATCGCGATTGCCGGCCCAGGTGCCACCATCACGCTGACCCCCACCGGGGCCGTATGCCAGGGACCCGGAATCGCGGGGAGCTTCACCACCCTGCAGGGCTGCATCGGCTGACCTGATCTCAGCACAGGTTCTACGAAGAAAACTACGTTCTCGCGCTCCGCACCCGAGCGCGAGAACGTAGTTGTATTCACGCAGGTCCAGCGGCGCTTAAGCTACCGACATGCGTACCGGTGGCGTGCAGCAGGCGGATAGATGACTACCTCGGAGTTCAGCGAGGCGATGCTCGCTTTGACGAGAAGGCTGCGCAAGCAGCGGCCGGTGCACTACCTGACACCGAGTCAGATGCAGATTCTGGGCGACGTCGAGCGAAGCGGCGGATCGAGCGCCCCCGTCGACCTCGCTGCGATGCAGGGCGTACGGATCCAGTCGCTGACAAGTAATCTCAACGCCCTCGAAGCCGAGGGTTTGGTGACCCGTACCCCGGACACCGCCGATCGGCGAAGATTGTTGATCGTGATGACCGCAGAAGGAACGACCCTCGTCGCAGCGGACCGTGCACAGCGCGACAAGTGGCTCGCCGACGCGATGGACGGGGAGCTCACTCAGCTCGAACGCGATGTCCTTCATCTATCGGCTCCCATCCTTTGGAAACTCGCTCGACGGGCGGATTCCGCCGGGGTGATTGACCTTCCGGCGAGGCTCGTGAACCATGTAGAGCGTTAACCCATGAAGTGGCGCCTGTGCCGCGAACAACGAGGAGCTCGAGCGAGATGATGTCCTACCTTCTGTATGACCTGTTACTCCCCCAGGTCGGCCACGACATTGCAACGTATTGGGCAACGCTGCTGGTCATCAATCCAATCTGACACGCTCGAGAAAAAGCCACTCGGCCCCCGCAGGAGATAGTCCAGCGAGGGCCGAGTTTTTTGTGTTCTCACGCCTTCGGGAGTCGTCTTCAGACGGGCGAAGTAGCCGTCGGCAACAGCCGTGAGAGGACATCGGACAGCGTCACCACGCCGAGTGTCTGCCCTCCTTCGACGACGAGCGCAAGATGATTGCTCGTTTCGCGCATCGAGGCCAGTGCTACGTACACCGGAGTGTCGACCTTCAAGGTGAGTACCGGGCGAGTGATCTCGGAGAGGGTGACATCACCGTTGAGAGTGTCGCGAACATGGACCACACCGCTGACGGTTTCACTGTCGCGCACGAGAATTCGGAGGTGTCCCGACTCGATCGACGCTGCTCGGACGTCCGCGATCGTCGCCGCCGAGGACACTGACACAGGCAGACCCGGCGACATCAGAAGGTCACGAACCACCAGCTTCTGCAGGTCCAGCGCGCCGGAAATCTGCGCCGAGTAACTGCTGTCCAGCGCTCCGACGTTGACGGAGTGTTCCACCAGCTGGCGCAGGTCCTCGGCGTTCTGTCCCGAGGCGAGCTGTCCGGATGGTTCGACGCCGACCTTGCGTAGGCACCAGTTCGCCATACCGTTGAGAGCGAGAAGCATCGGGCGAGTGAGCCACATGAATCCGCGCATCGGAATGGCCAGCAACGTCGCGGACCGTTCCGGATGGGCGATGGCCCACGACTTCGGAGCCATTTCGCCGACCACGAGATGAAGAAAGGTGACGATGATGAGCGCAAGCACGAAACCGGCCACGTCCGACACCCAATACGCGATACCCCAGGACTCGAAAGCGGGTGTGAGCCAATGGTGTACGGCTGGTTTGGTGGTGGCGCCGAGGGCCAACGTGCACAGGGTGATGCCGAGTTGTGAACCTGCCAGCAGCACCGTCAGTTCGCTCGAACTACGCAGGGCAGCACGTGCCGACCTGCTGGTGCTTGCTGCATCCTCGAGCCGGTGGCGTTTTGCCGCGAGCAGCGCGAACTCGACGGCGACGAAGAAGGCACTTGCAGCGATCAGGCCGACAGTGACCGCCAGCACGATCCAGGGATCACTCATCGGTGGGAATCCTTTTCTCTGTCATCGGAGCGGTCGGTATCGCCGCTACGCGAATCACGTTGTCCCAGCTGGAGGCTGACCAGCGACGGTACGTAGTTGTCGATCTTGCGCACCTCGAGCACCACGTATCGCTCGGGTACTTCGTCGTCGTCGTTCACCAGGTCGGCCGAATCGGCGGGCAACTCGACTTCCACTCTGGTTCCGACGCTGGGCAAAGCTCCATGATGGGAGATGATCAAACCGGCGATCGTCTCGTAGTCACCGCCGGGCAGATCGTGATCGATGGAGCGTTCGACCTCGTCGATATGAACCTCACCGCTCATCGTCCAAGTACCGTCCTCCGCTGCAATCGGAGTCGGATCGACCTCATCGCTGTCGTGTTCGTCGGTGATCTCCCCGACGAGCTCCTCGGCCAAGTCCTCGATGGTGAGGACACCGGTCAAACCGCCGTACTCATCGATCACACAGGCGAGCTGATTGTTCGAAGACTGTAATTCGAGAACAGCGTCGGGAAGTGATTGCGTCTCCGGCAGAATCAAGGCCGGGCGAACGAACTCGCGGACTTCGGCGTCGGGCCGATCGACGGCGATCAGAATGTCCTGCAGATGCACCACACCCACGATGCCGTCGTCCTCGTCCAGCACTGGATAGCGAGAATGCTCGTGACCCATCGATGCCGTGACACTTGCCAGCGAATCGTGGGCACGCACGGTCGCAGCACGAGATCGCGGAATCATCGCATGCTCGACGGTTCGCGTCGGGAAGTCGAGGATGCGATCGAGGAGATCGGACAATTCGTCGGGCAGATCGCCGGAACCTCGCGACTCGGCAACGATATGTTCGAGGTCACGGAGCGTCGCGGAGTGTTCGACGTCGTGCACCGGCTCGATCTTCAGCACTTTCAGCAGCAGATTCGATGCCTGGTCGAAGATGGTAATCAACCATCCGAACAGCTTGAGATACATCGTTGTCGACAAGGACAGCCAGCGTGCGACCGGCTCGGGCCGGGCGATCGCGAAGTTCTTGGGAAACAGCTCGCCGAACAACATCTGGACGAACGTCGAGAACAGCAGCGCTATTACGGCACCGATACCTATTCCGACCGCGGTCGGAATACCGACCCCGCCGAGCATTGTGCCCAGGGATTGTCCGATGAGCGGCTCCGCGACGTAACCGACGAGAAGCCCGGTCACCGTGATCCCGAGTTGCGCGCCGGACAGCATGAACGAGGTGCGCTTGGTGACCTCGAGAGTGCGCCGCGCGCCCGGGTCGCCGGCCTCGGCGCGAGCTTTGAGTCGAGATCGGTCCACAGTCATGTAAGCGAATTCCTGCGCCACGAAATAGCCGGTGACGACCGTGATGAGGAAGACGACGAGGACGCCGAGCAGGAGGGTGAGCACTTCGCTCATTCGCCGGACACCGCCTCGCACATTGTCGACATCGTGCGTGGAGCCGCGTCCGGCCCGGGTCTATCGCTGTCCATGAATCCTCTGCTTGTGGGCGGGGTGGTGATTTGTCCGATTGTACCTGGCCATTCGAATGCCAGATCGGTCGCAGGCGGCGCTGCAGACGGCTTCGACATCATGCCGCCCGTCCTGCCGTCGAGCTTGGATCTCTTCGTCGACCACGTCGTGCCGATCCTGCAGGCTCGGGGACTGTTCCGTACCGAATACATCGCGGACACGCTGCGGGGGCATTACGGACTCGCGAGGCCGGAAAACTCCAACGCTGTTGCGGGGCTGAAACTGGGCTGAGAGGAATATGCTCGATCGCTTCGGGTACATACGTGCGCGAGAGGTAACGCCACAAGACTGGAAGCGAGCTCCCTTTGACCGAACAACTGACGGTTCGACGCGTGATCGACGCCCCCGCAGCATCGATTTTCGCGGCCCTGGCGAATCCGGAACTACAGGCCGAGCTGGACGGATCGGAGATGCTGCAGGGCGCAATCGACCCGATGCCGCTGACAACTGTGGGCGAGATGTTCGCCATGGAGATGTATCAGCCTGCGATCGGTGAGTACGTCATGGAGAACACCGTGTTCGTCTTCGAGCAGGATCGCCGGATCGGGTGGATCCCCAACAGGAAGGGCATGGAGCCGCGCGGAACCCGCTGGTCATGGGAGCTCGACGCTGTTACCGACGACCGGACCGCCCTCACCCAGGTCTACGACTGGTCACGCGTCACCGATATGGAGTTCCGCAGGGCTGCCAGGTTTCCGCGAGTGAAGGAAGAGCAGATCGTCGACACGATGCGCAAGCTCGCCCGGCATCTCGGAGTGCCGATCGAGGACTGAGACGAGAATTTCACTGCGTCGACAAATCTCCTCATTTGTCCATCAGGTTTACATATTTGAGGTATTGTCATCTACTACGTGACATGCACCACTTGTAATCCACGTCAGATGAGGAGTTTGCGTCGTGGCAACCCAAATGAGTCCCCAGTCGAGCGCCCCTATTGAGGAGTGGCACGACAAGAAGCGTTACCTATGGCTGATGGGGCTCGTGCCGCCCACCGCCGTCTTCTTCGCGACCGCAATGATCTGGGTCTTCAACCAACTCGGCTGGTCTGCGGTCTCCCCCGTGCTGTGGTGGATCGGGCCGATCCTCGTCTACGGGTTGTTGCCGGCGCTCGATCTGTTCTTCGGTCCGGACGGTCAGAATCCGCCCGACGAGGTCATGGAGCGTCTGGAGAACGACAAGTACTACCGCTACTGCACGTACATCTACATCCCCTTCCAGCTCGCGAGCCTCGCCTTCGCTTGCTACCTGTGGACAGCCGAGAACCTCAGCTGGCTCGGGATCGAAGGCGGCCTCGGGCTCGCCTCGAAGATCGGACTCGCCATCAGCATCGGCGTCGTAGGCGGCGTGGGAATCAACACGGCGCACGAAATGGGACACAAGAAGCCGAGCCTCGAACGCTGGCTGTCGAAAGTCACACTGGCGCAGACGTTCTACGGACACTTCTTCATCGAGCACAACCGCGGCCACCATGTTCGCGTTGCAACACCGGAAGACCCCGCGAGCTCGAAGTTCGGAGAGAGCTTCTGGCGCTTCCTCCCCCGCAGTGTGTGGGGAAGCCTGCGCTCGTCGTGGGAGCTGGAGAAGACCCGTATGGATCGACTCGGCAAGTCCACGTGGAACATCCGCAACGATGTCCTCAACGCCTGGCTGATGTCGATCGTATTGTTCGGTGGCCTCATCGCCGTGTTCGGCATCGAAATCGCGCCGTACCTGATTCTGCAGGCCGTCTACGGATTCGCGCTCCTCGAAACCGTCAACTACCTGGAGCATTACGGGCTGCTTCGCGGTAAGACGGCCTCCGGCAGATACGAGCGCTGCGCACCGGAGCACAGCTGGAACTCCGATCACATCGTCACCAACATCTTTCTCTATCACCTTCAGCGGCACAGCGATCACCACGCCAACCCGACCCGCAGGTACCAGACCCTGCGCAGCATGGAAGGTGCACCGAACCTCCCGAGCGGCTATGCAAGCATGATTGCCCTCGCCTACTTCCCACCGATCTGGCGAAAGGTGATGGACCACAGGGTGTTGGAGCACTACCTCGGTGACATCACCAACGTCAACATCGAGCCCAGCAAGCGCGCGAAGATCCTTGCTCGCTACGGTGCTACTCCAGAGGCACAGTGATGGCCGGCTACCGATGCCCCGTGTGCAACTTCGTCTACGACGAGACCGTCGGCGCACCGCGTGAAGGATTTCCAGCCGGCACCCCGTGGGCCGACATCGCCGACGACTGGCCGTGCCCGGACTGCGGCGTCCGAGAAAAGATCGACTTCGAACAGAAAGCAGACTGACATGTCCACCGATTTCAAGCTCTACCAATGCATCCAATGCGGATTCGAGTACGACGAGGAAATCGGCTGGCCCGATGACGGCATCGAGCCAGGGACCAAATGGGAGAACATCCCGGAGGACTGGAGCTGCCCCGATTGTGGTGCCGCCAAGGCCGACTTCTTCATGGTCGAGATCAGCAGGCCGTGACGGCGGGCGGTAATGTCGACGAAGTGACTGTGCGACCGGAGACGACCAGCCCTTTCAAAAGCGCTGTGACCAGCCTGATGCGCACCACTATTCTCGACGCGCTCCACTCTCTGCTCCTCGCGCACACCTGGTCGAACGTCAACATGACGGACGTCGCCAAGACTGCGGGGGTCAGTCGCCAAACCCTCTACAAGGAGTTCGGCACCAGAAAGGGTTTGGCGCAGGGCTACGCGTTGCGGCTCACCGACACCTTCGTCTCGGCCGTCGACAGCGCAATCTACGCCAACGAGAACGACAGCCTTCGCGCGTTGTATCTGGCCTTCACCCAGTTCTTCGGGCGGAGCGCCTCCGACCCACTCGTGTTGTCGATACTGACCGACGACCCACCTCCGGATCTACTTCGTCTCGTCACCACCGAAAGTGGAATTCTGCTCGAACATGCGGCATCTCGACTTGCCGAGACCTTCGAGCACAGCTGGATTCGGGCCTCACCGCACAACGCCGACGTCCTCGGCCGCGCCGTCGTGAGGCTGGCATTGAGCTATATATCGATGCCCCCGTCGAATTCCGCCGACGTCGCCGCCGACATGGCATCACTGCTCGCGCCCTTCGTCGACACCGTGAAGGATTCGGCCTGACGCATCGATGATGTCGTCCTCGGACAGCAGAACCTCGAGCGCCGCGTCGCCCAGTGGGATGAAACTGTCCGCGCTCGCCACCCTGCGGACGATGCCGTCGAAGCCTGCGTCGGCCAGCGCCGCGATCACTCCTTCACCGACTCCGCCCGTTCTACGAGTCTCATCGACCACAAGGACTCGACCGGTCGCACGAGCATGGTGTTCGATGTCGGCGATGGGCAGCGGAGCGATCCAGCGTATGTCCACCACGCGTACACCGATGTCGGCTTTTTCGAGCGCGCGAGCAGAGCGCAGGCTCATCCGGACACCGTTACCGAACGTAACGATCGTCAGATCGTTTCCCTCGCCGTACACCCGCGCGCGGCCGACCTCCACGGTCTCGGTCGGATAGCTGCTCATCCACTCCCCGTCACCGTCCTCGTACAGGTCTTTGTTGTGGTACAACGCAATCGGCTCTAGGAAGATGCACACCGCACCGTGGCGAACCGCTACGTCAGCGCAGGTCGACAACATCGAGGCAGCGTCGTCGGGGCGCGACGGCGAGGCAATGACGATCCCGGGGATATCCCTCAGTGCTGCAACAGCATTGTCGTTGTGAAAGTGTCCACCGAACCCCTTCTGATAGCCGTATGCAGCGATACGGACCACCATCGGATTTCGGTACTGCCGATTGGAGAAGAACTGCAGTGTCGCCGCTTCACCCCGAATCTGATCGGCCGCATTGTGCAGGTAGGCCAAGTACTGAATCTCCGCAATCGGCAGTAATCCAGAAATGCCCGCTCCCGCAGCGAGTCCGAGTATCGCCTGCTCGTCGAGAACGGTATCGAACACACGCGCAGGTCCAACACTGTCCAGCAACCCACGCGTGACGCCGTAGACACCACCCTTCCTGGCGACATCCTCCCCGAACAGGACTGCCTGTCGATAGCGTTCGAGAACCTCGAGCAACGCTCGGTTCACCGCCTGCGCCAACGTCAACGGAGCCCCTGGCCCCGCCACAATCGCTGCCGCAGACGATGTGGGGCCTGCCTGCGGCGTCGAGGCGACGTCGCGCATCATCTCCGAAAGCGGCTTCATCACCTCGGCCGCAGAACCGAGGTGCGGTAGTTCAGCGATCTCGCGTGCAGCCCCGATCACCAGAGCACGCTTGGCTTCGTAGCGTTCCAGTACATCCTCGGCAGAGAGGGCTCCGTTCTCGATCAGCCACCGTGCCGTGCAGAGAACAGGATCTCGCGCATGATCAGCGGAAATTTCCGAAGCTCCACGGTACGCAGATTCGACGTCGGATCCGGCGTGGCCCATCAATCGGACGGTGCGCAAATGCAGAAAAGCCGGCTTGCGGTGCGTACGCACCCAGGTCGATGCCGCCGTCGCCGTCTCGAGAACTTCGTGCAGGTCGTTGCCGTCGGCGTAGAAGTATTCGAGCCCATGTCGTTCGGCGAAGTTGGACGCGATCCAACCCGCCGGTGTCCGCACGCTGATTCCGATGCCGTTGTCCTCACAGACGAACAGCAGCGGCAACGGCACACCCTGGTAAGCCGAGTGGACGGCAGTGTTGATGGCGCCCAGTGCCGTCGAATGGTTGGCCGACGCGTCGCCGACACTGCAGATCACGACGGCATCCGCAGGCCACGGTGAGGGCACACCGAGCTTTTTCGCTCGTGGAATCGAGAATGCGACGCCGACTGCGCGGGGAAGATGCGAGGCAATGGTCGAAGTCTGTGGAATGACGGCAAGGTCGGCCCGGCCGAACACTTTGTGACGTCCACCGGACATCGGCTCGCTCGCCGCCGCGACGAGGCCTTCGAGGACGTCGCGTATCGGATCGCTGCCGCCTCCCTGGCGTGCACGTTCGAGATAGAAGGCTCCCGAACGGTAGTGCAACAACGCCGGGTCCGTCGGTCGTAGTGCACCGGCAACCGCTGCGTTGCTCTCGTGTCCGGCGCTACCGATCGTGTAGAAACCTCGGCCGATCGAGCGGAGCCAGCGCGCCGCGAGATCGAGATGTCTGCTGCCGAGCTGGGCATCGAACAGCTCGAGGATGCGGTCGGTCGAGGCTGACCGGCTCACCGAGCTGCTGCCTGAGCACAGGGAACCGACTCGATCCAGAAAGTACTCGTCGATCGGTTCGGCCATGGCTGATTCTAGCTATCGACGCGATGATCCACGCTTGTCGCGAACTCGGCCACCATTCCGCGGTGCATGACGCGGTCGCCGACGACACCGCTGTGGTCCGCGCGGTGCATGACGCATCGGTTGTCCCAGATGACCACGTCACCGGGTGACCACGAGTGTTCGAACACGTTCTCCGGTCGTGTCGAGTGCTCCACCAGGTACCGGATCAACGTTGCCGCCTCGGCGTCCGTTGTGCCACTCACCGCCACACAGCGGGCAGGCGCGGAAAGATACAGAGCCTTCCGTCCGGAAATCGGATGCACTCGGACCAGCGGATGCCGAGCCGACACATCCTCGAATCCATCCAAGCCGGTCACCACGTGCGTGACAGTTCGCCCGTCGATGTCGGCGCGGATCTCGGCAGGCAAGGTGTCATAGGCGTCGTACTGGTTACTGAACAGCGTCTGGCCGCCAGTGGTCGGGACTTGGACGGCTCGTAGCGAGGTGTAGGCAGGCGGGTGTTCGATGTAGGTGGTGTCGACGTGAAACGTCGACTTCGGTGGGGTCGATCTTCCGACATTGGTGATCACGTTGAGATCGGGATATCCAGCGACAGGGCTCTCCCCTTCGGTGAACATCAGGTCGCCGAAGGAACGAAGAAACGTCAGGAACTGGTCGTCGTCGATTTCGCGATCGGGCATGACTGCGACGCCGTGCCGAGAGAGAAGGGTCACGAACTCATCGACGTCCTCGGCACTCAAACGAGCGGGGTCGACCTCGGTGATGCGGACTCCGATGGGGCGCAGAATCTCGTGTTTCATCAGTCCCCCTCGCCTATTGCCAACGCGAACAGTTCGTCGAGAGGAATGCCTACCGCAGCCGCCATGACGGCGATGACGCTGCTCGGGGAGTACGAGCAGTAGAGACCTGCTTCGAGGAACCACGGGTTTCCGTGTCGATCGATACGGAAATCGAACAGGCTGTACTGACGGCACCCCAGCGCGACATGGCATTTTCTCGCGGCATCGAAGACTTTCTCGGTGATGGGATCGTCGCTCTCGACTATCCAGGCGCGGGTGGCCTCCTTGGCGACCAGGTACAGCTCACCGTCGTCGGTCCGGTCGAGTTTGTCGGCGCGGCCACGGATCGGATTCGATACCTCGTCGACGGCGTATTCCTCCAACGGTAGGCATACCAGGTCACCGTCGCGGACGATGATCCCGCAGCGCACCTCGCGGCCCAGTTCGATGTACGACTCGATGAGTGCCGATTGCGAGTATTGCAACGCTTCGTTCACGGCGGCGGCGAGTTCGGCCGGATCGCGAACCAGTGTCACACCCATCGAATTATCGGAATCGACGGGCTTGACCACGACCGGCACCATCGCCGTCGACAATTCTGTTTTCGTCATCTCGCCGCGGGAGACGAGAACCCCGTCCGGAACGGCGACGCCGGCTGCCGCGACGACAGCCCGGGCAATATTCTTTTCCGCCGTCATCGCCATCACTTCTGGCCGGTTCCCCACGTACGGAATGCCGAGCAGTTCGAACAGCGAGCGGTACGTTGTCATCCCGGGCCGGCAGAACATCTGAGGAACGACAACGTCGATTTGCCAGGTGGATATCTCCGAGATTGCGCGGCTCAATGAGTTAGGTTGCGCTGCCGCAATACTCGACGACTCGAGGTTTTTCGGAAAGCGCCAGCACCCGTCCGGTGTGACGAATGCGATCCGAAGACTGTAGGACGGGTGCTCGGCGAACGCATCGAGGAATCCCCCGGCGTAGACGCGTGACAGATCGGCGTTGAAGTCGTCGACTGCCGAACCCGCCAGGACCAGTACCGATGTCGGCGACATCAGTCCCCTCCATTCTCGACGAGTTTGCCGATGTTGAAATCTATTCGCGTCCAGCCTCGCCCGGACTTCAGGTTCTTCAGCAACAGTGAAGGAATCTGCAGGTGATGAACCAGCAGGTAGGGCAACGGGTCCCAACGTTCGTACACCGCATCGGTTCCGCCGAGAATCACTCGGAGTCGATGTCGGCGCCGCGGCTCGGTGAGCAACCGCCATAGTTCGTGGTAGATCCAGTACGTCGGACGCGAGGACAGGGTGGGTTCGACGACCGAGTGACCGTCCTCTAGGTATGCAGCAGCAAGATCCGGGTGGTCGTAGAACATGGTGATGGCCGAGTGCGTGCGCGGATTGCATTCGATCGCGTAGACATGCCCGTCGGAAGCCTCGATGAAATCGAAGGACAACTGGCCGGTGACACCGAGTGTCTTGACGAATGTCTCTACCCACGATCGAATCTCGGGTTTGTCGATCATCTCGTAGTTGACCTGGAATGCCGAGGACTCACAGCATGCGTAGACCTGCAACGCGCCGTTGCGCGCGGTTCCGTGCGTGCAGTATTCCTGGCCGGCGATGAACTCCTGCAGTATCCACGGGTCGTCCTCGTTCATGGCGAGGCTGCGGGCGAACTCGGCATTCTGCTTCGGGGTGCTGCCGGATAAGCGCGTCAGGTCCATCCGCCCGACGGGGTTGTAGGCGATGCGTTTGAGAATGTACTCACGTCCGGGAGGAAAATCGAACGTTTCGATCTGCTGCGGGTCAGTGATCCGCTTCCAGTGCGGAACCCGGAGTCCCATCGACTCCGCCATCTCCGAGAATCGTGATTTGTCGTCGAGCATGCGCACGGTCTCGGAGTCTGCGTGCACGACCTCGCAATATCCGTCGAGCACCTTCCGCGCATCGGCATCGTGAATGCTCGCCGCTGGACTCGCCACCGGAACGAAGACATCGACACCTTCTCGGACCACCACGTCGCGCAAGGCTTTCGCGTATCCAGGGTCGGTGGGCTCCGGCACACAGTAGAAGTGATCGACTGCCCGAGAGAACCGATGTCCGGTGAACCGATATTTGGGTGATTCGACGAGGACGACCCGGTGGCCGGTGAGATGGAACGACCGTGCCAGCTGGAGCGCTTTGGTCATCTTCCCACCACTGATCAGAACCGTCCGGCTCGGCGAATCCACCGGATGAGCGCGCGAATCGAAGGGCGGATCGAATCGCCGGGCAAGGGAATAGCCCACCACGGCAAGATCTAATGGCAGCGTGGCGAGCAAACCTGCCAGGGCCCCGGCCGTGCGCACCGCCGACGACGCCATGCCCATTACGCCGATATCCGTCGAACGAGAGTCACGCCGTCTCGCAACGGCAGAAGGACCTGCTCGACGCGGGGGTCGGCGCCAACATAGCGGTTGAAGTCTGCGATCGCGTCTCCGTTGCCGGTCCGACGGTCCGCCGCCGCGTACGGCCGGCCCTGCATCAACGTGTTGTCCACGACGATGACTGCGTCCGCGGTCAGCAGATCGGAGTCGAGCAGCATTCGGTAGTAGTCGAGATATCCGGTTTTGTCTGCGTCGACGAATACGAGGTCGAAGGGATGCGAGGTTCCGTTGAGCCGACGCAGAGTCTCCGAGGCCGGCCCGACCTCCACGACGATGCGAGCGCCCGCTGCCGATTCTGCAAAACTTTTCCGCGCGAAGTCGGCCACGTACTCGTCGACCTCGCAGGCCACTACTTCCCCGTTCGGCGGGAGAGCTTCTGCCATGGCCAGCGCGGAGTAACCGGTGAACATGCCGATCTCGAGCACTCTTCTCGCTCGGGTCATGTGCACCAGAAACTTCAGCAACTGGCCCTCGACCTGCCCGGACAACATTTCCTGCTCTACCGGTCGCGCAGCCCAGTCGGCAGTACGAGTCCGATGCGACAACGCTGCCAGCGCCGGGGACTCTTCCGTGGTGCAGAGTTCCAGGTACGGATCGAGCCCCATGGCCAGATCTCGCAGACGGGTGATCCGGCTCATCAGCTCGTCCGGAATCGAAGCAACATCTGCCAGCAGCTCGGTCACCTCTCGCAATTCTGCGGCAAGGATGCTCGACGGTGTGACCGGGCGCGGTTCTGTTCGAGAGTCGATCTCACTCACCGACTCTGGTCGGAGGTGAACATGTCTATTCCGTCTCCGCCGCGGTCGAAGTCCAAGCAGATCTTCTTGTGCAACGTCAACACGTCGGCGAGCTCTCCCGTAGTCACGTCGTTCAGGAATCGACATGCTCCGATCGGGTCGGGAACCGCCGCACGCAGAATGCCATCCCGAGTTTTCAGGATCGAACCGGTTGCCTCGGAGAGCAATTCGGACGTCAGATAGTCACTGTCGAGCGCGAGCCCGAGACGGGACATGGTCCCGAGTACTCGATCGCGCTCTTCGGAGGTTATGTGCCCGCGCTGCTCGGCAAGGGTGGTCGACAACGCCATGTCGATATTGATCGCATGTCCGTGAAAGAACGGCGCCGGTGGCGTCAATTCCAGCGTTGGACTCCAGGTATGCCCGAAAGCGATGACCCGGTCCAGTTCGATCTCGTGTAAGTTCGGCGCCTCCAGTTCGAGCATGGTGTCGATGGCCTGGTACGTCAGACTGTCTGCAACAGCGCGTAATTCGGCTGTCCCATCGAGGTGCCCAAATCTGGTGCGGAGTAGTTCCGGGCCGTGTTCATCGAGCATGTCGAAAATTGCACTGTTACCCACTACGGAGATCTTGATCAACTCCGCCATGCCGTTCCGGACTTGATCTTCCGGTAGCGAACGAAGGAACGAAAAGTCCAGCAGGACCTTCTGCGAAGCGTGGTAGGCGCCCAGACGATTCTTGTGCTTTCCGAAATTCACCGCGACCTTGATGGACACACTTGCATCGATCAGCCCGATCAGCGTCGTCGGGATTCTGATGTACGGGGTGTTGCGTCGGTAGCTCGCGCACGCATACCCGGCGACATCGGTAGTGAGCCCGCCCCCGACGACCAGGACCGGTTCGGTCCGGACGAGCCCGAACCTGTCGAATTCGCCCACGATCTGCTCGAACGTCTCGAGCGACTTGGCGGTCTCGGCGATCTTCACCGGAAGTACGGTCAGCGCAATGTCGTGGTGCCCGAAATACGTACGGATCTGCTCACCGTAGATTGCGTAGACGACCTCGTCGACGACCATGAGCGTCCGCCCGTACTGCCGGTAGCTGTCCGCCAGTTCCGTATTGCTCACCGAGAAGACACCGTCCACGTAGAGAAGGTCGTACTCGATCTTCTCGTATCCCTCGACGTGGAAGGCGCGCTCGGTGGCAGTGACCTGCGCTTGCATAGAGCTCATCGGTTGCCTTCGGTCAGCGCGCGGAGCCGATCCGCGTCGAGATGATCGACGGTATCCACCGCCGCCGAGAAGTCGCCCCCTACCGTGTTCGCGTTGGGAAACGCGATGCAGCGAACGTGTGCGGCAACAGCAGCAGCGACGCCACCGACGTTATCCTCGATAGCAACGCAGTTCTTCGCGTTCTCGCCCAGGCGGCCAAGGGCGAACATGTACGCCGCGCGATCCGGCTTGCCTTGCGAGACACTCGCGGAATCGACCACGACGTCGAACAAGTCGACGTCGACAGCGGTCAGAGCGCCGAGCAACGCGTTGACGTTTTCTGGGGAAGTGGTGGTCACGAGACCGACCTTGATGTCGTGCTTCTTCGCATCGGCGATCGTCTCGACGACGCCGGGGCGCGGGTCGACGTCGGAGTTGGCAAGCAGCTTCTGAAAGATCTCCGACTTCGTGGAATGCACTGCTGCGGAGTCGACTTCTTCACCGCGTGAGTGTGCATATTCGGCGATCCGAGCCGCGCCGCCGTTGCTCGCCAGCATCTCGATGTAGTCCTGACGCTCCCAGGTCCAGCCGAGATCGTGGGCGGCGAAGGCGTCGTTAAATGCTTGTCGTTGAATTTCGGACGTGTCGGCAAGTGTGCTGATCGATCCGAACAGGATGGCAGCCATCGGGTTCCTTCCGCGAAATGTGGTGACGTGCTTGGGGACTTGTTGCCAGTGTGGTGACGGCGAGTGTCATCCAGTCCGGCGCGCGCATCACGAATGAATAACGGAAAGTAACAGAACGATAACGCTGCTCGGTGATATTTCGTAGATCAGCGCCCTGCTCGATCTCGACGAAAGTCTCACCCATGAGATGACCGTTCGGCGCGGCAATGCGGTGATGGCTGGGTCTGCGGACCCGAATCGGCCGCTCATCGGATCGATCGAATCGCTCGAACGCTCCATCACCGACTCACCTCGGAGCGTAAGCCGACGTCGATCCACAGAAGGCGGCGACAAGGACCCATCCTGGGCCGGGGTGTAGCCCGACTGAAGCACAGGTACGTTCCATCAGCCGACCGGGTTGCTCTCACACCTAGCCCTGTGCGTTACCAAAGAGTCGAGGATGCGGTTCGCTACTTGGATCGCCATCCCAGCAGCACACCGTCGCCCTCGGGCCGCGACCAAGGCAAGAAGAAGCCGACGGCAAGTGCACACGCCAACGAGGCACCTACTGTGATGTACGAGGCGAGCTGAAAGCCCTCCAGCGAAGCAGCTTTCATGGCGTAGATCAGCTCCGACTTCTGACTCGCGAAGATCGAGTTGGTCGGAGCCTTCGCAATCTCGATGACACTGATGACGGTCTCCCGAGCAAAACTCTTCTGATAAGGGTTCATGACTGCGTCGGGAAGTGCGTCGATCCGCGGCCCGACCTTGGTCGTGTAGATGGATGCGACGATCGAACCCAGCACAGCAACCCCCAACGTGCCACCCACTTCCCTGGTGGTGTCGTTGACGGCCGATCCAGCACCAGCCTCGTCCAGCGATACCGAGGACATGATCGATTCGGTGGCCGGCCCCTGAACTATCGCCAGCCCAAGTCCCATGAGGACCATCGAAATCAATACCGGACCGACATAGGGTGTTTCGACTTTCACTTGCCCGGCAACGAACATCCCGATACTCATCACGACCAAACCGAACACGATCACCGAGGTGGTTCCCACCCGCTGCGCGATGACGGTGGCGAGTGGCGCACCGACGGCAATTGCGACGGCGAAGGGAAGCGAGTGGATACCGAACTGTAGTGGGCTGAGTTCCATCACTCCCTGAAAATACTGGGTGATCATGAAGAGGAACCCGAACATACTGAAGTAAGCGATGGCTATGGACAACGCGGGCAACGAGAATCGCCGAATTCGGAACAACTGCATGTCGAGAACCGGCGAGGGGTGGCGTAGTTCCCAGAAGACGAACAGAACGAGGCTCGCAATCGCGACCCCGTAGGCCGCCAAACTGATCGGAGACAGCCAACCCTGATGCGGGGCTTCGATTATCGCCCAGACCATCACGGTAATGGCCGCAAGAGAGAGCGCAATTCCCAGCGGATCATACTTCCCGACATGTGAGGCTTTGGATTCCGGCACAAGCATCAGCGCCGCCACCAGAACGATCAGTGCCACCGGTACATTGATCCAGAAAACCGAGTGCCAGGAGAAGTGTTCGAGCAGAAATCCACCCGCAGTCGGCCCGATCGCAATAGCGAACCCCGCCATAGCTGTCCACGCCGCGATGGCAAGCGCACGTTCCTTGGCGTCGTCGAAGATATTGATGATCAATGCGAGTGTCGCTGGGAACACAGCCGCGGCGCATACTCCCATCGCCGCGCGCGCAGCGATCACCTGACCGAGGTCGGCCGCGAGAGCGCCGCCGATCGACATCACAGCAATACCGGCCAGGCCGACCGCCATCACTGTGCGGCGTCCGTACCGATCACCCAGGTGCCCGAAGGCCAGCAGCAGACCCGCGAAGGTGAGCGTGTAGGCGTCGACCACCCATTGCAGGCCGCTGATGTTCGCATGCAACTGCACGCCCAGCGACGGCAACGCCATATTGACGACGGTGTTGTCGAGTACAACCAGCAGCTCGGCTGCGCAAATCACCGAGAGCGCCAACCAGCGTTTTCTGCTGGACATCTGCACTCGTTTCACAGCGATGCTGTTCGAAGAATGAATCATGATGACCCCTTCTGCTATGTCGTGCGACATAGCAATGAAGGTGAAAGTATCCGTTACTGCGCGTTATAGCAAGATTGCAGCTCGGCAGGTAGCGTCTCACTACCGGCTTTTAGGAGCGGCTGTGAGGCCCCCGTCGCGCGGCCACTGCCTGGTCGAGGACGGTCTCCACCCAGGGCACGAGTTCAGCCTCGACCCGATCGAGCGCGCGGATGCTGCGTTGGCCCTTTGCAACTATCAGCGCCCCCTCGATGGCCGAGATCGCGGTGGTCGCGAGGGACGAAGCCCGCTGCTGGGACAATCCTCGCTGCCAGAGCGAAGCCGCAATCGTGTCTTCCCAGGAGGTGAACGACTCCCCCGCGGCCGCGAGTGCAGCCGGTGAGTTCACACCTTCCAATGCTGCTGGAGCCACCGGACAGCCCGCGGTGTAATCGGTCGCGACAAGTTGCTCTCGAAATCCGCCGATGATTGCAGCGATGGTTCGCGCAGGGCCGTCTGCCGCGAGTCCCGATGAGATTGCAGCCCCCATCATCGCGCCCGCTGCGCGCGTTGCTTCCTCGACGATCTGCGGCTTACCCTGCGGAAAGTGATGATAGATCGAACCGCGGGGGGCGCCCGCATGCTCGATGACATCAGCGAGCGAGGTGGCCTGGACTCCTCGCGCACGGAACAACAGTGCCGCACTCCGCAGCATGTCGTCCCGAGCCGTGCTCTTATCTACCATCGGTGCTCCCATCGCTATGCCGGCGATCATAGGCCCGTTTTCCACGTACCAGTTGGCCGTTACGGACAGTTACACCTAAGATTCGTCACAGTTATGGTCTACGACATAATTGACCTGTCCTTCTCGCGGATGGTCGCTCGTCTGCGAAAAATGCTCGAGACTCTCGCACCGACGCAAGCACTCGCTGAGCGTGGCCGCGGACCACTCCGAAATCGGCCCGTTTCACGTTCGCCGAAGTATGGACTCGACGGAAATTCAGTCGCTCGGCTCCGCCACGTCTGACACAGGTTCTCGTCGCTGAGCATCGCAACACGCCTTGCCGCGGAACTCTATTGTCGAGACCGACACGACATGGTCCACTGGCGTGCGGGGAACCGTGTAGGCGAACAAGGGGAAGAGGTTCGATGATGGATGCGGACGTAATCGTGGTCGGTGCTGGTCTGGCAGGTCTGGTGGCCACCGCCGAACTGGCCGACGCAGGCAAGCGAGTGCTTCTGCTCGATCAGGAACCGGAACAGAATCTCGGTGGCCAGGCCTTCTGGTCGCTCGGTGGCCTGTTCATGATCGATACCCCCGAGCAGCGCAGGATGGGTATCAAGGATTCCCCCGAGCTGGCATTGCAGGACTGGCTCGGCACCGCGACGTTCGACCGCGACATCGACGATCCCAAGGGTGAGGACTACTGGGGTTACCAGTGGGCACAGGCTTACCTGGAGTTTGCGGCAGGCGAGAAGCGCTCGTGGCTGCACGCGCAGGGAATGCGATGGGTTCCCATCGTCGGTTGGGCCGAACGCGGCGGCTACCTCGCCGAGGGCCACGGCAACTCGGTGCCACGCTTTCACCTCACCTGGGGAACGGGCCCCGGCGTTCTCGCCCCGTTCGAACGGCGTGTCTGCGAGGCAGCAGCAAAAGGCTTGGTGCGCTTCGGATTCCGTCATCGCGTGGACGAGCTCACCATGACCGACGGCGTCGTCGACGGCGTCCGAGGGGCAGTTCTCGAGCCCAGCGCCTCGGTCCGGGGTTCGGGGAGCACGCGGGTCGAGGTCGAGGAGTTCGAGTTCCATGCCGGTGCGGTGTTGGTCACCGCCGGTGGAATCGGCGCCAATCACGATCTGGTGCGGGAAAATTGGCCCGCCCGATTGGGCACACCCCCGACGTCGATGATCTCCGGGGTACCCGAGCACGTCGACGGACGCATGCTCGGCATCACCGAGCGTGCGGGTGGTCGGTTGGTCAACAAGGACCGGATGTGGCACTACACCGAGGGGATCAAGAACTGGGATCCCATCTGGAAGAACCATGGGATTCGCATCATCCCCGGCCCGTCATCGATGTGGTTCGACGCACGCGGACAACGATTCCCGGTCCCTAACTTCCCCGGCTTCGACACTCTCGGCACGCTGAAAACAATTCAGGACAGCGGATACGACTACTCGTGGTTCGTTCTCACACAGAAGATCATCGAGAAGGAGTTCGCGCTCTCTGGATCCGAGCAGAACCCCGACATCACCGACAAGAACCTCAAACTCGTTCTCGGGCGGGTACTACCCGGAGCGAGCGGACCGGTCGAGGCATTCAAAGAGCACGGCGAGGACTTCGTCGTCGCAAAAACGGTGTCCGAGCTGGTCGCAGGCATGAACAAGATCACCGGCGACAATCTCATCGATGCTCGCGATCTGGAGCGGCAGATCACCGCACGAGACCGTGAAACGGACAACCCGTTCACCAAGGATCTGCAGATATCCGCGATTCACAATTCGCGACGCTCCCGTGGCGAGCGGATAGCTCGCACTGCGTCGTTGCACAAGATCCTCGATCCCAAGTCCGGTCCGTTGATCGCAGTGCGACTGAACATCATCACCCGTAAGACCCTCGGCGGCATCCAGACCGATCTCGACGGACGCGTGCAGAATTCGGACGGGACCACGGTGCCTGGACTATGGGCAGCCGGTGAGATCGCCGGGTTCGGCGGCGGCGGTGTACACGGGTATCGATCGTTGGAGGGCACCTTCCTCGGCGGCTGCATATTCAGTGGTCGGCAAGCCGGACGTGCATTGGCACAGGGAGTGTGAGCGCGGCCGTCAGACAGTGCGCCGAGAGGTAGCCCGTCGGTCGCGAAGTGCACACTCTGTACCGTGGAGCGGAGGACTTCGACCGCGGAACACCGATTGGGAAGGATCTTTATGTCTCAGCCTGCACGGCTCGAGAAGAATCCGGACAAGGGCTACGTAGCACTACTCGGCTGGAGCTTGCCGGCTGTGGAAGCCCTCGACAAGTTCGACCGCAGGTATGTCGTCGTGGCACCGGATTGGGCCGAGCAATACTGCACTGAGCACGATATTCCCTATCTTCCGTGGAACTTCGAACGTCTCAACGACCGTTCGCTCGAGATCGCCGAGACACTGCGCGATATGGGTGTCGACGTCGCGATCCCGCTGTACGAGGAAACTGTCGAGTGGGCCGGTGCCATCAACTCGGTACTGCTGGGCAACCCACGCCTGTTCGGGCAGGCGATGTTGTTGCGAGACAAGTCCCTGATGAAGCGTCGTGCACAGCTCGGTGGGATTCGCGTCGGCATTTTCGAGGAGGCCCACGACCGTGAAGATGTGATTCGCTTCCTCAAGCGCGTCAACCAAACTCTCCTCAAGCTCGACGGCGACCCGAACGACCCGATTCATGTCAAAGCGTTCGACAAAGCAGGGTGCCTCGGCCACCGGGTGATCCGGACACCGGATGAAGTCGATTCCATTCCCGACGAGGAATTCCCGGCGCTGATGGAATCCCATCTCGACGGCTGGGAGTTTGCCGTCGAGGCGTGGATCCACAACGGAAAGATCAAATTCCTCAACATCTCCGAGTACGTGACCCTTGGATACTCGGTGTTCGTACCCGCGACTCCCGAGCTCGAGAAGTACCGTGATCAGATCACCGTGCAGATCGAGAAGCTGATCAAGGCTTTCGACATCGAATTCGGGTTCATTCACCCCGAGTACTTCGTCACCAGCGACGGCGAGATGTACTTCGGTGAAGTTGCTTACCGGCCACCAGGTTTCAAGGTTTTTGAGCTGCTCGAGCGCGCCTACGGATTCAATGCGTACCAGGGCCTGGTACTTTCGTTCGACCCGAAGACCACCGAGGAAGAGATCGACGCCTTCTTCCCCAAGGAGGTCGTCGACGCCACCGGTGTTGCCGGCTGCTTCGGTGTGTACCCGCGTCGACGCGTGGTCAGCAATCTCGTCATTCCCGACGTCACGTTGGACGACGACTACTACGAGACGAACGACCTTTCGGCACCCGTCGAGGAGACCGTCACCAAGCGTACGGCTTTCGGTACGCACTGGGGCTTGCTGTACTTCTTTGGCGAAGATCCGTATCGGATGCGCGATCTGCTCAAACAACAGGAAGAACTGGACTTCTACGTGTGAGGCAGGAACTCGGGGACGACCACACGCCACTGGCACAGTCGACGGAAGAACCGGCGGCCACCAATGCGACCACAGCGGCCGATCGAGCATTGGCTTCGCGTCTCGCACAACTCGATCACGCAGCCGAGGCGTTCGCCACCGCGCCGGAGTTCACCAAGAGCTCCAAGCTCCGACGCGTCCTCGACTCACTGCATCGTGTGCTGTCGCAACCTGGCGGTTGTGCAGCGATTCAGGAGCGTGCAGAGCTCCTCGAGAACGCGGGACTGTTCGCCGGATCGGACTGGGCGCAGCCGGACATCCTCGTTCCGGCGTTCGTCGGCCCGAGCCTGCGTAGCGGAAACAACGACACCGTTGTGCTCGAAGCGACGAGCGAACTTCGCATGGTGGCAATAGTCGCCAGCGAGTACGAACACCCGGCCGTGACGCCGGAAGATGCTCGCCGGTTCCTGTCCCAGGTGCTCGCTTTGAACCTCGAAGTGTTGTTCACAGCGCCGTCGGAGGCAGAGCGAGTTCGGCTCGGACGCACCGCTCATCTCATTCGCGATCTGTTCGGTTACGTCGCCGAACAGATCGGCTACGACAGCGTTCTCGACGAACTCCTCGAAGAGATTTGGCGTGTGTTGCGTCAACGCCCGATTCAGGTGGACAACGTCAAGACGATGGTCACCCGCATTGCGATCTACCGCGACGACCCCACCGTGGATCTCGGTACGTCCGGGCAGGGTCTCGACCGGTTGACCACGGCTTTGTTCGGCACTACCGAAGCATGCCGGGAAGACCCCGGAGTCGATGTCTACCGGTCACGGCTTGCGGTGATGGATTCGGAAGCTCTGCAGTTCGAAGCACGCGGTTTCGCCCGCGCAATGCACGACACCGGGTTGGTCTCGCCCTATCACGCGACCCTTGTGCGTTATCTCGTGGAGAACAACAGTTACGTACTCGCCGAGGCGCTCGGACTGTCCGACACCGGCCGGACGTGTCTGCAGCGATATCCGGAACTGGTTCAGCGCCTCGTTACCGAGACCGTGTACCCGGAGACAGCGCAATGCCTGTACGGCCTGGCGCTGCTTCTCGACCGAGGGACGCTCTACGAGCCACCGGTTGTCCCGTCACTGTGGCGGCAGATTTCGTTGAAGCTGTCACCGAAGGTACGCGAGAAAATGCTTGTCGCGTTCGGTCCAGGTCCCGATCCGGAGTCGCGGTTGCTCGGTGGCCTGTTGTCGATGCTCGGCCAACCACTCGGCGTCGGCCAAGGAGACAATCCCACGTGCCAGTCTGCGCGAGCACTGTCGATGTGGGCGTACAACGACCCGGACTACCTACTGC
The DNA here is from genome assembly GCF_030063405.1 of Rhodococcus sp. H29-C3. NCBI lineage: Bacteria > Bacillati > Actinomycetota > Actinomycetes > Mycobacteriales > Nocardiaceae > Rhodococcus > Rhodococcus sp. H29-C3. Next base: position 86,875 of record NZ_JASITC010000003.1, on the reverse strand, counting down.
AGATGGTCGTCTGGGCTGCACGTGACGACGAGATCGTCATGCACTTCGAAGGGCAACCGATCTCCTCGACCGACAGCATCGGCGGGGTCGCGACCACCGATCCGATCGACCTCGATCCGGTTTCGTTGCTGTTGGTACCGCACCTCGACCGAATTTACGCAGAGATGGTCCGACGATGCGCCGACCGTGAAGGCGACCCGCATCGCTGGGTCAATCCGGAGTTTCACGGCTGGTGGTCTGCTCGGGAGTTCCACATCAACGTCGACGTCGCCACCGGAAATCTGATCGATCTCGACGGCTTCATTCGGCAGTTTCACGCCTCCTATCACCCGACGTACAACGGTGGTCAGCCGCTGATTCACCCGCAGCCGGCCGGTGTCGCCGTCACCGACAGTGCGGCCCGCTACATCGGCTGGCATGCGATCGCCATCCTGCGTGTCACCGCAGATCCCGACGGCATCATGCGGGTCTATTTCTTCAACCCGAACAACGACAGCGGTCAGGATTGGGGCGACGGAGTCGTCGTCGGTACCGCAGGAAACGGTGAACGAGCCGGTGAAGGGTCACTGCCGTTCGACCAGTTCGCCTCTCGTCTCTACATCTTCCACGCCGACCCGCTCGAGGAAGGTGAGCCGGACAAGATTCCGGCGACAGATGTCGAGAACATCATCGGATTCATCGAACGCAGTTGGGGCGTAGACAGGTTGCCTCGGGGCGTGAGCGAGGAAGGTCGGTAGTTTCGGAGGCGTTTCCGGGCCGTTTTCTGGACTCCCCGTGGCCGGGCGCCTGCCCTGCTATCGTCACTCTCGTGCCGATCCCACGCCCCGCCGGCCTGGTGCTTCGCGCCGGTGTGCTGGCCATGATGTTCTTCGCCATAGTGGCTTCGCCGGTATCCGCCGAGCCTGCTCCCGCATCGACGACAACCTGGCTGTGTCAGCCCGGCCAGCAAGGCGACCCGTGCGGCGGTAGGTCAGGCGCTCCGATCGACTGCTTCTACGTCTACCCCACTGCATCACTGCAGCAGAGCACCAACGCGAACTTCGACACCTCACCCGAATTACGCGCGGTGGCGGCCTTGCAGGCCGCGCCCTTCGGGGAGAACTGCAACGTATGGGCGCCGGTGTACCGGCAGACCACCCTGCGCGCATTGTTCGCTGGGACGGCGGAAGAGCGCACCGCCGCCGGGAATCTCGCATACGCCGATATCGAGAATGCTTGGGACGACTACCTTGCGCACCACAACAACGGCCGTGGCGTGGTTCTCATCGGACACTCCCAGGGCACTTTCGTCCTGCGGAAACTGATCGCCGATCACATCGACGGTCAGCCGATCCAATCGAAACTGGTCTCGGCGCTTCTGATCGGCGGGAACGTACTCGTCCGCAAGGGCGAGGGTGTGGGAGGCGACTTCGATTCCGTGGCCGCATGCACCGAGTCCACGCAGACAGGCTGTGTCGTCGCCTATTCGGCATTCTCGAATCCCGCTCCTGACGACGCGAGGTTCGGTCTGCCGCCGACCACGGCCGGTCCCGACGTCGAGGTGTTGTGCACCAATCCGGGGTCGTTGCGCGACAATGCCGACGCTCCCATCCGCGGAATTTTTGCGGGTCTGGAAGTCGACGGCTTCCATGCTCGGTGCACAACCGGCGAGGGACCGCGCGTTCTCATGGTCGACGGACCCGGGGCCTCGCTCATCCCGGCTGTGCCTGCTCCGAACTGGGGAATTCACCAGGTCGACATGAATGTTGCCCAGCGAGACCTGGTAGACCTCGTCGAAGTTCAGGGCGCGGCGTACGCCGCCGCCGGTCGGTGATCGAGTCAGGACTTCGGGTCCAGGGCGGAAGGTTTGTGCACCGCATCCTTGCCTGACTTGTCACTCACTACGCGATATTGAGGTTGGTCTTTCGATGCCTTGACGGTCCTGCCTGCAGCTTCGGTCTCGGAGGTGATCTTCTCTTCCACCGTGCCCTCGGCAGTACTGCCATGGCTGTTCCATTCGACCTTGTCGCCCTTGTGAAACTCGTCTCCGGCCATCATCGGTCCTCCTGTGTAAGAAACGTAAGACGCTGTGGACGGCGCATACCCACCGGAGCACCCACCAATCCATCCCTGCATCGCCGGGTGGCGCTATTCGACGACCTCATAGATCCGCCAGTTCGGTTGATCTGCACCCGTAGTGGGAACCTCGAAGGCGAATGTAGAAATGGTGGCACCGTTGTCGTAGATCGTCGGATACCTGCGGTTGACTGCGTCGGATTCGCCACGTCCGGTGTTGGGAACCGTCAGCAGGTACTTCACTCCCGCTGCACCCGGATCGTTGAGAGTGGTGGTGAAATCCTGGTCGGAGGGCACGACGAACTGCGTAGGATTCGACGACGCCGCGACCACCGCGAACCCGTAGACGGTGTCCAGAAGAACTGATCCTTCGGGCAGATTCTGTGAATCCAGATATGCGGCGAGTTCGCGTTCGGTGGCGAACGAGTCGATGATCGAGCGAGCTTCGACTGCCTGGGCATCTTCGGCGGAGGGGGTCGGGTCGAGGATATATCCCAGCGCATACTCCTGGGGGGCCAGCTTCGGCTGCATCATCGCCCAACCGGTGACCGGCACAGCCAGCACCGACAACACCACCAGCCCGACGCCGACCCCGGCAGGCACCATCGCACGTACCGGCCGGGGACGGTGGAATGCACCTTCTCGCCGCGTGTGCGGATTGCCTCGCGGCGGAACCAATTGCACCAATGCGACCACGGCAAGCGGTATCGCGCAGATGTAGAACCGCAGAAAGCCGAACGTGGAGCCTCCGATGAAGCTCACGGCCTGGAATGCGAGTACCGCGCCGAACACGACCGGCCCGACCAAGAATTCGAGATCGCGTCGCCGTCGTGCGAGGACCGCCGAAACCGGCAGGGCCACCAGCAGCGCAGGCCCCAGCACGACAATGGCTGTTACCGCGAACACTGTGTTACCCAGCGCTGTTCCGGTCGAACCTCCGGACTGTGCCAGAATCGCGGCATTACCGTAGCCAGAGGACAATTGGGCCAACGCTTCCCCGGTGATCAACCAACTCGTCCCGGTCCACACCACGAACGCGGCAAAACCCGGTCCTGCCACGAGCACCCCGTCGAGCACAGCGCGGCGAATCATCGTCCGCCACTGCGCTCGACCCCGTCGCATCACCGTGATCACCGCGACCAGCACAGCGGCACCCGCGATAGCGACGACGCCGTCGTAGCGTGTGAGGTAGGCCAGTGCCAGCGCGATACCCGCGACGACCAGATCGTGGACGTCGTCGGTATGTACCCAGCGGATCAAGCGCCGCACCGCCCAGCAGACGAAGAACAGAAACACTGTTTCGCTCATGCCGTTCGCGCCGTAGAAGACGATCATCGGGTTGATCGCGAACACCACCGTGAGGAGCGTGCAACACCGGGTCGAGAGGCCCCGATCTCGACAGATTCCGTACACCATCACCACTGCGCCCGCCATGAACGCTGCCGAGACCAGGATCCCGGAGATGTTCCACCGGGTGATCGCCGACCACCACGAAGACAAAGCAACGATCGGCAACTGCGCCAACGCAGTCAACGGGGTGAAGATGAATCCGATAGCGGACACATGTGGATCGCGGCTCAGGAGCACCGACTGCGCAGCCGAGGTCCGCGACAATGCGTCGCCGAGCAAATAGCCGAACTTCAGGCTCAGTGTCAACCCGATCGCAACGTAGCCCGCCAATGATGACGTGAAGACGATCCACGGTGCGCGAGAACTCACGTGAGAGTCTCTTCGGTCTCGACGGCTGTCGCGGTCGGCGTGTTCAGTCCGTGAAATGTCTTCTCCCAGTAAGACGGGTTCCGAATGAGCTGCCAGCATCCCTTGATCGCGGCAACGCTCATCATCACCCAGTACAGCGGCATCGTCAGGCTCGGGACGAGAAGGTAGGCGTTGTCGCTTTCTCTACTGGCGATCAGGTACATGTAGATGGTGGCGACGTTGCCGATGATCAGTGACACCAACGAGAAGTAGTAGATGTACGGCGGAAACAATGCGGCAATGAGTTCTGGTTGCCCGAGAATCCAAGCGGCCGTGGTGAACCAGAAGATCATATTGATGCAGGCGCTGATCGGAGTGCCCGCCAACAACAACGTCAGCCGGTAGGTGCCGACCGGACCCAGTGCACGCACGGTAGCGACGGGTCGGCGCATATGCACCAGCCACGTCTGAAGGTAGCCCTTGTACCAGCGTGAACGCTGTCTGACCCAGTTGATCGGGTCACTGTTCGCTTCCTCGAGCGTGATCGAATCCAGTACCGCGGTGGAGTAACCGGACGCGGCGATACGAACTCCGAGATCGGCATCCTCGGTGACGTTGAAGCCGTCCCACGCGCCTACCTGCTCGATGACGTCGCGTCGTAGATGATTGGATGTGCCGCCCAACGGGATCGGTGAGGTGCTGCGCATCAAACCGGGAAGCAGGTAGCCGAACCACAACGCGTAGTCCGCGGTGAACCATCCGGTCAGCAGATTCTGAGAGCCGTTGTGGAATGCCAACTTTGCTTGTACGCAGGCCACGGTATCGGGCAGGCGGTCGAACGCGGCGATGACCCTGCGCAGCTGCAGAGGTTCGGGGAGATCCTCGGCGTCGAAGATCGTGACAATGGTTCCGGTCGCGAAATGCAGTCCGTAGTTGCATGCCTTCGGCTTGGTACGCGGGTCTCCGGCCGGGACGAGTATTACCTCCACGATCTGGCTGACACCGCTGCGCGCCGCCGCGTCGATGGTGACGTCGTCGTCTTCTTCCAGCAGCAGCAGAACTTGTAGTTTGTCCGGCGGATAGTTCAGGTTGGTCATGGCGGCGATGAGGTCGCCGACAACCTCGGGCTCGTTGTATGCCGGGACCAAGATCGTGTACGCGGGGAGAAGTTCGTCCGGAATCGCGAGTGCTTGCTCATCGGTGACCGTCACGATCGCCGTTGCATCCAACCCTCGGGAGAAGATCAGCAGGCGGTCGAACATCATCGCCAGATAGCCCAGCGTGCACACCACCGTCAACACCAGCAGCGTCGGAACAGGATTCAATAGGGCGCTCACCAAGGTGAGGACGGCGATGGAGATGGTGGTGTACTTCTGCCACGGCACGAAGGCGATCGCGGCCGACGCCAGTGGGTTTCGGCGGGCGAGTCCGTTGATGGCGTCGTCGAGCGCCTCTGCGCGAAACTCCGCTGTCTCCTCCCCGACGCGCGGCGGCGTCCGCGGCGTGCTGCTCACTGTCCACCTCTGGTACCGATATTCCATTGCGCCCGAACGAGACCGGTACCGAACGCGGTCAGCAGCGTGCGGTCTTTGTACTCCGGGTCGGTGTCGGCGATGATGGAATTGCCGCGTAGGAAGGTCGCGAGACTGGTACCGATGTTCGACGCCATCGACGGTATCGGCCTGGGGAACGTAGCGCCGTCCTCGTGGTTGTCCACACTGATGATCGTTACGCGCTGGGTGACGTCGCCGCGCACCCAGGTGAAGACCAATTTCGTCCAGGTCAACAACAGAGCGTCGCTGACCGAGGTGTAAAGGGTTCCGGTGACTCCGTGCCCGAGTGGCACCTGCAGTGCAGCGCTGGTGCGGGTGTTGCTCAGCCGATACAGGGTGCTTTCCGGATAGATTGCCAAACTGGCTCGGTTCGTGGTGGAAAGCACGTCCACCACCACAGTCCGTGGTCGTGATTCGATGTCCCACTCGGGATTTCCGTCTTCTGCCTTCATCGTCTGCCGGGTCAGCGTCGCTGCTTGCCCAAAGTACGAGCGCACCCAGTCGTACGATTGGATCGCTGTCCGGTTCCACCCGGTCGGCGGAGCCAACGGTACGGACGTCGATCCCGGAGGGCCGGCGGTATCCGGGATCACCGTTGTCTCGGGCAGCGGGAGGAAGAGCAGGATCACCGCAGCAACGATCACCAGAATCGCCGAACTCGCCGACCGTTTCGCCGAAGACGAGGACATGCCCTTCGGCAACGGTTTCTTGCTCTCACCGCGCCTGGAGAGCAGATAGAACCCCAGCCCGATCATCATCGACGAACCGACCGTCGGGATGAGCTGCAACAGAACGATGTCGATTCGAGGCCAGAGGGCCAAGATGAACGCCAGCACTGCGAACCCCGTTGCCACCGTGCATGCGAATCCGAGCCACGCTCTACGACGAGTACGCCCGACGGCTATTGCGCCCGCGACGCCGCCCAACACCACCAGTACTGCTCCGTAGGCGAATCGACTTCCACCGGCATTGACGGCGACCAACCGATACATCAATGGGCTCAAAGCCAGCAGCAGCAACCACACCGACCAGAACCGGCCGACCGGGCGAAGACCGAACAGCAGGATCGCGCCGCCGAAGAAGAAGACCAGCGCCGACAGAACGTCGAGGTGCGCGAGTGCGTACTGCTCGGCGTAACGCGGCAACCACAGGGCTTTGACGGCGATGGCTGCCAGCAACGCGAGACCGCCGACGATGACGTCGGTTTGTCGATCATGAATCGGCAACTCCCCGGCGCGACGGCGAGCCACTCCCTGCGCCGCTACGGCCGCCAGAAACGGAAGCACGAAAATGTACGCGGTGATGGCACCGTTCGACGCTTCCTCGATCACCCGCTTCCAGGTAGGAAAGTATGCGACAACGACGCACGCCAAGAGCAGGAGCCACCGAAGAACGATCAGAGTGGCCGGGTGCGCAGTCCATCCCGTCTTCTCCGGTACTGAATCGACCACTGCGACATCGTCGTTGCTCGAGTCCCCTTTCCCGGTGTGGTCGGGGCCGGCCTCGGCATCGGCGGTCATGACACCGGTGAATCGCCGCGGCGGTGGCGACGGTGCGTGGAGCGACGAGAGCGCACAACCAGTACGACCGCACCTACGAGGGCGACGAGGAATACCGCGCCGGCAATTCCGAGAAGCGTCACACTCATGCGATCGACGCCCGACCCGCTGGCCTCCGTCGACTCCGACACCTCCGATGAGTCCCCTGCCAGGTCTCCGCTCGACAACGACACCGGCTCGATTCCCGGTACAGCGAAGAGAATGTCGCCGCTGCGGCCGAACCAACGCGACGGATCGGCGTCGAGCCAACCCAGAAGTGCGTCGAGCCGGCCCCCTTTGCCTGTCGACGATGCCACCAACAATGCCGCGTTGTTCGCGGTCGTAGTCACCTGCAGGCTGGCGTAAGGCACCCCCGGATCGACGGTGAGCGAGGCGTCGGTGTCGGTGGATTCCGGCGTTGCGATCGAGAACGTCGTAGCTCCGGACGAGGACAGCGGCAATGAAAGCGAGTCCGGTAGAGCACCGTCTGCGGCAATCACGACGGCCGGGTCGGAGCTGGCGAGCGCGTCGTCGAGAGAAACGACCTGCGGCATGATCGGCCTGGAGGACAGGCGCTGCAGTCCGGTCACGACCGAGACGGCACGGGCGGTATCGGCGAGGGTTTCCTGGGTCATCGCTACGTCGAATTGCGGCATCAAGGCTTGCGGCAGCGATCCGAATCCCAGCGGAGCCGGCGTCGAGGAAGGTCCGGATCGGACGACAGTGGAACCGTCGACGGTGATCGTCGACGCTGCCTGCGTGTTACATCCAGCGGCCGAATCCGTTGGGCGGGCCAAGCTCACATCGACGGTGGTAGCTTTCCGCAGCTCGGCGTTCGGGATCTCGACCCACTCATCCAACCGACCCGAATCGTCGGCGGACCACGATGCGATCGTCTTACCGCCTACTCCGGCAGTGATCGATCCGACGCCCGGGGTGTAATTTCCGGTCAGATGCACCGACACATCCGAGACCGAGCGGCCGAGGCGTGCTTGATCGAGCGTGAGCGACGCAGTCGCGGTGGCGTCGCCTTTCCCTGTGACAGTCCCGATTCCGAGATCGTCGAGGGTCGTCGAATCGGGTGCGAGAACAGCTCGAGGAGCCGACGCCCCCGCGAGTGCTTTGGTCGTCACCGCCAAGTCGGCAATGTTGCTGGTGATCAATCGAGCCTGGTCGGTCAGTGCCGTACCGCTACCGGTGACGAACAACCGTGGAGGTGATTGATCGACCGGAAAGATCAGTTCTGCTGCGGCGTCCTTGTTCTCGGACACGACGACGGACCGTTCGAAGATCTGGTCCGGTTGCGAACCCTGCAATTGGGTGTCCGGACGGACGAGAACCCGAACGGGTTGCGCGCCGTAGTAGTCGATCACCGACGTCGTCAACGTCAACACTGCCGAGATCATGTCGCGGTTCGGCTGGGCAGGCATGAATACGGTGAGCTGTCGGAGTACCGGTGGCAGGAACTCGGAAATCGTTCGAGGGATCGACGGCGCCCCGGTGTAATCGACTCGGGCGTCGAGGAGTCGCAGCTGTGCGTCGGCGGCATCCGGGCAGAAGCCGGCGTCGGGAATCAGCGTCGACGCGAGGTCGAGGGTCACCGCTCCGTCGACAACGGGAACCGCTGCCAGCGGGATGGAGACGGGGATCGTCGGCGCGTCGCCCGCGAGCGCGATACGCGAGATCGGTCGGTTACCGGATTCGACGTCGATCCAACCTCGATCGAGCCAGGCCGGGACGGTGAGCACCGCGTTCAACGACGACGGCCCGGTCCCCGGTGGCACCGGCACGGTGACGCGAGTACGGCCGTCCAGCCCATTCAGCGCAATCGAAGCGCCCAGGCCGGTCTCGCTGAGGGACAACGAGATCGGGTTCGTCTCTTCTGGGTCTTCATCCTGTGCTTGCGCGATTCCCGGCACGGAAGAAAGGACCATCATTGCAACAATCCCGCTGATCGCGGCCATTCGAGCAGTACAGCGAGAAGGCACACCAATAGTCGACGACATCAAATAGTCCGGCCCTTTAAGTGGAAGTGACATCTTTCGAGATCATTATGACCGATAAGGATTGGACAGTCTCGACGTGTGTCCGATTTTATCTTCACCCCAGTTGACCAGTACATGAGACCCCGGAAGGTCGTGCGAATAAACAATATTACTGACCAGTACATCTATGAATTGCGGTATCGGAGGATCCTTTTATGGGATTACCGGGCTCGAATGGGTTAATAGCGTTGATATGCCATTCACCGGGAGCGGAATTACCGACTGCAAATACACAGGCCTATCATCTGCTCTATGCACAGCCTGGTTCGTTTCTGTCGAGTCGCTGCCGTCCTGGCGTGCGCTGGCCTGCTCGTCGCCGTCACCGGTGCAGCACCGACAGACGCCGCTCCTGCGCCGGGTGCCCGCGTGAGCGCGAGCGCCGACGGTCTGGCACTGGACGGCGCACCCTGGTGGCCGACAGGTTTCAATGCCTACCAACTGGCTACGGATTGGTCCGTCAATGCCGGATGCGGAGCCATGGTCGATCTCGACAGCTACTTCGCGGCGCTTCCTACACACTCGCTGACGCGCTTCGACGCGTTTCAAGCTCTCGCGATCAACCGCTTCACCGGCAACCTCGACTTCGGCCCCATGGACGCAGTCTTCGCCGCGGCCGAAGCGCACGACCAACTTCTCATCCCCGTCTTGTCACCTCAGGACGGCGCGTGCGAAGACAACGCCTTCAAGGACAGACAGTGGTACATCGACGGCTGGACGACGCCACCGCCTTCCCCCACCGCAACAGCGCTTCTGAGCTTCGAGCAGTGGGCCGACACCGCCGTCGCGCGCTGGAAGGACTCACCCGCACTTGCCGCGTGGGAGCTCGTCGGCGAACCGGAAACGAGCACCTGCGTCGACGCGAGCTGTTCTTGGGAGACTCGAACCTGTGCCTCCGACGCCGATGACGTTCTGCGCAGCTTCTTCGATACCGCCGGCGCACGAGTGCGCACCCTCGACCCACGCACCTTGATCACTGCCGGGCTTACCGGCGGCGGCCAATGCGGAAGCCAGGGCGACGAATACCGCTATCTGGCACAGTCACCCGTCGTCGATGTTCTTCAGTACCACGACTACGGCGCCGACGGGGTCGCACTGCCCGGCGATCAGTGGAACGGACTCCAGCGTCGGATCACGCAGACGGCACAGGTCGGTAAGCCACTTCTGGTGGCCGAGATCGGCGAGCTCGCGGGATCCTGTTCGACTGTGGAAGATCGCGCCGCGCACATCGAGGCGAAAATCGACGGTCAGCGGGCGGCAGGTACCGCTGGGGCACTGCTGTGGGCGTTCGTTCCGGACCCGAGACCGACCGAGTGCACGTTCGACATCGGGCCAAGCGATCCGCTCTGGCAGGTCCTCGATCAGGGAACCTCGAACTAGCCGCTTGCACAAGCATCACTCGAGTATTCATACTCGAACTAACATTTGTAGGTGTACAACTATCGGGCGGTCCATATGACTGAGTCTTCGTCACAGCGCCGATACCTCGTGCTCGGCATCTGCTGCCTCAGCCTCTTCCTGGTCAGCATCGACAACACCATCGTCAACGTCGCACTTCCGTCGATTCGGGCCGAGCTGAACTCGTCGGTGTCGGGTCTCCAGTGGATCATCGACGCCTACACCCTCGTCCTGGCGTCACTGTTGATGCTCGGCGGCTCTACCGCAGATCGTTTCGGGCGCAAGAAGATCTTCATGATCGGCACCGGATCCTTCATTCTCGGATCGCTACTGTGCAGTGTCGCGCCGTCGCTGGGCTGGCTGGTGGCATTCCGCATGGTTCAGGCCGTCGGCGGATCGATGATGAATCCGGTCGCGATGTCGATCATCACCAACACGTTCGACAACCCCAAGGAACGCGCAGGGGCGATCGGCATCTGGGGCGGCGTCGTCGGCGTGTCGATGGCTGCGGGACCGCTGCTGGGCGGGGTGCTGGTGACGTCTGCAGGGTGGCAGTCGATCTTCTGGGTGAACGTCCCGATAGGACTTCTCGCGTTGGCATTGACGTGGAAGTACGTCCCGGAATCCAAAGCACTCCATGCGCGCAGGTTCGATCCCGCGGGTCAGATACTCATGATCGCGTTGCTCGCCGGTCTGGTGTTCACGATCATCGAAGGCTCGGCAATGGGCTGGACCTCCCCACTCATCCTCATGACGGGCGCGGTGACCCTCGCATCGCTCGTCGGGCTGATCCTGACGGAATCCAGACGCACAGAACCGCTCATCGAACTGTCGTTCTTTCGCAGCGTCCCGTTCAGCGGCGCCACGATCATCGCCGTGTGCTCGTTCGCGTCGCTGGGTGGCTTCCTGTTCCTCAACACTCTGTATCTGCAGGACGTCCGCGGTTACTCCCCACTGCACGCCGGGCTGTACACGTTGCCGATGGCCTTGATGACCCTCGTCTTCGCCCCGATCTCCGGTCGTATCACCGGATCCCGCGGGCCGCGGATCTCACTGGTGGTCGCCGGGCTCGGCTTCATCGTCTCTGCCACGATGCTCACCCGTCTGACTGCGGACACGTCCTTCGGCTGGCTTGCGGTGTCGTACATCATTTTCGGTATCGGCTTCGGTGTGGTGAATGCCCCCATCACCAACACCGCGATATCGGGCATGCCGCGCAGTCAGGCCGGCGTCGCATCCGCAATCGCATCGACGAGCCGGCAGGTCGGCCAATCACTCGGAGTCGCGGTTGTCGGATCGATTGTGACCGCGGGTCTGGTCGGCAGCTTCGAGGACGGTTTCATCGACGCTGCGAGACCTGCCTGGACTGTCATGTTGTGCGCCGGTGTCGTGGTTCTGATTCTGGCCGTCGTCACCACCGGAGGGTGGGCACGCAGCACCGCGCACGCCGTCGCCACCCGTTCGAAGGAGTTGGTCTCATGAGTGCCCCTGACGTCTGGGCCGACCTGCGTAGCCTCGTCCTCGAGGTGTCCGATCCACACCGCGCCGTCGTCGCCGCGACCGGAGAGAGCTTCTTCAGAACGAAAGTTCTCCGACGGCTCCTGCACGGACCGATCTCGGCGGGCGAACTCGCCGAACAACTCGGCTCCGATCCGCCGTACCTGTCGATCACTCTTCGTGACCTCGAAGCCAGAGGCCACCTCAGACGCACTGAGGACCCTGTCGACCGACGTCGACGCGTCGTGGCCCTCACCGACTCCGGGCGTGAACTCGCGCGCGTGGCGAACGATGTCCTTGGAACACCGCCTGCGGCCTTGACCGCTCTGGACGAGGCGGACCTCGCGACTCTGGCGCGCATTGTGTCTTCGATACTCGGAGACTCGGCCACCTCTGCGTAGGCCTGCCTGCGTCCGCTAGTTTTCGTAGGTGACGACGATGTCCTGAAACCCCTTGTTCCGCTGCGCTTCTGCCTGGCCGGTGTAAGACTTCTTGTCACCCTCGGTGAGTTCGACGTTGTCGGTGAACGGCGTCAGCAGCGCACGAGGATGCAGTCGGTCGACTCGGACGGCATTGATCTCGATACAGAGAACGATGAGTACCGATGCGACATAAAGGAATCCGAGCAAGCCGAGAACGATCGCGAAGACTCCGTTGCTGGTGCTGACATTACCCACCACATATCGGATGTAGATTCCGCCGAATGCTTGCAATGCCTGCCAGATCACCGCGGCGACGATCGCCCCGGGCAGTACGTCCTGGATGGTCAACGCGCGGGGCGTTCCGATTCTGAACGCTACGGAGAAGACTGCGGCGTTGACCACGACGGCGCCGATCAGGGCAAGCGTGCCACCTGCAAACCCGAAGATGCCGGACGACGCGACGGCGTTGAGGACGGTCAGCCCGATGATGGCGGTACCGACAGTGCTCAGCAACAGCAGACCGCGCAGTCGTGCTCGCAGCGGGTCCGGCTGTTCGTTGCGCGGAACGGACCATGCGGTGTTCATTGCGTATTGCGCCGCAAGCGAGATGCCGAGGCCGCCGTAGAGCGAGCCGACTATGCCGATCACAATCGCCGTCACGCCGCCGCTGAGGCGGTCCGGTTCGCCTAGTTGATCTCCGATGACAGGTATCTGACTCATGGCGGAGTCGAGAATGCTGGCCTGCAGGTCCGGATTACCGGCAAGCACGATGCCCAGCAGCGTGGTGAACAAGAGCAGCAGCGGAAACAGTGACAAGAACGCGTAGTACGCGATCAGGGCGCCAAGATATCCGCCGCGGTCGTCGAGGAATTTGTACACCACTGCCAGCGGGAATCCCGCCGATGGATGCCTTCGTTGAAACTCGTCCATTCTTGCCAGCATCATCGGTCGAATCCAGCCATGCTTCTCACACTCCTTCGCCGCGCCACTCGCGACCGGATCACGCATACCCACTGCTCATCCATCCAACACCGCCACCGACCAGTACCGTCGGACTGCTCTGGCACCATCGAAGACATGAGAGCTGTGACTAGGGCTGGAGCTGGGAGGCAGGGTGAGTGACGACCGCGAGTACACCGAGGATGGACACTTCATCGTGATCGAGGGTCGGCGCTGGAGAGCGACCGACCCATCCATTCCCGAGGACCGCAACGCCGAACTACGGTCGATTCTCATGGCCTGGCGACGCGATGTTCGCTCCACCGGGGGCGCCGCCGCCTCCCGTGCGGGGGTGCAGGCTGCGAAAATCGCGCTGGGAGAACGAGGCACACCGTGGTGGCAGCAGTCGGAATCCGAGCGGCGCGCCCGGTGGGAGAAACACGTCCCGCGACCGGAAGCGTGATCAGCCAACCGTAAGGTCGCTGTGGAAAGCATCGCGTGGCACGAGCATCTGGAGCACCTGGATAGACATGGAACTAGTTTCTTCACTACCCGCCGATACCCCGCTCCACCAGGTTGCCGATCGCGTCAGGCGCATAGAGGATCTCGGTTTCGACACCGTGCACATTTCCGAAACCGTCAGGGATCCGTTCGCGGTAGCTGCTTTGGCCGTCGAGCACACCTCCACGCTCGTCGTCCGGACGTCGATGGTGGTGGCGTTTGCGCGTAGCCCGATGGTGACGGCGTTGGCGGCCTGGGATTTGGCGAGCTTCTCCGGTGGCAGGTTCCAGTTGGGGTTGGCGACTCAGGTGCGGGGGAACATCGTCGGCCGGTATTCGATGCCGTGGACGGACCCTGTTGCGCAACTACGTGATTACATCGGCGCTGTTCGGGCGATCTTCGTAGCATTTCGCGACGGAAACTCGTTGGATTACGAGGGCACGCACTACACGTTCGACCGCTTGCAGCCATATTTCAATCCGGGTCCGATCGACGTCCCATCTCCAGAAATATGGACGGGCGGAGTCAATGCTCGGATGTGCAGGCTCGCAGGCGAGATTGCCGATGGCTTTGTCGCTCATCCCACGAGTTCGCATCCGAAGGTACTCGAACAGATCACCATTCCCCATCTCGAACGGGCCGGTCGAAGGCCTCGCATCATCGCGGTCCCGAAGACGATCACCGGCCGCGATGCGGCCACGGTCGTATCGGCCCGGGAGCCTGCGCGAAAAGAACTTGCGTTTCTGTACTCCACCCCGGCATATCGCGTTGCTCTGGATGCTCTCGGACTGTCCGAGGTCGGCGAGAAGCTGACCGCTATGTCCCGCGCGGGTGACTGGGCTGATCTCGCCGGTGTAGTTACCGATGACGTCCTGGACGTGCTGGTCACCCAATGCACGTACGCGGAGCTGCCTGCAGCGTTTGCATCGAAGTACGAAAATCTTTGTGACGGTATCGCTTTGACAGTCCCATCGGATCGCGCCGATGACGACGAGTTCCGCGACATGTGCGCGAAGCTTCGAGTCCTGAAGTAATTCGTGGCGAGCTCAGCGACTCCGGAAGCGGTCGATGGCGGCGGCGCGACGAGCAGAAAGTCGTGCCCAGACGCTCTGCTGAATTGCCAGAGTGGCCCAGCCTGCCACCGCCATACCGGTGATATTGAGCAGCAATTGAAGAGTGCTGCCCCAAATTTCCGTACCGACACCGAACGCTATTCCGAGCGCGACGTTTCCGGCGGCAGGCACCGTAGTCACCGAGATGAACACCCCGGACAACCCACCCGTCTTCGCCGAGGTGATCGACAGAACCCCTGCTGCTGCCGCGATCACTGCCACGATGAACGACCATTTGTCCGGTGAGTAGATGAAAGCGGTGCTCGGTCGAGGTCCTGTGACGTCATCGATGACCACCCAGCCCACCGCGCGCGCCACAAGTACGAAGAGAGTGGTCGTAGCGATCGAGAGAACGAATCCGACCACCAGGGTCCTGCTCGCGCGGACCAGCAGCGTAGGTCGCTTCCGCACCAGCGCGACACCGAGAGCTGCGATAGCCCCGAACTCCGGACCGAGAACCATTGCACCGATTATCAGGATCTGCGAATCGATGACGATCGCGATCGATGCGAGCAACGTGGCCATGCCCATGAAACTCAGGTAAGTCCAATTCAGTTCTGTGTCGTCGTACGACCGCTGCGCCACATCCGCCCACACCACCGAGTCTGCGCTGCTGCCCGGAGTTCGCTTCTCTGCTTCGAATCCCGAGCGCGAGAGCCAACTACGAACCGGCTCGATATGAATGCTGCCATCCTGATGCACCCCGAGATCGCGTAGAAAGTCGATGATCTCGTTCGCTCCCTCCCGTGCGATATCGGCGACGACGAGGTCACCGACAGGTTCGACGGAAGCCTCGCGTGTCACCGCGATACCGCTGACAGCGGGACTGTCGACAAGACATGCGAGCACGTCCTGAGTCAGTATCGAGGGCGAGAGGATACGCAGGTGCAGCATGCCCATATTCTGCGCACAGCCCGGACGGACCCCAACATCGAGTCCCCCTCGATTCATCCGCAGTCGACATCGGCGAGATACCGGAATCTTCGATAGTCAGGGTCGATCGATCGCGCGCAGTAGAAGTTCTTCGATCCGAAGATGAACTGAATCAGTATCATCCTCTGTCGCAATGATACTGAGAAACAGTGAGGCTCCGGCTGCCATCGCGATCAGCGCTCGAGCGTCGAGCACGGCGTCGTCCGCTGCATCCAGCGATGAACCCGCGGAGAACAGTTCGGCGGGAGGCCCGCTGAAACTTTGCCAAAGCTGACGACGAAGATCCTCGTTCCGAGTGAAGGTGCTGATCAGACCCGGAACTGCTGCGCGCACTTCAGGTTTGGCGAACAGCTCGCGGCTGCCCGTCGCCACCCATCGCACCCAACCATTCGGGTCCGTCCCGTCGAACGGTTCGAGGTCGGGGGTTGCTCCGAGGATCGAGTGCAACACCAACTCGGCTTTGGACGACCATCTTCGATCGATCGTGCCGCGTCCGACGCCTGCACGGGCCGCGACGCCACGCATGCTCAGGTCTTCCCATCCGAGCTCCATCAGTAGCTCGCGGGTAGCCGACAACACTCGGTCGTCGACGCTGCTGTCTCGGGGGCGACCTGCCCGCCCCTTGCCGCTACTGCTGTCCGGATTCATGAAATTTCGTCACACTCATCGTCAATCGTCTATCGTCTATTGTGGTGCCGCTGGCATCGTAATGCTGCAATAGGGGTTACTGCATGGTTGAACAAAACGTACACGGGTCGCTGTCACGGCGCCGCTTCTTCGGCGCTGCGGCCGCCACCGCGGTAGCAGCCGCAGTCGCGGGGTCCCAATGGACGCCCGCTGCTGCTGCGCCGGTCGGCGAGGCCTCGCTCACGGTGCCGCCCGAGTTCCCTGGGGGGATCGACCTCTATCAGCAGAGCTACGTGAACTGGTCCAAAGAGATCGTCTTCGATCACGTCTGGACATGCGCACCGCGGGGTGAAGGCGAGGTAGTGACACTGACCAACTGGGCCGCGAAGCACGGCTACACGCTGCGAGCACGAGGCTCCATGCACGGCTGGAGTCCGTTGACAGTGGTCCCCGGATACCCCGCCGACAAGGTAGTTCTTCTCGACACGACCGCGCACCTGGTCGGCGTGAACGTAGATCCGACGGGGTCCCCTGCCACGGTGACCGCTCAGGGTGGCGCGAGCCTGCTGTCCATATTGACCGCACTCGAAGGCCACGGACTGGGCTGGTCGAGCATACCGGCCATCGGCGACATCACCATCGGCGGCGCTCTCGCTATCGATGCGCACGGCGCCACCCCTCCGGCCGACGGAGAAAGTGCAGTTCCCGGAACCAGCTTCGGTACCGTCAGCAATCTCGTCACCGCCCTGACGGCAGTGGTCTGGGACGACTCCTCGAGAGAGTACGTCGCGCGGGTATTCAACCGTTCCGACCCAGCCATTCGTCCACTGCTCACTCACCTGGGCCGCACCTTCATCACCTCGGTCACGCTCCAGGCAGGCGCCGACAAACGCCTCAGATGTCACAGCACCTTCGATGTCGGCTGGCAGGAGCTGTTCGCGCCGGCAGGCTCACCGGGCCGGACTTTCGAGAAGTATCTGGCCGAGTCCGGAAGCGTCGAGGCCATCTGGTTCCCGTTCACCCAGGAGCCATGGCTGAAAATCTGGAGCGACGAACCGAATCGCCCGGCACAATCGCGGGAAGTGACCGGACCGTACAACTATGCGTTCTCCGATTTGCTCCCCGAGCCGCTCACCGACGGGTTGGGCGTGGCGGCGACACAGCTCGCGGCCGGCACACCCGCATTCGGTGCGTCGCAGCTCAGCGCAGTAAAAGCCGGCATGGCATTCACCGGTACCGGCGACATCTGGGGCACATCGAAGAACGTCCGCTTGTACCTCCGCGCCACTACGTTGCGAGTGACTGCGGGCGGAGGCGTGGTGCTCGCACGTAGGTCCGATGTCGCCACGATCATCCACGACATGGCCAGCTGGCTCGATGAGCGGCTCACGCATTACAGCTCGCTGGGTCAGTACCCGGTGAACGGCCCGTTCGAGGTGCGCTTGTGCGGTCTCGACAATGACGCGGATGTGGCCGTGGAAAGCTCGGGCCCGCCGTCTCTTTCAGCGGTGTCCCCCGTGCCCGGCCATCCGGAATGGGACACGGCAATCTGGCTGAACGTGGTCTCTTTCCCCGGCACACCAGGTATGCATGCATTCTTCCGCGAGATGGAACTGTGGATGCATGGACACTATTCAGGTTCACTCGGAACCATGCGGCCCGAATACTCGAAGGGCTGGGCGTTCACCAACGACCGGTCCCACGCCGACACCGAGTTCCTGACCCGAACACTCCCCTCCCGGTACCCCGAGTGGGAGTCCGCCTCCGCAGCATTCGACGAGTTCGACCCACGTCGAATCTTTCGGAATCCCTTCCTCGACAAGGTAATGCCATGAAAATATTCGAAACTGCCTATCTCGGCCCCCTCACGCTACGTAACCGTGTCATCAAAGCCGCGACCTTCGAAGGACGTACCCCGGAAGCTCTGGTCACCGATGAGCTGATCGATTTCCACCGGGCCGTCGCTGCCGGCGGTGCCGCCATGACCACCGTCGCCTACTGCGCATCCTCGCCCGAGGGCAGAACCGACCGTCATCAGATTTGGATGCGCCCGGAAGCTGTTGCAGGACTGACACGTCTGACCGAAACCGTCCATGCCGAGGGCGCCGCCATCTCCGCTCAGATCGGTCACGCGGGACCTGTTGCGAACTCGAAATCCAACCGTGCGACGGCATTGGCCTCTTCGTGGCAGATCAGTCCACTGAGCATGCGGCTGACGAGGACGGCGAGCGCATCCGACCTCGATCGCATCGTCGCCGATCATGCTCGCGCAGCCAGAATCGCCGTGCAGTCCGGATTCGATGCTGTCGAACTGCATTTCGGGCACAACTATCTCGTCAGCTCATTTCTCAGCCCAGCGCTCAACCGCAGATCCGACCAGTTCGGCGGAAGCCTCGAAAACCGGGCGCGCGTCGCACGGGCCGTAGCGTCGGCCGTGCGCGCCGAAGTAGGCACCGAGATCGCCGTCACGGCGAAGTTGAACATGGACGACGGAGTACCCGGCGGCTTCTGGCTCGACGAGAGCCTTCAGGTTGCCCAGTGGCTGGAAAGCGACGGCTCGCTCGATGCGCTCGAGTTGACCGCAGGTAGTTCGCTGAAGAACCCGATGTACCTCTTTCGCGGAGATGTACCGTTACGCGACTTCGCGGCGTCGTTCCCACAACCGCAGCGAGCAGGTATCCGCATGGTGGGCAGCAAGTTCTTGCGCGCCTACCCCTACAAAGAGGCTTATCTACTCGAACAGGCACGTCAGTTCCGCAGTGCAGTGGACCTCCCGCTCATCCTTCTCGGCGGCATCTCCACGCGGGAAACGATGGACCTCGCCATGACCGAAGGATTCGAATTCGTGGCGATGGCGCGCGCACTTCTGCGTGAACCGGACTTGATAAATAAGATGCAGAAAGAGGAAGTCACCTCCTCTCT
Organism: Rhodococcus sp. H29-C3; assembly: GCF_030063405.1. Lineage (NCBI taxonomy): Bacteria > Bacillati > Actinomycetota > Actinomycetes > Mycobacteriales > Nocardiaceae > Rhodococcus > Rhodococcus sp. H29-C3. The sequence goes on along the minus strand of NZ_JASITC010000003.1, from coordinate 67,638 downwards.
CTGCATACATTGCAATCGCTGCATGCCTACCATCTACAGCGGCACGCGCTGTGTACTCGTCAACGAAGGAGCCTGAATGAACCGTTTGGAAGGCCGAGTAGCGCTGGTCACCGGTGCTGCACGCGGAATGGGCCTGGCCCACGCTGCAGCGATGATCGCCGAGGGCGCGCGCGTAGTCCTGGGCGACATTCTCGACGAGGAAGGAGCCTCGGCAGCAAGCGAATTGGGCGACGTCGCACACTACGTGCATCTCGACGTCACTTCGGAGGAAAGCTGGGCCGAGGCCGTCGCGGCGATCACCGAGAAGTTCGGACCGGTGACCGTGCTGGTCAACAACGCCGGGATAGTGGGCGGCAACCTGATCACCGCCTACGAAACCTCCGAGTGGCAGCGCATTCTCGACATCAACCTTTCCGGAACGTTTTTCGGTATCCGTGCCTGCGCCCAATCGATGATCGATGCAGGCGGCGGCTCGATCATCAACATCTCCTCCGTCGAAGGGTTCCGCGGTAGTCCCGGACTGCACGGCTACACCGCCACGAAGTTCGCAGTGCGCGGACTGACGAAGTCGGTTGCACTCGAGTTGGCGCCGAAGAATGTGCGGGTCAATTCGATTCACCCCGGCTTCATTCATAGCCCGATGACCGAAGGCATCCCCGAGGACTTCCTGCAGATCCCACTCGGTCGTGGCGGCCAAGCCTCCGAAGTGTCCTCGATGGTCGTCTTCCTGGCCAGTGAAGAGTCCTCCTACTCCACCGGGTCCGAGTTCATCGTCGACGGCGGCCTGATGGCAGGCGTTCCACACCGCACCTTCGACTGAATCACCTCGTACACCGGCGGGCGCACAGTGCGCTTGCCGGTGTACGACGTTCCGGGACAGGCGTCCCTCATGACCGCAGGTACGACGCACCGTTGATGTCGAGGACCGTGCCCGAGGACCACATGGCCTCGGGTGAGGCAAGGTAGACGACACCGGCTACGACGTCCTCGGGGGTTCCGACGCGGCCGAACGGGCTCTGGTCACGGATCGCATCTCCCGTCGGGCCTTCCAGCTTGGTGTGCTGTCGCTCGGTGGCGATGAAGCCGGGCGCCACCGAGGTCACGCTGATTCGATGCGGAGCCAACGCCAACGCCATCGACTGCCCGAACGCATGCAAAGCTGCCTTGCTCGCGCCGTACGCCGGGTGCTCGGGCTCACCCCGAAACGCACCTCGCGAGCCCACATTCACGATCGCTCCCGGCGCTTGTCGCTCTATCAGGTGGTTGGCCACAGCCCAGGTCACGTTGGCTGCACCCAGTAGGTTGACGTCGACCATGGTTCGCCAACTCGATACCCACTCGTCGTACGACGTCTCCGCCACCGAGTGACGGTTGCGCTCCGACGGCGCCACAGCCGCGTTGCACACCAAAACGTCCAGCGCTCCGCCGACACCCGCGATCGCCTCCGAGACGAGTGACAGCGCAGCCTGAGGGTCCGCCAGGTCGCCCTGCACGAGCGCATGCCCCTCGCCGGGAAGCTGCCGGAGTGTCTCCTCGGCCTCTTCCCTGCCTGTCCGATAATGCACGGCGACGCGATCGCCACGCTCGGCGAACGCCTGCGCGACGGCGCGTCCGATGCCCCGCGAAGCGCCTGTCACCAACACGCCCCTGGCCGGACGGAATGCAAGGTCTGTCATGACTGAACAGAGTGCCCCCGACACCTACCTAATTCAACTTCGGCGGGACTCGATGGCGTTCAAGCGAAGTGACGGCCGACCACCGGGTTGAGCTCCGAGGCCGCAAGGCCGCCGGGCTCGACGCCTGGGAGGAACTCGCGCCAGGTTCCGCTGATCAGAGTCGGTGACGACGTCACTCGTGCGCCGTCGGCGAAATAGGTGGTGGCCAGCGCCCGACGCGGCTGCGTGGTCAGGTTGGGGCCCGCGGTGTGGAAGCACAGAGCCGAGTGGAAAGACACCTCGCCCACCGCGAACGGCCCGGACTCCACCGCGACGCCGCGATCGACGAAACGCTGGGTGACGGCCTCGTCGTACGAGGTCCCAACCTTGTCGAACTCCAAGTCGGCCACCTCGCCCAGTACCTCGCGGCCGCGAGCGAACGACAGTGGACCCATCCGGCCGGGGATCGCCGACATCGGCATCCAGGCCGTGACCGCCTGAGTGGTCTGCAGTGGGAAGTGCTCGGCGTCGTGGTGCCAGGGCGTGCGGCCGCAACCGGGCTCCTTGGACAGCGCGTTGTCGTGATAGAGCCGGACGCCGGATTCGTCGAGCAGAGTCGCGGCCAGGCCGCCGATCCGGGGCGACAGCGCCACGGCGCGCATCAGATCATCACGCAGCCACATCTGCTCCAGCGCGGTGAACCGGCCGGCGACGTCTTCGCCGTGCTCGGCGCGCAGCAGTCCCTGGAGGTGCTCGGCGAGGCGTCGTACGACGGCCGGCGACAGCACTCCGGGCAGCCGCACGAAAGCCTCCCGCGCGAAGGCCTCGATCGCGGCTGGGTCGAGGTCGTAGGGCTCGGCCAGCTCGCGCTCGACCTGCTCGTCGGTGGCCGCCGGGGCGTCGGGCAGGCCCGGGCCGTCGACCAGTTCGGTGGGCACCTGGTCATTGGCGGCCAGTGTGACGTACCAGTCCCACCAATCCTGATCGTCGCCCGCCCAATCCTGTTCGATGCCGCCGTCCCGGTTCTGCTCGGGGAGCCGGTCGTTGGTCTTGTTCAAAGCCACAGCAGGGCCGCCTCGTGGGAGAAGGTGTAGGCGCCGGACTTCTCGCGGCAGGAGGCTAGGTAGTCGCCCAGCACGGGTGCCGACTCCATCTCCTCCAGCGACACGGAGTCGTCGAAGGCGCAGCGCTGCAGGAAGCCCTCGGCGACTCCGCGATCGGAGGTGCCGGTGGTGTAGGTGATGCGCTGCTCACGCACGTCGGCGCCCGCTCGGACCAGCGCGTCGCGCACCTGCTCGGCGCTCGTGTAGGGCGTCGCCTGGCGCACGCCGGCGCGGAAGGCATCGTAATAGGCGAGGTAGTGGGAAGCCGCCGTGGCCTGCGCGACCAGGCCCAGACCGCCGGGGGCCAACGCGGCTACGAACCGCTCGGCCGCGACATCCAGCTCGGCGGGCGGCAGGGCGTAGAGCGCATGGGTGGCCCATACGACGTCGTAGCCGGTGTGATCGGCGGGGAGATCCTGCAGTGTCATCACCAGGTCGTTCCTGGCCACGAACGGCGGGCCCAGCGCGCCGCGCGCCTCGGCGACCGAGAACGCCGACGGGTCGAGCAGGTCGTAGGCCAGCTCAGGCAGCGCGGAGAGGTCGGTGTAGCGGCGCAACGCGGTGGGAAACTTGCCGCTGCCGCAGGCCACGTCGAGCAGTGACCAGCCGTCGTGCGCGCATTTGCCGAGCAGGCCGGGCCAGTCGGCGGCCAGCGCCAGCTGGCGGTAGTCCTCGGTGGCAAGGGCGTAGAACGCCTCCATGCCCGTGCGACCGGCCTCGCTCCAGTGCTCGAGACTCCGGTCGGCTGTATCTCCGCTACTCACACGAGTCCTCGTCTCTCTCAGAAAGCCGACCTCAATGCACCGGGCGGGGCGTCGTGGTTGACTCGTTGTGATGTCCAACGTAGCTCCGAACCCGTCGATCGGCACCGCAGCCGTGCTCCTCGACGACTTGCGCGCCGAACGGCGTGGCGCTCCGGCCCTGGCCGGCCTCGAGCCCGACTCCTACGCCCGCGACCACGCGGCCTTCGAGCGACTCTCCGACCAGCGCGGCCTCATCGCCGAGCACCTCGCAGGCCGGCTGGCCAGTATGGGGGACGGACCAGTCTCGGTGCTCTCGGTGGGCTGCGGTGACGGCTCGCTCGATGTCCAGCTCGCCAAGGGTCTGGTGCTGGCGGTGCCGGGCCGACCGGTGCGCTACGTCGGCATCGAACCCTGGTCCGGGAGCGCGAGGCTCTTCACCGCCAACATGGCTGCGCTGGAGGCCGACGAGCTCAGCGTCGACGTGCACGTCGCGTCTTTCAGCGACGCCCCAGTGGACGAGACCTTCGACGTCGTGTTGTTCGTGCATTCGATGTACTACGTCACCGATGTAGAAGAGACCCTGCGTGGCGCCCTGGAACTGCTGCGATCCGGCGGCGAGCTGTGGGTGCTAAACGCACCGCGAGGCGCTCTCAACGCCCTGGTCGACGTGCTCGCCCCACCGCTCGAGGGACACCGGCAGTGGTTCAGCGCCGACGTCGAGAAGGCCTTCGTCGACGCCGGCATCGCCCTCGACGAGATCGTCACCCTGGACGCACTGGTCGATCTCGCCTCCGCGAGCGAGCGGGTGCTCGACTTCGCGGTGCAGGCTCGGCTGACCCCCGAACTGCGCGGGCCCGTGCGGGTCTATCTCGACGCCGTCTCGGTACCCGGCGCCGACGGCAGGCCCCGGGTGCCGCACCCGGTCGACGTGTTCGCCGCGGCCCGCCGCTGACCGTCAAAAGAAGGACCTACGCGCTACGGGCACTCACGCAGGCGGGGCGAAGAACTCGAGTGCGATGTTGTCCACGTCTCGGAACGAGATACCCAAACCGTATCCTGCGTGTTTGATGCCGGAGTGCTCGATCTTCAACTCGTCCAGCCTGTCTCGCCACTGGACCAGTTCTTCCTGGGAACAACCGAACGCGATGTGATCCAGGCCCGCGCGGCGTTCGTCGAACGGCCCCTCAGCCGTCGAACCGTGGTGTGAATGTAGCCCGAACAGCATGCCGTTCGCGAGTGCGAAAACCGAATGATGGAAGGTTCCCGACTCTTCGTCCTCGTCCAGAACCGGGCGGGAATCGAACAACTTCGAATACCATTCGACGCTCTTCTCGAGGTCTGTCACCGTTATTGCAACGTGGGCCAAGCCTGGAAAACTGGACATTTTCGGTGGACCTTTCGGATGGGCGCTCGCACTACCGTGAACCTAATCGAGACTGTTGCACGGCGAGACGTCATGGACGAAAGCTGCCCATTCGGGTAGGTGCGAAAAAGCCCATGCCTCCGTACCCGAACGGGGCACAGAGGCGATCACGAACCGCTTCGAATTCAATTGCAGGACAGCAGCATCAAGTGGAATTCATGCAAAGCCGACTCCAGAGTCGTGCACTTCCCCGAACCCTGCTCCCAGATGTGGATGGCCAGCTGGAATCCCAGCGCTACGTCGGCGGCGTCCGACAGTTCGGATTTCTGCGCCGCTGGTGTGGTCTATTTTTCGGCGAGACCTGTTGCCGCTGCGAGATATTCACGCGAGTCTCGAAACGTCTGCGCCACACCGCGTCCCGCGACGGCTCGGTACCGACTGATCTGATCGTCATCGAGAAGATCGAGCGCCGTGGTGGAATCCGCGTGCATCCAACCGCCGTCTCGCACCAGTTTGTGGGCGCGTTTGCCCTGTAGGGCAGAAATTCCCTCGACTCTGATTCCCTTCGGATCGGTCGACGCTGCTATGTAGTAAGCCTTCTTCCCGGGGTAACCGGCCTTGACCTTCGCGCGCAACCGCAAGACGGCATCGGCCGCGTCATCGATGGCAGACAACTGCTCGTCGGAACCCGATTCGGCAGCAGAGACTCGCGCAATCTCCGCATCCAGTCCAGCAAGCAAAGTGGCGAGGTACTCGAGGTCGCTCATCAACTCATGATGCCTTACGACAGCGATCTCCTACACCAGGGGACTGACCCAGGTGGTTGCTGACTGCGCGCCATATATGCACACTATCGGCCGCTATCGGTGGGATCCCGTCGATAACCGTCGATAGTGTGCACTGAGGCACCGAGCGACCACACGAAAAAGGCTCCGACCACACCATCTGGTCGGAGCCTTTTCGCTGGAGAGCCTCCTAACGGGATTGAACCGTTGACCGCTCGCTTACAAGGCGAGTGCTCTACCGCTGAGCTAAGGAGGCGTTGGTGCTGAGCCAGCATATCCACTCACTCCTCGCTCAGTAACAGCAGGTACCTTGTGCGTGGATCACCCCAGCTATGTAAAGACGGTCATGACTTTCCTGCAAGACGTGACGGCCTCGCTCAGCCGTCTCACCGGCGAGCGTCGCGCCACCATCGACACCCCTACGGCCGCACCTTCACCACTGCGGCCGATCGACCTCACCGACGATGCTGTGGTGGCAGAAGTGCTGGATCTGGCGGTACGCGTCGGTGAGGTGCTTCTTGCGTCGGGGACTTCCGCGATGGATACGGCATCCCAGGTGCAGTACATCGCGGCCACCTACGGCCTCGCTCGCTGCGATGTCGATGTCACCTACAACTCCATCACGATCAGCGCTCACCGCGGCCCGACGCGGCCGCCGGCGTCGACGATGCGGATCGTGGAATATCGGTCGATGGACTTCACGCGTCTGGCTGCCGTGGACAACTTGATCCGGGATGTCCGCGTCAAGATGGTGTCGCCGGCGGTTGCGCGCGAGACGTTGGACGCCATCACCAAGGCGCCGCACCCGTACAACCGTTGGATCGCGACACTTGCTTGGTCTGGCATGGCAGCGGCGATCAGTGTGTTGGTCGGTGGCGATGCGCTGGTGGCGGTGGTGAGCTTCTTGACGACGATGGTCATCGACCGGATCGGTCGAGTCCTGAACCGGGTGGGTCTGCCGTTCTTTTTCCAGCAGGTGGTCGGCGGGTTCGTTGCGGCGACCCCGGCCATCACGTTGTACAACTTTCAGGAGCAGCTGAATATCACGATTTCACCGTCGTTGGTCATTGCGGCGGGAGTGACGGTTTTGCTGTCGGGACTGTCGTTGGTGGGCTCGGTGCAGGACGCCATCACCGGGGCACCGATCACTGCGTCGGCGCGATTCTTCGAAGTTCTGATGATGACGGGCGGGATCATCGCCGGTGTTGCGACGTCGTTGAAGATCGCCGCGATCGTCGGAAGCGATCTGCCGCTGATCACCAACAACCCGCCCCCTGGCATCGACGAGTTGCCGACGAAGGTACTGGCGGGTGCTGCAGCCTCGTTGTTCTATGCGCTTGCCTGCTATGCGGAGCGTCGTGCGTTGACAGCGGCGTTCCTCGGCGGCTTCGCTGGCGCCCTGGTCTACCTGCTCATTCAGACGCTGTCCACCGGGCCGATCATCGCGTCGGCGTTCGCAGCGACCGTCGTCGGTCTGGCCGGTGGTCTCATGGCTCGTCGCGCGCTGATTCCGCCGCTGATCGTCGCGGTCGCCGGCATCACGCCGCTGTTGCCGGGTCTGTCGCTGTACCGAGGCCTCTACGCGTTGCTCAACGACCAATTGCTGCTCGGCATCAGTGCGTTGCTCGCAGCGTTCGGTATCGGTTGCGGCCTCGCGGCTGGGGTCACGCTCGGCGAGTGGGGAGCGCGTACGTTGCGTCGTCCACGCATCTTGGCTCGCACCGAAGAATTGCTACGTCCTACTCTTCGACGCAGAGAAGAACCGCGCCGTCCGGTTGTTCGCCGGCGACGCGGTCCAGTCGAGCTCAAGAAGAAGAAGAAAATTCAGGCCTCAGGGGTTCCCTCTGCGGACTGACGTGCAGCTGCGTCGGCCTCCATTGCTTCACGGAGGCTGCGGGGGCGCATGTCCGTCCAGTTCTTCTCCACGTACTCCAAGCATGCTGCGCGGGTGTCTTCACCGAAGACGACCTTCCAGCCCTGGGGGACATCGGAGAATGTGGGCCACAACGAGTGCTGGTCTTCGTCGTTGACCAGCACGAAGAAGCGTCCGTCTTCGTCATCGAATGGATTGGTACTCATCTCGCCTCACTCGTCGCAAACGTATTGTTATCGGCAGTCTTCTGTGTGAAGTGCCCCCGACCCTAGCAACGCACAGTATCGCACTCGAGTGCTGACGCTGGAGGTCAGCTTCGGAGAAACTCCAGCACGGCGCTGTTGATCGCCTCGGGCCGCTCCAGATATCCGAAGTGCCCGACGTCGGGAATCTCGACGTATTGGGCGTCGGGGATCACCTTCGCCAGCTCGGCGCTGAGGTACGGGGGGATCATTCGGTCGTGCTCGAATCCGACCGACAAGCAGGGCACTGAGATCTTTCCGTACGCTGCACCTCTGTCGAAGTTCTCGTCCATCCCCAGCTGAGCCCGCACGCCGGGTGATGTGGGAGCCGTCGAGAATTCGAACAGGTCGAGCCAGTCACGCGCCGATCGGGAGTCGGCGAGTGTGGTCGGGGACAGGTTCATCACGGCTGTGATCGCCGCGGCGTACTTCGGTGGCAAGGCAGTCCTGGCGTCGGCGAGTTCCCGTTCACCTTCGCCGAGGGTCTTCTGAAACTCGTCGAGACGGGCATGTCCGGCGAGGAATACAGCTTTGCGGACCAGTTCGGGTCGCGTCAGCGCCAGTTCCTGCGCGACGCGTGAGCCCATCGAGGTACCGACGACATATGCCTTCTCATGGCCCTCACGAATCAGTTCGATGAGTCCGGCGGTATCGGCTACGAGATCGTCGATTTTCATACCCTGCGCACTCTCCGACGAGGGCCCTATCCCACGATTGTCGAAATAGCAGACGCGGTAGCCGGCTTCGACGAGTTCGGGGACCTGATGCAGGTCCCATACTCGTCCCGGGCTTCCTGTGCCCATGATGAGAACGACCAAATCGCCAGAACCTTTGACCTGGTAATTCAGCGAAATCCCGTTCACGGTTGCGATCGGCATGTAACTCCTTTGCTCGTCTGCGGCTGGAGGAAAGCTTACGACCGAGCGCACGGGGTGGTCGACCGGCGGGTTTCCGGCTTGACTCGGTCGGGTAGTCCACCATGGTTGCGAGCTCGGCATGTAGGACGCTGTCGAGCGAATTCCACCGGGGAGTAGAAGCGAGGGTCACTGCAGTGAGCAATGAGAACGCATCCGAAGAAGCCCGCAAAGGCCTGTTCGACGCGGTCAAGGGCAAGGCCAAGGAGGTTGTCGGGGCAGTAACCGGCAACGATTCCCTCACCACCGAGGGGCAACTTCAAAGCGCACAGGCCCGCGAACGCGCAGAGGCGAACGCCACCGAGATGGCAGCCCAAGCGCAATCAGAGGAGGCTGCCGAGGATCTCGCCGCCGTGCGAAATACCGCCGAGCAACAGCGCGATGCGGCCAGCGCGAGCGCCGAGTCCTCGGCAGAAAGCGCTCGTAGAGTCCAGCAAGCACAGCACGTCGCGGCCGAGAAGGAAAAGCATCAGACCGTCCGGGACGAGGTTGCCGACGCCGAGGTCGACGCACGCGCCGAACAGATCGAGGCGCTCGCAGAGGGCCAGGCCGACGCCGCAGCCGCGACACAGGACGAATTGAAGGCCGTGCAGGAGCATGGCGAAGAAGTGGCCGAGGCCGATGCTGCCCGGGCGGCAGCAGACCGTGCTCGACGCAACGCCGAATCATTGCGCGAAGACATCAACCCGTGAACAGGAGCAGTCCTTCCATGAACGTACTCAGCATTCCGCTGTCCATTCTCAGATTTCAGTACAAGATAATCCGAATCCCATTGCACCTGTTCGAAACCAGCGTCGTGCAGACGTGGAGCACCGACGCACCCGCTCGCATTGCGTACGAGCGCACTGTCGGATCGCTCGACAAGGCCGTCGGCAGCGTGCTCGGTGACAAAGATGTCGAGCAACGTGGCGAAGCTCAGGTCCACCTCAGCGAAGAGTTGGCCAAGGCCCGCAAGCTCGAAGCCGACGCCGACGCGACCCAGGCAGTCGCCGATCAGAAGCTGAGGGCCTCTCGCGAAGCAGCCGAGAAGGAACGTAAAGCTGCTGCCTTAGCCGCAGACGACGCTGCACGAGAGGCGCGTGAGCAGGCCGAACAGCGCAAGCAGCAGGCCGCTCAGGAAGCCGAAGCGACAGCTGCCGCGGAGAAGAAACGCGCCAACGAGGTGGCCGAGTCCCGGGCGGCCCAAGCCCGCGCAGCGGAGAAGAAGCAGCACGAGCAGATCGCCAAGTCCGAGAAGGCCGCGGCCGCACCTGCAGAGTCCGAACTGGCGGACGCCGCTGAAAGCAAAGAAGAGGCCGAGGACAAGAAAGCCGAAGCAGCGCGTATCGAAAAGCTGTTCCTGGCAGAGAAGAACAGCTGAGCAAGCCGATCGAAAGACCGAAAGCGTCCCTCCGGGGGCGCTTTCGGCGTTTCGGAGCTGACTATCGCCCCTGCCAGGCCGACCACAGTTCGGCGTAACGCCCGCCCGCCGCGACGAGTTCGGCGTGTGGCCCCTGCTCCAGGATTTTGCCGTGTTCGAGGACCACGACACGATCGGCGGCGGCGGCCTGGGTAAGCCTGTGTGCCACAACGAGTGTGCTGCGTCCGCGGGTTGCTGCTGCCGCTGCTGCTTCCAGGTCTCGGGCGCCGGCGCTTCCGGCCTCGGCGGTCGCTTCGTCGAGCACGGCGACGGCGGGGTCGGCGAGGACGAGCCGCGCAAGTGCGAGCTGTTGCGACTGGGCGGAGGTCAACTCGTGTCCGCCTTCTCCGACAACGGTATCCACGCCGTCGTCGAGGGTGTCGACCCATCGGGTGGCGCCGACGGTGTCGAGTGCTGCGTGGACGTCCGCTCGGCTCGCGTCCGGTGCCGCGAGTAGTAGATCCTCGATCAGCGGGCCCGCGAACACGTGTACTTCCTGGCTGACGATCGCGATATGCCTGCGCAGCCCTTTCTCGCCCAGTTCAGCGAGCGTCGCGCCGCCGATCCGTACCGTGCCGGAGGTCGAATCGATGGAGCCCGCTGCGATTGCTGCGATCGTCGACTTGCCCGCACCGGTGGATCCGACGAGTGCGACGGTCTCCCCCGCACCGACGGTCAGGTCGATTCCGTGCAGAACTTCGTGGCCGGTGTCGTACGAGTGTCGCAGATCGGTGATCTGCAGCGTTCCGTCGACCGGGACCGCACCTGTCCCAGGGGATCGCTCATCGGGTACGTCGATGACGCCGACCAGTCGCGCGAGGCTGGCGCCCGCCGATTGCACGTCGTCGAAGGAGAACATGAGCATGCCGATCGGGTTGAACAGCCGGTGAAACAGCAGCGCAGCTGCGGTTACTTGGCCGACGGTCACGTGATCATCCTGAACCAGCAGGAATCCGGCGGCCAGAATTACTGACAGTCCGACGCATTCGGCACGGTTGCTGCGCGCACCGAAGCGTGTGAAGAGTCGGAACACGTCGATGCCGATGTCTCGAGCCTTGCCCGACGCCTTGTCGATTTCGGCCAGGTGTGTGTCTTCGAGTCCGTAGGCGCGAACGGTGCGTGCGCCCTGCATGCTGCTGATGAGTGCCTGGGATCGCTCGCCCATGGCGACGCGCTCGGCGGCGTAGAGGGGTGCCGATTTCGGTAGGTACCAGCGCAGGGCCAGCACGTACATCGGGATGGCGACCATGCCTGCGAGCCCGAGACGCCAGTCCAGGCTCAGCATCGCGACCACGCTCAGCGATACGAGGAGAATCGCGGAGACGATGTTGGGGATGACCTCACCGATCGACTTCGCCATGACTGCGACGTCGTCGCCGACGCGGGAAAGCAAGTCTCCCTTGCCGACTCGTTCGAGTGTGCCGATCGGCAGATGCAGTGCGCGCCGAAGTACCCGTTCGCGCAGCGTCGCGAGAGTCCGCTCGCCGAGTGTGCTGATCATGTAGGTGCTCAGCGCAGTGAAGATACCTCCGATCACAGCGGCCGTGGTGATGACGACCACCACGCTCACGATCGTCGACGTCGGGGCACCTTCGGTTACGCGGTCGACGAGGACGCCGAAGACGTAGACGGGGATGAGTGACATGGCCGCCGAGACGGCACTGATCGCGAGGGTGAGGAGAGCAAGTCCCCGTTGGGCGCGTATTTCGCCCGACAGGTAGGCCCACGACCGCTTACCCGTCGCGATGGGGAGAAGTTCCGGTGTGGTCATCGCAGGACCGCCCCCTTGTAGCGTTCGTCGGCGGTTGCGAGGTGGTGATGCGTTCCCTCGGCGACGACGCGTCCGTCGTCGACGAGTACGACTCGATCCGTCACTGCGAGGAGGGCGGGACTGGTGGTGATGAGGATGGTGGTCTGGGCACGATCGCCGCAATGGCGCAGTTCCTTGATCCCGGCGGCAATGGAGTGTTCGGTGACGGCGTCCACCGCCGTTGTCGGGTCGTGCAGGACGAGCACCGGAGCCGACACCGACAATGCCCGGGCCAAGGCGACGCGTTGACGCTGACCGCCCGACAAGCTGGCCCCGCGATCGGTGACTGCGTGGTCGAGGCCACGCTCGTGCATCGCGACGACGTCGGTAGCGGCAGACGCGGCGAGTATTCGGTCGAGTTCGTGATCCTCGCGGGCGCGCCCGGCGGAGACGTTCGTTCGCACAGTGCCCGCGAACAGGTCGGTGTTGTGCGGTTCCACCAGAACTGTTCGACGCGCGTCGGCCAGCCCGAGTTCACCGAATCCGAGGCCACCGATGGTCACTGTGCCGAGATAGTCGTCCTCGCAGATCTGCCCGGACATCACCGCGGCCAATGCCTCGCCGTCCTGAGGCCGCAATGCCACCACACCGAGGAGTTCCCCAGGAGCGGCCGTAAGGTCGAAGCCGTCGAGAGACCGGTATGCGATGCCCGTGGCGGCGATATCGGTGGCCGGCGTTGCCACCGAACCACCTTCTGCCAGAACGTGATCCGCGCCGAGCACCAAGGCCAGGCGATCGGCCGAACCTCGCACGACTGCAGCGACACCCGGTAGGCGCGACATCGTGGTCAGCGGTTCGATGATGAACTGCGACAGTCCGACCACCGTGATGAGCTCACCTACCGAGATTCGCCCCTGTAGGGCGAACAGTCCTGCTGCACCGGCAATTCCGACCGACAGCAGCGCACTGACCGTCGTCGAGAATCCGAGGTAGATACTGTTGGCTTTGGCCATCTTCATCGTCGCGCTCAATGCGGTGCGGCTCGAGGCGAAGAATCGGGCCGACGCTGCGTCCTCGGCACCGATACCGCGTAGTGGACGCACCCCACCGACCAGGTCGGTCGCCATGCCGGACACTCGCGCAATCTCTGCTTGTTGCGCCTTCGCGGCCTTGGTCAGCAGCGGAGCCGCACGCTGCAGCCCGAACATGATGACCGGGGTGGCGATGACGACCGCCAACCCCAACGGAATGTCGATGATCAGCAACGCAACTGCGCTGACGAGGGTGGCTGTGATCGCCGCGGCCGTACGCGCGATGACATCGAGAATCCACGACGTCTTCTCGGCGTCGGAGGTGGAAACGGACAGCAGTTCGCCAGATACGAGGTCGGTGCGCACGCCTCGGGGATGGAGCACCCGGCCTGCGATCTCGACGCGCATCATGTGCGCCTCACGTTCGATCGCCACCACGATGATGCGCGCGCCGAAACGAAACGCATACGACAGAACCACGAACAGCCCAGCGAGAGCCAGCAGCGAGATGATCATCGCGGTTCCGTCACCGGTGTCGATGGCTCGGCCGACGATCAGACCGATCGCGACCGGAACCATCGTCTCGCAAAATTGATGCAAGCAGAGGAACACGGTGGAGATGATCATCCGGGTGCGCTGGCGTCGCACACTCCGGCGAAGAATCGCTGTACCGGTCAAAGGGGGGGTCGTGGTCGTCGACGCAGCCATCACGTCACCGAGGAACAAAAGTGCATTGATCGACCCTAATCCATGCCCCGATAGGGCCCAGGTCACTTCGGCGAGCATTGCGCTCGTTCAGGGGAAGTGGCGAGAGGGCGACCAGTTCTCATAGAGTTGGTGCCGACGCGAAAGAAACTCTCGCGAGCACCACCTATCGAGTACGCCAGCAACCAAACGGAGACGATCATGGCCGCCAATACGACCACGGACAAAGACATCGCCGACGACGAGATCGTCGCATTGGCCGACGAGACCGCCAGCCAGGCGCAGCGCGTCGTCGCTGCATACGCGATCGACGCAGAAGAGTGCCGCATGCTGTTTGCGATGCTGGGCATCGAACCGGCGGCACGACCAGAGTGACCCCACGCACCAGCAATTGCACTTTCTGAACGATGAGCCGATAGGACAGTAGTGGCTGACGCCTCGCAGGGTTCCAATTTCGTCGTCGTGGCCAACAGGTTGCCCGTGGACTTGGAGACGCTTCCCGACGGGAGTACGCGATGGAAGCGAAGCCCCGGCGGGCTGGTGACGGCACTCGAACCGATCCTTCGAGCCAACAACGGCGCCTGGGTGGGCTGGCCAGGGGTCCCCGATGTAGAGGTCGAGCCGTTCGTCGAGGACGAGCTCGAACTGTGTCCCGTCACGTTGAGCGAGCGTGAGGTAGCGGACTACTACGAGGGCTTCTCCAACGGCACCCTGTGGCCGCTCTATCACGACGTCATCGTCAAACCGATCTACGACCGTTCCTGGTGGAATGCCTACGTAGAGGTCAACCGTCGGTTCGCCGAGACGACCTCTGCTGCGGCAGCCCAGGGCGCGACGGTGTGGATTCAGGACTACCAGCTCCAGCTGGTCCCGAAGATGCTGCGGATGCTGCGCCCGGATCTGACCATCGGGTTCTTTCTGCACATACCTTTCCCGCCGGTCGAGTTGTTCATGCAGATGCCGTGGCGGACCGAAATCGTCGAAGGCCTACTCGGCGCCGACCTCATCGGATTCCATCTCGCGGGCGGCGCCCAGAACTTCCTGTACCTCGCCCGCAGACTCGCCGGTCAGGTCACCTCCCGCGGATCCGTCGGGGTGCGGTCCAAGCTCGGATCCGTCCAGGTCGGCTTCCGGACGGTACGCGTCGGCGCGTTCCCGATCTCCATCGATTCGGGGGATCTCGACGAGAAGTCACGCCGCAAGGCGGTCCGCGATCGCGCCAAGCAGATCCGTAAGGATTTGGGTAACCCGAAGCGCATCATGCTCGGGGTCGACCGTCTGGACTACACCAAAGGAATAGACGTCCGGCTCAACGCATTCCGCGAGCTTCTCGAAGAGGACCGTGTCGATCCGGCCGAGAACATCATCGTCCAGCTCGCCACACCGAGTCGCGAACGCGTCGAAAGTTACAAGGCGATGCGCGGTGAGATCGAACAGCAGGTCGGCCGCATCAACGGCGAGTACGGCCAGGTCGGCCACCCCGTCGTGCACTATCTGCATCGGCCGATCCCGCGCGACGATCTCATCGCTTACTTCGTCGCAGCAGACGTCATGCTGGTCACTCCCCTGCGCGACGGGATGAATCTCGTCGCCAAGGAGTACGTCGCGTGCCGCAGCGATCTCGGTGGTTCGCTCGTGTTGAGCGAGTTCACCGGTGCCGCTGCCGAACTCCGTCAGGCATACCTGTGCAACCCGCACGATCTCGACAGCGTCAAGGACGCCATCATCCACGCGCTCGAGCAGTCGCCCGAGGACGGCCGACGGCATATGCGCGCCATGCGTAGGCAGGTTCTCGCACACGACGTCGACCGATGGGCAAGGTCATTTCTCGACGCGCTGTCGAATCCGCCGCAGGACGGCCCAGCGATAACTCAGCGCTGATTCGACTCCGATGGCCCACTGGAGGCACCTGGCCTCCAGTGGACTGTGCTCAGATCGGAGCCAACTCGCTTGCGAGCCAACGCCCGTCGACTTTTTCCATCTGCATCCGTACCCGACTTCCGCTACTGGCAGCGTCAGGAGCCTCGGTGCTGGTGGTGATCTGATTGAGGAACAGCAATATCGTTGCATCGTCCGGATCGGCCGAAACGACGGCGGTGCCCTGCACGGTGACCTGAACGGTGAGCGACTTTTCCTTGGCACTGGGAGCGATCACATCGGTCACCAACTTGGTGTATTCGTCTTTGAAGTCTCCGGTCAGACCGTCTGCAGCAGAGCCCAATTGCTGATCCACATTGTCGAAGTCGTAGGCCAGCATCGAGGTAGCCTGCGTCGAAGCTGCTGCTACGGCGTCGGTACGTGCCTGCTCGGTCTGCTCGTTCTGCCGATACTGATAGAACAGCACCCCGACACCGGCGGCAAGCGCCAACACGATGACGACAGCCAAGCTGCGCACAAGAATTCCAGATTTCATCACGGCACGAACTCCACTCTCGACGCGGTCATCACGTCACCGTCGTCAGCGACTGTTACGCGCAACCGGAAGTCGCGCGGCTGGGGTTCTTCGGCATCGGAGTTCTTCACCATTGCACGTGCAGCCACCAGGACATCCGCTGCATCGTCGCTGATGTTCTCGATTCCAGCTTCGATGATCTCACCGTTCGAGTCGACACGAGCCTGCTTGACGACGTCGACGAACGGCCCTTCACGGCCCTCGAACTCGGCCTTGAAATCACCACTGGCGCCGGCCAGCAACCGATCCACGTCCTCTTGCGCCGAATCGGGATGAATCGTCGTCAGATTCAACACGGTCTGTCGGGCGGTCTGTACGAATCGCTCGGCTTGCGCGTCTTCGGCGTTCGTCGCTCGATTGGCCAGGAAAAGGTAGACGCCTCCAGCGAGCAACGCGAGAACCACGACGACGAACAACGACGTCAGCACTACGCCGCGCCGGTTCGTTGTCGACTGCGGGGCATTCTCGTCCTGCTCGGGCTTTTCTTCTTCCAGCCGAGCATCTTCCGTCGTCGGCGTCGGCGTTGTCGGCTTCTTCTCGGCGTCAGCCTCGGCGAGGGAGGATTTCGGTTCCTCTTTCTTCAGGTCCGGAGTGTCGACGGGGGGGTCCTGTGCGGTCGCCGGTGCCTCGAAAGTGTTCTTCGAAGCCGATTCGCCCGCGATAGGCCCTGCCGGTCGTACTGCCCGACGGCGTGGGCGCCTCGGCGCCGTGCCCTCGTCGTCTGCCATAAAAACCTTCCTCGTTGCGTCCAGTGGTCGTGCCGACTAGAACCGGTGTCGACCTACATCTCATTCACATTGTGCACGCTGTGGGTAACAGAACGGTCGATAACTAGAACTGGTTCACCAGGCTGATACTCTCACTCGTCGGGTCGACTCGAGAGGACCACTCCCTATGGCTCACACGCTCACATGGCACGACGACATCAGCCACCAGGCACGAGTACTGTCCTACGCCATGCGGATGACGCTGAAACCGGCGTTCAGTCTCTGGCCACTCACCGACAACGGTATCCGAGCGATCGGTCACCTCGACCGTGCCGTCGACCGACTCCCGAAACCCAAGCGCGTCACGATCGAGCAGGTTTCCCTCGGCGGGGTGCCATGCGAGAAGACGACACACCCGCGGGTCGCGACGGGATCTCTTGCCGATGCAACCATCCTCTACTTCCACGGCGGAGGTTTCGTATTCTGCGGTTTGGCCACCCACCGGAGCGCCTGCGCCACAATGTCCGCTCGCGCAGGTGTGCCCGTGTACTCCGTCGAGTACCGACAGATCCCCGACGGCGGAATCGGTACGTCCATCGCCGACGCGATGCGCTCCTACCGCGCTGCGTTGCACACCGTTGCCGATCCGTCCAAGATCATCGTCGCGGGTGATTCTGCCGGTGGATATCTCGCGATGAAGGTCGCCGAACTTGCTGTGCTGGAGGGACTCACTCCGCCCGCCGCGGTGTTGGGGTTCTCCCCTTTGCTCAATCTGGATTTGAAGAGTCATCCGCGGAAGTTCATGAAGAAGGATGCGTACCTTCCGATGAAGCAGGTTCTTGCACTCGAAGATCGCTGGCTCGCCGGACCAGACACCATTCCCGGTGCTTCTTCGCCCGTCAATGCCGACCCGTCGATCTTTCCACCGGTATTCCTCTCGACTGCGGAGAACGAAATCATGCGACCCGACGTCGAATCGATGACCAGGAAGCTCGGCGTCGCAGGCCGAACCGTCGAAACGCATGTGTGGAGAGGGCAGGTGCACGCGTTCCCCGTGATGGCCACCGCACTGCCGGAAGGCAAGGCGGTCCTGGACCTCGCTGTGGCCTTCGCTGCCCGCAACCTCTGAAGCCGACTCCCTACAGAGTCCACTCCACCGCATCTGCGGTGGAGTGGACTCTGTAGGGAAATCTGTTAACCAGTGCCCTGCTGGACCGACATGAGGCCCTGCAGATCGTTGACGCCGCCATTGAGTCCGGGTTGGGCGTAGGCGACGCCACCGGGTGCGACATACATTCCGGTCTGCGGATCGTACGGGCGTGCTGCAACTGCCGGAGTGAGACTGCTTTCGCCACTGGGAATCTCGGTGTACGACGGCTCGCCCTGCTCGACGGGGCCCCACGGCGGGTTGTTTCCCAGCGGCACATAGCCCGCCTCGCTGCGACAAACTTCCGGAGTAGGTCCGCGCCGACCAGGAAACTCCATGCACGGCAGGTTCCGCGAGCCACGGACTGCTGCGCTGTCGGACTGATCGGTCTTGCAGAACAGGTCGGCAGGTGTGTCCGGAACGGACATTTCGCTGGGGTCACGTCGCTGATCGGCAGGAAGGAATCCCGTAGTACACGCAGGCGGGTCGTTGACTTCGAGTTGAAAGTCGACGATGGCACCTTCGTCGGCCGGCCCGGAGCCTGCCGCAGTCATCAAGGCTGCTGTGATCGGCGGGTACAACACCAGGATCTGCTCGATGCCTGCGTTGTAGATGACACCGACTTCACCGATGCTGACCAGATTGGCGAGCAGAATCGGCAGCGTCGGTTGCAGATCCTGGAACAGCTTGTTTGCTGTTGCTGCCGCGTTCGGGCCCTTCTCGAGGATGGCACGAAGATCCGGATCGCTGGTACGAAGCTGATCGGTAAAGGTCGCTAAATTGCTTGTCCAGGAACGAATCGCATCGCTACTGACGACCTGCCCATCCAGCAGTGGCCCGAGCTGATCCAACAATTGGATGGTTTCCCCGGAGTTGTCACTCGCTTCCTGCACGAAAAGTCGAGTCGAGTCGATGAGCTTCTGCAAGTCCGGTCCGGCACCGTTGAACGCCTTGAAGGACTCGTCGACCACGGTCCGCAGCCGAGTATCGGAAATACTCCTCAGGAGCGTGTCCGCCTGGTCCAACATCGGTCCGACATCCTGCGGCACCGACGAGCGGTCCACCGGAATGACATCGCCGTTCGACAGGGCGGGGCCGTCCGAGCTGCGCGGGATCAGATCGACGTACTGCTCTCCGACGGCAGATACACTTTTCACCTCGGCATCGACATCCTCGGGAATCGAATAGTCGCTGTCGATCGACATCTTGGCGTCCACGCCATCCGGTGTGAGTTCGACAGTCTGTACCTCACCGACCGTGGTGCCCCGATACGTCACGTTCGCGTAGGGGTACAGGCCTCCGGTCGTCGGCAGTTGAACCGTGACGGTGTAGCGACCGATCCCGACAAGCGCTGGCGCCCCGACGTATTGAGTCGCCATGGCAACGAGTCCGATGACGGTGAGGATCGAGAAGATGATCAGCTGCACGCGGACGAATCTGGTGAGCATCATGGCGCAGGCACCCCGAGTCCAGGAATGGTGGGCAATGGAATTGCAGGCAGCCCTGGAATTTGCAGGGTCGGTGCGCTGATGGGTCCACGCAGCGGGTCGCCCGCCGATGCTGCCGTCGGTGCAGCCTGCTGCCCGAGAGCGCCTTCGAGGCCAGCGATGCGGCCTGCGAGAGGAGTGCCGGTAAGGAAGTTGGCGTCGAGCCGTGGAAGTGACAGGTCGATCGTCATCCCCAGGTTTGCGTAGTCTCCGCGGATCACGTTGTCGATGCCCTCCTGTGGGAACGGGTAGGTCAGCAGGACCGACAACACTTCGGTCAACGCGCTTCCGGAATCAGCCAACGCGTTGAGAACTGGCGTGATGCTCTCGATATTGGTCTGCAGGTCTGCGCCACTGGTTTCGACCAACTGCGACACGACGTTGCTGAGCTTGCCCAGCGACACGAAGGCTCCGGTGATGTTCGGCCGTTGCTGGATCAATACGTCGAGCGCCGGTGGCAGTTGGTTCAATGCCTTTGTCAGCGTGGCGCTCTGATTCTCGACGTTGACGGCGAGACGATCGACCCCATCCAATGCCGCAATGATGTCACCCCGCTGATTGTCGAGACTGCCGACCAATTCGTCCAGCCGCGGCAACAGGTCTCGGACCGAATCTTCGCGGCCACCGATGGCATTGTTCAGTTCGGTGGTGATGTCCTGAATTTGAGCCAGGCCACCACCGTTGAGCACGACGGACAGCGAAGACAGGGTCTGCTCGGTCGTCGGGTATGCCCCGGCTCGATCCTTAGGGATAAGGTCGCCGTTCTGCAGCCTTCCCTCGGGGTCGGGCGGTGGCACCAACGCGAGGTGCTGTGACCCGAGGAGCGAAGTCTGACCGATCTTGGCCGTCACGTTCTCCGGCAGCTCGACGCCCTCGTTCAGGGACACGGTGACCAGGGCGTGCCAGTTCTGAACCTCGATACCCTCGACGGCGCCGATAGTGACGTCGTCGACGGTCACCGGTGAGTTCTGCGACAGCGTAGTCACGTTGGGCATTTCGATCTGCACCTGATAGGCCCCGTCGCCTCGCCCCTGAGTGCCGGGCAATGGCAGGGAGTTCAAACCGCCCCATTCACAGCCGGCCAGCGTCACCGACATGGCGCAGGCGAGAATGCCCACCTTTACAACGGAACGTGTGCGAGTTTTCATCGTCCGCCTCCCAGCAGGTCACCGAGGCTCGGAATCTGGACGGTCGGCATGCCGGCAAGCGGCTCGGATACAGGGGCAGGCGTCGGTGCCTGTTCGAGGCCAGGCTCGGTATAGATGATCTGATCCGGATTCGCCGCCGCCCCCTTGATCGGATTGGTAAGAAATGCAGGGTAATTGAAGACCAGCGAACTGAGAACGGGACCGAGGTATTGCTTGCACAGATCGGCGCTGCGTTCGGACGTGGAGTTCCCCACACCCGCCACCGCACCGCAAATGAAGTTGATCGGGTTGCCGAAGTTGTTCAGCGCGATGGCACCGGTCAGCGAACCCTGCGCCGGTTGGTAGATGTTGTTGAAGTTGGCGAGTGCATTCGGTCCGGAATGCAGGATGCGCTCGATTTCGGGGCGCTTGTCGGTCAGGACGCGGGTTGCATCAGCCAACCGGCCGACTCCCTCGACCAATCCGGCCTGATTATCGGCGATGAACCGCTGGACTTCACCGAGAGCGACATTGAGATCGGTCATGGCAGTACCGAATTCGTCTGAACTCTGTGCGAGCATCTCCGACACCGACGCCAGTCGGCCGCCGAACTGCACGATTTGATCGTTGCTGTTGGACAGTGCGCCGACGAACACCTGCAGATTGCGGATGGTCGAAAAGAGATCAGTTCGACCATCGGATAGAACTCGCATTGTGTCGGACAGTTCACGCAGGGTCGAGCGCAACGCGTCACCGTTCCCGTCGAGATTGTCGGCGGCGGTGTCGATGAACCGGCCTACCGGTCCTTGCTCGTCGACTCCCTCCGGCCCCAAAGACGTCGACAGTTTGGTCAGTTCGGTCTTGATCTGGTCCCACTCGACTGGTACCGCGGTGCGGTCGAGGGGAATTGTTTCCCCGTCGGCCAATTCGGGTCCGCCGGCGAACACGGGAGTGAGTTGCACGAACCGCGCGGACACCAGGCTCTGCGCGATGATGACGGCCTTGGCATCAGCAGGGATAGCGACGTTCGATGAAACCTGCATGCTTACGCGGGCGTCGTCACCTTGGGGTTCGATCTTCTTGACCTTGCCCACGGTCACGCCGAGTACCCGCACATCGTCGCCTTCGTACAGCCCTGTCGTAGAGGAGAACTGAGCGACCACGGATTTTTGGGTGAGGCCGATGATCACCTTGTAACCGACCACGACCAACACGATCGCCAGCACGGCGGCACCGAGATACAGCAGTTTCTTCTTCATGTCATTGCCCCGGAGGTTTCAGGATGGGTGGCGAATTCTTTGGGAGCAGATCCTGCAAAGTGCCAGGCAACTGTTCCGGAGCGACGACGCTGTCCACGACCGTCTTCCACCACGAGCTCGGGAGGATGTTCTGGATGTAGGCGTTGAAGAACGGCCCGCTCGCCACCGCTTCACCGAGGGCGCTGATATACGGCCCGAGGCCATCGAGCGCGCCGGCAATGTTGTCGTTGTTCTTCTGTAGTACCGCCACCACCGAATTGAGCTTCTCGAGTGTTGGACCCATCTGAGCCGAATTCTCCTGGACCAAACCAGTGAGCTGGCGAGACACCGAGGAAATATTGGTGATCAACTGGCTGATCGCGGTGCGCCTGCGATCGAGTTCGCCGAACAGGTCGTTGCCGTCGAGAATCAACTGGTTGATCTGATCGCTGCGGGTAGCGAGGATTCCGGTCACGCTCTCGGCACGCTCGAGCAACTGCTGCAAGCTCTCGTCACGGGAGTTGATGCTCTCCGAAAGCCTGGTGACGCCGTCGAGCGCGGTCCGCAATTCCGGCGGCGTATTCGAAAACGTATCCGAGAAGACGTTCATGGCATCGCCGAGTTGCTGGGTGTCTAGGTCGGAGACGGTCGTGCTCAGGTCTCCCAATGCATCGGTCAACGAGTACGGGGAGTTGGTGCGAGAGGACGGAATGGTGTCGTGGACATCGATGGAACCGGGCCCATCGGGTGAGACCTTCAAGGACTTGCGGCCCAGGATGGTGTTGGTCTTGATGGCCGCAGCAGTGGCCTCGCCGAGTTCGATGTTCTCGCGCACCGTGAACTCGACGCGAACTTCCTGGTCGGAGAGGGCGATCTGCTCCACTCTGCCGACGTTGACTCCGGAGACCGTGACGTCGTCGCCGACCATCAGGCCGCCCGCATCGGTGAAGTTGGCCGAATAGTTGATGCCGCCGTTCAGGAACGGCAGGCGGTCGTACTGCAACGAAGCAACCACGATGCAGACGGACAATACGACGCCGATGACCCCGACGTGAATGAAGTTGGGTGATTTATCCGCTTTAGTTGACGTCATTGATGTTTGCGCACCTCCCCGTATCCTGAACCGCCGTCGGGACGAGCAGCGTCGGAGACCCCTCGGGGCCTGAGATCTTGAACGTGTTGGAGCAGAGGTAGAACTGGAAGAAGCTACCGTACGATCCGGTTCTGATCAGCTTCTTGTAGTCGCTCGGCAGCCGAGTGAGCACCTGATCGATGTTGTCTTTTCCAAGGTCCAGCTGGGTTGCGGTCCGGTTCGCGGCAGCGATCATCGACTGCAGATCGGGACGCGTCGCCTCGAGAAGCCCGGCCAGATCACCTGTCGCCCCGGCGATGCGCGGGATGGCGTCACCGATCGGGTCTCGATCCTGAGCAAGGCCACTGACGAGTTGCTGCAATGAGTCGATGGTGGTCTCGAACTGAGTCCCCTGACGGTCGATCGTGCCGAGAGTAGCGTTGAGGTTGGTGATGACATCGCCTATCAACTGGTCGCGGTCCGCGAGAGTGTTGGTGAACGAGCTCGTGTTGCCGAGAAGCGAGACGAGAGTTCCACCCTGACCTTGCAAGACCGCGAGCAACGCCGCGGACAAATCGTTGGTCTGTTGAGGATCCAAGCCTCGCAGCAACGGCTTGAAGCCACCGAGCAGCAGGTCGAGATCGAGCGCGGGTGAAGACTGATTCACCGGGATCGTGCCGCCACTGTCGAGTTCCTCGATCCCTCCGGGACCTTCGAGGAGCTCCAGGTACCGGTCGCCGACGAGGTTCTCGTATCGGACGGTGGCTGCGGTGCTCGTCAGTAGGCGGTGCTTCGAGTCGACGTCGAACTCGACCTCGGCGAGGTTCCCATCGCCGACGTCCACACCCTTGACCGCTCCGACGGGAACTCCTGCGATACGAACCTTGTCACCCGACTGGAGTCCTGAGGCATCGCTGAACACGACATGGTAGGAGTCGGTGCTACCGAACCGATATTGGCTGAACACCAAAGCCAAAGCACCGAAGATCACCACCATGACCAGCGCGAAGATCGAAAGCTTTATCGTATTACTTCTCATGGCCACGCCCCCGCAAACAGGAATTGGAAGATGGTGGGCACGTTGACGGAAGGCTGAGTCTCGGGCACATAGGGCACGTCGGCGGTGTCCGCGACGACGAACGGTGCATGGGCCTTCTTCGGGTCGAAGTCGGGCAACCCGTAACAGTTGGGGCCACCACTGGCCGCGATCTTGGGTAGATCCTTCTCGACCGTGTACGCCGGATCACCTAGCACGAAGCTCGCGCTGAGCATGAGCGAGGCGCTGTCTCCTGCACCGGCCAGAGGCCCGAATTGCTTCCGTCCCTTGTTGAGCCCGACCAGGAAGCAAGAGATTGCGGGTGAGTATTCATCGAGAAGCGTCGTGGTGTCGGTCAGTGTCGACAGCGCGGTCTCGAGTGGCTGCTGGTTCTCGCTCAGTACCTGAGTTGCCGTATCGGCAAGGCCGGTCACGTTCATCAGGAGTAGATCGAGGTTCGCTTGTTCCTCGACGATGGTTTTGCCCGTGTCACTTGCGTTGTCGAGTACCCGCATGAGGTCCGGGGTCGCGTCGGCGTAGACGTTGGTGACGATCGCTGCCGCGGATAGATCTCGTTGCAATGCCGGAAGACTCGGATTCACTGTCTTCAGATAGGAATCGGTGTCCTCGAGTAGCGACCCGAGTTGTTCACCGCGGCCGCGCAGCGCCGAGGACACCGCGCCGAGGGTGGCGTTGAGCTTCTCGGGTTCGAGCTTCTGAAGGACCTCTGACAGGTGCTGGAACAGCGTGTTGAACTCGACGGTGACGCTGTCCGCGGGTATGACGGCGCCGGCCTCGATGCTCTGGCTCGACGGGTCGGCCGGGACGACGAAATTGACGTACTTGGCGCCGAACACCGTCGTGGACTTGATCTCGACCGCAGCGTTCGACGGGATCAGCGACAGCATCGACGGATTGAGATCCAGGTCGAGGCGAGCCATCCCGTCTTCTTGCGAGATCGACCCGACCCGGCCGACCTCGACGCCGCGAAGCTTGACCTTGGCCTGCGGATCCATCACCAGTCCAGCGCGCGCCGAGGTGACGGTGACCGGAACCGTGCTGGTGAATCCGCCGGCGAACGTGATCAGCGCGAACGCCGTGATGGCAACCAAACCGAGCACAAGTCCGGCAGCCGCAAGTTTCTTGGTAATCGAATTGTCCATGTTCCCGTTATCCCGACAGGTTGAAGTTGCCGGAGCTGCCGTAAATGGCCAGCGAGATCAACAAGGTCACCGTCACGACCGCGATGAGCGAGGCGCGGACCGCGTTTCCGACGGCCACCCCGACGCCGACCGGACCGCCGCTGGCAGTGAAGCCGTAGTAGGTGTGAATCAGCATCACCGCGAGAGCCATGACTATGGCCTGGGCAAAGGACCACAAAATGTCCGTCGGTATCAAAAACGTGTCGAAGTAGTGGTCGTAGACGCCCGCAGACTGGCCGAAGAGCACCACCGTGGCGAAGCGACTCGCGATGAACGAGGCAATGACCGCAAGCGAGTAGAGAGGAACGATGGCAACCATGCCGGCGAGCACTCGCGTACTGACCAGGTACGGGATCGAAGGAATTGCCATCGATTCCAGTGCGTCGATTTCCTCGGCGACCCGCATGGCGCCCAACTGCGCCGTAGAACCGGCGCCGATGGTGGCTGCAAGCCCGATTCCCGCGATGACCGGCGCGGCGATGCGCACGTTGATGAAGGCGGCGAAGAAGCCGGTGAGCGCCTCGACCCCGATGTTACCCAGCGACGAAAAACCCTGCACGGCAATGGTTCCACCAGCGAACAGCGTCAAAAAACCGACGATGACCACTGTTCCACCGATGACGGCCAGCGCCCCGGACCCCATGCTGATCTCGGCGACGAGTCGGAGTGTCTCTTTTTTGTAGCGAACGGCGGCGCGCGGAACATACCCGAGCGCACGGAGATAGAAGATCGCCTGTTCTCCCAGGCGGTCCACCGCCCCTGATGTGCGACCGATGCGCTTACGCACCATCGGAAAACGGCCGGTTGCAACGAGAGCCATCTCTAGATCCCCCTCATCCGGCTGTCAATTTGATACCGACGGCGGTGACTACGACATTGACGACGAACAGCGCCATGAACGCGAAGACGACGGTCTGATTCACTGCATCGCCCACGCTCTTGGCTCCACCGCGTACGTTCAACCCGAGATAGCACGCTACGAGGCCGGCGATCATACCGAACAGACCAGCCTTGACCTGTGAGGTGATGAGTTCACCGAAGCCCGTCAGCAGCGTGATGCCGTTGACGAAAGCCCCCGGGTTGACACCTTGCAGGAAGACAGAGAACACGAAGCCACCAAGAATGCCGATGGTGCTCACCAAGCCGTTGAGCAGCAG
Organism: Rhodococcus sp. H29-C3; assembly: GCF_030063405.1. Lineage (NCBI taxonomy): Bacteria > Bacillati > Actinomycetota > Actinomycetes > Mycobacteriales > Nocardiaceae > Rhodococcus > Rhodococcus sp. H29-C3. Next base: position 41,450 of record NZ_JASITC010000003.1, on the reverse strand, counting down.
AGCGATGACCGTCGAAGCAAGTACTCGCGGGACGACGAGGCGGTGGATCGGGTTGATGCCGAGCACCCGCATCGCGTCGATCTCTTCGCGGATGGTGCGTGCGGCGAGGTCCGCGCAGATTGCCGTCGCGCCTGCTCCAGCGACGATGAGCACCGTGACGATGGGCCCGACCTGCGTGACAGCGCCAAGAGCAGCGCCCGCCCCACTGAGGTCGGCTGCACCGATCTCGCGGAGAAGGATGTTGATGGTGAAGCTGACCAACACGGTGAACGGCACTGCCACCAGGACGGTGGGGACCATCGACACGCGGGCGATGAACCACGCCTGGTCGATGAACTCCTGACGCTGGAACGGCCGGCGGAACACCGAACGCAGGGTGTACCACGACATGTCGAAGAAAGCGCCCACCGCACGAAGTGGCACGAGTAGAACGTCGTTCATGGAACCTCCCTCGATGCATGCGGCACTGTGATCCAGGTCATGGCCGTCCAGCTCATGTTAACTAGAACACGTTCAGTAGTCAAAGAATCGACCGATCTCGATAGTGGGCGGTTCGAATCACGCGTGAGTGTCGCACACATCGCGTACGGCCCTTCTGTTCACTTACATTGCAAGAAAGTCGTTTTCGCTTCCAGGTGTCCAGAATTCGGTACATCCAAGGGGCCCTCTCAGCCACTAGAAGCGGAAGCTTCACCGCGACGAAGCGGGTGTAAAACTAGATCAAGTTCTAGTTCTACACCCGCCACATCGAAACCTACGTGCCCGCATCATCTTCGCCCGACATGGTCGGTGATGTGGCCGAAATCGAAAAGCTATGAACCGACCGTGACCTCGGAAGCGTCGAGATCGAGAGCCGCGCCGGCCGAGAAGGTCTTGGAAGGATCACGGCCGTCGAAGTACGTACTCAGCTCGGTCCCGAGAGACAGCGGCGTCCAAGCATCCGAAGTTGCATCGAACCGCTGCTCGACGACGGGGGCAGCCATCAGAGCCACCATCGGCCCGTAGACGATGAAGACCTGGCCGTTGACGGCGTCCGAGGCGGGCGAGGACAGGTAGGTCACCAACGTCGAAACATGCTCCGGCGCCAACGGATCGACCCCGGCGGTTGGGGCGTCCCCGAAGACAGCCTCGGTCATCGTCGTACGGGCCCGTGGGCAGATCGCATTGGCGCGAACCCCGTATCGTGACAACGCCCGCGATGCCGACAGCGTCAACGCAGTGATTCCTGCCTTGGCTGCGCCGTAGTTGGCCTGCCCTTCCGGCCCCAGCAGACCTGCTTCGGAAGAGGTGTTGACGATCCGGCCGTAGACCGGTGCACCCGACTTCTTCGACTCGGCCCGCCAGTAAGCGCCCGCGTTGCGCGTGAGCAGGAAGTGTCCGCGCAGATGTACCCGAACGACTGCGTCCCAGTCGTCGTCGGACATGTTGAACAGCATGCGGTCTCGGACGATTCCAGCGTTGTTGACGACGATGTCGACGCGGCCGAACTTGTCCTGCGCGGCCGCGAACATGGCGTCGGCAGTGGAACGTTCGCTCACGTCGCCCGGCACGAAGACCACCCGACGGCCCGTCGCCTCGATCGCCGCGATCGTCTCGTCCGCGGCCGGTCCCGAAGCGATGTCGCCGAGCACTATGTCAGCACCCGCCTGCGCGAGGCCGATGGCCTCCGCGCGGCCGAGTCCGGACGCAGCACCTGTTACGAGCGCTACTCTGCCGTCGATTCGTACCTCTTCGTCGTTCACGTTCCGGACTGTAGAACGTGTTCTATGTTTGTGGCAAGCAAGCTATCCCTTCCACCGCAGCGCGGCTCGCGGACAACCCGCTATTGCCTCGTCCACGTCCGCCTTGTTCTCGGGCAGGTCCGCGGTATCGGACACCACCAGTTGGTCGTCGTCGTCGAGGTCGAACACCTGGGGTGCTACACCTACACAAACGCCGTTCGCTTCACACCGATCGAAATCCACCTCGAGCACCGTCGATACCCACTTTCACTAGTGATGTGGCCGCGTCGGCGCTCGTGTATCGCGGTTTGTCCTCGGTTCGAGGCCGCACACCCGGCCGACGGGCCGCTTATCCCTCAAGACTAGAACCTGTTCCACCCCATGTGCAATGATTCGACTTACCTGAGGGTGACGCACGGATTCCGACGTCGACTCGCCATGAACTTGTTGCAGATTCCGGGCACGAGAGGACCACTGATATGCGGATCATGTATACGGAGGAACAGGCCGAGTTGCGCGCCGAATTACGCGCCTACTTCGCCACCCTGATCACTCCTGAGCGCCGCGAGGCCCTGAGCTCGACGTCCGGTGAGTACGGTGAGGGCACCGTTTACCGCGATGTAGTCAAACAGATGGGTACCGACGGTTGGCTCGCGCTCGGCTGGCCTACCGAGTTCGGTGGCCAGGCACGTTCGGCTATGGACCAGCTCATCTTTACGGACGAAGCCGCCACTGCGGGGGCGCCGGTTCCGTTCCTGACCATCAACAGTGTCGCGCCGACTCTCATGGCGTTCGGCACGCCCGAGCAGAAGGCGTACTTCCTTCCGCGTATTTCGGCAGGCGATCTGCACTTCTCGATCGGCTACTCCGAGCCGGAAGCAGGCACCGACCTGGCAGCTCTGCGCACCACTGCAGTGCACGACGGCGACGACTACGTCATCAACGGCCAGAAGATGTGGACCTCGCTCATCAAGTACGCCGACTACGTGTGGCTCGCGTGCCGTACCGATCCCGAGGCTCGCAAGCACCGCGGAATCAGCATGCTGATAGTTCCCACCGACGCCGACGGTTTCTCCACCACTCCGGTGCACACGATGGCAGGCCCTGACACCAGCGCGACCTATTACCAGGATGTGCGGGTACCCAAGACCGCACTCGTGGGCGAAGAGAACCGCGGCTGGTCGCTGATCACCAACCAGCTCAACCACGAGCGTGTCGCTCTCACCTCGGCCGGCCCTCTGGTCGCCTCTCTCCGTGAGGTCCGTGCGTGGGCGCAGAACACCAAGAAGCCGGACGGCACTCGAATCATCGATCAGGAATGGGTGCAGATCGCACTCGCTCGGGTACACGCGAAGGCGTCCTACCTCGAACTGCTGAACTGGGAAATCACCGCCGCCAGCTCCACCCCCGGCCCGGCCGACGCGTCGGCGAACAAGGTGTACGGCACCGAACTGGCAACCGAGGCATACCGCACGATGATGGAAATCCTCGGACCGTCCGCCACGTTCCGGCGCGGCTCGCCTGGTGCCCAACTGCAGGGTCGACTCGAAAGGCTGCATCGCTCTTCGTTGATCCTCACCTTCGGCGGCGGCACCAACGAGGTGCAACGCGACATCATCGGCATGACCGCGCTCGGCCTGCCCGCATCTGCACGCTGACTTTTCGGGAGAGAATGAAATGGACTTCACCACCACCGAGGCTCAGCGCGATCTCGCCGGGCTCGCCCAAGACATCGTCACCAAATACAGCACGAACAACGTTCAGCGACAGCTCGATTCGAACCCGGACAGCATCGACCGCGCCCTGTGGGATGCGCTGATCTCCGGCGGCCTTCTGTCGGCTACCGCACCCGAGTCCATCGGCGGCGACGGTTACGGCGAGCTGGAAGCATCGTCGATCGCCATCGAACTCGGAAGAGGCATTGCCGCCGTCCCGTTCGTGGCAAGTACTTCGGTCGCCGCGGCGATCGCCCGGTTCGGCTCGGACGAGCAGCGGACCGAGTGGGCAGCCCCAGCCGTTGCCGGGATTTCGATCCTCACGCTGGCAATCGATGAAGAGCACGGCGAACCGCTCGACCCGTTGACTCGAGCAGACCGAACCGACACCGGCTGGACTTTGACCGGCTCCAAGATCGGCGTCGACAGTGCACCCGTCGCCGACGGCTTCCTCGTCACGACCATCGCAGGCGCGTTCCTCGTTCGCGCGGACGACCCCGGCGTCACGGTCCTACCCCAGCAAGGCGTCGACAACCGCAGCATCGGAGTTCTCGAATTGAACTCGGTGCAGGTCGACTCGACACGCTTGCTCGCAGATCCTGACGTCGCGCGCTGGGTTCTGGCACGCGTCACGCTCGGAACCTGCGCATACCAGGTCGGAGTCCTGGAGGAATCGCTTCGGCTTACCGCCGAGTACGCCCGTGAACGCGTTCAGTTCGGTAAGCCCATCGGCAGCTTTCAAGCTGTCGCACAGCGGTTGGCCGACGGATACATCGACGTCAAGGGCGCCCGGTTGACGCTCTGGAAGGCTGCGTGGAGCCTCTCTGCAGGCAACAACGGTGACGAAGATGTTGCGGTCGCGAAATTCTGGGCAGCCGACGCGGGACACCGCGTCGCGCACACGCTGGTGCACATCCACGGTGGTGTCGGGCTCGATCGCGATCATCCGGTGCACCGATACTTCCTCGTCGCCAAGCGGGCGGAGTTCGCCTACGGACATGCCACCGCTCAGCTGCGCCGTCTCGGTTCCGCTCTGGCCGACGTGCCTGCCTGATTCGGACTGTCGCCCGGCCTACTACATGCCAGGTCGGGCGACACCGAAACGGCCCTGGTTCGAGGGCGATCGGACTCCGAGATAGCGTGCCCCGCAACAATTTACGGACCGAGCTCGAACTGTCCCCCTGAGGGCCGGTCAGTCGAAAAGAGTAGGTGACGGCTGCTCGTCGGCCACTGCTGCCGAGGAACCCGTGGACTCCGACTCTCCCACAGGAGAACATTTGCGGACCACCGACAGTGTGGTGGTACGCACCGAGAGTCGATGGCCACCGTGATGTTCCAAAAGTGCGAGACCCTGTCGGATCTCCAGCACTTTCCACGGGCCGGCGTGCCCGTTCGCCTGGACCAGGTCGCCTGCTGCGATCGCGGAAGCCACTACGAGTCTCCATTCGGTTCGTTCATTCGTGTGTGACCCAACACTAGTCGGCTCGGAACCCGTTGTTCGCCTCGAGCGCCCCCACCCGGCGACAACGGAACTTATCGGCCTCGACACACACTCCCCCGCAACACCACTCGGCGGGCCCACCCATGGTTACCCGAGCCCGCCGAGTTGTCTAGCGAATCTTGTCGAGCCTGCTGACCGCTTCCTCGAATCCGCCCACCAAATCGGCGATGATGTCCGCGACCGCCCGAATCTCGTTCATCCTGCCCACGATCTGTCCCACCGGCATGGCCACCACATCGGGATTGTCGGCGTTGTTGATTCGTTGATGGGCTTCACTGACCAAGATGTTCTGCAACGGCATCGGTAGTGGGTCCGGGGCCTCGGCGCTGTTCCACGCCTCGGTCCACTTCGTCTTGAGCAAACGCGCGGGTTTACCCGAGTAGATGCGCGTTCGAACCGTATCGCTCGACGTCGCCGTCAACAACGCTTCCTGCATCGTCGACGGCTTACCCTCCGCGCGTGCACCGAGGCGATACTCGGACGCAGTCAGCCACATCGAGCCCATCCAGACACCTTGGGCGCCGAGCGCCAGCGCGGCCGCTACTTGTCGTCCACTGCCGATTCCGCCTGCCGCAAGGACTGCACCCGAGTCGCCCAACGCATCGACGACCTCGGGCAGCAGCACCATCGAAGCGATCTCACCGGTATGACCCCCAGCTTCATACCCCTGAGCGATGACGATATCGACACCGTTCTCGATGTGCCTGCGCGCGTGTTCCGCCGTACCTGCCAGCGCTGCGACCGGTACGCCATGCTCGTGTGCCTGCACGATCACGTCGTTCGGCGGCGAGCCCAGTGCGTTGGCGATCAACTTGATCGGGTGCTTCAACGCGACGTCGACGTGCGATCGGGCCACCGAGTGCAGCCAGCCGAGCACCCCTTCGTTTCGTGCCGCATCGTCGTCGAGCGGCGGCACACCGAGTTGGTCGAGCGTCCGATCGATGAACGCTCGATGCTCGGCCGGAATCAATTCGTTCAAGTCCACCGAGGCGCCCTCGGTAGGAATCTTCGCAGGCATGACGATGTCGACACCGTACGGCTTACCGTCGGTGTTCTCATCCATCCAGGTCAGCACCGCGTCGAGTTCTTCGGCGTCGTTGAACCGCACACAGCCGAGCACACCGAGTCCGCCGGCTCGGCTGATCGCCGCAGCGACATGTTCGGACGGAGTGAAGCCGAAGATCGGAAATTCTATTCCGAACTTTTCCGAAAGATCGGTATGCATGGTTGCCTAGCTCTCTGCGCCGGCGAGACGCGACGCGGAGGTCTCGTCGGCCGGGCGCTGTTCGGTCTGACTCAATGCCCACCGGTAGTCGGGCTTGCCGGCCGGCGAACGCTTGATCTCGTCGACGAACCACACCGCACGCGGAATCTTGTATCCCGCAATCTCTTTGCGTGCTGCGGTATCGAGGTCTGCGAGTTTAGGACGATGTGCGCCTCGGGTCTGCACGACGGCAGCGACCTTGTGGCCGAGCCGCTCGTCCGGTACACCGACGACGATGGCGTCGAAGACGTCGGGGTGCGATTTGAGCGCACCTTCGACCTCTTCCGGGAACACTTTTTCGCCACCGGTATTGATCGAGACCGAGCCACGACCGAGCATCGTGACGCTGCCGTCGGCTTCGACTCTGGCGTAGTCGCCGGGAATCGAGTATCGGACGCCGTGGATCTCCTTGAACGTCGCGGCCGTCTTGACCTCGTCCTTGTAGTATCCGACCGGAATGTGCCCGCTCCGAGCCAGCAGGCCCTTGACTCCCGAGCCTGCCTCGACGGGATGGCCGTCTTCACCGAGCACGATCGTCGAGGCGTCGATCTTCACCCGCGGTCCACCGGTGTGTTCGGCGCCCTTGGCGACGATGGACAGTCCGCCGAAACCGGTCTCGGAAGATCCGATCGAGTCGGTGATCATCCGGTTGGGAAGCAGTTCGAGAAGCTTTTCCTTGATGCTGGGTGAGAACAATGCTGCGCTGCTGGCTATCAGGAAGAGCGAAGACAAGTCGTAGGGCTTGCCATCCGGGCGTCCCTCGATGAGCGCGTCGAGCATCGGTCGTGCCATCGCATCGCCGGTGATGAAAATGAGGTTGACGCCGTACTTGTCGACCTGCTGCCACATGGCGTGGCCCTCGAAATCGGGGTGCAGCACGGTCTTTCCGCCACCGAAGAGGCTCTGGAACGTGGCCCACTGCGCCCCGCCGTGGATCATCGGTGGGATCGGCATTCTCGTCATCGGCGGATTCTCGGCACCTAATTTGGCCATGTCCCACTCGTCTTCGACGTATTCGCCCGTCATGAAGTTGATGCCACCGCCGAGCACACGCCAGATGTCCTCGTGCCTCCACATGACGCCCTTGGGACTGCCCGTGGTTCCACCGGTGTAGAGCATGTAGATGTCGTCGTTGGTACGTTCCTCGAAGTCGCGTTCGGGGGAAGAACTCTCCAGCGCGTCTTCGTAGGAGACCTGGCCCTTCGCGCCGTCGATCACGACGATCGTCTTCAACAGGGGACACGTCGGCAGGACAGCAGCGACCTTGTCGGAGTAGCGAGCTTCGTGAACGAGTGCGACCATGTCCGAATTCTGGAAGATGTATTGCAACTCGTTCTCGATGTACCGGTAGTTCACGTTGACCACGACTGCGCGAATCTTGAAGATAGCGACCATCGACTCGATCGTCTCGATACCGTTGCGGCTGTACACCCCGACCTTGTCGCCCGGCTTGACGCCTTGTTTCTGCAGGTAGTGCGCTAGCCGGTTGGTTCTGTCTTCCATCTGCGCGTAGGTGATCTCCCGGTCTCCCGACACCAGGGCAATCCGGTCGGGAACAAGGTCGATTGCATGCTCAACGAGGTCTGCGATATTTAGGGCCACGCGTTAAAAGTAGAACGTGTTATCGTTTCTGGCAATAGCCAATCTGAGACTGAAATCACAAGAGCGAGGTAGCCACAGTGACGTCGAGCGCGCCGGAAATCGGAACGGAATCACCGCACGCACTCGTGGAGATACGCGGCCACGTCCTCATCGTGACGATGAACCGACCCGAAGCGCGCAATGCACTGAGCGGCGAGATGATGGCCATCATGCGTGACGCCTGGGATCGCGTCGATGCCGACCCCGATATTCGGGTCGCCATCCTGACCGGCGCCGGCGGCGCATTCTGCGCGGGCGCCGACCTCAAAGCAATGACCAGCTCACACCCAGGTGACCGTTTCAGCGGCGGCGGGTGGGATCTGTCGAAGATCGAGGCACTGTTGAAAGGCCGCAGGCTTACCAAGCCGCTCATCGCAGCCGTCGAGGGCCCCGCCATTGCAGGCGGTACCGAGATTCTTCAGGGCACCGATATTCGCGTTGCAGGTGAAAGCGCCAAGTTCGGTGTCTCCGAAGCAAAATGGGGGCTCTTCCCACTCGGCGGATCCGCAGTGCGGCTCGTCCGGCAGATCCCGTACACGATCGCGGCGGACATCCTTTTGACCGGAAGGCATATTCGCGCTGCCGAGGCCAAGGAGATCGGGCTGATCGGCCACGTGGTCCCCGACGGCCAGGCACTGGAGAAGGCACTCGAACTCGCCGAACTCATCGCCGCGAACGGCCCGCTCGCCGTGCAGGCGATACTCAAGACCATCCGAGACACCGAGGGACTGCACGAGGAAGAGGCGTTCAAGATCGACGCCGAACTCGGAGTAGCGGTATTCAAGAGCCACGACGCCAAGGAAGGGCCCCGGGCTTTCGCCGAGAAGCGGGCCCCGGTGTTCGAAGGGCGGTAGCGCCCCACCCGCAACCACGAGGATCCGAGAGCCGAGTGCTTCCGCTCGAGTCAGCGCTGGACCGCCTCCATCGGGGTTCCGTTGTCGACCAGTGCCGACAGCGTCGCAGCTTCCATGCCAGGCGAACCACACACCAGAACCTGATGACGGTCGAAGGGCTCCTGGACGGCGATGACGTCGGCTAGGCTGCCTTCCCAGCAGTGCTTCGCCCCGAACTTCGCGTCAGGGTCCGCGACGTGGGCATTGATGGCCTCGTGCCACCTGTCCGGCGCCCATGGGTCCGCCAATTGATCCACCACTGGCACGACTTTCAGCCAGGGCAGTTCGGACGCAAGGATCCACAACAGATCCGCGGCATACAGATCACTGGGCGATCGACCACCGAAGTACAACGTCACTCGAGGTGGCGACGGCCGACGCGCTAGGTCCAGGATGAGCGAACGCAGCGGCGCCAGCCCGGTTCCTCCGGCGATCATGACGACATCTCGACCGGAGTCGTCGATGTGAAGATTGCCGCCCGGATTGCGGAGTTGCCATACGTCCCCCGGTCGGGTCTCGTTGACGATCGACCCACTGACCCAGCCCGCCGGCACTGCTCGAACATGAAATTCGAGCTTGCCGTCCAGCGACGGCGGAAGCGCTGAGGAATACCGTCGAGGCAGGGTTGCGTTCTGCGGCACCACGACCTCAACCGACTGTCCGGCTCGAAATGGAACGGCGTCCCCGACGAGACGAACGACGGCCAAGTCGTTGCGTAGTCGGTTGTACTGGACCACTTTTGCGTTCCACGTCTGCATGCCGTCAAGGATAAGCGGTCTCACCGCCTGTGCGCGATCAGCCGATAGCTTCCGTACTTCGACAGGGGGCTCAGCGTTGGTGTCGCGGTTTCCATACGACCAAGGCGCTGCGTTGTACTGGAACGAGATCGCGTCGGTAGCTCGCGTGCACGTTCGCCAACTCATGGGCAAGTTCAGTGACGCGGGTCTGCAGCGCCTCCACCTGATTGGTCAGCTCGATGATCCGCTTGATGCCTGCCAGGTTCACACCCTCGTTCTGCGACAACCTCTGCACCTCACGGAGCAGCGCCACATCCCGCGGCGAGTAACGCCGTCCCCCGCCGGTAGTGCGGTGCGGCGTCACCAACCCCAAACGGTCGTACGTACGCAGGGTCTGCGCGTGCATGCCTGCGAGTTGGGCCGCGACCGAGATGACGAACACCTGGGCGTCGGGGTCAGCGTGGCCGGGGCCGGGGCCCGGACCAGGAGTGGAGCCTGCGGAATGACCCGATCCAGGTATGGGAGGCAGTGTCACTATGCACCTGCCCACCCGGCCCGCGGGTCGAATCCGCTGGCCTTCTCGGCTTCCAGATAAGCGTGCAGTGCCTCGATGGCGGGATCGTCGAGTTTCTGCGGTACCGCGACCTTGACGGTGACCATCAGGTCACCTGCGGTTCCGGTCTTCTTGGGAACTCCTCGCCCACGAACACGCAGCACACGTCCGTCGACCGTGCCCGGTGGCACCTTGACGCCGACTCGGCCGTCGAGGGTCGGGATCGACAGCGTGGCCCCGAGGACCAGTTCGCCGTAGCTGACCGGCACCGTGACGGTGAGATCGTCGCCGCTGCGGCCGAAGACCTTGTCGGGTCGAACCCGGACGGTGACATACAGATCGCCCGAGGGCGCCCCACGCAGACCGGCTTCACCCTGGCCCGCCAGCCTGATCTTCTGGCCGTCGGACACTCCGGGCGGGACACGCACGGTGATGGTGCGAGTGCGATTTTGTACTCCGGTACCGCGGCAATCCTGGCACGGATCGTCGATGATCGAACCACTTCCGCGGCAGTCGTCGCACGGCTCACTGAACCCGAACGCGCCCTGGTTGCGGTTGACCACGCCTGCGCCGTTGCACCTGGGGCACACGCGCGGGCTGGTTCCTGGTTTCGCACCGCTGCCGTGACAGGTGGTGCACGAGGACGGGCTGGTGAGTCGCAGGGGAACAGTGACACCTTGCGTGGCTTCACGGAAACCGAGAGTGGTCTCGGTCTCGACGTCGCTGCCTCGTCGTGGACGGTTGCCTGCGGGGCGCTGCTGCGTCCCACCGCGGTTGAACAGTCCACCGAAGATGTCGCCGATTCCGCCGTCGCCGCCGCCGGCCTGACCGAAGATGTCGCCGACGTCGAAGGTCTGGCCGCCGCCACCCCCGCCGAATCCGCCCGCACCGGGGCTGAATCCGCCTCCGCCCTGGCCGAATCCACCGGAAGCGAAGAGTCGACGTGCTTCGTCGTACTCCTTACGTTTCGCCGGATCGATGAGAACCGACTTGGCCTCACTGACCGCCTTGAAGCGACGCTCGGCCTCGGTGTTTCCTGGATTGGCGTCAGGATGGTTGTCCTTGGCCAGCTTCCGGTACGCCTTGTTTATCTCGTCTGTGGACGCGTTGGAAGAAACGCCCAGTTCCTTGTAGAAGTCCTTCTCGATCCACTCCCGCTGGCTCACCGGGCGTTTCCTCCTCTCGCGCTATTTTTGTTTACTGCCCCTCGGGAGCATCGGCTCCCGAATCTTGTGACGCATCATCGACCACACCGACCATCGCAGTCCGAAGGACGCGATCGCCGAGCTTGTAACCCGCACGCATGAGCGTTCCGATTACCGGATCGTGATCTTCACCCTCATGGGACACAGCTTCGTGAACCGAAGGGTCGAACTTGTCACCGACGGCGCCGAAAGCAGCGAGACCGATGTTTGCGAAGACGCTGGCGAGCTTGTCCGACAGTGCTTTGAGAGGCCCTGTCTCGAGATCCCCGTGTTGGCGTGCCCGCTCGAGATCGTCGAGCACGGGAATCAACTGGGAGACGACGGACGCTTTCGCGTTCTCCGCTCCTACCTGCTTCTCGCGGTCGGTCCGACGACGGTAGTTGGCATACTCTGCCGACACCCGCTGCAGATCGGCGGTGAGTTCCGCGATCTGTGTATCGCGCACGTCCTCAACCACCTCTACCTCGACATCCCCTTCGTCCACCGAGCCGGGCTGGGGCGCAGCCCCGGTGCCCACTAGGGGCTCCGGAACTGCGTCGCCTTCCCGAACTTCACCGGTCTCGGGATCGATCTTTCGCTTGTCCACGAAAGTGACCGGTTCCTGCTCGGAGTTAGGCAGATCGTGATCGCTGTCGCGGGGCGTCACTTCTTGTCCGTGTCGTCGGCGGGCTCGTCCACGACCTCGGCGTCGACGACACCGTCGTCAGCAGCCTGAGCCGCACCCTCAGCGCCGCCTTGCTCGTTGGCCTGAGCCTCGTAGATGGCGGTACCGAGAGCCTGCGACTCCGTGGACAGCTTCTCCACAGCAGACTTGACTGCCGAGATGTCGCTACCGTTCAGAGCCGACTTCGCCTCTTCGATTGCCGATTCGACGCGTCCCTTGAGCTCTGCGTCGACCTTGTCCTCGTTGTCCTTGACGAACTTCTCCGTCTGGTGAACGAGGGACTCGGCCTGGTTGCGTACCTCGGCCTCTTCGCGACGAGCCTTGTCCTCGTCGGCGTGAGCTTCCGCGTCGGCAACCATGCGGTCGATCTCTTCCTTGGACAAGCCGGAGCCGTCCTGGATCTTGATCGTGTTTTCCTTGCCGGTGCCCTTGTCCTTGGCCGTGACGTGCACGATGCCGTTGGCGTCGATGTCGAAGGTGACCTCGATCTGGGGCACACCGCGAGGGGCCGGTGGCAGATCCGTCAGCTCGAAGGAGCCGAGGAGCTTGTTGTGCGAGGCAATCTCGCGCTCACCCTGGAAGACCTGGATCTGTACCGAAGGCTGACTGTCGTCAGCAGTGGTGAAGGTCTCGGACCTCTTGGTCGGGATGGTGGTGTTGCGCTCGATGAGCTTGGTCATCACACCACCCTTGGTTTCGATACCGAGGGACAGCGGTGTGACGTCGAGGAGCAGAACGTCCTTGACCTCACCTTTGAGCACGCCTGCTTGCAGTGCAGCACCGACGGCCACGACCTCGTCCGGGTTGACGCCCTTGTTGGGCTCGCGTCCACCGGACAGTTCCTTGATCAGCTCGGAGACCGCAGGCATACGCGTCGAACCACCGACGAGTACGACATGGTCGATGTCCTTGACGGCGATGCCGGAGTCCTTGACCACTGCCTGGAACGGCGCACGAGTGCGATCGAGCAGGTCGGAGGTGATCTTCTGGAACTCCGAGCGGCTGAGCTGCTCGTCGAGGAACAACGGGTTCTTGTCGGCGTCGACCGTGATGTACGGAAGGTTGATCGACGTGCTCTGCCCGGAGGACAGTTCGATCTTCGCCTTCTCGGCAGCTTCACGCAGACGCTGAAGGGCCATCTTGTCCTTGGTCAGATCGATGCCGTTCTGAGCCTTGAACTTGTCGACGAGCCAGGTGACGATCCGCTCATCCCAGTCGTCGCCACCGAGGTGGTTGTCGCCCGAGGTTGCACGGACCTCGACGACACCGTCGCCGATATCGAGCAGGGAGACGTCGAACGTGCCGCCACCGAGGTCGAACACCAGAATGGTCTGCTCGCTGTCGCCCTTGTCCAGGCCGTATGCGAGTGCAGCCGCGGTGGGCTCGTTGACGATGCGAAGGACGTTGAGGCCGGCGATCTGGCCGGCTTCTTTGGTTGCCTGACGCTGCGCGTCCTCGAAGTAAGCGGGCACGGTGATGACCGCGTCGGTGATTTCCTCGCCCAGGTAGGCCTCGGCGTCGCGCTTCAGCTTTTGCAGCGTGCGCGCGCTGATCTCCTGTGGCGTGTACTTCTTACCGTCGATCTCCACGTTCCAGTCCGTGCCGATGTGACGCTTCACGGAGCGAATGGTGCGGTCGACGTTGGTGACCGCCTGGTTCTTCGCGGGCTGGCCGACGAGCACTTCACCATTTTTGGCGAAGGCGACGACCGACGGTGTGGTGCGTGATCCCTCGGCGTTGGCGACCACAACCGGCTCGCCGCCCTCTAGGACGGACACAACCGAGTTGGTGGTCCCGAGGTCGATACCGACCGCACGAGCCATAATGTTTCCTCCTGTTATTGCTGTGGAAAATGCCTAGCTGAGTGAACTGCACTCAAGTCTGCAAGACAACTTTTATTTCGTCAAGCTGGACTTGAGCCTCATCCACTCAAGGCTGTCGAAAGGGTTAACGGAGGATGCGCAGAATTTGTTCCCGGCGCCTTCCTACACACACGACTGCGCCGTGACGGCAGTGCCGTCACGGCGCAGGATCGAGGTGAAGCCTTCCGCTGTTACTCCTCGGTGTCGGCAGGTTCCGGTGCGCAATCGACGCTGAGCAGGCCGACCGCGACGTTGTTCGAGTAGTTGGCATCGAGCTGCGGCGAGAACACTGCTACGCCGCCCGGGCGCGAGACCCACTCGGCTGCCCCACTCGGCACGATTACCTTTTCCGTTTTACCCGGATCGACCTTTTCCACGGTGGCGGCACCGTTGACATCCGGGAGCACCGCATAGTTGACGGACACTGCGGAGGCGGCACCCTTACCGACGTTCTCGACCGAGATCTCCAGTGCGCCGACCTTCTCGCCCTCGGGCTTCTTCTCGTCTTTCGCCACACATGCCGTTTTCATCGTGACGACGAGGTCGGGCGATTCGGCGACCGAGGAACCGAAGGGGCTTGCGGGTGCTTCGGGTTCCGCAGAGGCGATGGGCGCCAGGACGACCGCACCCATGGCGGCGGCAAGAGCGGCTGTCGAGGCCAGGACGGTGGCGCGGGCGATGTGACGCATGAGAGTCTCCTGTGACAGGTGAGGTTGTTGGTGCAGATGATGTTGTTGTTGCCAGATTGACTATTACCTATGCGAACCAGACTTTCCATACCAGGCGGTCTCGATTGAATGACGCTTTGCTTACCGGTCGATCACGTTCTGCGAGAAGAACATCGATGTAATTCCCGAACCGAGCACAGTGCATCGGGTTTCGCCTGCGCCCCGACCGGGGATGCTCGAGTCTGCGGACCGTCCGTTCCCTACGTAGGGTTTGAGGAAAAGCGAGGCTACGGAGGCACATGGATCCCGAAGTGCAGCACGAACCAAGCGAGATCACCTACGACGAGAAGTTCTATCCGGCCAGACCTCGACCGCTTCGCCCCTCCGTCCGTCGGGCAAACCGGATCGGGAACACATCCCAGGACAGCGATCCTTCCGCCGCCAATCCCGAATACGTCGAATGGCTCACCGAGCAGTCGATGCTGAGGGATGCCAAACTCATCGCCGAACAGCTCTCCGGCAAGGGCAGCATGTGGCAGAACCCCTACGCCGACCCCAACCCACGAGGAGCCGTCGAGCGCGCGCCCGTCTGGTTCACCGCCTACCCGATCTCGGTGATCAACGCTCCACAGACCAGCTTTCTGCACACCCTCGGCGACGAAGAGCTCTGGCAGGCCTTCTCCGATATCGGCATCACCGCCGTCCACACCGGACCGGTCAAGGTCGCCGGCGGTATCCACGGTTGGAAGCCGACGCCCTCGGTAGACGGCCATTTCGATCGGATCGGGATGAAGATCGATCCCGCGTTCGGCTCGGAAGAAGAGTTCCGACGCCTGTGCGTCGTCGCCTCCGCATACGACGGCATAGTCATCGACGACATCGTCCCCGGGCACACCGGCAAGGGGGCGGATTTTCGTCTCGCCGAAATGGCAGTCTCCGACTACCCGGGGATCTACCACATGGTGGAGATCGAGCCGGAGGATTGGCATCTACTACCGCGTGTCCGTGCCGGTGCCGACTCGCAGAACATCGACGCCGAGGCCGAAGCCAATCTCGCGCGCGCCGGCTACATCATCGGTCAGCTCCAACGGGTCATCTTCTACGAGCTCGGCGTGAAGGAAACAAACTGGAGCGCAACAGCTCCCGTCGTCGGCATCGACGGCGTCGAGCGCCGTTGGGTGTACCTGCACTACTTCAAGGCCGGGCAGCCGTCGATCAACTGGCTCGACCCGTCGTTCGCCGGTATGCGCCTGGTCATCGGCGACGCATGCCATTCCATTGCTGACCTCGGTGCCGGTGCATTGCGATTGGACGCCAATGGCTTCCTCGGTGTCGAGCGCCGCGCGGAAGGCCCCGGCTGGTCCGAGGGCCACCCACTGTCGGAGGCCGCCAATCATCTGATCGCCAGTGTGGTGCGCAAGATGGGCGGATTCACGTTCCAAGAGTTGAATCTGACGATCGACGACATCAAGGCGATGAGCGAGAACGGCGCCGACCTGTCGTACGACTTCATAAACCGGCCCGCCTACCATCACGCGCTCGTCATGGGGAATACCGAATTCCTCAGGCTCACCATGACGCTGTGCCGTGACCACGGCGTCGACCCGGCCTCGCTGGTGCACGCGCTGCAGAACCACGATGAGCTGACCTTCGAGCTCATCCACTTCGCAACGCTGCATGCAGAGGACGAGTTCCACTACTGCGGCGACGTCGTGAAGGGTTCGGATCTGGGCGATCTGATTCGGTCCGATCTCACCGATCGACTCACCGGACGTTGGGCGCCGTACAACCGAACCTTCACCACCAACGGAATCGCCTGCACCACAGCCAGTGTCATCACCGCTTCACTCGGTATCCGCGATCTCGATCGGATGGACGAGTCCGATATCGACACTGTCAGAACCGTTCATCTGATGCTCGCGATCTTCAACGCCCTGCAACCGGGCGTATTCGCGTTGTCCGGCTGGGACCTGCTCGGTGTGCTCCCCATCGACGCCGAGGACGTCGCCGAATTGATTCGCGAAGGCGATACCCGCTGGATCAACCGTGGCGCGCACGATCTGATGGACAGTTTCCCCGACGCGGTCCGCTCGGAATCGGGCATACCCCGTGGCCGCAGCCTCTACGGTGCATTGCCTGCACAGCTGAAGGATCCGAACTCGTTCGCCAGCCGGCTCGGTCGAATCATCGAGATTCGCAACAGGTTCGGCATTGCGACCGCGCAGCAACTCGATGTACCGACCGTCTCACACAAGGGTTTGTTGGTGATGGTGCACGAACTGGGCCAGGGCACGATTCAGGCAACGGTCATCAACTTCTCCTCCGACGAGGTAGCGGCCACGATTCAATCCAAGTTCCTGACACCGGGCGCGGGCGTCTTCGACATGTTCGACGACTCGGAGCTCGGCGTGGTCGACGAGCTCAACAGCTTCCCGATGACCCTCGCCCCGTACCAGGGGGTGCCGGTCATCCTGCGCTGACGCACGGATCAACGCGTTACGGCGACAACACCTTCGGCGCTGCGCGCTGCGACGGCGCAGGCCCGCGAGGTGAACTGATCGAGCAGTGGATGCTCGGAGAGTCTGCGCCACTTCGAGATCGCGTCGAGCGCCCGATCGCGGCGCTCGGCCGGTCCGGAGTCCGGATCCAAGCCGAGCCGGACGGCGCTGTCGATGCCATATCCGCCGATGATCCGTTGCAGTTCCGCGAGATCGCCGTCGGGCAGCTTCGGGACGGTCGACCGTAGCCGTCCGAGCAGCCGTAGTTCTTGAAAGCCATGCACGTCGGCCAGCATCCTGCCCGCTTCGGCCCGGAAGACTGTGGACTGTGCAATCGGCCGTGATTCGAGAATGCGCTGCAGCGCGACGAGTGCCGAATGTAGTTTCAGCTGGTCCGCGCGTTGACCGAACTGCACGTCGATCACCGAGCGCAGTTCGCTCAACCCGCTCCGTTCGGTCAGTTCCGCTGCCAGTGTCGGCGAATCACGGACGCCGAGTTTGATCAGAGTGATCGCCATCCTGATTCCGAACATGCCGAAGCGATCGACGATCGACGCCCGCAGATCCGCATCGACCGGAAGCAGTCCGGGTCGGGAGAACCGGTCGGCCGACAGCATCGCCAACGCCAGATCTTTCTCGGGCACACCTGCCAGGGTTTCGAAGGCCGCGAACTCCGACTGCCGCAAGGTTCCAGCGGCCAGCGCGAGCAACCCCGCAACGGGCACGACGGCCTGGCACAGTCCTGTCGATTCCAACTCCGCAGCGAACCGGGCCGCGACCTCGTGCGCGGACATCATTGCGTCCATCCGGCCTGCCCCGACCTCGTCCGCACGTGAGACGACTCCGATCACACCGAGCGGTCCCGACTCACCGCCGACATGAGCACCGATCTGACTGAGAAAGCTCACGTCGGTAGCGTTGAGCGTCCGCATCAGATATACGACGGCGTCGGCCCCGGAGGACGAGTTCTCCGGCGTCAGCATCGACAGCGTGCGAGCCGACACGTCTCGGGAGAGCGAGGAGGTGCCGGGCGTATCGATGATGGTGCTGTGCGTCAGGGCGCGCGCTGGCCATTCGACTTCGAGACGGTCGACATCCGGCGCCGTCAGGTCGCCGAGGTCGAACGCCAAGCGTCCGTCGCGGCGCTGCACCGGCACGTGTGTGGACTTGCCTCCGTCGTACCAGGCAGTGACGTTCGGACTGGCTCCGTTGCGATACCAGGTGACGACCTTGGTGCATTCGGTAGCGTCGGTCGGCGCTATATCCTGCCCGACAAGAGAATTGAGCAGTGTCGACTTACCGGCCTTGAGCGACCCGGCGAGCGCGACGCGTAGCGGCTGACCCAGCCGGTCCAGTACCTCGGTCAGTGCGGCAGCAGCGTAGGTGTCGATCGAATATGCGGCGCGTGCGGCGGCGATCAGCTCACGGGCATCGGCGAGCGGTGTCACTGCGCCCGGCCGCTTCGCACGAGAGCGGAGGCACGCTCGTTGAGCTCCGCGACGGCCTTCATTTGCTGGTCCAAATGCCCTGTACGCGTCGACCTTTCGGCTGTTTCGACATTTGCCGCCTCCTGCGCTGCGCGCAGTGAATCGTTGAGCGATCGCAGCGTCTGCTCGGCAATGGAAGTGAAGTGATCGCGCAGCACCCGCTGAATCAGGCGTAGCCGATCCTTCGATTCCTTGCCGACCTGAAAGCTGACGTCATCGGTGAAGCGACGAATCGCGATCTTGGCTTCCGAACGACGAGCCCTGACCTGATTTTCCTTGTCTTCCTTGTACGCCTTGGTGCCCAGCAGCACACCGGCACCGATGGAAATCGGATTGAGCAAACTGAGCCCGACGAAGGTGGTGATGAGCCCGAACATCAGCACCCCTCCATACGATCCACGCATTCCAACGAGGACTTTCTGGGTGATCCCGGTCTTCCCCGACTCCAGATCGGCAAGCGAGGCAACGGGTTCGAGGATGCCGTCGAGATCACCCAGATCCAGATCGGGCAGTGCGACGGCGCCGGCGGCCGCGAAGTGCTCCGCGACGAGCCCGGACAACCACAACGCACGGTCATGTGCCCACACGAAGTTGTCGCCGACCGATGCCGCGATCTGCTCTTCGAGCCAGTTGCCGAGCTCGAGCCAATCCGAACTCGGGTCCCCCGCGTCCACGGTCTCCTCCGCCTCGCGTGTCACTCGACGCAGTCGATCACGCAGGTCGTGGTCGATATCCGCGGCGAGGTCGGCAATACCGTCGGAGAGGGTGTGCTGCCACTGCGAGGTCTTCTTGTGCAGCTCCTCGGCCGCCGCTTTCGCCCGTTGCAGTCCGGCAACAGCTGCCTCGGCTCGCTGCGGATCACGCAGTGCCGCAAGCTCACTCCCCATTGCCAGCGCGAGGTGCTCGGTGACCGACCTGATGTCGAGCGACACCGCAGCTCGCGTCGTCGCATCGGCGCGCAACAGGACGTTCTCACGAAGGAACGTGTAGAGCTCGGGAAATCCCGACTCACTGTTCAACTCCTCGTCAGTGAGCCGAAGTGCGTGTGATCGCAGCAAAGACGACAGCGCAATGATCGGCACATCGAGGCCTTCACGCGCCAGGTGAGCGAGGTTGGCGTCGACGATCTGCCGCCAGTGTGGATAGAGATCAGTTTTGGTGACCAGCAATGCCGCCGAAGGGCAGAGGCCGAGAACCTGTCGAAGAAAAGACACTTCGGGCTCGGTGAGCTCGCGACTGGCATCGGAGACGACCAGTACCGCGTCTGCGGACGGTATCAAACCGAGTGTGCCTGCGGCATGCGGGTTTCCATGACCACCCACGCCAGGTGTATCGACGAGCACGAGCCCGTCGGCCAATAGCGGACTGGGTACGTTGACCTCGAGCCGAAGGACCTCGCGGGATTGCGCCCGAGGATCCGCAGGGGTGATGGTCTGTAGATCTTCGAGCGGTACTTCGACCCGAACGGCGTCGTTGCCTGGATCGGCGAGCACCAGTTCTGCATACGAACGTTCCGAGTTCTGCACGACGGTGGGGATGGCGGTCGTCTCGTCGTCACCGACCGAACACACGTCGAGGTTCAGCAACGAGTTGACGAATTGGCTTTTTCCCTGTTTCAGGGGCCCGACGACGACGATGCGCCTTCTGGGATCGAGCACTCGCTCCTTCGCGAGCTCCACCCTCGACACGAGATCGGACCGACCGACGCTCTGCGCCACTTCCGCAGTGCGATCGAGCAAATCGGCCAGCTGCTTCGATTGCCCGTCCATAGCCTTCTTTCCGATACACGTTCCTTCTCGAGCGTTCGGGTGAACTCTAACGACAGAGCGGCCCCGGGCGAACCGAACCGCCCGGGGCCGCCTACAACTGCGTGGTTACGGGTCGAGCAGATCGGTGTGGTGATCACCGGTCGACAGGTCGGCAACAGACTGTGCCGAGCTGTCGAGGTCTCCGTGAAGACTGGTGTCCGAGTGCAGGCCGGCGTCGGACTGTGCTTGTCCGAAGATGCTCGAATCCACGCCGGACCAGGCGCTCGAATCGAAGGACGAGGTCGAATCGAACGATCCGGATGCGCCGCTCGTGATGCCCCCGGTGACGGCACCGACAATGTCGGCGCCACCGGCAGCGGCACCGGATAGATCGGCGGACAGATCGGTAGCCGACCCGAGCCCACCACCGAGTGCGCCTGCTACCTCTGCGCCCGTGGAGACAGCCGCGTCGGCACCAGCGGATGCGCCTGCGTCGATGGTTCCGGTTACGCCGCCGCCGATGTCCGCTGCACCCGCTGCTGCGCCGTCGAGCGCGCCGGTCAGCGAGCCACCCAGCTCACCGCCCGCGTGACCGAGCCCTCCGGCAAGTCCGCCACCCAACCCGGCAAGCCCGGACAATCCGCCGGAGACCCCCGCGCCTGCTTCGCCGACGGCGTCGATGCCGCTGTCGATTCCACCGGTGACGCCTGCCCCGCTAAGACCGCTGAGGTCGAGATCGCCGGATCCTGTGACACCTCCTGCCGCGTCGAGAGCTGATCCGAGAGCGCCGTCGAGAGTTGCTCCAAGTTCGGGACCGCCGCCGAGGACTGCGCTCAGATCGAGTGCTCCGTTCGCGTCGAGAACACCGTCGAAGGCGGCTCCGAGACCTGCCCCGGCTTCGCCGCCCACGCTGAATGCACCGCCGAGAACACCTTCGAGCGTGGTCGCAACACTTGCCTCGCCCGACGCATCGATCGCAGTGTTCAGCGCAGCGGTCAGGCTGCCGACGACACTGACGTCCAGATCGAGGGCAGTGCCGAGGGCGCCGCCGACGAGGGCGCCGATGTCGGCGTCCGCGATTCCGGTGAGGTCGAGGTCTGCCAATGCGCCGGCGTCCAGTACAGCGCCGAGCGCTGCGCCCAGGGTGCCGCCGAGGTCACCGTCGACGGCGAGGACGCTCTCCAGGGCTCCGCCGAGTTCGACGCCGATTCCCCCGCCTGCACTGAACGCGGCGTCGAGTGCCGAGCCCAGGCCGACCGCGATGTCGCTTCCAAGTCCGAGGCCGGCGCTCAATGCCACACCGAGATCGCCGGTGAGATCGAGTGCGCCTTCACCGATCACGGCACCGAAGACGTCACCGAGCGCGGCGCCGAGATCGGCTCCGATGGTTCCGCCGACGCCGAAAACAGTGCCGAGTGCAGCGCTCAGGGCGCCGTCCACACCGGCAAGGACATCGAGATCGATGCTGCCGACTGCACCGAGTGCGGCATCGAGCGCTGCCTCGAATGCTCCGGTGACCTCGCCGCCGAGCTCGATTCCGCCGCCGATGAGTCCGGTCAGGGCGCCACCGAGATCTGCCGCGCCACCGAGATCGATCGATCCGCCCGCGCCGATGGCAGCTTCGAGTGCGGCACCGAATGCTGCGCCGAGGTCGGCTCCGACATGTCCGCCTGCGGCGAGAGCTGCACTGAGCGAGGCACCGATCTGGACCGCGATGTCACCGGCCAGATCCACCTCGCCGCCGACTCCGCCATCTACTCCACCGCCGATTCCGCCTCCGATGAGTCCGCCACCTGCCAGTCCTCCGCCTGCGACAGCACCGGCTGTCAGTCCGAGGCCTGTCGATAGTCCACCGCCGAGCCCACCGCCGACTGTGCCGCCACCGGCCAGGCCGCCTTCGATGCTTCCCGATGCACCTGCACCGAGGATGGACGAGAGCTGCGAGCTTGCTCCTGCGAACAGCCCGGACTCGGCTACCAGAGGGGCAACAGCGACGATGTCGGCGTGGCACACATCGCCCAGCCCTGCCGCGGCCAGCGCGATATCCGGGTTGGCGCAGTATGCGGCAGCTGCCTTGTCGTCGCGAAGGAGGCTGAGGATGAAGTCGAGTACTGCGTTGGTGGCCATGTGAAGTGGCTCCATTCTTTTGCTCGGTCTTTCGTGGTTGATCACAAAGCTATGTGCCGCCGGCGCCCGGCAGAACGGGGTCGATCCCCCTAGTCGGACCGACCGGCCCAGGGGTGAGCCGTTAGGGGATTCGGAGCCGTTAGGGGATTTCACCGCCGATACCGATTCACCTGCTGTGAGACGTAACGAAAGGTGCGATGCTTCCGACACAAGATCGATAGGACGTGCGGATCGAACAAGAAGCCGGAGATGAAGATGAGCGCAGGGCTCGGCATACGGATTGGAACAGCTGCCTCGGTGGCTGCCCTCGATACATCCGAAGATCCCCACGCACCCCGCGACTTCGCCACCGATGAAGCAATGCTCACCGTCACTCGCAGGTCCGCCCTGGACCTTCGCCCCGGTGCCGCTCCCAGCCTCTCCGGGCGCCACGATCGCCAGAACCGCTATCTGATCAGCGGATTCGCCGACCGCGTCGGAGATCCCGTTCCTGTCATCGACGAGGACGGACGATCGCATCAGGCCGAGGACCTCTTCGCCACTGCCACGCGGGCCCTCGTTGCCGAAGCGTGTGCGGGCGCCGCCTGTGATCCCACCGTCGTGGTCACCTATCCCGACCGGTGGTCGACCTATACGACCGACGTGCTCCAAGGCGCTTTGGAACGTGCAGGCGTGCCCGATGCGACACTCGTCCCCGACTCCGCGGCGGCCATGCGCTGGCTCGAGGGTTCACGCGGCGCAGCGAACGACGGCCTCGTCGTCATCTACGACCTCGGCGCCTCCACCCTCGACATCACCCTGATGCGCACCGGTGCCGAAGCCGGAACCATCGGAGCCGGAGCCAACTCCACCGACTTCGGCGGAGCACAGTTCGACCACCTGATCACCGAGCACGTGCTCGACACCGCGGCCAGTAGCGCCTCCTTCGAATTCGACCCGTTCGATCCCGATACCGTCGGCGCCCTCGTCGAACTTCGTGCACGCTGCAGTGAGGCGAAGGAAGAACTCTCTTCCGAGACGGCGACGACGCTGACCGTCGACCTTCCCTCGGTGCACACCGAGACACGGCTCGTTCGTGGCGAACTGGAAGACTTGATCCGCCGCCCGGTTCTCGATTCCATCGAGTTGATTCGCGACGTGCTGCACACCTCGGGCCTCGACGTCTCCGATGTGACGCAGGTCCTCCTCATCGGTGGCAGCTCCAGCATTCCCCTTGTCGCCGAACTTGTTTCCTCACACATGCGTGTTCCGGTGGTCACCAGTCCGCATCCGGACCGCATCCCCGCAATCGGCGCAGCTTTGCTCGCCAACGAGATCGCCCGCGCAGCCGTCCTCGACGCTCCGGTGGCCGCTGCCGCCGCCGTCACCCGACCCGCGCCGCGCCCGGCGTTCGCATCCTCTGCTGCTGCGTCCGCGACCGAATCGCCCGGAACATCCGGCCGCAGAAAGGTCGGCATCGTCTTCGCTTCCGTTGCCGCGCTCGTGGTCATCGCCGGTGGCGGATTGTCCGTAGGAACCGCACTGACCACCGACGATGCGCCGGTCGATTCGGTGTCGGAGAGCAGCACCGGAGCCAGTACGTCGGCGGTAACTGCCGCCACCGTTGCCGAAATGGGCACGCCCGCAAACGGTCTACCTGCTCCGACCATCGCTGCCGACGGCAGCCTGATCCCGGCACCGGGAACCGCTATCGCCGCTGACGGCTCGATCGTCTCCGCTCCTGGATCCGCCGTCGTCCCGGCCGTCGAGGTCGGAGCGCCCGGCGCCCCTGCTCCAGCGCCGGGTGTCACAGCGCCGGTCGTGCCCGCACCGGGTGCGCCCGCACCGAATCCGCAGCTCCCGGGATATACCCCGCCCGCCTACACACCACCCGTCTACACACCACCGGCGTATACCGGTCCGGGATTGTCCGACGCCGGAGACGCTGCAGGAAACGTGCTTCAGGGCGTCGGCGGTGTCGTTCAGGGCACCGGTAATGCCCTCGGAGACATCGTCGGAATCGTTCCGTTGCCCGGCAACAAGTAGCAGCTTTCGTGCTGACCAAGTCCGACATCGCCGCCCGGGCAACCGATGCTGGGCGACCGATCTCCCGTGCGCTGGCCGGGACCATCCTGACCGCCACCGGTGGATGTGAGAATGCCGTCGACGTCGCGCTGGAGGCCAGTAGACGCGTCGACGCCGACGTGTCGGTCACCAAGGTCGTCGTCGACGCTGTCCACGCTCATCGAGTGGCGTACCTCGCAGCGTTGCCCCGCGCCGAGCAGAGTGTGGTCGCGCTGGCCCATTTCGGCGCCGAATCCGACACCGAGGTGCTGACCGAACTCACCGAGGGATCCGTCGATCCAGTGGCAGTGCGCGAGAGTGCACTCGCAGCAGGCGTATTGGCACAAGAACCTCCTCCACTGTCCGGCGTCACCGAGGCATTACTAGCCTCACTCGGCACACCTCGACTGTCGGAGATGCTTACCACCTTGCTCGAATATCGAAGCAAGACAGACACTCTCGACGCTGATATGGCGGTGGCCATCGCCGGTGCAGGCGTTCGGCATCCGCAGCTGGCGCACTTCCTCGTCGTCCAAGGTGATGGCGCCGAGCCCGAATTCGCCGCGACGCTGTATTCGTGTGCCGTCGACGCGGGCGCCGAACCACTGACCTTGGCTGCGCGACGGGCCGATGTAGCAGCTGCACTCGGCGATCTCGATGCAGCCGAAAGATTCGGTGATCACATTCTCGAGCACAGCGATTCGGTGAGTGCGGGCGAATTGCGAACAGCGATAAGGACATCAGCGACCGTTGCTGCCGAGCGGGGCATGACCGAGCGGGGACGTCAACTCTACGAGTGGCTCGGCCCCGACCGCGCAGGAACGGACGCCCCACTGGCCGCCGTCGTCGCCTCGGTGGCAGGCGTCGTGCCACCGGTCACGGCCGTGTCTACAGCACCGCCCACGTCGGCGACCGCTGCGCTGACCCTGCTGGCCAGTGGGTTGCAGCAGTCCATCACCGCGGAGTCGACGGCCGAGACCACTGCAGCAACGAACACGCTGATGCGCGCGGTGTCACTGTCCGGCGCCGACGCCAGGCGAACAGCACCCGAGACTGCGTCGGCAACCGCCATTCTGTTCGCGCTGCACTGCGGCGATCTCGGGCGCGCCGAATCGCTGGTGTCGCGGTCCACCGCACCCATGCAGCATCCGAGCGGCACCAGAATTGCATTGCTCCAAACCTGGGCGAGCATGCTGTCCGGTGATGTGGCGGCAGCAGCATCCCGCATCGAGACGATGCGGATCCCGTCTTCGCACAGTCGAAATCGACTCTTCTTCCACGCGATCGGAGTCGGGCTGGCCCGCCGGTCCGGTGACCGAGGGGCACTGATCAATGCGTGGGACGATGCGCAGGACGTCATCGCCGAATACTCGGCCGACTTGTTTTCACTGCTACCGATCGGTGAACTCTGGCTCGGGGCCGTGCGGGTGGGTCAACCCGACCGCATGACGCATCTGCTTGCACAGGTCGATTCCGTACTCGCGGGCCTGGACGAGCCGACTGCCTGGGCGTCGGCATTTCATTGGTACGGAGTTCAGGCCGCCATTGCTGCCGAGAATCCCGCCGAACTGGTTCCGCATGCGCGGGCACTCGCCTCGGCAGCCGAATCGAACCGGTACAGCGCCACCCTTGCCTCCGCCGGTCGCGCCTGGTTGGGCGTACTGCAAGGCCATCCGAACGTCTCCGACGTCGAAGCCGCGGCCCACTCCCTCACCCAGTTCGGATTGTCTTGGGACGGCGCCCGCCTAGCCGGCGAGGCCGCACTGCGCGTCGCCGACACCCGAGCGGCAACCACACTGCTCCAGGTGGCTCGATCACTTCGCCAGCCCGTCGCGGCACCGACCGCAGTAACCGCAGAGCCGAAAGGTGCGCTCAGCGCACGCGAGGCCGAAGTCGCGGAAATGCTCGTCCTCGGCATCACCTACCGCGAAGCAGGCAATCGGCTCTATATCTCTGCCAAGACCGTCGAACACCACGTCGCGCGCATCAAGCGGCGCCTCGGTGCGCGCTCGCGATCGGAGCTTCTATCGATGCTGCGTGGGATGGGCTACGGAACTACTGTGTAGTCGTGCGCGGGCTGTGTAACTTCTGCGGGCCTGCATACGACATCTATCTCAGTACTCCGCCCACAAGGCATATGTAGACGACGAGGTAGCAGTAGCGATGATCAATCGGTCCGCCGAGCCTGCGCAGGCCCATCCGCCCGCGCAGGAATTACCCGACGTCGGCATGTACATCGACGATCAGCGCGCAATCGCAGCGGTATCGAGGGCCGCGCGTTCGAGTCCTTCCCTGCATGTCGCCTCGCTGCACGACACTGTTCTCTACGTCCATTCCGACGGTTCCGCTTCGCTCGGTCGAACCGACGACCCCGATGCAGTCGAGTACACCGGATTCGTCGACGCGATCGGCGAAGAAGCGTCGAGCGATCATGCCCCCGGAGATCTCGTCGCGATGGCACTTCGATGCCTTCTCGCCGACGTCGCCCAGTCCATCGGTACCCCGGTGGACACGCTCGCAGCTGCAGCGACATTCCCGGCACGGTGGACGGCGGAGCAGGTCTCGGCAGTGCGTATGGCCATGAGCCGCGTCGGCCTCGACCACGTCGCACTCGTCTCCGAGTCCGAAGCACGCGCAGCATGGGCGGGCGGACTCGATGTCAGGTGGGCCGGATCGGATTCCGGTATCGCCGCCGCACGCGGCGCTGCGGTGCTCGCCGCCGAGTTCCCGATCGAGGCCGTGACCGAGGAAATACCGCTACGAACTCCGGTGCGCCCCCTGTGGACACGCACCCCCATCCTTGCGGCGGCCGCGTTCGCAGCCCTTCTGACGCTCGGCGCAGGCCTGACGGCACTGTTGATCCAGGACACGTCAGGGCCGTCGATCCCAGAGATCGACAGCGCACAGGTCGCCGAGGCGACCGTGCCGATCGTCCGTCCGAGTTCGCAGATTTCGTTCCCCACGGTCGTACCGTTCGTCGAACCATCGACCGAACAGATCGTCGCCCCGGCCCCTGCGCCCACCACTACGCCCCCGGAACCGCCTCGTACCTCGGACGTCGTCATCACGCCTGCGACGACCCAGCCCGCCCCGGAGACCTCCGTCGAAACCGAACCGGAAACGACCACACCGAAACCCGTCGAGCCGAACGTCGACCAGCCGGAAGTGATCGATCCGAGTCCGGAGGAGCCGACCGATCCGGTCGAACCGGAGCCACCGACAGAGCCCAGCGGAGCCACCCCGGACAGTCAGCAGGACAACACCATGCTGAAGCCGACACCGTGACCGGATATCTGGCGATGACGATCGCCGACGGGGTATCGGTGGCAGTCCATCGACGTAAGCGAAGCGAGCACCCGTCGGTCTTCGTCACCGACACCGCCCTGTTCTACTCCGGCGACGGCACCGCGCGACTCGGTGCCGACCCGTCAGCGGACTCGACGCCCTTCGTCGGATTCCTCGGCCGTGTCGACGAGCCCGAGCACAGCGATCAAGAATTCCGCGCCGAAGATCTCGTCGCGACCGCCGCATTCTGCCTCGTGAACTCGGTGACCGCCGAGCACGGTGGCATCGTGCCCCACGCGGTCCTGACACACCCGAACACCTGGAGTTCTCACGCCATCGACTCGGTGCGGGACGCCCTCGACCGCGTCGACCTCCAGCAGGTCACTCTGATCTCGGACGAGGCTGCTGCACGGGAATTTTTTCGATCGAACTCCGGTGACCTCGATCAGGTCACCGTCACCCGCGGCGCTTTGGGAATAGTCGAAGCCATGTACCCGGTCTCATCGGATTCGGCCGATACCGACGCACTGCCCGTCGTCACTCCCGCGCCCGCCTTGGCATTCTCCGAGGCGATCCCGGTGCAGGTTCCACTCTCGCCCAGTGGTCCACAGTCCACGGATACACCGAACTCCAAGCGCCCCATCGCAATCGTGACAGCGGCTGCGATCGCGCTCGTTCTCGTCTCGATCGGTATCGCCGCGGCTGTGGGCGCCTTCAGCGACGGCGCCGAGGTCGTTCCCCCGACGATCACCGATGCAGGCTCCATACCGGCAACCGAACCGTCGCCGACGCCTGTTCCCGCCGCTGCAGTGCCGATCCCGACTTTCGGCGCCCCGCCCAGCGAATTGCCGAGCCCTGAATCGGTGCCGACCCCAGAGCCGTCGAACACTGAGCCGCCGATCGTCGAGACAATTCCGGCGCAGCCGCTCCCCCCGCCCGCTCCCGAGACGGTCGCGCCCGAGCCCTCTTTACCACTCCCGCCGACGAAAACGCAGCCACCACGGCTTACTTTTCCCGACTTCACGTTTCCCGATCTTTCCCTGCCAGGCCGCTGACCATACCGTTCATAATTTTCTGTGATCTATGGCCTAAGGTGGGGCGCTGACGGTCAGCACCTGATGAAGGGATTTCATGCGTAACACGGGGGCACTGCGCGCAGCGGTGGTTTGTTCGACGGCGTTCTTACTCTTCGGTACCTTCTCTGCACCGGCCTCGGCCGAGCCCGACAGTGGAGTCGACCAGTCCGCCGCAGATCAGTTGCCGCGTGAACTCGCAGAGGCTGTGGTACGCGATCTGAAAATCTCTCCCCAGGAGTACCTCGATCGTGCGGCCCTGGCGCAGGAGTTGTCCACTTACGCAACGGATTTCCGCGCCAACCGACCAGCCGATTTTGCCGGTGCCTGGATAGGTCCCGACGGCAAGGCAGTCGTCGCGGTGACATCTCAGGACGCAGCACAGGCCGTGGCGCAGGACGGCTACGACTCCGCGCAGGCCCCCGTCTCAGCAGACGGGTTGGAAAGGTCGCTCACGGACCTGAACAACTGGATCTCCACCTTGCCCCGCGAGGTCGCCAGTCAGGTAAACGGTACTTCGATAGACGTTTTGGACAATCAGATCGTCATCGACCTCGCGAACAGTCCCATCGGCAGCGCGCTCAACCTTCCGACACTGCTGGCCAACCTGAAGGTCATCCTGTCGCCGGGTGGACCCAAGCCCACCGACCCGACGCCGATGGGTGGAGACACCTACGTCACCACCGCGGGCCCCATCAAGGACACCGCGCCTAACGACATCAGCGTCTGTTCCTTCGGGTTCAACGCCACGTCGGGCTCGGGACAGTCGGTCAATCTCAGTGCGGGGCATTGCAATCCGAATGCCGCCACCGGTGCAGGCGGTGCACCCGTCTACCTACCGAACCCGGCAAACGTGCACGACAGCACGCAGATCGGCACCTTCGTCGAGTCCAGCCTCGGATCGCCCAGCGCACTCGACTGGTCGGTCATCTCGCTGAACGACAACGGCACCTCCTCCGGTCTCGACAAGCCGACCGTCCGCGGAGCCAACGGCAGCACGGTGACCATCACCGGCACTGCTTCCCCCGTCGTCGGAGCGCCCGTCTGCAAGTCCGGTCAGTCGTCTTCGTTCACCTGCGGAGTGGTTGCCGCAGACCGCGTCGAGACTCAACTGTTCATGGAAGACGGCACCAGCCGCACCGTGCGCGGGTTCGCAAGTACCGCATGCACTCTCGCGGGCGACAGTGGTGGCGCCATCGTGACCGGAACCCTCGCTCTGGGAATCACCAGCGGCTCCAACAGTGGCGGCGCACCCGATTGCACCGAGGCCAACCTCGCACTCGCGCAGTTCGGCGGCACGGCAAGCTTGGGAATCCCGATCGATCAGGTTGCGGCAGAAACAGGCACGACCGTCAGGACTGCCTCGATCGGCTGAAGATAGTCGGCCCCGACAAGGGCTTGGGTCAGGGACAGCGCTGGACGTATCGTCGAATGCGCGAGAGGGCCGGGGGAAGCTGGCGAAGAAGTCGGACCAGCACCCCGGACATGGCCCAGGTCTTCGGTACCGCCGACACTCGAACGAGCTCGTAATCCGATGTGGCCCAGACCGATTTGATCTCGTTGACGCCCACTCCCTGATCGAGTGCGTCGACACCCAGTTCGTCGTGATTGTTCGCGAACCACTCGATCAGCTGATGGCCGGGTTGGCACCGCCCGACTGTCGGGTCGTAGTGAGTGAGCCACCCTTCCATCCGCGAGCCTGTTCGCAGCCCGATCTCGTGGGCGGACCACTGCCCGTCGATCACCAGACCTGCAATGCAGAGCCTGCCTGCTCGCGCCTCGCTCCGAAGGAAATCGCGAGCGAACTCGCCATGCGGCGCAGTCAGATAGTTGATCTTCGTGGTGCCGGCGATCCCGCGGACCGCTACCTCCAGGATGTCGTTCCACCGAACGTCCAGATGCGAGATGTCGGTGATCTCCTCGACCCGAAACGACGACCGACGCTGCACCTCGCTGCGGTATTGGCGAAGCCTCTTCAGTGATTTCGCACTTCGAAGATCCGAGGCTGTCTGTCCGACAGCGAGATCGATGACCGGGACACGTTCACGCACCATCATGTTCACTGTCCATGACGGATGCTGCGCGAGCCTACGCACAGTGGGATCGTTCGTGATCATGGAATCGGCATCCACCATGTAACCCAGGGACGCAATGGCATCGAGCAACGCGTCGGAGGCTTCGGTGTCCTCGCTGAGAAACTCGATCGGCACTCCCAAACCGGTGCCGATCACCTTCGCGAGAGTGAACGGCCCGCGGCGCACCAGAGACAATGCAGCCGACGCAACCAACTGTCCGTCTCGACGAATCGCCACCAATTCGAAGTCGAGACTCGACGCACGCACAACATTGGCCACGAAGCTCGGCCTCGACGAGAACACCGTCCCGACACGGTCAGCGAGCGCAGACCACTCGGATTCGATGGACGAGGGCTCGGAATGGACATGCATCGTAACTGCAGTGACGCCTGTTTCCACTCCAACAAAGTACCAAGGGCTTGCAAAGAAAACCAAAACGTTCATCCGAACAACCGACACGTGAGTCGAGCGTGTCCACACGCACCGAAGGGCCGACTCCTGCTGCGGCAGAGTTTAATTCGATGCGCGGCACGTCGTACTGAGATGCAAATACGTCGTATGATCATCGCGAGACCATTAGGTACACCCGTGCCGCATCACTCGAACGGAAGGCATCCCGCATGCTCGGACTTATCGGAGTCGGACTCGACCTGATCGGCTACCTGGTGACGATCGTGATCAACGGAATCGCACTGGCGGACCCAGGCATTCGATTCGGCTGAACTCGAACACACATCAGCCCGCCACCTCCATTGAGGTGACGGGCTGATGTTATGTCGAGAGCGTTCAGTTGACGCTGTCTGCGAACTTCGAGGTTCCCGGAGCAGCGTTCAGCGTGTTGATCAGGTCGATGCCTGCGACAACCAGAGTCGGCCCACCGGCGATGATCGTGCCGACAATTCCGCCGACAGTAGCGCCCAGCGGAACAGAGGCAAATCCAACCGGACCACCAAGGAATCCGAGGCCACCGGCGAGAGCACCGATAATAGTTCCCGTAAATCCACCGATGGCAGTAGCAATTCCGAGCTGCGTCGCGAAGGTCTGCTGCGCAATGAGGTTTTCCTCGGTCGAAGCAACCTGCGTTGCGCCGAGAGTGCGCGAGTTGGCCGAGGCCTTGGTCAGATCGAGCTGAGGAACGAGACGGAGCGTCTTGCCGTCGTCGTCGACGTTCTGCTCGTACGGGAAGCTCAAGCCGCCGAGATTGAAGCTGAGCGGCAAGGTGACGACGACGTTGTCGGCCTGATCGAGCACATCGACCGTCTTGCCGTCGTCGGCGACCTTGAAGACGCCCGCATCGATCGTGGTGACGATGGTGCGATCTTCGAGGTTCGACTCGTAGCCGATGTCCTGTGCGGGTGCCTCGGGCGCCGCCGGAGTCGGATCTGCATAGGCTGTTCCGCTGGCGAGCCCCATCGCCGCGGCAACGAACACCGATGTGACGACCATTTTGCTGAGTTTCATCTGGAGATTGTTTCCGTTTCTATGCAAATCGAGCCCGGCTGTTGTCGAACAAAGCTGCCCCGCAGACGCAGAAACACCCCAAGACCGAATCCGCGAGTTAGTCGGTGCGGCAGCAGCATAACCTACAACTCGACCGATCGTTATCCTCTCGCGTTCTTTCCGAGTCCCAATAGTGCCCATTTGTCACATCCGGACCATCAGGCGCAGACAAGGACACGATTTCGTACCGAACTGTGACCGTGACCGAGTGCCGATGACACCCGGTCCTAACGCTCGGAGAGGATGCGATGCCGGCTACTTAGGACTGCCTTCTCGAACACCGATGTTCGCCCTACGCATAACGTGACCGTCAGGACGGACTCTACCGACCGGTTCAGCCCACCGGAAAGTGGAACGATCCGGAGATCCACCAGCGCAGAGCGATCTCCGCGTTGCTAAGTTACCCGTCAGTAGAACAACACTATTACTGGCGAGTAACCTTGAAAGTCGTACGCTTGTCGGGCTGGACCCGAGGCAGCTCCCCCGCTGCCTACATAACGAAAGGCCGCTTACATGAACGCCGTGACGATCTCGTTGGGCACGTTCGGTGCGCTGCTCAGTCTCGTGTGTTGGTACTACTTCATCCGCGGTGGGTTGAGGATGTTCAACATCGTGCGTCTCGGTCAGCCTGCCCCAGACCGCTGGCGCCCGATCATTCCTCGCTTCAAGCAAATGATGGTCGAGTTTGCTTTGCACACCAAGATGGTGAAGTTCCGCACCGTTGGCTGGGCGCACTGGCTTGTCATGGTCGGCTTCTTGATCGGGTTCCCCCTCTGGTTCGAGGCTTACGGGCAGACGTTCAATCCCGAGTTCCACTGGCCGATCGTCGGCAATTGGGCGATCTACCACCTGGCGGACGAGCTCCTCGGTATCGGAACCGTCCTCGGCATCCTCACGCTGATCGTCATCCGACAGCTCAATCACCCGCGCAAAGCCGAGCGTCAGGCACGCTTCGCTGGCTCTAGATTCGGCGCCGCCTACTTCGTCGAGGCCGTCGTTCTCGTCGAGGGTCTCGGCATGATTTTCGTCAAGGCCGGCAAGATCGCCACGTACGGCCACGCGAATCCGTGGACCGACTTCTTCACCATGAACATCGCCAAGATCCTGCCCGCAAGCGTCGTGATGGTGTCGGTCTTCGCGTTCATCAAGCTGATGTCCGGCATGATCTGGCTCTACTACGTCGGCAAGAACATCGACTGGGGCGTCGCCTGGCACCGCTTCACCGCCTTCCCCAACATCTACTTCAAGCGTGAAGACGACGGCACCGCCGCACTCGGCGCAGCCAAGCCGATGATGTCCGGCGGCAAGGTCCTCGTGATGGAAGAGGCCGACCCCGACGTCGACGCATTCGGCGCCGGCAAGATCGAGGACTTCAGCTGGAAGGGCTGGCTCGACTTCACCACCTGCACCGAGTGCGGTCGCTGCCAGTCGCAGTGCCCCGCTTGGAACACCGGCAAGCCACTCTCACCCAAGCTGCTCATCATGTCGCTGCGCGATCACA
Source organism: Rhodococcus sp. H29-C3 (assembly GCF_030063405.1). Classification (NCBI taxonomy): domain Bacteria; kingdom Bacillati; phylum Actinomycetota; class Actinomycetes; order Mycobacteriales; family Nocardiaceae; genus Rhodococcus; species Rhodococcus sp. H29-C3. Next base: position 7,689 of record NZ_JASITC010000003.1, on the reverse strand, counting down.
GCCAGGTCAAAGCTCCGTACCTTCTCGCCGGCGGCAAGAAGGACATGGCAGGCGACGAGATTGGTCTCGTCGACGCCGACGGCAAACCCGACCAGGCCAAGCTCGATGCAATCCCGCAGTCAGCCCGTGACGAAGCCGATCGCAAGCTCGTCGCCGAAGCCATCGACGGCGGCATCATCGACCCCGAGACACTGTGGGCCTGCACCCAGTGCGGCGCGTGCGTCGAACAGTGCCCCGTGGACATCGAGCACGTCGACCACATCCTCGACATGCGTCGCTACCAGGTGCTCATCGAATCGGAGTTTCCGTCCGAGCTCGCAGGCCTGTTCAAGAACTTGGAGAACAAGGGCAATCCCTGGGGCCAGAACTCCAAAGATCGCCTCAACTGGATCAAAGAGATGGACTTCGACATCCCCGTCTTCGGGCAGGATGCCGACTCCTTCCAGGACTACGAGTATCTGTTCTGGGTCGGCTGCGCCGGTGCCTACGAGGACCGCGCCAAGAAGACCACCAAGGCCGTCGCCGAGCTTCTCGCCACCGCCGGAGTCAAGTTTCTGGTCCTCGGCGCCGACGAGACCTGCACCGGTGACTCCGCACGCCGCGCAGGTAACGAATTCCTCTTCCAGCAGCTCGCGATGCAGAACATCGAGACGCTGAACAACCTGTTCGACGGCGTCGAGCAGAAGCAGCGAAAGATCGTCGTCACCTGTGCGCACTGCTTCAACGCGCTCGGTAACGAGTACCCGCAGGTCGGTGGCGACTACGAGGTCGTGCACCACACTCAGCTCCTGAACCGTCTGGTGCGGCAGAAGAAACTGATCCCGGTGGCTACCGTCGGCCAGGACATCACCTATCACGACCCGTGCTTCCTCGGACGTCACAACAAGGTCTACGACGCTCCCCGGGAGCTCATGGCTGCCGCGGGCTCCAACCTGAAGGAAATGCCGCGACACGGCGAACGGTCCATGTGCTGCGGTGCCGGTGGCGCTCGCATGTGGATGGAAGAGAACATCGGCAAGCGCATCAACATCGACCGGGTCGACGAAGCGCTCAGCATGAACCCGAAGAAGATCGCGACCGGCTGCCCGTTCTGCCGCGTCATGCTCACCGACGGCGTCACCGCACGCCAAGAGGGTGGCGAACACGAAGGCGTCGAGGTCGTCGACGTCGCGCAGCTGATGCTCGAGTCGATCACCCGCGTCGAATCTTCGGTTCTGGGCGAGAACATCAAGGTGATTCCACGAGAGAAGCCGGCACAGGCGGACATCGTCACCGAGGAAGCCGCTGAGGTCGAAGAAGCCGAGCGCGTCCAGCCCGTCGAAGAGCCCGCAGAGTCGGCATCCGCACCGGCAGCTCCTGCACCCAAGGCCGGTGGCCTGAAGATGAAGGGCCTCGCGAAAGCACCGGGAGCGAAAGCCCCGGGAGCTGCAGCGACACCTGCCGCGCCCGAGGCAGAAGCCGCGCCGCCAGCTGCCAAGCCCAAGGGCCTCGGTATGGCCGGTGGCGCGAAAGCACCAGGTGGCAAGGGTCTTCAGGTGAAGGGCAAGGCGCCTGGCGCCAAGGCTGCTGCGCCGGCAGCCGAAGCTCCGACTACGGAAGCTGCAGCACCCACGGCAAGTGAGTCGGCAGCAGAATCCTCGGCAGAAGCGACCGAGACCAAGCCGACCGTCAAGCCGAAGGGTCTTGCCATGAAGTCCGGCTTCAAGAAGCCGGGCGCCAAGGCACCGGGCAAGCCTGCTGAGGCACCGGCAGTAGAGGCTGAGGCGCCGTCCGCTGAGGCTCCAGCAGCAGTCGAGTCCGAGCCCGCAGCACCGACCGAAGCTTCGGCAGCCGTCGAATCGAAGCCGACCGTCAAAGCCAAGGGCCTGGCAGTCAAGTCAGGCTACAAGAAGCCGGGCGCCAAGGCACCGGGCAAGCCGGTGGCAGAGGTTCCGGCAGTAGAGGCTGAGGCGCCGTCCGCTGAGGCTCCAGCTGCAGTCGAGTCCGAGCCTGCAGCGGATTCAGCCGCCGAGCCTGCAGTGTCGAGCGAAGCTGAGTCGGCTACTGCGGCTGAGCCTGCAGCCTCGGCAGGCGAGAGTGCACAGCCGTCGAACGGTGACGCACCTGTTGCTCCCCCAGCCGCCAAGCCGGGCGGTCTCGGATTCCGGGCGGGCGCGAAGGCTCCGGGCCGAAAGAAGTAACCGAACACCCTTTTTCGCAAGTGCACCCCCTTTCTCACCTCAGAGAAAGGGGGTTTACTTGTGAAAAGAGGTGCGCGCTCTGGTTATCCACAGGTCCATCCACAGGCCATTGCCCATAGCTGCATCGCTGACGACTATGAGCACGTGACCCGAATCGTTCGCCGGCAGGACGCCCTCGCCCGCGGAATTACCGACTCCGAACTACAGCGTTATTGCCGAACCGAGTCGTGGAAACGTCTGCGCCCAGGGGCGTTCGTGAGCCGAGACGAGTTCGACGCGCTCGGTGCCGTCGACAAGCACCGCGTGATCGCCGAGGCAGTCTTGGGCGCGGCTCGCACCCCCGACGCCGTGCTCAGTCACGTCTCGGCGGCCGTCGTCCATGGCCTGTCGGTGTGGGGTCTGCCTTTGAGGAAAGTGCATGTCACGCGTAATCGCAGAAGTGGAGCGCGCACGAGTTCGGTTCGCGTCCTTCACTGTTCGCCGTACCACCCACACGAGGTAGTGGACGTCGACGGTATTCGAGTGACGAGTCTCGAACGGACCATCGCCGATATCGCGCGCTCCGAAAAGTTCGAGCCTGCGGTGTGCGCGGCCGACGAAGCTGCTCGGCTACACAATCTGACCTCGGCCGAGGTGGTGAATGCGCTGGATCTCCGCCCGACGCATTCCGGGAACGCTGCCGGGTTGCGCGTGGCCAACTTCATGAACGGTCGCGCGGAAAGCGTCGGGGAATCTCGAACTCGAGTGACGCTGGCCGAACTCGGCTACCTTCCCGAGTTGCAGACTTCGATTGTGGTGCAGGGTAAATCGATCGCACGCGTCGACTTCTACCTTCGAGCCATCACGACGGCGTGCGAGTTCGACGGCAAGATCAAATACGGACGACTAGTCCCTGAAGGCTCGACTGCACACGAAGTGGTGTGGCGCGAAAAGCTTCGAGAGGACGCGATCCGAGACGCCGGCATTCAAGTGGTCCGCCTGACGTGGGCGGATCTGTCTGCACCGGTCGAGGTTCGTCGACGAATCGAAGCCGCAGCGCTACGAGCGGCCAAGTCGCCGCCACCGACAGCGATAGCCCGCTGAGCGCACACCCTTTTTCCAAAGCACACCCCCACGCTCGGACGCGAACAACCGGCCCCGGTTTCCAGAAAGGGTGCACACTTAGACCGCGCACACCCCGACCGCGCACCTTCTCGACCGCGCACACCCCGACCGTACACCCCAACCGCGCACCCTTTTTCCAAAGCGCACCCCCACGCTCGGACGCGAACAAAGGGTTCCGGTTACCAAAAAGGGTGCGCGCTCCAACCCGAACGACGCTCAGGGCCTCCACAGTTCGAGCTGAGGGATACCGGGCGGGGTGAAGCCGAGCACTTGACCGTAGAAGGATAGTTCGGATTCCCGCGCGTGAACCTGCGTCTCCAATTTGCGGAAGCCGTGCGATTCACCCTCGTATGCCAGGTATGCGTGCGGAATACCCTTGCGTACGAGGGCATCCCGGAATCGTTCGGCCTGCGACGGCGGCACGATCGGGTCGGAGAGGCCTTGCAGCAACAGTACTGGACAGGACAATCCGTCGACGTTGTTGATCGGTGCGCGGCTTCGGTAGAGGTCGATCGCGTCGGGGAGCGGTCCGATCAGGCTGTCGATATACCGTGATTCGAAGTCATGAGTCTCGGCGACGAACATTTCCAGTTCGGCAACGCCGTAGTACGACGCACCGCAAGCGAATACATCCGAGGACGTGAGCGCCGCCAGGACGGTCCAGCCGCCTGCCGATCCGCCTTCGATGGCGAGTCGGGCTGGATCTGCGAGACCGGCGTCGGCGAGCCCTTGCATTGCCGCGATCGTGTCCTCGACGTCGACGACTCCCCATTGCCCGCGGAGGCGATTGCGGTATTCCCGCCCGTATCCGCTCGATCCGCCGTAGTTGACGTCGATGACTCCGATTCCGCGGCTGGTGAAGTAGGCGAACACCGGGTTGAGCCCGGGCGCGACGTGGGCCGTCGGACCTCCGTGCACGAATGCCACGTAGGGCGGCAGCTCTCCTTCGAGTCCGCGGTATTCGGGGTTGCGGGGCGCATAGGCGATCGCATGAACTTCGCGCTGTGGGCCTTGGAAGGTCATCAGCTCACCCTGCGGGAGGTAGGCGGCGTCGGGAATCGTCTCTCGCCCCGAGCGGATTTCCACCAGCGAGCGCGTGTCGAGATCCAACAGTCGCAGCCCGCTGGCACTGTGCGCACCGCCCGCGCGCAACAGCACGGACGACCCGCGGCGGCCACCGAGGGAAATGGAGGTGAGCCCATCGAGGTCGATGTCGTCGAGCGGTCCGGTGACGGGATCGAGGATGCCGAGCGTGTCGGTACCGAAGGTCCTGACCGTCAGGAGCTTTCCGTCGTCGAGCACCGAGTACCACTGTGCGCCGAGTTGCCACAACGGAGCGCCGAAGTCCGCATCCGCTGGGTGCAATGCCACTACCTCTGCATCGACGGATGTCCGGTAGATGTTCCACCATCCGGTTCGGTCGCTGATGACGTACAGCGACTCGTCGTCGATCCACTCCGGTTGCAAGACGGATTCCTCGGTACCGCCGAGGACGGTCCGAGACACCCCTGTAGCCAGATCGACGATTCTGAGTTCGGTTCCATCCCAGGGCATCTGCGGGTGGTTCCAGGCGACGAACGCCAGCATGTTCCCATTCGGCGAGAGCGTCGGGTATGCCAGGAAGTCCGATCCCGAGGCCAGCGATCGAACGCCGGAACCGTCGAGTGCGATCGCGCAGATGTCGCGGGAAACCTTCGCCCCGTCGTGAGTTTCACGAACCGCAAGCACTTCGCTGCCGACGATCGACAGCTCGCCGTATCGAACCGCTGCCGCCACTGCAGGCGCCGGGGTCAGGGGCACCGGTTTCTCACCTGGCGCACAGATATGGACGCGTTGATCGGAGAACTCAGAGAACACGATCCGACCGTCCTCGGTCGCCGTCCACGCCCCACCCCCGTATTCGTGAATACGGGTGCGCGCGTTGAACGGTTCGGGCAATAGTGAAGTCACCACACCGTTTTCGATGCGGCAAATTGTGGTGCGCCCACCCTCGGTCGGGCGCATCTCCGACCACCACACCTCATCGCCGACGAACCGGCCCCCTTCGACGGGGTGTCCGCTCGCGGAGAGATCGACGGCGGAAATCGGGGATGGCCAGGATCCGAAGGGCAGCGCTGCAGGGGTCACACCGACCAGGGTAGGTGAGTCGCTGCCCCGACTCCGTGCTCGCCTTCGCGTCGGGGCGACGGAACTAGCCGACCGGTTGAAGCAGTTCGGGGTTGTCGTTCTTGACGCTGTTGACCGCGGAGCTGACCTCGTAGGGAAACAAGCTGGGCTCGGGGATAGCGGCCAGCATCTCCTGGACCGAACCGAGATCGGTCATCGCCGGATCCAGCCACTCGGCCCGAAGGGACTCCGGCACGATCACCGGAGAGCGATCGTGAATGTGACCGAGTGCGTCCGCTGCGGGAGCCGTCAACACCGTGACCGACCAGACCCATCGATCCGGGTCCTCCTCGGACTTCGACGGGTCACGCCACAGCTCGTACAGGCCGGCCATCTCCAGGAGTCGTTCGGAGTGCAGGAAGTAGGGTACTTTTTTGCCTTCGCGCTTCTCCCACTCGTAGTAACCGTCGGCTGGGACGATGCACCGTCTACGGGCTGCGGCCTTCTTGAATGCCGGTTTCTCGGTGATAGTCTCGGATCTCGCGTTGATGAGCCTGCTGCCGATCTTGATGTCCTTGGACCACGACGGGATCAGACCCCAGCGGACCGAACGCAACTGCCGTACGACGTCGGCCTCGGGTTCATCTTTGGGTGCGCGCTCGAGAATGGTCCGCACTGTCTGCGTGGGCGCCACGTTGTACGCCGGGGGCAGCTCGTCACCGATGGTCTCGGCAATGTCGAAGACTGCCCGTAGGTCACTGTCGCTCTGGGTACTGGCATACCGTCCGCACATAAGGAAAATTGTCGCATCCCGCACCGACAAGAAATGCCTGGTCCACTATGCCTGGATGCGCTGGGCACCGACCTGGCACGATAGGGGGGTGAACCAACCGCAGGCGAACCATCAAACGCGTCAACATCGCACGTTGCAGCAGTCGACGAAGCTGCAGAACGTGCTGTACGAGATCCGCGGCCCGGTACACGCCCATGCGGCGCGACTGGAAGCCGAAGGCCATCGGATTCTCAAGCTCAACATCGGCAACCCTGCGCCGTTCGGGTTCGAGGCGCCCGATGTCATCGTCCGTGACATGATCGCTGCGTTGCCGTATGCGCAGGGTTACTCGGAGTCGAAGGGCATTCTGTCCGCCCGGCGTGCGATCGTCACGCGCTACGAGCTCGAACCTGGCTTCCCCGAACTCGACGTCGACGATATCTACCTGGGTAACGGCGTGTCCGAGCTCATCACGATGACGATGCAGGCCTTGCTCGACGACGGTGACGAGGTCCTGATCCCCGCGCCCGATTACCCACTGTGGACGGCGATGACGACGCTCGCAGGCGGTAAGGCCGTGCACTACGTATGCGACGAGGAAAACAGTTGGAATCCCGACCTCGCGGACATCGAATCGAAGATCACCCCGAAGACGGTGGCGCTGCTGGTGATCAACCCGAACAATCCGACCGGTGCGGTGTATTCGAAGGAGATCCTGCGGGGCATCGTCGAGCTGGCTCGTAAGCATCAGCTTTTGCTGTTGGCCGATGAGATCTACGACCGAATACTCTACGACGACGCCGAACACACGTCGTTGGCAAGCCTTGCTCCCGACCTTCTGTGCTTGACGTACAACGGGCTGTCCAAGGCGTACCGAGTGGCTGGATACCGGGCAGGGTGGCTCGCGATCACCGGGCCCAAGGCACATGCGGCCGGATTCCTCGAAGGTATCGACCTGTTGGCGTCGACCAGGCTGTGCCCGAATGTGCCCGCTCAACATGCGATTCAGGTGGCGCTGGGCGGACATCAGAGCATCGGCGATCTCATTCTTCCCGGCGGCCGACTGCTCGAGCAGCGTGACGTCGCATGGACGAAGCTGAATGAGATCCACGGTGTCTCGTGTGTGAAGCCGCGCGGTGCGCTGTACGCATTTCCGCGCCTCGACCCGGAAGTGCACGAGATTTACGACGACGAGAAGCTTGTCCAGGACCTGCTGTTGCAGGAGAAGATCCTGGTGGTGCAGGGAACCGGATTCAACTGGCCTGGGCACGACCATGTGCGCATCGTCACGCTTCCTTGGGCGCGTGACCTGTCGGAGGCGATCGAACGGTTCGGCAATTTTCTTGCTTCGTACAAGCAATAGGTTCTTTGGCTCGCTGTTCATGGGCACCGGTTCCGTAGCTGACCGTGAAGTAGGGAAATTAATTGAAAAGTGACATATAAAACAGTTCCATGCTGGTGCCAAGTCGGCTGTAGATCTGTACATTGGCGTACGGCACCTCGCGTGCCCGAGCACTGGTCGTACCC